>CAZHQG010000007.1:0-130261 GCA_964534275.1 uncultured Binatia bacterium (SeqCode) | reverse complement strand
GTCTCAAACCCCTCTCGGGGAACGTGTGCCTTCGGCCCCGTGCGGGTACGGTTACGCCGGCGGCGGCTAGTGGCGTCTCAAACCCCTCTCGGGGAACGTGTGCCTTCGGCCAATCGAAGCGTGCTTGAGCGAACCGCCTAAAGGTACGTCTCAAACCCCTCTCGGGGAACGTGTGCCTTCGGCCGCTTGTGATTTTTTCGAGAAAGGGGTGAAACCATGAAGTCTCAAACCCCTCTCGGGGAACGTGTGCCTTCGGCCAAAAGCGCTACAGCAACAAAGCGAAGAGGGGTGAACAGTCTCAAACCCCTCTCGGGGAACGTGTGCCTTCGGCCAAGAATCGGAAACCGAAGAGGGCGAAAGCGGCACGCAGTCTCAAACCCCTCTCGGGGAACGTGTGCCTTCGGCCGTTATGGTGAAAAGTTGGGACATCGTGGCTTGGGCAAGTCTCAAACCCCTCTCGGGGAACGTGTGCCTTCGGCCAACGGTTTGAAGGCGGGATTCTCAGGGCGTTGAATGAGGTCTCAAACCCCTCTCGGGGAACGTGTGCCTTCGGCCGCGCTAGGAGTAGGATATGACGAAGTTTGAGGTATTTGTCTCAAACCCCTCTCGGGGAACGTGTGCCTTCGGCCTCTAGCGCGCTAGGGAAAATTATGACGCACTACGAGTCTCAAACCCCTCTCGGGGAACGTGTGCCTTCGGCCGCGCAAGTGCACAATTGGAAGGCGGAGATCACCTTTGAGTCTCAAACCCCTCTCGGGGAACGTGTGCCTTCGGCCTGGTGGCGCCGAGCTGTATCAAGCCGCTGCATTGACCGTCTCAAACCCCTCTCGGGGAACGTGTGCCTTCGGCCCGGCCCTCTGCCACATTCACTGCAAATGCGACCACGTTACGTCTCAAACCCCTCTCGGGGAACGTGTGCCTTCGGCCGCTTCTAGTCGCGGCCGCACGGGAGTTTGCCCAACTGTCTCAAACCCCTCTCGGGGAACGTGTGCCTTCGGCCCTAATTGAGGTCGGCATGAGAAAATTGCTGAACTCGTCTCAAACCCCTCTCGGGGAACGTGTGCCTTCGGCCTCACCTTTGAGGTGAGGGAGGATGATAAGAGGGTGCGTCTCAAACCCCTCTCGGGGAACGTGTGCCTTCGGCCGGAGGCTGGAGAAGGCCTCCCTTGGACTCCGCGGCCGTCTCAAACCCCTCTCGGGGAACGTGTGCCTTCGGCCGCCAAACGGGTGGGCGGTATCTCGCGAACCCGTGGGTGTCTCAAACCCCTCTCGGGGAACGTGTGCCTTCGGCCAACAATGAGGAATTTGACGCCACACACGATCAAGATGTCTCAAACCCCTCTCGGGGAACGTGTGCCTTCGGCCCGAACTCTCCAGCTGCGCAGCGAGTCGGGCTCTCCAGTCTCAAACCCCTCTCGGGGAACGTGTGCCTTCGGCCGAAGAAACATTAGAAAGCGGGCAAAGGCTCTATTGCTCGTCTCAAACCCCTCTCGGGGAACGTGTGCCTTCGGCCTTGCCTGCTCGGTGACCGAGCAGGACGGTGGAGCAGGACGTCTCAAACCCCTCTCGGGGAACGTGTGCCTTCGGCCCACTTCAGCGGGCTCCAGCGGGCTCTCTGCGCAGCGAGTCTCAAACCCCTCTCGGGGAACGTGTGCCTTCGGCCGCAAGCAGGACGGTCACCGAGCAAGCAGGACGGTCACGTCTCAAACCCCTCTCGGGGAACGTGTGCCTTCGGCCTGTCAGCAGTCTTAGCAGCAATTGAATGGGCAAGAGGTCTCAAACCCCTCTCGGGGAACGTGTGCCTTCGGCCAGCTACGCAGCGAGTCGGGTTCTCCAGGTTGCCCGACGTCTCAAACCCCTCTCGGGGAACGTGTGCCTTCGGCCTAGTGACGGCGCGCACTAGCCGCGGTGTCGCGCGATCGGTCTCAAACCCCTCTCGGGGAACGTGTGCCTTCGGCCGCACGTGGTCGGCGAGCCGGCTCGGTGTCTCTATCGAGGTCTCAAACCCCTCTCGGGGAACGTGTGCCTTCGGCCGCAAAATGCCTCGTGACGACTTCCGCCGTGAGTTGGTGGTCTCAAACCCCTCTCGGGGAACGTGTGCCTTCGGCCTGAATGGCGGCGGCCTCGTGGTGACTCGGCGGCTCGCGTCTCAAACCCCTCTCGGGGAACGTGTGCCTTCGGCCCTCCAGGTTGCCCGACTCCAGTGGGCTCCAGCTGCGCAGTCTCAAACCCCTCTCGGGGAACGTGTGCCTTCGGCCAGAACGGCGCCTATTTGGCGTCCTCTCATGGTGGTCATGTCTCAAACCCCTCTCGGGGAACGTGTGCCTTCGGCCTATGAGGGCTGTATTCGAGCTCTTCGCCGTGGGTGTCTCAAACCCCTCTCGGGGAACGTGTGCCTTCGGCCTGGACAGCACGGCGACTGGGTGTTGAATTTGAAGTCCGTCTCAAACCCCTCTCGGGGAACGTGTGCCTTCGGCCAGGATGACCGGCGGTTCCTCATTGAGGTTTGCCGCGGGTCTCAAACCCCTCTCGGGGAACGTGTGCCTTCGGCCACAACCCCCCTTTCTAGAATTACTGGTGATAGTGTCTCAAACCCCTCTCGGGGAACGTGTGCCTTCGGCCGCATTGGCGGCCTAGGCCTAGTGACGGCGCGCACTAGTCTCAAACCCCTCTCGGGGAACGTGTGCCTTCGGCCTTGAAGGCGGAATCCTCAAAGCGTTCAATCAGGCGGTCTCAAACCCCTCTCGGGGAACGTGTGCCTTCGGCCCGGGAGCTTGCCGAGATCGGCATGAGAAAGCTTTTGAGTCTCAAACCCCTCTCGGGGAACGTGTGCCTTCGGCCAGGAACGCCTATTTGGCGTCCTCTCATGGTGGGCCTTGTCTCAAACCCCTCTCGGGGAACGTGTGCCTTCGGCCACAACAAGACACTTTGCGGGGCCAAGAGGAACGCCTAGTCTCAAACCCCTCTCGGGGAACGTGTGCCTTCGGCCAAACTTGCGATTGCAACTCGATTCGAGTGGTCGGGTTGGTCTCAAACCCCTCTCGGGGAACGTGTGCCTTCGGCCATGGTGAAGCACCGGTGGATAGGTGAGCTAACGCTATGTCTCAAACCCCTCTCGGGGAACGTGTGCCTTCGGCCAAGAAGAAAGGCGCCGAGGTCGACGCCACCGAGTGGCGGTCTCAAACCCCTCTCGGGGAACGTGTGCCTTCGGCCAACCTTGCTCTGTTGGGCAAGATAGTCGAGATTTGGGTGTCTCAAACCCCTCTCGGGGAACGTGTGCCTTCGGCCCACCTAGTGGCCGTGTTCTCCTGGTGGGCGTTCAAAAAGTCTCAAACCCCTCTCGGGGAACGTGTGCCTTCGGCCTGCAGGCGGCCGCGGCTTACGCGGCCGACCTTGCGTCTCAAACCCCTCTCGGGGAACGTGTGCCTTCGGCCTGAAGGCGCCGAGGCCGCCGTTGAATGGCGGCGGCCTGTCTCAAACCCCTCTCGGGGAACGTGTGCCTTCGGCCTTAGTTTTTAGGTTCGGCGAGTGGTGGCGCCGTGTCTCAAACCCCTCTCGGGGAACGTGTGCCTTCGGCCGCCTTTGGCGGCCTAGGCCTAGTGACGGCGCGCACTAGTCTCAAACCCCTCTCGGGGAACGTGTGCCTTCGGCCAATTTAGGCCTTGGCGGCCTAGGCCTAGTGACGGCGCGTCTCAAACCCCTCTCGGGGAACGTGTGCCTTCGGCCAAAACCAGCGCGCTAGGAGTAGGATATGAAGTTTCAGTCTCAAACCCCTCTCGGGGAACGTGTGCCTTCGGCCATTTTAGTCTTTAAGCACGGAGAGTGGTTTCGCCGTGTCTCAAACCCCTCTCGGGGAACGTGTGCCTTCGGCCGAATTCTCAAAGCGCTCAATGCGGCCCTCTCCGAGGCGTCTCAAACCCCTCTCGGGGAACGTGTGCCTTCGGCCATTCTAGCGCGCTAGGGGAAAGTAATAATGAAGTAGTCTCAAACCCCTCTCGGGGAACGTGTGCCTTCGGCCTGACATGACCATGAGCCTCGCGAGCCTCGCGCCGTTCTGTCTCAAACCCCTCTCGGGGAACGTGTGCCTTCGGCCGCAGGGGCTCGAATGGTGCCGCCGGTATTACGCCGAGTCTCAAACCCCTCTCGGGGAACGTGTGCCTTCGGCCAAAATTCTAGTTTTCCGGTTCGGCGAATGGTTTCGCCGTCTCAAACCCCTCTCGGGGAACGTGTGCCTTCGGCCCAAACTGCAGACATGTAAAAATTCTAGTTTTCCGGCAGTCTCAAACCCCTCTCGGGGAACGTGTGCCTTCGGCCAGGATGACAAGAGATTTCTTGTTGAGGTCTGCGCAAAGTCTCAAACCCCTCTCGGGGAACGTGTGCCTTCGGCCCCACTGGCGTGAGGAAAATGCTTAACTCACGCCAGTGGGTCTCAAACCCCTCTCGGGGAACGTGTGCCTTCGGCCGAGAAGGCGCTGACGGCGGCTGGCAACGGCCGCCGTCGTGTCTCAAACCCCTCTCGGGGAACGTGTGCCTTCGGCCAGGGCCAATGGCAAGGAAGCGCGATAAAGGCGCTGAGTCTCAAACCCCTCTCGGGGAACGTGTGCCTTCGGCCTGCGCAAGAATTCGGCCGGCTTCCCGCTGACGACTTGTCTCAAACCCCTCTCGGGGAACGTGTGCCTTCGGCCTAAAACCACGCGCGATGTATTCGTCGCGGCAACCTGTCTCAAACCCCTCTCGGGGAACGTGTGCCTTCGGCCTTAGACGTCGACACGTTCCTATGCGACAAGCATTGCGTCTCAAACCCCTCTCGGGGAACGTGTGCCTTCGGCCTTGTTTGGTTGGTTTATTGGTTGGTTTAAACGTTATGGTCTCAAACCCCTCTCGGGGAACGTGTGCCTTCGGCCTGACCCATCCTCCGGCCCGGTTCGCTCTAGTGCCGCCAGCTCGCTTTGCGCCAGTCGTCAGCGCTGCCAACGCGAAACTTGTACCTTTTCGCGGCAACCCGTCGTAAGCTGCCGTTCTGCCGCGGGAATCGTGGTGCGCCCATCGGAGAACGAGACAACCCGAGATTCTCGGCATTTTTGCGCTGGCGGCCTTTGGTCGTGCAGAGTGGCGCAAAGAACCTCGCGTCTCGTGGACTGCCAGGTCCGCACACTCGCTTTGGGTGAAATTGTCAAAGAACGCAACCTCGCGGCCGGCACGAACGGAACCCGCACCGGCCGGGCGGCAAGGCTTGTGCCATTCGTTGCACACAGCCGGCCTCGGTTGCAAGTGCGAGGTAGGCGGCCCGACCATCGAGTTTACGGCCCCGCCTCGAGCATGACTCCGCGAGCGTCGGACCAGCTGGAACCTCGGGCCGCGGGCGAGCGTGAACTGGGTTTCTGCGGAATTTAAGTGTCCGATCAGCATCCCGAGCGCCAATCGATGGGATCCCGCTCGCGTCATTGATTGTAGTTGCGTAGCCAGCCCGCCCTCCGCTCGCCAGTCCTGGCAACGTTTCCTCTTGCCCCAAGCAAGTTCTCCGGGAACAAGAAGTGCTTGCACAACATACACTTTTTGCGCTGAATATTATGGCGTGAGCGATCTTGGAGGGCAGGAGAACGTTCTTGTTGCGGTGGTAGGTCTAACTCCGGCCGTCGTAACCGAGGCTCTTTACGGCCTCTCTGTGTTGTCCACGGAACGGGTGCCCGTGCACCACGTGGAAATTATCGGCACGCTGCCGGCAATCGAACTGAGCCGCCATGCACTCTTGGGGTCACGCGGAGCCTTGTCGCGCTTAGTGCGAGCCTACCAGTTGCCTACCCCAACCATACGGTTTCATGTGCTGCGCAAGTCCCCAGGCAGGGAACCGCTGATGGATCTGCGCACCACCGAAGACAACCACGCGGCGTGGCTGCAAGTGTTCCGTATCGTCCGCGCACTGCAACCTCGTAGCCAGATGATCTTAGGCTCGATCGCTGGTGGCCGAAAAACCTTGAGTCACGCCCTCGTCCTGGCTTTTCAACTGCTCGGAAGGCGACAGGACCGGCTCTTTCACGTGCTCGTGCGCCCTGAACAAACAGACAACCCGCACTTCTTCTTCCCTCTTCCTGGTGACGAAGTCCAAATCGACCTGGCCGAAGTGCCTTTTCTACGCACGAGGGAACTCAACGTGCCTTCAGGAAACCTCGACCTGAGTACGTTTTTAAGCGCCGTGCAAACTCGGGTAGACAGCGAAACCGAGCCACAGCTGGTGTTTCGCTTAAGTCTCGACGGGAGGATCGAGACTGTTTCCATCGCCGGCCGCACCTTGTGGCCAAACACACTCGGGATCCGTTTGCGGCAACGCGACCTCTACCTATGGCTCCATCTGGCGCGGCTGCGATCGAACCATAACGTCCGAGCCACGGACTATCCGTGCGCGTGCTGCTTCCGAACCCCCGAGCAGCTCAGCGAGCTCGTGCCTCCCACCGATCGGGATTTCCCGCAAGAGTATGTGCGGCAAGCGATGTCCCGAATCAAAAGCGCTTTACTCGAGTTCGGGCTGCCTCTGGAACACGCCGACAACCTACGCTTCCGAGGCGCTGGCCAACGCCCCCACACCACGTACGGCGTTCACCTGTCCCCCCGTTGCATTACCATCACGCCCGCCGGCTGAGTTCCCCCGTCGGCGCCAATGGTTGGCGGCAACGTTGCCACAAGCGCCGACCCTCTTTTTATCGGCATCCTGGGTCCGGTAGGTTGGCGAGCATGACAGACCAACGCACACACCATGAGGTCCCAACCCCTGGTGTGGAGGCGGTGAAGCGGTGGAAGAGCCAGGGCAATTGGGGGGAAATCGCAAACCTGGAGGCTCAACTGACCCGACCAGTGTCCGCCGAGCAAGCGGAGCTTGCCAGCGAGGTCGGCTTCGCGCTGACCCAACTTGGACGGCTGGAGTCAGCGCGAGCGTTGTACGCGGAGATTTTCGACGCGGCCCCTTCGCATCGGGTCGCGAGCGGTCTCGCGTACATCCACTACCTCGCACTTTTGCAGCACAAGGTGCGCAAACCCCGCTTGGAGGATCCGGAGAGTTGGCGCAAAGGCTTCGAAAAATGGATTGCCGAAGCGCTGCGGTTGAATCCGCGCTCCATCAAGGACAAGTACCGACTCGCTGTTTACCATGCGAGCATCCTGACCCAGAAAGACGCGCCGGCGTTGCGCCTCTTTGGCGAGGTGATTCATTTGTTCGAGTCGCTGCCGGCAAACGAGCGCAACGATCAGAGGCGGTACTTTAAAACGTACGTTCTCGCTCTTTACGGAGCAGCGCGGTCGGCGTATCGCCTGAAACGTTACGCCGATGCCCGCGCCTACATTTTTCGCTGCATCCGCGTGGACAAAGAACGCAATCATCAAGAACCGCTGTTCAAGTTTTTCCTCGCAGGAAAGATTCTGTTTGCCTTAGAACAGTATGCAGATGCCGAGCGTGCCCTTCGCCTCGCTCTCGAAGCCAAGGGCCACCGCGAACACGACTTTGTGTACGCCCTTCTCGCCGAAATCGCTCTGGCCACGAATCGACCGGAAGACGCCATCGCGTGGATCGAACCGAACATCCGAGTCCACCATCGCAAGCCGTACATCTGGCGCCTTCTCGCCGACGCAGAACTTGCCAAGGGCGACAAGCGGAAAGCCCTGAAACTCTACAAAAGTTCGTTGATCAAAGATCACGTCGGGCGCCATTTGACCTTGTTCAAAATGGGCCAGATTTACGCAAGCATCCGCGAGTTCGGCCAAGCACGCCGTTGTTACGAGGAAGCAGCCGAGTTCCGACGCCGACGCTATGTCACTGAATATCCCGAAGCGCTCGAGGCATTGGCGAAGCTTTGCGAAGAGCAAGGCGACTTGGAGGGGGCTCGGAAGGCCTATGGACGGATGGCCTTGCTGCCCACCTTTGCGGAGCGTGCCCAAGCGGAGTTGCAGCGGCTGGCCGGATAAACACCGCACCGAAAAAGTGAACAAAAACGCACGACGAGGGCGGGCAGATGGGGGATCAGAAGCTTTCGCCGTCAGCGGATCCTAGCTACTTGGCGCTTGCGCGCCGCGCTGCCGAGGAACTGGACTACCGCCGTGTCGTCGAATTGTACCAACACGCCCGCGCAGGCGGTTTTGTTGCGGGACACGAGCGAGAGTGGGGTCTGCTTCTCATCGAGGCCGGCGAACTGGAACAAGGCCGTCAGCTTTGCGGAGCAGCCCCTTCAGGAGCCTACGAACCTGCACCCCAAGGAGACGACCCTAGCGCGCCCGACGTAACCGATGACTTTCTGGCGTTCGATGCAGCGCCCCGCGAGGTCGCGACCGCAGGAGCACAATTCCCCGCGGAACTTGTCGAACAATTCCGTCGTTGGTTCGCTGGGCGCGGCGATGTGTACGCGCGCCAATGGTACGACGCGCGCAACGAGCGTACCGGCTATGTTCCAGTGCGCGAACCCTTAGACGATCGTGTCATCGTGCAGCACCTCGAAGGCCGCATCACCATCGGCCAGTACCTGCTGTACCCGGATCACCACGTCAGCTTTGCCGTCATCGATCTCGATCCGACCGCTGCTGCCTCGGAGCAGATGCGCCTGGAAAACTCCACGGAAAGCGGGGGGCTCGCACTGCCCGCCCTAGCGGAGTATGCCGCGCGCATCGCCCGTACTGCCGCAAGCCTCGACGTCCCCGCGTTCCTCGAAGACACAGGCGGCTCGGGGTTGCACGTATGGTTGTTTTTCGCTCCGCGAGTACCGGCTCGTCGTGCACGTGCATTCTTGCGCGAACTTTTGTGGCGTAGCGGTACCCAACCAGCGAGCGTGGTCGTAGAGATCTTCCCAAAGCAAGATCAACTGACGGGCAAAGGGCTCGGGAACCTGGTCAAGCTGCCCCTGGGCATTCACCAAGCCACGCTTCGGCCCTCACGCTTTCTCGACGACCGGCTGCAGCCAGTCGAAGCTCGCGAGGCTTTCGCGCGCCTGCGCACCGTAGATCCCGTCGTATTCGAACAGCTCTTGCAACAACGCGTTGTACCTCTCCGCCCGATCGAACCGGGTCCGACGGTGCCACCCGAGGAAACCAACGCGCCTTCCCGTCCCACTCTTGGTTCTCCGCGGGCGCTCGCGGAGGCCTTAGCCACGATCGAGAGCGGCAAGCCTGTCAAGGAAGCCGTCGATCGCATCCTGGAAGGATGTCATGTGCTGCACGAGCTTGCCCGACGGGCGTGGGAAGGAGAACCGCTTTCGGCGACGAGTTTACGCTGCCTCTTGTACAGCATCGGGCTGGTGGGCCGCGAAAATCCCGTGATCGAACAAATCCTGGCCCGCACCAGCACGAGCCGCAAAGAGCTCGATCGAATCCGCCGCGGCTTCCAATCACCCATCGGCTGCAAGCGGCTGCGCGAGTATTTTCCGGATCTGGCGGCTCGCTGCCAGTGCCCGGAAGTTCCCGAAGCTGGGTATGCCACGCCGGCTTTGTTCGCGTTTTCCAGTCCGCCACGATTTTCGCGCCGCGAGCCGATCGCTCCATTCGAAACCGAAGAATGGGTGGACCGAACCGTGCCCGATCCGAAAGCCGACCTGGCAGCCATCATTTCCCGGTTGGAACGAATGGAAAGGATTCTGCAAAGTCTACTTCCGCAGCAGGGGCAATCCTCGACCGAAGAAAAGCCGACCGACGACAACGAGGATCCGCCCTGGAAGTAATTGTCCGGCAATACGGGGCTACGATTCTTTCTTCGAAAGGGGGTGCCACGGTGAAAACAGCGTACATCACGGAACCAGGGGCAACCGTACGCAGGAATGGTCCGGTGCTCGAAGTCTGGCTTGGGAACGTAAAGCGCACCGAGTTGTTGGTTCACGACCTGGACCAACTCGTTCTCATGGGGAACATCGTGGTCACGCCTGCCGTTCTGGACTTCCTGGTCAACGAGCGCATCGACACGGTGTTCCTCTCGCTGCACGGCAAGTTCCGGGGCCGGCTGATGCACCAGTATTCCAAAAACGTAAACCTGCGCTTGGCCCAGTACGATGCCCTGCGCGACCGCGCGCGAGCCCTGCAATTTGCTCAGCGAATCGTGCACGGGAAGATCGCCAACATGCGGGCGTTTTTGTTCAAAGCGGGCCGACGTCACAGCGACGGTGCAAAGCTCACGGAAACTGCCTACCGCTTAGGTGCTGTGCAAGACCAACTTGCCGAGGCGGAAAGCCTCGATGAAGTGCGCGGATTCGAAGGGCGTGCCTCGGCGCTGTACTTCGAAGTCTTCGACCAGTTGCTGAAGAACCCGGATTTCAGTTTTTCCGGGCGCAATCGCCGCCCGCCACTGGATCCTGTCAACGTCCTCCTGTCTCTGGGCTACACCCTCCTTGCCAACGTCGTGGAGACTGCGGTGCAAATAGTCGGTCTCGACCCGTACGTCGGCTCGCTCCACGAAATCGCGTACGGGCGGCCTTCGTTGGTGTGCGACCTGATGGAGGAGTACCGGGCGATGATCGTCGATCCCATGGTCGTCGCTTGCATCAACCAGCGCGTGTTCAGCACCGACGACTTCGAGCCTGGCACGGACGGCGAGCCCATTCGCTTCAAGCGCGACGCGATGAAGTACTTCATCGAACTGTTCGAGCGTCGCCTTCGCAATGTGATCTTTTACCCACCTCGCAACGAGCGACTCAAATACCGCCAGATTATCGAGGAGCAGGTGCGCCACTTCGCGCGTTGCATGCTCGGTATCGAGCAACGGTACGAACCCTTCGTGGTCCGATAACGTTACGCTCTTTGGGGGCAACTCGTGTTCACGGTCATTGCATTCGACATTTCCGACGACCGCACTCGCTACCGCGTGGTCAAAGCACTCAAAAAGTACGCCATTCGGGTACAAAAGTCGGTCTTCGAAGCCGCCCACCTGCCGGAAAACCACCTGCGCCGCTTGCAACGGCAGGTGGAACGGCTGATCGACCCGAAGACCGATCGGGTGCGCTACTACTTCCTCTGCGCGGCGTGCAAGCCACGGATCGAAAGTGTCGGCCGAGGCGAAATTGCCGAGTACGAAGAGTTCCGGGTGATCTAACCTCGCGGGCCTGCACCGCCCCTGCGTCTGCAAACACCGAGAACTTCGCGCCCCCAGCGGAACACACGGTTCGGAAAAGCGCGCCGTCGAGTGCCCGCCCAATCCGGGAAGCTCTTGACAACGCACCGCCACTCGCCGTAGTGAGGCCACGCACAAGGGGAACACCGTCGTGGGGTGGGAGCGAACGCTGTTGTTTGTGGCCGGGGCGACGCCGCAAATCATCACAGAAACCGTTTGGGCGTTGTGCAATCGAAAAACTAGCCCGGCGCTAAAAACCCAGGTGTTCGTACTCACGACCACTGCAGGGCGCGACCACATCGAACGAGCACTCTTCGGAAGGGCTGGGCAGTGGGCAGCTTTGCGCCGAACTTGGCCGGCTGCGCGGAAATTCAACTTCAGCTTGGACAACGTCAAAGTCATCCACGGTCCGCACGGGGAGGCGCTAGAGGATGTCCGCAGTACCGAAGACAGTGTCGCGGCGGGGAACTTTATCATGGACTTCGTTCGCACCCACACCCGACCAGGGGCCCCTCCACTACACGCCTCCATTGCCGGCGGACGGAAGACCATGGGCTACCTACTCGCCACCGCGATGATGTTGTACGGGCGGGTGGACGACGAGTTGTCGCACGTCCTCGTGCGTCCGCCAGATATCGAGGGAACCGATTTTTTCTTTCCACCACGCAGTGGCAAACTCGTGCGCATCAAAACCCCGAGCGGAGAGGTGCGTTCGGTCTCCCGGAACGGGATTCACATCGACCTCGCCCCATTGCCCTTTCCTCGGCTCCGGTTGCTTTCTCAGCAGGGAGACTTGAAGGCAAGCTCGTTTGCTGAACTCGTCGAACGACTCCAAGAACGGCTGCATCAGTACGTGCGGCCCGAAATCCAGGTAGACGTCGAGCGACATCGCCTGGTGTGCGGTGGCGAAGAAATCGAAATCTCGCCCCTACGGGTAGGGATTTACGCGCTGCTCGCCGAGCGGCGAAGGATGCACCTAGCCGGCATGTCGTGTCCGGGATGCGAGCGCTGCTTTGTGTCGGCAAGCGAGATTTCGACATCGCTCCGGGAACGACTGAGAGAACTTATGTCCTCCGTCGAAAGCGTTGCAGTCGGGCCCAATTGGAGCGAACGAAATTTCCGGCCGGAAATTTCGAAACTCAACAAGACACTGAAACGCAAGCTCGGAGCGGCCAGCGCTCCCTACGAGGTGCAAATTCGGGGAGAGCGGCGCCATCGCCTGTACGGTATCGGAGCTCCACCGGAGCTGCTCCACGTCCGGGGGCTCCCGCCAACCGTTGGCGGCAATGTTGCCTAGCGAGGAGAAGGATTGCAAGTTCAACAGACAGCAGGATAAGGCGTCGCCCTGCACGATACGAAGAACGCAAAGGATTCACGGAGGGAGTTCCACGGTGTCGCCAATGGATCGATGGTCGCTGAAAATTCACGCATTTTTGCACGATCCGCCCCACAAGCCGTTAGCGCTTGGACGGGGCCACGGGAGGCAAGGCGCTTCCATCGCGGTCGAGTTGACCGGGAACGAGGCCGACGACACGACGCGGGAACTCATCAAAAAAGCCGACCACCTCGCCGCCGGGGCCGACCGGCACAATTGGCTGAGGGACCTTAGTGTAAATCCTGCAAAGGAGTTGCAGCTCATCCACCCTCTGGAAGGGAAACCGATCTTCGTGCCTGGAACGGCAACCGGCCGCGCCCTGGAGCTGTTTTTCCCGGAAGAGTGCTTGAACAAAGTCGCGGATCTAGCGCAGAAGGTTCCTGCGGTTCTCGATGAGATCGAGGACCACCGCTTACGCTTCCTCTTGCTGTGGCGCTTTTTGCCCGAACTCCTCTCCGAGCTCGAGGGGAAGCGTGGTGAGGACCCTTCTCGGTTAGGTTTGCTCTGGCCTTTACTGCCGGCCGATTCGCGAATGCCGGATCATCCGGTGCTCATCCACGACTCGCTCGTCTCTGCGTTGGCATCCATCCTCCAAACGGGGCAACAGGCGGCCTTGCTTCGGGTGCAATTCGCTCCGGTGCAGGAATTCATCCAGGCCTCGCGCAAACTGCGCGACCTGTGGGCTTCCTCCAGCATTCTCGCGGAAACCGCCTGGACGGCGATGCAACCAGTGGTGGAACGTTTCGGGCCCGACCACGTGCTGTTCCCTAGCTTGCGGTACGAGCCTCGTTTCGACCGTTGGTTGCTCGAGCAACTTCAAGGCCGCCCGTGCCGTGCCAACGAAGAAAAACAGGCGGGCCACCGGGCGCTGTGGGAAGTCGTAAAAGAGACCGAGCGTCACTTGGCTCGGGCACTGCGGACCCCATCGTTGCCCAACTTGTTCACTGCGGTGGTGCCGCTTGACGAAGCTAAGCAATGCGCCGAAGAGATCGCATCGCGCCTTCGGCAGGCGTGGGTCGACCAAGTAAGGCAGGCAGCCGCCAAAGCCGGCTCGGGTGCTGATTACGTCAGACGGGCAGAGGACCAAGCAGGCGCTCTTCTGCAAGTTTTCTGGAGCGTGGTTCCCTGGCCACTGGACGAAAGCCCGTGGGAATGGAAGGACTCGCCTGCGGGAACCTGGCACAAGCACCAGCCCTTAGTTTCCAACATGCTCGAAACGGCAAGCCAACTCACGCAAGCGACTGGAGGCGGCTACGAGCCCAACGCGGGACTTCTCTACGCGGACCTGAACGACCAAGCGACCTTGTTGGTGGACGCCACCAAGCGCGAGCGGATCCAGGCCCACTGCGATGAAGGCGGTCTCAAGTGCAGTTGTTGCGGCGAACGCCAGGTGCTCGGTGGGCAGGATTTTTGGGTCCAGCGCACAGAAGGGTTTTCCAAGCGAGCTGACAAAGACGTACTATCGGAGAACGAGCAACTGTGCGGGCCTTGCACCTGGAAACGCACGTACGAGCCGCCTGCTCTCGACGGCGGAGACTCCATGGGGCAACGCCACCCCTCCACAGGAGAAATCGCCGCTGCGCAGTTCAAGCTCGAGGTGATTCGGGCTTGCAGCGATGGCAACAAAAAGCTCCTTGAAGCGGTGAAAAGCTTCGTAGATGCAGTGAGCGCGGATGTTGGACACGGAGCCATCGAGGAGTCCGACCAGAAAATCTTCTGCCCGCAAGCAGTCGACCTCGCAGCCTACAGTTCTGGTAACGAGCAACTCAGAAAGTTCGCGCACATCGACGGGCAGTGGCTTCTCGAATTTCCCCGCGAGGAAGCCGAGAGCGAACGGGCTGAAAACACTATTCGCGCGGCTCGTGCGCTGCGCAAGGTTGCGAAAGAGGCCGGCATCGACCCGCCGCGGCCCTATCTAGCGGTGGTAGACTTCGATGGCGACGAGATGGGCAAGTGGCTCTCGGGGACGCACAGCCGCTTTCCTTCGGTGTCGGAAACGTTGCATACGCGAGCCCTGCAAGAGATACTTGCCCACCAATCTGGGGAGGCCGGGAAACTCGAGGGAAAGCGATTTCTCACACCCGGCTTCCACGCCTCGATCAGCGCCGCCGCCGCCACCTTCGCACGCTTCGCGGTGCCGATGACGGTGGAGGGGGAGGGTTCACCTGGCCACCTTGTATACGCCGGCGGTGACGACGCTTTGTTCGTGGCGCCGATACCAGTGGCGTTGGAATTAGCTTTGCGTCTGCGCTTGCGTTTTTCCGGTTGGCCAAACGGGTTCGGCAGCTCGGTGCTACGCGATGGCCGCGAGGCAGCCTCCACTCTTCGGGAGGAACTCCTTGGGCGCTTGCAGCATCCGCGTCCGTGGACGGCTGCACGCCTTCGTCACGGCGGTCTGCCTGAACCGCCGGAGTGGTGGGGGCAAGCGCACCGCCTAGGACTCGCATTCGGCACACGTGCGACCGCGTCAGTCGGCATCTGCGTCTTTCATTATCGCTGGCCGCTCGGCTCGGCGCTGCGCGAAGCGCGACGAGCCCTAGAGGAAGCAAAAGAAAGCGGCCGGAACGCCCTCGGCATCGTGGTTCAGCGGCGCTCCGGTTCGGTGAGCAAGACGGTGTTGCCTTTTTGGGTCGAGAACGGTTCCGGCGCGCCTTCAGATTCAGTCCCGGTGTTGTCCCTCGTGGAACTCACCCATTGTTTCGCAACAAACAAGCGTGCTGTCTCGCCGCGTCTCGCAACCGCCTTTCGACAGGAGATTGCCGGGTTGCATATCGAGCCGGTTGCCGGGAGGCTCTCGACTCGCCGGAGCTCCCCAGAATTGTGGAACATCGGACAGGCCCTGGCCAAGCGTGTGATCGGCCGCCGCGAACTGAATGTCGACGAGCAAATGGCGCCCGACCTCGAGCGAATCGTCATGGAAGTCGGCGAAGGTGTGCGGCATTCGCACCGGCAAGACGACGCGCATGCACTATTCGCCTGGAGCGAAGCGCTAACCGTGGCAGCTTTTTTGGCCCGTGCTGGAGAACGAGGGTGAGTCATGGAGGTACTGCAACTCGAACCACTGGATGTGTTTTCCATTCGCTCTGCACGGCCGTTCGATATCGGCGGGGTCGTGCATGCCGATTTCGTGTGGCCTCCACCGCCGTGGACCGTGCTCGGAGCGCTGCGCGGCGCCTTGAGCGAGCTTCTCGGCTTGCCGGCAGTGGAATACGGACGACTCGAGTCGACCCACCCGAAATTCGAACTGGTGAAACGAGTGCTTGGGGAGCCCCACGGCGCAGCCAAGTTTCAAATTGGCCCTGTCTTGCCTGCGGTCCAAACTACAGGACCAAACGGACCTCGCCTCAGTCTTCGCTGGCCCGTTCCGGCAGACTTAATTGCAGTCCAAGATGTTTCCGGACAAAGGCGCATCGAACGTCTCGAGGCGATCGAGCCGCCGACAGGCACCGCGTGTTCGATGCGTGAGGGGAGAACGCACGTTCTCATCCCTCCTCCCCGGTTGGAAGAACACGCGGCAAAGTCACTCGGGATCCGAGCGTTGGACGGAGGAGTCCTCGGCCAGTGGCTGCAAGGCGCACCCACCATGATGGTACCGGATCCTGCCACTGGAGAGAGCGACTTCGAAACCGAACCGAGGATTGGGATTCAAATCGACCCGGAACGCAACACGGTGGCGGAAGGGAGGTTCTACGTCCGCACCGCCGTGCAACTCAGAAAAGATCGCGTGCTGGCGCTGCCCATTGTCGACAAAGGGCAGGATATCCCGTGGCACCAAATCGACGGGCATGCCGTGCGGTTCGGGGCCGATGGCCACTTGGTGCGCGTGCGGCAGCCGCAGGCAGCCGAGGTTCCGTCTTGCCCAGCATCGACCGAGCTCCATCGCGCGCGGCTGCTGTGCGTTGGGCCGATCCATCCCGACGACATCGACGCCCTGGAGAACCGTAAACCCGCGGTGCGGGTGCACGCCGTTGCCGCGGGCAGACCAGTGAAAATCGGGGGCTGGCACCTCGTTGCCGAGAAGCGCAACGGCACCGAACACCAACGAGGCCCCCGCACACTGCGCACCTATTACCCACCTGGCACGGTGCTCTACGTCGAATCGGAAAGCGATCTCCGAGAGCTCCATTGCCGGAACTTGGCCAAGCGCGAAGAGGAAAAAGCGGCTGGCTTCGGCTTCTGCCTGGTCGGTCTTTGGGAATAGGGGATTCGAAGAGGAGGACTTATGGCAACACAAACAACGCAACGCATGTTCGACACTCGCTTGCTCGTGATGCTGGCGGAGACTCCAGTGCACGCGGGCACAGGGGCAGAGTTAGGGGCGGTGGATCTGCCCATCCAACGAGAGCGACACACGCGATTCCCCACGATCCATGGCTCCGGCGTGAAAGGAGTGCTGCGAGATTTGTCGGAGCGACTGAACGGCAACGAGAAGGATGGAATCACGACGGCTCTGTTTGGCAGTCCGCCGCCTGAGGGCGCTGGCGGCGAGCCGTTGGAGGCCGGGTCCCTCGTCGCCGGCGACGCGCGTCTCCTGCTGTTGCCCGTGCGCAGCGTGGGTGCGGCCGCGTTTGCTTGGGTGACGAGTCCGTACGTGCTCAGCCGGTTTCTGCGCGACGCGAGCGACTGCAATCCCGACAGGCGCAGTGACATTCACGCCGCGATCAACGAGGGCCTGAAACTCAGCGGGGACAAGGGCTTGGTCCATACGAACTTCCCCCTTGCCGCTGCACTCATCGAAGAGATCGAGTTGCCCGTGGAGAAAAAACCTTTGGACAAGCTCTGCAAGCTTTTGCAGGAAGTGTTGCCCGCGGGAGAGGAGATGAAATACTGGAACGACTTGTTACCGAAGAACCTCGTCATCGCTCCGGACGACGTGTTTGGGGACCTAGCACTCCACGGAACCGAGATCGTGACCCGCGTGCGCCTCACCGAGGAAAAAACGGTTCAGGAGGGCGCGCTGTGGACGGAGGAGTATCTGCCGGCGGATTCCTTGCTTTACAGTGTACTCGGGCTCGAAAAAACGCGCCTGAAGAAGAAAAAGGGCCAAGACGCGGAGGGGTGGATGTGGGTTCAAGACCTCGTGAACACGAACCCAGTGGCGCAGTTCGGAGGAAAAGAAACCGTGGGCCGCGGATTCTTACGACTCCGGCTCTGGCCATAGAAGCCGCGCTTTAGGGAAGGAGGAGCAAGATGGCGGAAAAGGCTAAGCACATCGAGCAAGAACGCGCCGAATGGGCGCTGAAGACGATTCGCACTTTGAAAGAAACGAAAGACGCCAATAAAAAAGAGTTGCTCAGCCACATTCGCAAGTTGCCGTCGCACATCCAAAGCTCCGGCTTGGCGCAAACTCTGCTGTTCTACGACGGCAAACAGAAAAGACTGGCGACAGAGCTTGCACGGCACTTGGATCTTTTAAAGGGGAATCAGGGCAACACTGCCGATGCCGTGAAGGAACTCGTAAAAAGTGCTGAGAACGTGCGTCGCAAAACCCGCGATGCCCTCAGCGCAGCGCAGTGGCTCAAGCGCTTTGCCGAGGTGGAACTTGAAGCTGGTGACCAAAAGCAGCAAGGGGCCGACTGAGGTGAGAGGGGGCCTCGATCATGGCTGAGCCGACTACGCGAATTGGAAATCGACCGGGACCAGGAGGGGGACCGCCGAGGACTGGCAGAGGAGGCGGCGGCCGAGGTGGACGCCCCGGAGGCGGAGGAGGCGGCCATGGAAACGGGGGCGGGGAGAATCGCAGGATCTACGTACTGCCCAAAAGCACCGAAAAGCTTGTGAGGGACGCGGCGGTCGTTCACCCTGGATTACAAATATCCAAGTTTGTCGAGGGGAAATGCGAGGGCGAGGGATTCAAGCCAGATAGAGGAGCAGCCTTCCGGGCGGCGTGCGTAACGGTCGCGAAACTCAGCAATGTATTGGATGCGTGGCACGCAAGAAGGACGATGTGGCTTCAAGCCTTCGGGGAACGAGCGAAAAGCCTTGTCGTAAAAGCGAAAACTCCTTGTGTGCTTTGGCTCGCAGCGCCCACGCCCCTCGAACTCGGGTTTTGCTTGCACCACACATACGGAGTGCCTTACCTGCCGGGCAGCGGCCTCAAGGGCCTGGCCCGCGCTGCGATGCGTCGGAGCATCCTCGGGGTACCACAGGTGGAGTTGGCTAGCGAATCGACGCACGAACTGGCGGGGTTGACCGCAAAAAGGAAGGACGAGCCGAAGGAACAGCCCGACCCTGAGACACCAATCAAAGAGCTTTTTGGGGAAGGCGGCGACAAGGGCTGGGCTGGAAAGGTGGACTTTCTCGACGGGATCCCTTTAGAGGCCGGGTGCCTGGAACAAGAGGTCATGAGCCCGCACCACCCCGACTACTACCAAGGGAAATCGCCAATCCCGCACGACTGCGAGGACCCGATTCCGCTCCCCTTTTTACGCATTAAGCCTGGAGCCCGTTTCGAAATCGCCTTGGTGGCGCGAGGAAATCTTGGGAACGAGGATGCCAAAAGTGCGCTTCGCGACGCCGAGAAGTACCTGCTCCAAGGTCTAGCGGACATGGGCCTAGGGGCAAAAACGTCCTCGGGGTACGGCCTGTTCGAGATCGAGCCGACTGATGAGCCGGCTTCCTCGACCGCGCGTGGACAAGCGCGAGCGGAGGCTGCAACAACAGGTCCAGTGTTGGGCCCGGCAACGAAAAGAACGATCGAAGGCGCTGTAATCGACAGCTTCGATTCGAAAGCGGATCGCCTCGTGTTCAAAGCCCCGGACGGATCGAGCTACGAGGTCTCCATTCGGTTTTGCCGAAAAAAGTTCGGGATCAATCCCGGGGGCTTGAACCATTGGAGGCGCGAGCGAACACCCTTCCGGCTCGAAGTGGAAGGCGACCGCGTGATTGGAGTTTACCGCCACTAAGAGGCACATCATGAGCGACCAGCCAGTGTTGGACGCAAAACTGCAAATCGTAACGCCTGTGTTTTGCGCGGGCGCGGATCAAAACGGGGCGTCGGAAATCCGGCCGTTCAGCTTGCGAGGAGCGCTCCGGTGGTGGTACCGCGCGATCGATGGAGACTTCGCGAAGTGGGAACCGTTTGTGTTCGGCGCGACCACTGGCACCGGTCATTCTTCGCCTGTCGCCCTGCAAGTCCGTCGGTGGGTCCAAGACACGGAGTCCTTAGAAGTGCGATTAAACCCGCGACGAGCTGAGGAATCAGGTGCCGCTTATCTGGGGTACACGTTCTACCTTAGCAACAATGATCGGAGGGCAATTCTTCCCGAGCAGGGCACGGTTCCAGTGCGGCTAGCTTGGCAATGGCAACCGCGAGAGCGGCAGAACCAAGAGCGCGTGCGCCACGCTTGGGCTGCCTCCTTGTGGTTGTTCGGCCATCTTGGCGGGCTGGGAAGCCGTTCGCGGCGTGGCTACGGCACCCTCGCCCTCACCCAATGGAGCGGCTGGCCCGAGTGTGCGCACCTGCCTCCTGCCCACGGTGCAGCGAGCCCACAAGAGTGGAAAGCGCGGTTTCAGCAAGGCTGGAAAAAAATTCGCGAGTGGTTCGAGCCACCCATGGATGCTCAACACCAGCATCTCGGGAAGGATCTGGCGGTGCGGCTATGGAAGAATGGCTTTCCTACTTGGGAGCAGGCCCTCGACAACGTGGGGAAAGAACTTCAAAATTTCCGGGTCGAGAAAGACATCCACAGGCCGGAAATTCTAGCCGCCTTCGGGCTCCCAATCCGTTTCGGCAATCACCCTGCAGGGCGCGCCTTACCAGAAAAATGGAAACGCGCCGCATCTTTGCTGCAGATCCGAGTGATTCAAATCAATGGCAAGTATCATCCTTTGCTGTGGCGTGCCGCCGGGCCGCTGGTTCCAAGAGAGCAGCCACCAAAGCTCAAGTACGATGGCAATTACGCACAACAACCTCCGAACGACTGGGACCGAGCACTGACCGCGTTCCTGAAATCGGTCGAGCACTCTTGTGTTTGATATGGCTGCCCTGCCCCGACTGCATGTGTGGCAAATCCAGTACGAAGTAACGCGTGCAGGCGAACTGCCACCGCTGCCGACGACGGCTCTGCACGGCGCGCTTGCCCGAGCCGTTTATGACCAGGTTTGTATTGCCAAGGCGCGCCCCAATTGTGCTGGTTGTCCGGCGGAACCAAGCTGTGCGTACCCTGTTTTGTTCGAGCCGCCAACCAAAGAGTTAGACTCGCTTCGTGAGCTCGGTGTAACAACGGAGCCCCCGCGTCCGCTTGCGATCGCTCCCGAGCCACCATTGGTACCGACAACCGAGCAGCCCATCGTCGTCCATCGAGGGAACCGCATTCGCTTCCGCCTCGTGGCGCTTGGCAAAGTTTGGGACTACTGGGACCATTTGCGCCGTGCCTTGCGGCGTGTGGGTCGCAAAGGTCTTGGTGCTCGCGATTCGCGTGTCACTCTGGAACTTGAGCAGTTGACGCCCTTGCCAAGTGCGCAACTGCCAACCGGAAGGGCACCCGATTCTGTGACCCTGCGCTTCGTCACGCCCTTGCGGCTAAAGCACCAAGGGCAAATCGCGTCGTTGGTGGACGCCCCTCTGCTGATCGACGCGATCGCCCGCCGGGCGGCTCTCCTTGCGCACCTAGACCGTACTGGCTCGCAACCATTGGAAGCGTGGTCGTCAGCCGCAAAGGTGCTGCAGTCGGTTGCGAACGTTCGCGTCGTGCGCGTCGGTCGTTACTCCGGCCGACAGCGGCGGTGGATGCTCTGGCCAGGCCTCGTCGGCACCGTCCGGCTCAGTGGCCCCACCCTGCATGAGCTCGTGCCTCTGCTCCACTTCGGCTCGATAGCCCAGGTCGGCAAAGCAACCACCTTTGGTTTCGGCCGCTACGAGCTCGATTTCGGCTGCGATTCGCCCAGGCGTGAACTCGCGGATCCGAGCGTCCCCAAAAACGGCTGAGCGACCCAACTGTGAACCAGGAGAACACGATCCTTCTTACGGCGCTTGGAACGCAAAACTACCAGGCGGCGCGTTACGCCTACAACGGCAAATTTTGGGAAACCTGCTTCGCGCCGGTGGCCACGTTGGCGCTCGCTTTCGATCGCGACGAGTTGGCACATATCTGCGTTAGCGTTCTCGGCACGAAGACGGCCTTAGACCGGAGTTTCGAGAATCTCGCCGCGGAATGCCGTCACCTTGGGGTACGGGACGTACGACCACAGACGGTCCCAGAGGCCAGCACACCCGACGACATCACCAAAATCCTAGTGGCGATTCTCGACGCCGTGCCTGTAGAAACGCAACCTGCAGTTGCAGTGGACCTCACCTTCGGGCTGCGGCACCAACCGGTGTTGTATCTTGCCGCGCTGGCGTATCTGGTCGGTTTGCGGGATCTATCCGTGCGCGGATTGTTCTACGGAGCCTTCGAGCTCCGCGGAGCTGACGGCACGTGTCCGATCATCGACGTCACTCCCTTCTTCGAGCTCCTGCAATGGTACCAAGCCTTGGCGGCCCTGCGGGAAACCGGGCGCGCACAGTCGCTCGCGAAGGCCCTCCGCAGCCATGTCCGCACGCTGTTCGTGCGAGGAAGCCAAAAATCCCGTTCGGGGCGGCACGTGTCCATTATCCGAGATGCGGCGGAGGCATTGGCACCGGTACTGGCATACGGTCTGCCGATCGAGGCTGGACTTGCGGCGCGCAATCTCCTCGACGCATTGCAGCAAGCAGAAACACGAATGGACGCGGCGGTCCTTGCCGCGCAGGGGCTGGCCGAGACCGTTCAATCTTGGGCCGTGGCCCAGAAATTCTCCACGAAACACGAGGTCCCGTTGGACGAAGCCGAGTTACGCCGGCAATGGCAGTTCATTGAATGGGCCTCTGAGCACTTCGACTACGCGAACGCGCTCGAGGCCATGCGCGAGTGGGTGGTGAACGTCATTCTTTGGCGACGGGGAAACATCGCGG
The DNA here is from genome assembly GCA_964534275.1 of uncultured Binatia bacterium (SeqCode). Taxonomy (GTDB): domain Bacteria; phylum Desulfobacterota; class Binatia; order HRBIN30; family HRBIN30; genus HRBIN30. The sequence continues at coordinate 107,881 of CAZHQG010000007.1, read as the reverse complement.
ACTGGCTCGATTATCGGAACGCGAGAAAACCCGCCGAGCGTTTTCTCAGTGCTCTGAGCTACCGAGCGAAGTGCGATGCCGATCGCCTCTCCGACTTGCATCGTGACCTCGCTGCGTTTTGGGACAAGATCTCCGAGCAACGAAACCTTCTGGCTCACGCCGGTATGAAGAAGGAGCGTGTTCGCGTCACGCCCGAGGGGATGGGGAAACTCCTCGCACTCGGCCGCTCCCTACTCGATCGGGCAAGCGCCATCGCAGTGCACTTTCCAGCTCGCTCTCGCCTGCTCATCGCGCCACTGGGGCGTTCTCCTGGAGCGCTCTTTTCCGCACTTCGACATGTGCAGCCGGACTCGGTTCTGGTCCTGACTTCGAAAGAAGCTGCCGAGAATCTGGGGCGAGCCTTGCAAGCTGCAAGCGTTTCACCGACGACGGTGGCGACGGAACTTTTCGACGATCCGTATCAAGCGTTCCGCGAGGCAGACCAGCTCGCCGAACGCACACGTGGGATCTTGCTGGAAGCATCCGAGGTCATCGTGAATCTTACGGGTGGCACCACGGCTCTGCAGTATCTAGCCGAGCGACTAGCAGACGAAGCTCTGCGGCTGGGAACCACGGTCTGCCGGGTAGCCGTGATGGACCGTCGCTCCCGCGAAGAACAACAGCGCGATCCTTTTCAGCTTGGCGAAATTGCTTGGCTCGACCGCCGTTCCTGATCCTCTCGCGTACCCGCGCCGCAGCTTCCAAGAGTTGACCAGCACCGCATTCGAGATGAATTTCCGCCTGGGCACCACCTACCGATGCGCGAAAGCTAGGGGTACAAAGTGCGCCGTATTTCTCGGGACGCGCTCACGATTACAAGACGCAGCTTTCCGGCTCGCCGTCGACACGGGACGACCCCTGGCCAGGGGTTAGCCAGCGTTCCTGAAAACCGGCTACTCCCGCATCACGTGCGGGACATGCGAGTGGCCTTAGCAAGGCATGCTGGAATCAGAGCCACGCACCGTCCCCCCTTGCAGACATAGAGATTCACGCCCCTAGAACGTCCTAAGGACCCGATGAGTGGCCCTACCTCCGCAAAGTCTAGGCGTGAAAGGAGGGCGTCGTGCGATTGGATTGCGGTGGCAGGGGCGATCCTTCGGGTCGCCCCTGCCATCGCGTCCGTGCCCAAACAACGCCGCGCCTGATTATACGATTGAACGTGAACTGTGAGTGGAAGGGAAGCTACCCTGGCCTCCAACGTAAAGCCAAAGTGCCAAGTGCCCCGGCACGCGCGCATCCGCAGATGGATGGCGCGCAAGCATTCGAGGAACCCGGCTGTCTGGGTCGCACATCGAAGCTGCCCAATTTTCTGTGCGTTCAGGGCGCTGGTGTTGGAGGGGGTTGGCACATGACGGACAGGATTCCGATGAGATCGAAGTGGGAGTTCAGCAGAGGCACGTCCAGCACTGGGAACCCGAATCCAAGGCGGCCGCTGCTCAAATCGCCGGATTCGATCGCTTGGCAAGGGAACGGCGCGCCCACGACCTTGGCCACGCAAGGCACGGAGCCACACTGCGCGGTAGCGTCCCGCATAACCTTGTCGGTATTTCCCTGGTCATAGATGACCACCTCCGTCGTACCGGAAGTGATCGAGCCACTGAGCGCAAGCTCCCCTGCCTCCGGATCGCAGGGCTCGGTGGCCGGCGGGCACGGGTCCATGCTCCCAGGTTCCTGGATGCGTAGACACAAATTCTCGTACAGCAGCATCCCCCCGGCAGGGAACTCGCCCGTGCGCGTGGCCTTCACAGGACTGCGGCACACGCCAGGATGTGGGTCGCCAGAGCCTTCTAGGGTCGCACGGCTCACCTGCCCGTCGGGAAGTGTGGCAGTAGCAGTACATTCGGGATCTTGCGGCAAGCCGCCGTTAGGTCCTGGAGGATTCGTGGTATTGTGGTCCTGCTCGATGAGCGTGTTGTAGCCTACCGTGCCACCGTCGCAGTCCACGAACCCAGAACTATCTGCAGACAAACGAACGCACGCAAACCCGGCACCTACCGGCAAACTCACCCGATTGAACACCGTCCCCTCTCGAGGAACGGTTATTTGCCGGACGCCATTTTCATCTGGAGGCGCGAAGCGCCACTCCTGGCGTCCGGACAAGTTGATCGAAAGCCCGAACTCCGGAAGTTGTACGAACACCCGCGACGCTGTCGTGCCTGGGCGTAGCGTGCAGGTCCGCACGAGTTCCTCCTCCGCGGGTTGCGTGGCGGTTGCCGTGGGGGTTGGGGAGGGAGCACCCGGCGTAACGCCCGTCGAAGCGGGGGAAGCGGTCGAAGTTGCCGTTGGCGCACCTGGGGTCGGCGTACGTGTTGGTGGGCGAGTCGGCGTGATTGTTGGGGTATTCGTGCGGGTAGGCGTTTGCGTACGCGTCGGCGTCGCGGTGCGCGTGGCGGTGGACGTACGCGTGGGGCTAGCGGTGAAGGTATACCGTGGGGTGCGCACAGGCGTTGGTGTAGGTGCGAGCGCCTGGTCGAGCAACGATTGCAGCACCTCGTCCGCGCCGGCAATTTGCCGGGCTTTCAAGTTCACATCGGCAGCGTTCACGCCAACGACAACGTCCGGCAATGCACGAATCCTACTCGTGAGCGCGCGTAGTTCGGTGACGTTTGCAGCACACAAGTCAAACCCGGCAGCCGCACGGTCCAAAAGGAGCCGCACAAGAGCTTCGGTTTGAAAGTCAATGTCCTGCGCGTCATCCGCTGCGGTCACCAGTGCACGCGTCAGCGTGCCATTGCTTGCTTCCCCGACGTACACCACGTACCGGCATACCGACGCCGGGTCCCGGCCGTCTGGTAGCGCCAGTTGGTAGCGACCATTTTGAGCGGTTGCGGCAGTAGCCAGCGGCCCTTCGATGGAACCATCTGCACGCAAAACACCTAACGATACCCGCACACCCGGCCCGACGGGTTGCACGTTGGCGGCCAGCAATGCCTCCGCCCGCTGGATCAAGGCCTCGCTGATCCACCCGAGCCACTTCGGTTGGTAAGCCACGCGGCCATCGGGCATCCGCACTTGGCCACCTATGCGAACCTGCAACCTGGGTGCGGTCGGAGGAGGTGGATGACGGACATCCAAGTTCGACTCCGTGCCACATCCACCAAGCATCCAACACATCAGCAAAACCGACGCGATCTCCGATCCTGTTCTTCTCATGGTCTCCCGTCCATCACTGCACACGGCGCACCGCAGTGAGCTGCGCCCACCCTCCCGTTGCGTTGCGAGTTTTCTTCCCCAAATGCCATCATGGCTACCATCCTGCGCAATGGCGCGTCAAATGACAACCCAAAATTCCCTTTCGCGGTAGAGCCCGGACGGCGCACACGTGTGCGCTGGCGCTACCGCAGGCTCGTTGCGTTGACAAGGTGCCACACTGCGCTTACGGTGCCTTTCCACATGATCGGTACTCTCCTTCAGCGGGGTGATTGGCGAGGGCGCATCGAAGCCCAGCGCGCACTCCTGCGATTCTTAAACGGACTCGATTGGCTTCTTCGCGATCCCAAAACTGTGGTTGGTCGCACCCCGTACACTACCATTTTGCATCAAGGCAAGCTGGAAGTGCGCCGGTACCACCTCGGGTCGGTGAAACAACGCTATCCGGTACCGATCGTCCTAGTGCCGCCTTTGATGGTCAAGCCCTTTATTTACGACCTGTATCCTGGCCGGAGCCTTGTCGCGTTTTTGCTGGAACGCGGCTTTCAACCGTACGTGGTGGACTTCGGCGAACCTGACGAAGCCGATCAAATCGTTCGCCTCGACCAGTACGTGGTCGAGTGGCTGCCAGCAGCGTGCCGAGCCGTGCGCGAGGACTCCGGCGTCGAGACCTTGTCCCTCCTCGGCTACTGCATGGGCGGAGTGTTCTGTCTCATGTACGTGGCAGCCGAGGGCGACCACGACGTGCGGAATATCGTGTGCATCGCAACTCCGGTAGACATGAGCAAAATGGGGATCTTGGCGTGGGTAGCCAAACTGGCGGGCAAGCAAGTCGAAACGCTCGCCCATACGTTAGGGAACGTGCCCGGAGGCCTGTCGAGCACAGCATTTCGGTTGCTCACGCCCATGAAAAATCTCACGCGGTACACGGACTTGTTTTTGAACCTTTGGAATCACGAGTACGTCACCGGCTTCGATGCGATGAATCAGTGGGTCGGGCAGTTCATCGACTACCCACGGGATGCATTTGTCCAGTTCACTCGCGAGTTTATGCAGCAAAACAAGCTGGCGAGGGGGCAGCTTACACTGGGTGGAAAGGTCGTGCATTTGCGCAACGTGCACAGTAACGTTCTCGTGTTCGCTGGAAAGACCGATCAAGTTGCCCCACCGGCGGCAGTGCGAGCCCTATTAGGCAAGGTCGGGAGCAAAGACAAAACATTTCTCCTTGTGCCCGCCGGGCACATGGGCATCCTCGCTGGCTCGCAAGCACCAACGCAAGTTTGGGAACCCATGGCCCGCTGGCTTGCCGCTCGCTCAAGAAGGGCGAAGGCCAGGCAATCCCGCCACGCGATCGCGAAGCCCGCCACCCGCATGCAGGCTGCTGCGAGTTAGTCCAGTTCATCCGAGGAGACACAATGCTGTTCGTTGCCGAGTACGAGCTCACTTGGGAGGATCTTGACGCTGCAATTGCTAAACGCCTCGAGTGGTCCGAGCACATGCCCGAAGGGTTCCGTTTTCTCGGCGAGTATGTGTGGCCCGATCACCAGCCAGCGTTCCGGGGCATCGCGATTTTCGAGGCGGACTCGGTCGAAGCAGTGAACTCGTTCGTTTTGCATTACGGCCCCACGCTCCGCATGCGCGTGCATCCGGCAAGCGACGTTCTGTCGGCCATTGCAGCCGCGACAGGGAAGCCCGTGCAGAGAACCGAACGCACTTCGCAGCGCAAAAAAACGCCGCCGCGTGCCGGGGTTTGACAGGCCACGCTCCTTTGCGGTTCCTCCAAAACCCCTGACGAATCTGTTGCAGCCGGAAAACCTACTGCGCAAACACGTTCCCGGCGGATTCGAACCTACCGGCGACCGACCGCGGGCGTGATTGCGGCTCGAACCGGTTGCACGGTCTGTCCGGCCCAGATGTTCGGAGCCGCACTCCGTCTGCTACCTGGGCTCGCAAAACGAGGGGAGCGCTCCGACCTATCGAGGGCGCACGTACGGTGGTCCCCAGAACCAGGGATCCCACCAGTACCAACCAGGAGTGATGTAGCGCACCTGGGTCCGTGCCGATCGCGGCCACAACACCAATTGCTCGACTCGGACAACCGGGAAACGATATGGGCGCTCGCCAATCCTTTCCTCCCGCACCTCCGTCAACCGCCCGACGACCGTGACCGATCGACCGCGAGCATAGATCTCGGGGTCTAAAAATCCTTGGCTGCATGCCCAAAATCGCCCGTCGCTGCGGTCTACCAGCCGGGGGCGAGCTCGCTCATCGAGCGGCCGCGCCACGATTTGCATGCACGTTTCGTCCTGCCGGACGACCACCGTAGAAATCGTTCCGCCCCAGCGTACCCGCTCTCCGATCCCCACTCCGTTTTGCGCTTCGGCAATCCGCACCTCGCGCACCTCGGGGAGGTTTAGGCTGTTAGGCATTTGGGCGCCACAAGCCGCAAGAAGTACGCTCAGAATCACCGCCCACAGCGAGACCATCGCAAACCTCAAAATGCCGCGCGCCGCCCAGCCTGTCAGGTAGAACTCCACCCTTGACGACCTCGCCGGTCTTTTATTGAAGGAATGCTTCCCGCAAACCTGAAAAAGCGAGTACTCCGCGACACGAGGGCAATGCAGAAACATGTCAGTGAACCGCACCTTAGAGCAAGCTTTGGAGCACGTGCCTGACCGGCAAGCTGCCGAGGAAGCCGAACTTTGGATTCGGCGCGTGGAAGTCTTGCTCGAATGGATCCTCCAACACCCGAAACTCGTCGAAGTGCGTCACGAAGCGGCTCGGCTGCTCACCGATCTGCGGGGTGAAGATGTTTTGGAGCCCCCTCCAAACCGCCGTGTATAAGTTTCACGCGTCGGGGGCATGCCTTCGTTTGGCCTTCCTCCCGGCATTGTCGCTCGGAGCCGCGGGGAGCTCCGCTTTGTAGCCGCATTCTGGGTCCGCCAAAGGAATTGCTTCAGGTTTCGCGCCATACCAAGGGTAACCGCGACACACCAACGGCCGAATTTCGTACGCCTGGCAGCGCCCATCTTCGCCTAATTGATCGCAGGTGTACAAATGAGCATCGGCGGGAAGTTGGCGAGTGTAGAAGGGATTTCGAACCATCGCTTCTTCACGCGTTAGCGGCCGCCAGTGCTCCGCAGCGAATTGCATGTCCGACGGAATTCCCAATACGCGCGTCAGCTGCGCAATCGCACGAATCTCTTCGGGGGATTGGTCGACGTAAATGACCCGACAACAGGCGCCGCATGCGTTACACAACTCAGCCATCGGTGCTGCAATTACACGCACATCCTGGAAAAGAAAAGCCACCGGCAAAGCCAGGGCGAGTCCATCCAAACCAAACACCCAGTATGAGAACAGAAGAGGCGGAGAGTTTGTTCGCCTAGATCATTCCCAAGGGTCTCCGGCCCGTGGTCCCCACTGGTTTTTGGTGCTTACGAGCGCGCGGTGGCAAACCCGATGCAGTTGACTTGGCCGCGCCACGTCGAGTAGTCGTCGCGCGTATGGGCGCCATCCGAGCGAAAATACTGTCGTTCCTGCCTCTGTTTCCCTTGCTCCTCACTGCGTGCGGTGACGACGGCGAACCGACGCGACCCTTACAAACAACGCCTCCTTTACGCGTCGGCGTCGCAGCCGTCCCGATCACCCCCTGCGGCGAACATCCCGACTGGGATGGTCCTATCACCGCCACCGGTGTTTGGGGGGAAACGTTCGAAGACAAAAACGGGAACGGACGCTGGGACCTCGGTGAGCTTTACGTGAACGATCCTCGCAACTCGGAGCTCGATGCGAGTTCTCGCACAAAGTACGACGGCATCTTCCTGGCCGGTTTCGGCAGCAATCGCATTGCTCTCGGGTGCCACGATGACATTTGGGCCCGAGCCCTGGTGCTAGAAGCCGGCGACACGAAGGTGGCGTTAGTCAGCGTGGACCTCGTTGGCACTCTCAAGCACGGCAGGTACTACGGATTTGCGCACGCTGAAGCCCTAGTCGATCCGAGCCTCGGAATCGATGCGTTCCTGTATTCCAGTACGCACAATCACGAGGCGCCGGACGCCCTCGGTTTGTGGGGGGCCGAGGCGTTCCGCGATGGGAAGTTTCCACTGTACTTGCAGTTCGTCGACCGCCAGGTGGCCCGCGCAATCCAGCAGGCGGCGCGCCCAGAATCGATGCGCCCCGTACGGGTGCGAGCGGCGGTGACCAATCCCCGACTCGACCTTGACCTGCGCGGGCTACAGGTGCGCACACGCTGTCGCCCGCCTTGGTTTTTCGACGACGAACTCCGCATCCTGCAGTTTGTCGCGGAGGACAACAGCACGGTGGCCACCCTGATCAATTGGAACACGCACCCGGAGTCGTTAGAGGATCGCAACCTCTACGTAAGCTCCGACTTTCCCGGATTCATTCGCGCGCGAGTAGAACAGGCTCTTGGGGGTACTGCCGTGTATTTCTCTGGCGACCTCGGTGCGGTGGAAATCGTTGGCGACACCTGTGTGGGCAACGCCGACCCTCGGGGTACCGGCGGCAATGAGTTCGATCGACGCGACGACCTCAGCTTTGCACGGACGCAGCGCATCGGCGAGGTTGTCGGGGACGCAGCTGTCCGCGCCCTCCGCAATCAAGGCCAAGACGTCGAAGTGACGTCACTCGACCTGCGGCAAACTCGTTACTACTTGGCTGGCTCCAATGCTCTCTTCTTCTTCGCAAACCAAATTGGTTTGCTTGATCTCGATGAAGAAATCTTTCGCCAAGATCACTGTCCCCCAGGAACAGGGATCTGCGTGCCTATGGAGCAACAAGTGCTCCAGCTCCTCGACCACCAAGCTCGGCCTCAAGTGCAAATCGTGACCCTTCCGGGCGAGGTGTTTCCCGAACTCGTGTACGGCGTGGAAACGCACCACCGCCGCGACTGTCCCCAAGCGCACACCGGTGCACCCTTCGAACCTGCCCTGGTGAATTACCTCAGAGCACCCTACCGGATTTTTCTTGGCCTGTCGCCTGACGAGCTTGGTTACGTTGTTCCGGGTTACGACTTTTACCCGGCGCCGTCGATCGACGAAGAAGCTCGCGACCCCTGTCAGGGACAGTCCTACGATCCGAACTTCCCTGGTCGGCGTGTTCCTTCCCACTACCACGAAAGCTTGTCCGTCGGGATCGACATCGCCGCGGCTGTGAACTGCACCGTTCTGAATTTGCTGGGATTCACGGACGAAATGAAGGCCAACGCCGCATGTCGCAGAACGTTTGCTCTTGGCTCCGGCTCTTAACCGTCGCGCTGCTCCTTGGATTGGCGCCGGCGCTCGCGTACGCGCACATTTCCGCGCTACAACCGGTGTTACTGGATCTCCTTCGCGCCAGCGACTGCGTGGTGGCCGGGCGGACAGGCAACACGGAGGCTGATGAACGAGGAGGTGGCGTGGTCGTGCTCCTGGATCCTATCTCGTGGTGTGGCATCGAGATGCCACCTCGGTTGCGTCTGCGGGTGCAAACGACGCCTCTCGAGGGTCAGCGGTACGTGTTTTTCGTCGAACGGCGTGGGTCCTCGTGGCGGGATCGAGCACCTGCAGGCATACTTTTTCCCCTCCTCCGTCAAGACCAGCAGCGTGTTCACGCCGCGCTGCGCACACTTTGGCACCTACGCGGACGCCCTGCCGACACCCGCTATCGCGCCGCCTTCCTTAGATTGCTCGAAACCCAATCGCACGAGTGGCAGTACCACGCAGCCATTGCGATCGCGCACCTCGCTCAGCTCTCAGGACGGCTTCCTGAGGCGGAGCTTCAGCGTCTCCGCAGTGCTGCCCAGCGAAGCGAAGACCCTGCGCTGCGAAGCCTGTTGCAGCACCTTACTGGTGCGACACGGGCGTTGGCGGAGTGAGGTTGGCACCGGCGGCCTGGAGCTGGAAGAAAAACTGCAGCAATGCTGGGGGAACCGCCGTTTCCTCCTCCTGAGTCGAATCTGGCATCGACTCGTATCCCAAGATGCCAAGCTCCTGGAACTTTTCTCGCACCCGAGGGGTTAGCAGGCCCAACCGCTTCAAGTTGGGAACGATTTTGGAAAACAAGATTTGCCGAAAGCCCACCATGAAGGGCGTGCTCAGCGACCATGGGAGCCAAATCTTCGGATCGAGCCCGATGCGCTCCCACACCTCTCCCATCAGCAGCCGATCACGCATGAGCACCGTTGCCTCGATGACAAACTCTTCCCGCTCCTTGAGCTCGGTAGACGACATTTCTTTGGTGTAGAGGTCCTCTAAAGAGAGAACCCCGAACGCCACATGGCGAGCCTCGTCACGCATGACGTACGCCGTGATTTGCTGAATGAGCGGCTCGTCCGGCTGGATAAACCGCATCAGCCCAAAGGCGGCAAGCGCCAATCCCTCGACCATAATTTGCATGCCGAGGTACACCATGTCCCAGCGCGATTCCCGGATGATTTGCTCCAACAACGTATGCAAGTGTGGGTTCACCGGGTAGCTCAGACCCAGCTTTTCGGTGAGGTAGCGCCGGTACACTTCCACATGGCGTGCTTCGTCGGCTACCTGATTCGCAGCGTAGAACTTCGCTTCCGTAAACGGCACTGCACTGACCAGCTGCGCCGTGGCCACCAACGCACCTTGTTCTCCATGCATGAACTGGGAGAGCATCCACGCATCCATGTGATGCTTCAGTTTGCGCCGGGTCGCAACATCGAGTTTTTGCGGAGGATTGAGGACCGCATCGAACGCATCGATGTTTTCCTGGCGCAAACGCTCCGGGTCGACGTCGATCGACCAGTCGATGTCCGTGGTCGCATTCCACTGTAGCCGCTTGCCTTTTTCGTAGAGTCGCACCAACTCTTCGCGGCGAAACTCGTACCCCCAATCGAAGATGGTGTCGAACTTCGTTGGAATCGACTCACGCGGCCCACATGGTGGCAATTCGATCGCTCGATACATCGCAGCCCTCCTTTTCGTCCGAAAACCGACGTCTCTTTAAAACTTGTATCTTGTCCGCGCAACGCGGGGCGGGCGGAAGACGGTGCCTTACAGCCGCTTTTCAGTTCCGAACGGTTCCGAGCTGTACGCGAACCGTGCAACTCTAGCCTCTACAAGGCAACGCGGAGCCGGGCGTTGGCGCGACCCACTGCGTGTGCGTTGTTGGAGGGGCTCCGCCTCGCAAAGCCGTTCGCATCAACCGCACCTGGAGCTTCCGAGTCGCTCTCACGCGAAGTAGCACGAAAACATCGCCGCAGGAGGCAAGCCCGCACAAACCCCAGCGATTGCACTCATGGTCGTCTATGGACGCCGGCCCGCCTTCGCTAGAAAGTTTGGGGGTTTTCCGTTAATCGCCGCCGGCGGATGTTCGAGGGGCACAAAATCGCTGCCGTGATTCCCGCACGAAACGAGGCGGAGCACATCGCCACCGTGCTCCGCGACTTACCGCAGTACGTCGACTACGTCGTTGTCGTCGATGATGGCTCCACCGATGGGACCGCTCAGGTGGCGAGCACGGCAGGCGGTGACCGCGTGACCGTGATCCGTAACCCCGGGCCGCACGGCGTGGGAGCCGCGACACTTGCGGGGATGACGCATGCCGCAGAGCTCGGCGCAGACATTTTGGTAAAAGTGGACGGCGACGGCCAAATGGACACAAACTACCTCGAGAGCTTGATCGAACCTCTGGTTCACGGGAGCTACGGCTACAGCAAAGCAAATCGGTTTTTACACACAGACCACTTGCGCCAAATGCCGACCGTCCGCCTGGTTGGCAATGTTCTTCTGACTTTCCTCACCAAGCTCGCCTCTGGTTATTGGCGGATTTTCGACCCCCAGAACGGGTTTGTAGCCATTCGAACAGACATCTTCCGGAAACTTCCCACGGACCACATTGCCAAGGATTTCTTCTTCGAAAACGACATGCTGATTCATCTGAACATCCTTGGCGTACGCGTGAAGGACATTCCGATTCCGGCACGGTATGGAGACGAGGAGTCGCACTTGCAGGTTTGGAAGGTGCTGCTCACGTTTCCCCCTCGACTCCTTCGGGGGCTCTGCAAGCGCATCTGGGAAAAGTACGTGCTGCGCGATTTTTCTCCGATTGCCGTCTTTTGGCTGCTCGGGGTGCCCCTCCTGCTGTTCGGGTTCACGTTTGGCGTCTGGCATTGGGTACTCTCGATTTACCACGGACGTCCTGCCCCCACTGGCACTGTGATGCTGAGCGTACTGCCCTTCTTGCTCGGCTTCGAGCTGATCTTGCAGGCAATTGTTTTAGAGATTCGTGAGAGCGAGGAATGACGGGAAACGAACTCTACGTGGTTCCGGGCACTGGTGGCCGCACGGTGCGGCTTGCGGTGCTGCTTTCTGGCAGCGGCACCACGTTACAGAATTTCCTGGATTTGATCGCGCGGGGCGACCTGGACGCGCGCATCGAGCTGGTTGTTGCCTCGCGTCCCGATGCGTTTGGCGTCGAGCGGGCACGTCGGGCGGGCGTGCCTCACGCAGTGGTGCCGCGCAAGGATTACGCTTCGGTCGACGCCTTCAACGATGCCCTACACGCAGTGCTGGATCGCGTGGACATTGACCTGGTGCTTTTGGCCGGCTTTTTGTCGCCGTTCCAGCTTCGCGGCCGGTATCAGTTCCGGGTCCTGAACGTTCACCCCGCACTCATTCCCTCGTTTTGTGGCCAAGGGTTTTACGGCGTACACGTGCACCGCGCAGTATTGGCCTCGGGGGTCAAAGTCAGCGGCTGTACCGTCCACTTCGCGGACGACCAGTACGACCACGGACCGATCATTTTTCAAGAATGCGTTCCCGTGCTGGACGACGACACACCGGAGACGTTGGCTGCTCGGGTGCAATCCGTCGAGCGCAGACTGTATCCTGCCGCGGTACGTTTGTGGGCCTCTGGTCGCCTCGCCGTTCGAGGCAATCGAGTGATGATTCTGCCTGGTCCGGTAATCCACTGAGACCCTTGGCCCCTTTTCCGCCCCCCGCCGCTGTCGTCCGGCCTTCCTCGAGCGAGCGCCAGCCAAAGGTTTTCAATTCCAAGGGGACGCCTCGCTACGCCAAACGCCACAGCGCAGCGGGCCGCAGCCGTTGACCACTTGCGGAGCGCCGCTGCAGATGCAGCCCAAACACGGTCTACCCGGGCGACTACGAGGAGCCCGACGAGCCCTCAGCAGTCTGCGAGCGCTCCGTCCCACTTCCTCCCGGGGATGCCGTAGACGCGGCGCTCTTCCCCTTCTTCTTCGCCTGCGGAGCAAGCACCACGCTCAGCATGCGCCCTTCCATTTTCGGCGTGCCTTCTGGCTGGGCGATATCCGCTAACGCGTCGCAAACCTTTTGCAGCTTCTCGCGCCCCCGTTCCTGGTATGCCATTTCCCGCCCGCGAAAGCGCAAGACATATTTCACCCGGTCGCCTTCCAGCAAAAACTCCCGCCCTTTTTGGATTTGCCGTTCCAGATCCCCCACGTCGGTCCGATACCCGAGGCGTAGTTCTTTCACCGTCGTGGTTGCCTGCTTGCGGCGCGCTTCGGCTTCTTTCTTGTGCTGCTGGTACTTGTATTTCCCGTAGTCCATAATGCGACACACGGGTGGGTCGGCATTGGGTGCAACTTCGACCAAGTCGAGTTGCGCCTCTTCTGCGCGCCGGAGGGCCTCTTCGATCGGAACGATTCCAAGTTGCGTTCCGTCGGGCCCGATCAATCGAACCTGTGAAGCACGAATGTACCGGTTGATCCGGTGTTGGTCAGGCGGGGGGGGAATGAACCGTGGGCCTCGTCCGCGAAACGCCAAATTGTCTCCTTCCTCGATTCCTAGCGTGGGTACGCCCTTTTACACTCCTCAGCGCGAACACTCAACCTGCACCGACACTCCGCGCTTGTGTGGCTTCCAGACTTGCACAACGCACTGCTGCCATGAAGGTTGGCATCACGGCAGGTGTGCTGGGGCAGGCACGAGGAGGAATCCGCACACTCAAGCTGCCGAGCGCAATCGGGCCGCTGCACTTGCCTGCCGCACGAGCGGGACCATTTCTCCGGTCCGTTCCGGCAGTACGACGTAGCCAAAGAAAATTGCCGTAGCGAACAAGAACGGGATCCGCATAAGACTGGGGGAAACCATACTTGGTCCCGCATCGGCAATGAAGAAGCTCGCCACACCAATCAGCGCCCCGCCCACGCCAAGTAAAAGAAAGTTCTCCACCTTGGCGGCCATGATGAGCACGAAAAAGAAAAACAGAAATGACTCCTGGCTGGCCCGCGTGAACAGCAACGCAAACGAGATCATCACCGTATCTCCGACAAGCACCGGCGCCTGCGTGCGAGCGTCGAAGAAACTAAACGGTGGCGCAGAACTCAGCACCATATTCGAGGCCAGTGCCACAAGAATGAGAACCGCCAGGGGTAAAGGCGACGCGTCCTTCCCCAGCTCGAGAAACGCCAACGCGCCCGTCGCAAGAATGAGCACGTAACGAATCAGCAAAAACCGCTGCTTGCGTAAGATGGCGTCAGATTCTCTTTGGATCACGGTACCGCCATTTCACCAGCCGCGACGGCACGAAGCAACCGATTAATTCCATCTGCAGGCTATGTTAGGCGAAGACTGTTTTTCCGCCCGCGCAGCACGCCAGCCGCCTTTGCTCGAAGGCAGTCGGAGGCAATTGCAGCAACGCGGTTTCGGAATCTGCCGAGCAACACGGCCTGAGCCCGACCCTTCTACAGCGAGGACCTTTTAGTCGCAGGCTTCCGAGAACGCGGCCCGCAACCGGTGGCGGCGTTCGACAAGCAGCCCGCGTCCCCGTGCGCAGCTCGGGACCACCCGCGGACATCCGCTCCAGACACGCCCCTTACACCTCGATCACGATCTGCCATTCCTGTGCCTGTGGGTCGTGCAACACCTCGACGACCGCGTATCCCTCAGCTTCGGCTGCCCGAGGCAAGTCCGCCGCGCCTTTGGGATCGTCGAGCACAAGACGCAGAACCGCACCGGGGTGCAACTCTTCCAAACACAACTTCGCGCGTACCCAGCTCATCGGGCAGCGGACGCCGCGGAGATCGAGATCGATTCTCGCACGCTCGTTGTCCGACCAGGGCCGGTTGCTATAGTGCTCGCGTTCGTCGTTACTCATGGGTCGCCGTAGTTACCGGTGCGGATCGGGATCTCTTTCTTAGCGGCGGCGTCGCACGGGTGCAGCATGTCGGGAATTAAAGAGTTCGTCCTGCGGTCGCCGACTTCCATTGCGGAGGGACCCTACCGGATTGACTACGAGAAGGCCCTCAACCCGGCTCAGTTGGAGGCAGTACGCACGCTCGAAGGGCCTTTGCTCGTGGTTGCTGGTGCTGGCACTGGCAAAACTCGCACCCTCGTATACCGAGTTGCGCGCCTCGTCGAACGCGGCGTAGCACCGCAGCACATCTTGTTGCTCACGTTTACACGCCGGGCCGCGGAAGAAATGCTCCACCGAGCGGCCGCACTCTTGGACGGCCGCTGTCGCGCCGTGCAAGGCGGCACCTTTCATTCGTTCGCCAACGCCGTGCTGCGACGCTACGGCGCAGCGCTCGGCCTGCCGTCGCACTTCACCATTCTCGACCGCGGCGACATGGAGGATGTTTTGCAGCGCCTGCGGACACAGCTCGGTTTTGACCGCAGCGCCACGCGGTTCCCGCGCAAGGACGCTCTGGCAGAAGTCCTCAGCATGAGCGCCAACAAAGAGGAGCCCATCCTGCAGGTCCTCACAGAACTCTACCCCCATTTTCTCGATCACGCATCGGCCATCGAAGAGCTCGCTCGCGCCTACGCTCGATACAAACGTGAGCACGCCCTCTTGGACTATGACGACTTGCTCCTCTTCCTGCGCGCGCTGCTCGAACAACATCCTGACGTTCGACACACGATCGCCCAAACTCATCGCTACGTCATGGTGGATGAATACCAGGACACCAACCGTGTCCAAGCCGACATCGTGTACTGGCTCGGCCAGGCTCACCGCAACGTCATGGTGGTCGGCGACGATGCGCAGAGCATCTACTCGTTCCGCGGCGCCAACTTCAGGAACATCCTGGAGTTTCCGCAACGCTTCCCGGACGCGCGCGTGGTTACCATCGAGGAGAACTACCGCAGCACCCAGCCCATCTTGGATCTTGCCAATGCCATCTTGGCCGAAGCGCGCGAGGGATACGGCAAACAGCTGTTTACTCGCCGGACACGCGGCGAGCCACCGTTTTTAGTGGCAACGCCCGACGAACGCAGCCAGTCGCAGTTCGTTTGCCAGCAAATTCTCGAGTTACGAGAACAAGGGTACGCGTTGAATGACATCGCTGTGCTCATGCGTTCGAGTTTCCATTCGTTCGACTTGGAACTCGAACTCGCACAGCACCGGATCCCCTTCGTCAAACGAGGCGGGTACCGGCTCGTCGAATCGGCTCACGTAAAAGACCTGCTCGCACATTTGCGCCTGATCGCGAACCCGTTCGACGTCGTGTCGTGGCACCGTGTTCTTCTCCTTCTCGAGGGCATCGGCCCCCGGACTGCCGCCCTGATCGAACAATGGATCCAAGCCCAGCCGCAGCCACTAGCCGCGCTGCAATCCTTCCCCCGACGCGACGTGCGCGAACGCTTGTCCGGCTTAGCCAGTTTGCTCGAGAGGCTATCCCGCTTGACCAACCCAGCAGAACAAACCGACGAGGTACTGCGGTACTACGTGCCGCTTCTCGAGCGCCAATATCCGGACGACCACCCGCGCCGCCGGAAGGACCTAGAACACTTGGTGGGCTTAGCGTCGGAACATCGCTCCTTGCTCGCGTTCCTCACCCACATGGCCCTGGATCCGCCAACGGATAGCGTGGATGGAGTCATGGCGACTGAGGGAGACAATGAGCTTTTGGTCCTGTCGACCATCCACTCAGCGAAAGGGCTCGAATGGCGGGCGGTGTTCGTCATTTGGGCAACCGAAGGTCGTTTTCCTGCTCCCCACTCGCTCGCACCAGAGGACCTGGAAGAAGAGCGGAGGCTCCTGTACGTAGCGGTGACCCGTGCGCGGGATCAGTTGTACATCACTTACCCAGTAAAAGTGTTCGATCGCTTCCAAGGCGTCACCCTGGGCAAGGTGTCGCGCTTTCTCGAGGGAATTTCACCCAACGTGCTTGTGCCGAGTCGGGTAGTGTCCAGTCAGGATCCTATCTCCTAGGGGAAGCGGGAAGTTGCTGCACGGGACACGCTTCGGGTGGGCTTACCTCGCATCTGGTGCACTCGTTAGCTGCCTTTTTCTTGGCTGCCAGCGGAGTGCCCCACCCTCCTCCATCCTGTTCATCGTTGCCGACACGCTGAGAGCTGACGCCTTGGGCGTTTACGGGGCTAGCGGAAACCCGTCGCCAGAGCTCGATCGACTTGCCTCGGGAAACCTATTGTTCGAGCGCGCGTACTCGGTGACGTCTTGGACCCAACCCACGATCGCTGCCATCCTCTCGGGTCGTCCGCCGCTGACGTACCAACCTGGAGAAAAGCTTTATGTCTCTCCCAACGATCCTACCCTGGCAGAACAACTGCGCGCACGCGGCTATTCCACCGCCGCCTTTGTGGCCAATCCGGTCATGGCACCCGAACTGGGCTTCGAACGGGGGTTTGCAACTTATCGAGGCTTTGGCGAGTGGCAACGCGGCCCGGGGCCGCCCCGATTCGACAAGGCCCGAGCGGGCGAAGTAAGTTCCGAAGCACTCGCGTGGCTAAAACAACAGCCTCGTGACCGGCCGTGGTTTTTGTACGTCCATTACATGGATCCGCACTGGCCGTACATCCCGGAGCTCCAGCATGCGAGTAAGTTTTGGAAAGGAGATCTCCCGACACCGGAGGCAATCGAGGGCATCAACATTCAAATTCGCGAGCGTACCTACACGCGGGCCATCTTGGCACTGGCGCGAGACTTGTACCGTGGCGCCGTGGCGGAACTCGACGCATCCATCGGAGTTCTCCTCCGCGAAGCAGAGAAGCACGCTCCCACGGGCCTTGTCGTGGTCGTGGTGAGTGACCACGGAGAAGAATTCGGCGACCATGGCGATGTCCTTCACGCCCGCACGCTGTTCGAGGAAATGCTCCACGTGCCCCTGATCCTCCGCACTCCCGACCGCCGGCGCGGGCAAATTCCAACGCCTGTTCAAGTTACCGGTATCGCCTCCACCGTCTGGGAAACCGCGGGCCTAGGCACAAGCCCGTTTCCTGCTCCAAACTTGCTCTCCGCCCGTGGCCAAGAAGGACCGCTCCGCGCCGAGCTGTTCCGGTTCCCGCCCGCCGTACACCACGCGGCTATCATCGATGCCAACTGGAAGTTGATTTTGGCTTTGGACGGGAACTTTCTCCTTTACCGGCTCGACACCGATCCCAAGGAAACGCAAAACCTAGCTACCACAGAAGTCGCCACGATCCAGCGCCTGCAAAGCCACCTCGGGCAGCCAAGCCCACCAGCCTCGCGTGCGACCATCTCCAACGAGGACCGTGAGCGCTTGCGTGCACTCGGTTACGACTTTCAGTAGAGAGCTCGTGTGTCGGTGACGCTGCGCAGAACTGCCACTCTCGTCAGCATCGGCCTGGCTTGTTTGCTCGCTTGGGCATTATGGGAACACGGCCGCGCATCTCCAGCTCCACACATCGTGCTGTACATCGTGGATACCCTGCGGGCGGACGCTCTAGGGGCCTACGGCAATTCGCAAGTTCACACACCGAACTTCGACAAAGTGGCGCACGCGGGTACGCGCTTCCATCGGGCTTATGCGCCCGCGTCGTGGACGCGTGCGACCGTGGGGTCGATCTTGACCGGAGAATATCCCACCGTGCATGGAGCTGTTGGACGGTTCGACCGCTTACGCGCGGATTTACCCACCCTTGCGGAGGAGCTCCACCGCATGGGCTACGAAACCGCCGCCGTTGTGGCCAATCCAAACCTCGCCCCAACGTTCGGACTTGCACAGGGTTTCGACGAATATGTGGAATTGTACGACCCGATCACCCAAGTGCGTCCGATCGAGCCACAGGAACTTGTTGCCACTTCGGCACAAGTGGTCGACCGGGCGCTTGCCATACTCCGGCGCCCGCGTTCAAAGCCACTCTTCCTGTTTGTGTTCGCGATCGACCCACATGCTCCGTACACACCCCCTCCACCGTTCGACCGACTGTACGATCCAGACTACCGCGGCGCCGTTGATGGTTCGTTCCAAAGTCTGTTTGCGCTCGCCATCTTGGGCCGGCAGGCACCTGAACCAGACCGAAAACATCTGCGTGCTTTGTACGACGGCGAAGTGGCGTACGCCGATCGCGAATTTGGCCGCTTGCTCGAGGAGATCGAACGCGATCCCTGGGCAGGAAAGACGGTCCTGGTGGTAACCTCCGACCACGGTGAAGAGTTTCTCGAGCATGACCGGTTGGACCACGGCCACACCGTGTACGAAGAGCTGATTCGCGTTCCCCTGATGTTCTACTGGCCGGGCCGTCCCCGGTCTATCGTCGTTGAAGGTCCCGTTTCCCTCACCGACCTGTTCCCAACCCTGCTCGATTACGCTGGAGTGCAAGAGCCGGCCATACGCTCGAGATCCTTGCGCCCGTTCATGGAACCTGGGCCCTCCACGAAGCCTCTTGCGCACGTCTTTGCCGAAGTGGCACTCTACGACCCAGCGTGGGAGGCACTTCTTGTGGACCACGGCAAGCTCATTCGCAATCGCGCATCTGGCACACTAGCCTATTACGACCTCGGCAAGGATCCCCTGGAACAGCACCCACTCGCGCCCCCATCCGCTGCACTGGTTACCGAACTGCAACGATGGCGCATGGATCTGGAGAGGAGAAGGCACTCGGCGGCGGACAAGCTCGCCCCACACGAACTGACCGAAAGCCAGCGCCAAGCTCTCGAGGCCCTTGGCTACGGCGAATTTTTCAGGCAAGGAACGCCGACGGCAGTCGAGCGATGAATCGGATGGCGGAAAATCCAAAACTCGAATTGCGACGTGAAGTCCCACCTCCTGTGCTCGATCGGGAGCCGGAGCGGGAGGCGGCCAACGGCATGCCTGCGGCCAATCGCTGGTCGCGTTTGCGCGAGCGGCTATCGACCTTCAACTTGGCCCCAGAGCAAGCCGAGAAGCTACTCGACCGCATCCTTCTGCTTGGGCTGCTCGTGACACTCGTCCTGGCCGCGTACATTTTCGTGGTTGCCGGCTGACGAGCGTGCGCTTCGTCGTCTAGCAATCACCATGAGCAACGCACCCCATCGGCTGCGCCACCGCGACTCCCACCGAAGCCAAGGCACCACCCAGTCGTGGATCCGCGTTTGCGAGCGCGGAATCTTCGTACGGCGGAGCCATTTGCTGTTCACCCACCACGCAAGCGCGCCGATGCGATCGAGCCAAACGACGCGCTCCACTGCAAATCCCACGCGCCGAAGCTTCTCCAGAATCTCCTCTTCCGAGTATCGACGACGGTATCCGAGTGCGCGATCGAGCGCCCCGAACAAGCGAGGCATCGCGGAAACGCCCAACACCAAGGAACCGCCATCCCGAAGTGCACCGTAAATCCGTTCCAAGGCACGAACGTCGTCCTCTAGGCGTTCGAGGGTGTTCCAGCAAAGCACTGTGTCGAAATGCTGCTCCCATTCTTGCGGCAACGCAGCCCCAAGAGGGAACACGGCGGTTTGGACACGCGGCTGATCCGCAAAAGCACGCCCTAAAAGTTCCACGCAACGCGGATCCGCATCCGTTGCGACAATCTCGTGCGGGTGGCGGAGGTGGAGAGTCCAGTGGACCGTGTCCGCTCCGACTTCGAGCACGCGCTGCCCAACGTAAGGGACAAACTGCTCGTACAGCCATGCATGGTAACGCCTGAGGGAGCGAGCCTGGTTTAAAGTAGCCAACTGGGGCGCCGCCGACCGCTCGTCAGGAACGAGGCTGTACTTCAAGATCGTCCACAATGCGGCAAGACCATCTTTCCAATTGATTTTCTTTCCCTCGAGATAACTCCGCCCCGAGTACGAAATCGCCACTTCGTAAATCCTTGCCCCGCGCCGAGCCACTTTCGCCGTGATTTCCGGCTCGATCCCAAACCGGTTCGATCGAAGCCGCAGCCCTCGCACGACTTCTGTGCGGAACGCCTTGTAGCAAGTTTCCATGTCCGTCAGGTTCAAGTTCGTGAACATGTTCGAAAGAAAGGTCAGCAGGAAATTGCCCACCCAGTGCCAAAATAGGAGCACCCGATGCGGCGAGCCGATGAAGCGTGAACCGTACACCACGTCCGCTCGGCCGTCCAAAATTGGTTGAAGGAGAATGGGATACTCGGCAGGGTCGTACTCCAGGTCGGCATCCTGAATGAGAACGATTTCCCCTGTGGCCCGGGCAATGCCATCCCGAACCGCGGCACCCTTTCCTTTGTTGGTACGCCGCACGAACAGGCGAAGCTCGTTTCGCTGCCCCTCCGGACCGTCGATGCGCAAGGGTGAACCGCCCGGCTCTAGACCCAGCGCGCGCAGCTCCTCTACTGTGCCATCCGTGGACGCATCGTCAAAAATGAGAACTTCCTTGTCGTATGCGGCCGCACACACGCGTCGGAGCAGCTCGCCAACGGTCGCGCGTTCGTTGTACACAGGCACGATGACGGTCAGTTTCATCGCCGCCCAGGCGGTAGCGCCGCTGGAAGGAGCGAGCAACGGAGGATCCTGTCTTTGAGCGCGAAGACATGCTTGCTGCGGCGGTGTCCCTGGCTCTCACCTGAGGTGTCGGACCCTGGACGACGCGTGCGTTACGCAGCCCGCCGCCTACGAAGACGCTCGGTGTTCTGGCTTGTGAGCACGTTCGCGCTGCTTGCCTGTTTCAGCGGATGCGTGGACGCTCCACCGCCCGCGCTTACCGGGATCACGATTGTTGCGGTCGGCGACGATGGCCAGCCCGACCTTCGGTTCGTCGCGCGGACCACGCTCGGCCCACCGGTTCCGGTCATCGGGGTACAGCCGGGCAGTCCACCCAAGACGGGGACCTTCTTGTGGAACGAGCCCCAAAGCGGCCGCATCCACATCACGCTCGCACGCGGCCGCCAAAGCTTCACATTTCACACCACCGAGTGGGTTCCACACCAACGCTATGTCGTTGCGCTGTTCCTCAACGGGGAAGCGGCTCCAGCCTTCGTGGTCGACACGGGCGGGGAAGGCAACTCGCGCGCACCCGCACCGCTCGGGCTCGAGGCCGAACTGCTGCCGCCACAACAACCCGCCAAGGTGCTTGTGCGTGGCGCATTCGAAGTCACGCTCGAACGCTTGGTTTATCCATTGGTCGAACCCCAGTTGGATCTCGTGGGGCCCTGGAGACTGCGACCAGACAACATTGCCGACCGCCTCGGAGTCATCGCCCTGCATGTGCGCGAGCGAACATCTCACGGGAGCCCCTAGACCGCGCCTAGACGAATCGATCCGGGTTCGCCGGCGACGCGGCTTCACACCCTTGCCCCAATTTTGCCGTTCTCGCTATAAGCGGCCCACTTTGGTTCCCGGGTGCGATGCACTGAGCGCCGCGCCCAGCACCTGCCGAGGAGGGAGAGGCAACGTATCATGGCACGGAAAAAGATCGCATTGATTGGCTCCGGAATGATTGGCGGCACACTGGCACATCTGTGTGCCCTCAAAGGGCTCGGGGACATCGTTTTGTTCGATGTCGTCGAAGGGCTTCCACAAGGGAAAGCGCTGGACCTCATCGAAGCGGGCCCGATCGAGGGGTACGACTGCGACATCATTGGCACGAACAAATATGACGACATCGAGGGCGCGGACGTATGCATCGTCACGGCCGGCCTGCCCCGCAAGCCAGGCATGAGCCGAGATGACCTTCTACAAGTAAACACCAAGATCATGGTGGAAGTCGCGAGCAATATTCGCGACCGAGCGCCGAACGCCTTCGTCATCGTGATCACCAATCCGCTGGACGCCATGGTCACCTGCATGCACCGCATCACGGGGTTCCCGAAGCAAAAAGTGGTTGGGCAGGCTGGCGTGCTCGATTCTGCTCGTTACCGGGCTTTTGTTGCTCGGGAACTCGGCGTCTCTGTGCAAAGCGTGGAAGCGATCGTCCTGGGGGGCCATGGCGACGACATGGTGCCCGTGCGCAGCTACTGCCACGTTGCTGGGATTCCCGTGGAGCGTTTGATTGCGCCGGAGCGGCTAGACGCCATCGAGGCGCGGGTCCGGCAAGCTGGCGGCGAAATCGTGAACCTGATGAAAATGTCGGCGTATTACTCCCCCGCCCATGCGGCGATTCAAATGGCAGAAGCGTATTTGTTCGACCGGAAGCAAATCCTTCCTTGCGCAGCGTTGCTCGAGGGAGAGTACGGTGTGCAGGGATTCTTCGTGGGCGTTCCAGTCCTGATCGGTGCGGGCGGAGTGGAGCGCGTGGTGGAGATCGACTTGACCCCAGCCGAACGCAAGGCGTTCGAAGCCAGCGTTGCCCACGTCCGCGAGCTCGTCGAGGCGATGGAGAAATTTCTCCCCGCGGCGTAACCACTCACGAGAGGGGAGGCGACGGTGAACGTTCACGAGTATCAAGCCAAACAAGTACTCCAACGCTTTGGCGTATCGGTTCCCGCTGGACAGGTTGCAAGCAGTCCTGCTGAAGCAGTCGCTGCGGGTAACGAGGTGGGATACCCGGTCGTGGCCAAGGCGCAAATTCATGCGGGGGGGCGTGGAAAAGCAGGTGGCGTGAAAATCTGCCGGAACGCCCAGGAACTCGAGTCCTTTGTAGCCGGGCTTTTAGGAAAGCCGCTGGTAACCCACCAAACAGGTCCCTCCGGCCGTATCGTTCGAAAGGTACTCATCGAGCCCGCTTGCGCGATCGCCAAGGAATTCTACCTGGGCCTCACGCTCGACCGTTCGCGGGGCTGGGTTACGGTCATGGCAAGCTCCGAAGGGGGCGTAGAAATCGAAGAAGTGGCAGCTCGCGCCCCAGAAAAAATCCTGCGCGAAGCCGTCGATCCAGCAGTTGGCGTTCAGGCCTTTCAAGCGCGCAAGCTCGCCTTCGGCCTCGGTTTGCCCAAAGAAACGATCCAGCAGTTTGTGAACCTCGTCGCGTCCCTGTATCGAGCGTACGTGGAAACCGACGCCTCGCTCGTGGAAATCAACCCACTGGTCCTCACGCAAGACAACCGGTTGCTCGTCCTCGACGCAAAGATGAGCTTCGATGACAATGGCTTGTTCCGCCACCCTGAAATTCGCGAGTTGCGCGATATCCACGAAGAAGACCCGCGCGAAGTCGAAGCCTCGAAGTACGACCTCAACTACATTTCCCTGGATGGCAACATTGGGTGCATGGTAAACGGGGCTGGGCTGGCGATGGCAACCATGGACATTATCAAGCTCTATGGGGGCTCGCCCGCCAACTTCCTCGATGTCGGTGGCGGAGCCACAAAAGAAAAGGTCACAGCAGCGTTTAAAATTCTGCTCTCCGACCCCAACGTGAAGGCCGTGTTGGTGAATATCTTCGGCGGGATTATGAAATGCGACGTGATTGCCGAGGGGGTGGTTGCTGCAGCACGGGAGGTCCAACTTCGCGTACCTTTAGTGGTACGCCTGGAAGGCACCAACGTCGAACTCGGCAAAAAGATCCTGGCGGAGTCCGGACTCGATATTATTCCGGCAACCGACATGGCCGACGCTGGACGCAAAGTGGTAGAGGCGGCAAAACGAGCGGCATAAACGCCCGCTCTTCTTGTCCCCTCTCTGCGCCCTCCTCGCTTCGATCACAACAGTGTAGAATCACCGAGGAACTCGGCTGCACGACGGTTCGCAGCGCTCCCGGACCAGTGCAGCACACAACCGCGGCGCCCGCGAACGTCGCGAGCCGCTTCGACCGTAACCGTTGTGACCGCGCCCTTGCTGTCGCCTCGGGGACAGCCGCTTCGAATCGTGCCGCGACGGGACTCCGGCCCGGATGCACCTCCTTCGGGGGTGCATCCGCGGCACGCGCCGCCAACCGGCTATAGATCCTTCCGAACCACGACGGTCCCACTCGACACCGAGGTCCCCGCTAGCCGTCCATCGAGGAACAACTGCACAAGCAAACGGCGGGCGTCCACGGCCCGAATCACAGCCGCAATCGTGTCCTGCGGATCGGGAAAGAAAATGACGGCAGGTGTGGTCGCGCTCCGCTCGTCGCTCGAGGCGCGACCCAACACGCGAGTGATTTCGGTATCGCCGATCGTGCCGGAAAACGCCACGCCAAACGTACCGCTACCATCGAACGGAGAGCACGTGCTCTGATCGGGTGCAGGTGCGCACACATCCACCCGCGCCTCCGGATTTGCTGGCACAGCCGCCAAATCGGGAACCCCAATGGTCACTGGCACACCAGACTCGGTTACGACGGTGGCCGCAGGCCCAGCCGTACCCGTAAGCCGATAACGAACAAGCGCTGGCGCAGAATCGAGCAAACGCAAGGTCATGGAAAAGGGGGCCGCGGCATTTTCCACAAAGATTTGAAACGGCGCCGTGGCAACAATTTCTCGTCCCGCCAGAGAACGAAACAGCTTGCCGCCTGCACGCACGTCCAAGATTTCAAAACGAATCGGTCCGCCAAGCTGCGGTAAAACTTCGAACTGAATTTCCGGCAAATTGGGTGGATTGGACCCCGACTCTCCGCAGCCGACGACCCCGAGCGCCAGCACAACCCCAAGCACTGCCACTGCGT
This sequence comes from uncultured Binatia bacterium (SeqCode), assembly GCA_964534275.1. Classification (GTDB taxonomy): domain Bacteria; phylum Desulfobacterota; class Binatia; order HRBIN30; family HRBIN30; genus HRBIN30. Next base: position 83,016 of record CAZHQG010000007.1, on the reverse strand, counting down.
GCAATCGGCTTCGTCGAGAGGCGTACTGCATGGCCGGCCCTGTTCGCACCGACAAAACAGCGGGTCAAGATGGCACTCGGGAGCCTCGGCGCTAAACGGGACTTCGTGGATCGCGAGCAGTTTATCGCACTGGTGCAAGAGGTGTGGGACCAACTACCGGAACCGTTCGCAGCCAAGCTGGAAAACGTGGTGCTGCTCGTAGACGACGAGCCCTCTCCGGAGTTGCTCCGTTCCCTTGGTTTGAACCCGCGGCGCGATACGCTGTTCGGGCTCTACCAGGGCGTGCCTCTCTCGCAACGGGGAGCGGCGTTCGGAAATCACCCGCCCGATACCATCACCATTTTCTATCGTCCCCTCGTGCGCCGTTTCCGCACAACCGACCGACTCCGAAGGGAGATCGAACGTACGATTGTCCACGAAGTAGCGCACTACTTCGGAATGAGCGAACGCGAGATCCGCAAGCTCGGATATTGAATGCCCTTCGTACTGCCGGCGACCCACCACCAAGGCAACACGCCTCCGCCAAGCCAGCGCTCTTTCCGAGGCGGCCGCACGGCGCAGGCTTCAGGGCCGCTTAGGGCCTTTGCAGCGCGCTCGAGCGCGTCGTCTGCCGGCAAGCCGGCGGGCAACTCCGCATTGTTCTTCCCGCCATCACGAGCGATCAGCGAAGGCCGTACTTTTGTAACTTGCGGTACAACCGCGGTCGCTCGATACCCAACAAACGCGCTGCCTCTGCCTTGTTGCCGCCCGTTCGAGCCAAAGCCGCGACGATGGCACGCCGCTCGAGCTCGGCGAGCGGGAGAATCTCCTCGCCATCGTTTGCAGGCTCGGCTGGCGACAAAAGCTCTACACCAGAAGGGCGACGAATTTTGACCGGAAGATCCTCGAGGTCAATCTCCGGTGCACGCGACAGCGCAAACGCACGTTCGATCGTATTTTGCAGCTCGCGAATGTTGCCGGGCCACGAGTAAGCCAATAAGCAGTCCATCGCGGCACGGGTTACCCGTTTCGGCTCCACCCCATAGTCGCGACTAAAGCGCTCGACAAAGTGCTCGACCAGCAGGGGGATATCCTCGCGGCGCTCTCGTAACGGAGGCAAGTGAATCGTCACGACATTCAGGCGGTAATACAAGTCGCTGCGGAACCAACCTTGGCGCACGGCTTCTTCTACGTCGCGATTCGCCGCAGCGATCAAGCGTACATCGACCTTGACCGACCGTGTGGAACCAAGGGGCGTCACCTCGCGTTCTTGGATCGCACGGAGGAATTTGACCTGTAGCGGCAGGGGAATCTCCGTCACTTCATCCAAGAACAGGGTGCCACCGTTTGCTGCCTGAAACACGCCCTCGTGATCCTCGATCGCCCCGGTAAAGGCACCGCGGCGATGGCCAAACAACTGGCTTTCGAGCAGGGTTTCAGACAACGCGCCACAGTTCACCGCGAGGAACGGGCGGTCCCGCCACGGACCACGCTGGTGGATGGTCCGCGCCACCAGCTCTTTTCCAGTACCGTTCTCGCCGCAAACGAGAACGTTGCTTTTATTCTCGCTCACGGCCTCGATGATGCGATACACCTCGCGCATCGCGGGGCTCCGGCCAATAATCTCGCCAAAGCGCGAGTACTGGCGCACCTCGCGTCGCAGGATGTGCACCTCGCGTTTCAGAGCACGCAGCTCGAGCAGCCGCGATGCAGCTAACAACAACTCCTCCGGGTGACACGGCTTGATCAAGTAATCCCCAGCGCCAAGCTTGAGCGCCTCTACCGCTGACTGGATGGTCCCGTAACCAGTCAACACGATCACTGCAGCTTCCAACCCGCGGGCTTTCATTTCCCGCAAAAGCTGCAGCCCATCCATCACCGGCATGTTCAAATCCGTAATGACAAGGTCGTACGCGTGTGCCGCGAGCAGGCGCAGAGCTTCGGCGCCGTTGGGGGCACTGTCGACCGTGTGGCCCCGCCGTTCCAAAATTTTACTCAACGTGCGCACCATGTTGGGTTCGTCCTCGACCAGGAGCGTGCGCACACGAGGCGCTTCTGTTGTAGTTTCCCCTTGGGTATCCGCGCCGATTTCAGCCCGTTCGTTCATGGCAACATTCTTCCGGGCACACCCAGAAGGCCCACAACTTCGTCGCTTTCCTCGCCGCGCGGTAGGTCGATGGTAAACGTCGTGCCGCGCTCAAGTTGACTTTGCACGCGAATCTCGCCCCGAAACCGCTTGACCACGGAGTGTACGACCGAGAGACCGAGTCCCGTTCCCTGCCCTGGCTCCTTTGTGGTGAAGAACGGGTTGAAGATGCTGCTCAGGTGCTCCGGCGGAATTCCCACGCCGGTATCGGCAAACTCGAGACGAATCCGCTCGGAACCCAGAGGTATGGTTCGGATGCGCAACGTTCCGCCGTTTGGCATCGCCTGCACAGCGTTCGTAATGAGGTTCAAGAAAACCTGCCGCAGCGCGTTTTGGTTCGCAAGGCACAAGCCTACGTCGCCGAACTCCGCGGCCACTTCCACACCGTGATTCTGCAAGCTCTTGTGCATCAACTGGAGCGTTTTACGCAGCAGGAGGTTCACGTCCACCATTTCCAATTCCGCGCGCGACGTCCGCGAAAACTCCAGCAAATTGTCGATGATCTCCTGAACGCGGCGCATTTCTTCGAGGGCGATCTGCAAATCTTCCTGCACGGCTGGGTGGTCCCGCGGCAAGGTCTCCTGGAGGTCGAACAGGGCGTTGGCAATGATTCCCAGCGGATTGCGAATTTCGTGAGCAATTCCCGCCGCTAGTTGGCCAATCGCAGCCATTTTCTCCGACTGAATCAACTGGCTCTCGAGCCGTTTGCGCTCGGAGATATCCACGCAAATGACCTGGAAAAACCGTTGCCCGGCGTATTCGATCAGCCCGACGTTGACAAACACCGGCACGCGCTCGCTGTCGCGTCGAAGCAAATGCAAGTCGTCTCGCCGCGCGTGTCCTCGGCGGCGCGCTTCCTCGAGCAACCGCCGCATGCGCTGACGTTCGTCCTCGGGGCTCAGGTCCCAAAGACGCAAACCAATCATTTCCTCGCGTGGAATTTGCACGAGGCGTTCGGCAACCCTGCTCGCGCCCAGAATCGTCCCGAAATCGCAGTCGACCCGGAAAATCGCTGCCGGAGCGTTGTCCACCGCTTGCCGGTAACTGGCCTCTTGCTCACGCAAGTCTTCTTCGCGGCCGGCAACGAAAAAGTCCGTAACGTGCAAGATGCGCTCCTCGAACTCCTGCCGCAATAGCCGAAGCAACGCTGCACGATCTTCGGCGGGAAGTGCTTCTCTCTCGAGACACTCTTCGAACAGGTGCACCAAGCGTATCTGGCTGGCCAAAAAACGCGACGCCGGGAAGTGCGAAATGAAACCCCGGCGCGCGTGGTTGCGCAGGTACAAGTACGTTTCCACGTCCGCCGGGTTCTCGATGTGGCGGAACCAACGCTGCAGAGCGCTCGACATCCAGTCGCGAACTTCCGGCCACTGGACTTCCGGGATCGCAAAGGCACGGCCCACAATCCGCGTCCATTCTTCCACGACCTCCGGCGTCAAGCGCTCAAGGACTCCCACGAGTCGCCGACGCAACTCCACCGCGGAGTCCGGCACGACCACGAGGCCGCAGCCTTCCATGTACGCGCGTACACGGGCCACTTGTTGCTCCACCAACGGTTCGCGCGTTTGGCTCATGCCCTCACTCTCGCCTGGGGCGGGGTACCATAACAACCGGCAAGCAGTCGCTCCAGGACGCACTCGCAGGCTCCCGCTTGTGTCTGGGGCGGTGAAGGCTGCCGATCGTAGAGTCCCTCCCCGCTCGTCGGTGCACCGGATCGTGGCTCTAGCGTGCATGCACCGAGGGAGCCTCTCCGCCCGACGGCATCGAGTGCGCTCGATCGCGGCCCACTGTCTTTACACGACGGGCGCACGCGTGCTAGGACGGGCGGCCAAACATTTGTTCACTTAGGAGCGGGGAACCATGCGCGACGAGGAGTTGCTGGAACGTTTGAAAGCCCTCACGGTGTGGAGCGGACACCGTGAAATGTCGATCGAGGACCTGGCCGCAATCCAGCCGGGGCTGGGACGAATCATGCCGGAAATCGGCCAGCGGACGTGGAAACTGTACTACGCTGCCAAAGCGGGAAACTGGCCCCTTGCAAACTTCCAGGCCAAGGAAATTCGCGGACTGATGGAACTCGGGGCGTTCACGCGTCCGAAACACGAAGCCGCATTGCAAGAGTTTCTGGATCAACACTGGACCGCCGTACAAGAAGCAATCAAGAAGGAAGACTTCGCAGCGTTCGAAGCGGCGTTCCACCAAGCTGTGGACGCGGCGAATGCGTATCACGAGCTCAAGGACAAACCGTACATCGTCTGGAAGCTTCCGGACCACCCTCCACCCGATCTCGATCTCACGCCACGGAAGAAAAAATCCTAGAACAAAACCGTGCCACTCCTTCCGGAAATTCCTCGACCAACTGAGCCGCGCCGAGGGTTTACGCGGCGCCAGGTTTTACGGTGGGGGGTTGCCGGCAGTGTGGCGGTGTTGGTTCCCGTCAGCCTGCCGGGATGTGGCGACGATGGGGAACCGGTCGGCGGGAAGGAAGCCGCATCGGCGAGCTTTCTCGACCAGCAGGAACGGCGCACCTTGCATGCGCTGATCGACACGCTGTTCCCCGCCGAGGACGGCCCCGGTGCGCTCGCCGTCGGAGCCGATCGGTATATCGAGAAGTTGCTCTCCGAACTTCCCTCGGAGAGCGATCCGGGTGCGGTGTTCGCCGGTGGTCCCTACAGCGGAAGGCATCCCTTTCCCGACTACGAGCGTGGAGTTCCAAGCAATCGTTTCCCGCCAAACGACTTTCAGACGTTCGTGCCGTTGAACCGATTGCAACGAATTTCCTGGCGGGCGCGCATCCTCGGGTCCGCCGCCGTTCCCGAGTTCGATTTCAACGCACAGGTTTTAGGCCCGCTGGTGGGGCTCCGCACGCAGTATCGAGAAGGGTTGCGGGAACTCGTGGACACCAGTCAGGCGCAGTTTGCCAAAGACTTCGCCGATCTCTCCACGGCAGAACGGCAACAGATTGTACAGCAAGCAGACTCTGACTTTATCGCCTTGGTTACAGGACACATTTTCGAGGCAATGTTTTCCGCACCGGAGTATGGCGGCAACAAAGACGGAGTCGGCTGGAAATCCATCGGCTACGACGGCGACAGCCAGCCTCTTGGCTATGCGTTGTTTCATCGTCCGTCGCAAACCTACCGCGAACGGCCGGACAAGCCCTTGTCCGGACCCAACCCTGACGAAGCCTTCGCCCCATTCCCGCCTGAAATCGCCACCCTGCTTCGCACGTTAACACGCCTGGCTGGCAACCCTCGGTTCCCTTAAGGCGAGGCGCGCGTCTTTTGTTGCAGAGGTCAGGAATGGCAAGTGTGCGTCCCTCGCGAGTCCCTGGGGTACTCGGCAACACCTCGCTCGATCAGTTTGACGCCGTGATCATCGGCTCGGGAGCTGGGGGTGCGGCTGCTGCTCGGGTTTTGGCTGTCGTGGGGGGCTGGCGTGTGCTGGTGTTGGAACATGGCCCCAATTATTTCCTCGGGTTGGACGACCCCGCGCCGGACATGCCTCGTCCGCTGTTCAGCAACGACGAGTTGAAACTGAGCATCCGCGGTTTCGTCGCGCAGGACCCCTTGCTCGAGCCACGAACGTTCCGGACGGACGATTCCAGTCCCGCGCGTTACCACCCGGACGTCAACACGATGCCGAAGACTGTGGGCGGAGCGGCGGTACATGCAGACATGAAGTACCCGCGCTTGAACCGCGTCGATTTTCGGATGGCATCGGAGCTCGAATCGAAAGGCGTTCGCTACGACGGTGCAGCCTTCGCGAACTGGCCAATCTCGTACGACGAGTTAGAACCGTTCTATCAAGAAGCCGAACGCCTCTCTGGGGTCCAAGGGTTGGCGGGTAGCGACCCGTTTGCCTCCCCACGCTCCGCGGAGTACCCGATGCCGCCTGGCCTTCCGATGTACGTCGCTTCAGTCCTGTCGGAAGGAGCTCGTTCCCTTGGCTACCACCCGTTTCCCTACCCTGGCGCACACAATTCACGGTTCTACCGGGGCCGCCCGCCCTGCAACGACTGTGGTTTTTGTTCTGGATACGGATGCCCGAACAATTCCAAAGGCAGCCCAGCGGTCACAACCTTACGCGAAGCACTCCTCACGGGGCGCTGCCAAGTGCGGTACAATGCACACGCCACGCGATTGCTCCACGACGGAAATGGCAGAGTCACGAGTGTCGAATACATCGATGACGACGGGCGCACGCAACGCGCCACCGGCACTGTGTTCCTTTTGGCCGCCAGTGCCATCGAGAGTGCCCGTTTGTGTTTGCTTTCGGATCTCGGGAACGAAAATGGACTCGTTGGGCGCTTTCTCATGTTTCACGCGCAGACGCTAGGCGTCGGCATTTACCGCCAACGCCTGCATGGGGAGCGTGGACGCTCGGTCACGCACGGAATCTCGGACTTGCGCGGGGTACGCCCCGGCGGCGACGAGATCGACCCCAATGTGCCACTTGGAGGCATCGTCGAGTTCGGCACCAACTCTGAAGCAATCTCCGGAGCGCTCTCGGCGCTGCAGGCGTTCGAACTCGCACGACTGCAAAACATTCCGGGCTTGACGCTGCCGAAACTCATTCGCGCCAATATTTTTCAAGGGCACATTGCTGTTGCCATCCAGCAAGGGGAAGACGCTCCTTACTTCCACAACCGCGTGGATTTGGACCCCCAACTGAAGGACGTCTTCGGGCAGCCCGTGCCACGCATCACGTATCGTACCGGCGCCCTCGAGCGCGCCGCACGACTGTTTTATGGACCAAAGCTCGTGGAACTTCACCGCGCTGCAGGTGCGGAATACGGCTTTTTGGCGCCTGCGGACAATCCGCCCCAAACCCGACACGTCCTGGGCACGCTCAGAATGGGAACGCGTCCGGAAGCGTCGGTGTGCGATGCTTGGCAGCGGTTTCATTCAGTGGAAAACCTGTTCGCTGTCGACGGAAGCGTGTTCGTGACGTCGTCGGGCTACAACCCGACGCTGACGATTATCGCCCTCGCGCTGCGCGCTGCGGCAAAGCTTGTGTCCCCCGCCTCCCCTGAACGGGTCTTAGGCCGCGACGAGCCTCTGTGAAGGAGCGACACTCCACCGACGGGGCCCCGCTGCTTTTCTCTTCCACGCTTCTCCGGTATGCGGGAGCGCATGCCACATCGCTTTTACCCAACTCCTCCTCCGCGCGTCTTCGGCCACCGCGGGGCTGCGGGACAAGCGCCCGAAAACACGTTGCCCTCGTTCGCCCTCGCCTTAGCCTTGGGCGCCGAAGTGCTGGAGTTCGACCTCCACCCGACTCGCGACGGCTTTGTGGTGGTCCTGCACGACGACACGCTCGACCGCACCACCAATGGCAGCGGTTTGGTGCGCGATCACACCCTCAGGCAAATCGAACGCCTGGATGCAGGATATCACTTCTCTCGGGATGGACGCGACTTCCCCTTTCGAGGGCATGGTGTGCGTGTCCCCACGTTCGACGCGGTGTTGCAACAATTTCCGCTGGCAACGTGCAACGTGGAGATCAAAGAAAACGATCCTGGTCTCATCGATGAAGTGATCGCCACGATTCGACGCTTGGATGCAACCCATCGCGTCCTTGTTGCCGCGGAAAAGGGGGAAATCCTCGACCATGTGCGTCAACAAGCCCCCGAGATCACGACCAGCTTCTCCGCCGCGGATGTCGTCGATTTTCTCACCCGGGTCACCGAAGCTCGATGGAGCGACTACCGCCCTCCCGGGATTGCTCTGCAGGTTCCAGTGCGGGTGGGAGACATCGAAATTGTTCGCCCCGATGTGGTTCAAGCGGCGCACGACCTGGGCTTGGAGGTTCACGTGTGGACCCTCAACGATCCTGCCGAAATCCGGTCGGTCCTGGGACTTGGGGTCGACGGAATCATTTCCGATCTCCCCGGACTGGCGCGCACGGTCGTGCGTAAGTTTCAAGGGCGCGACGACTGACGCATTCGGGCAACGTGCGACGGCCTACTCGCTACAGCACAGCACTCCGGCGCTGAGGAAGAAGCACCGTTCGGGCGGCACGTGCAGGGAAAACACCTCCGCGTCGCCGCCAGCCTCTATCGATTCCACGCGCCATCCGTGCGCCGACTCCCGTTCTTCCCCGCCATCCGTGCGAAAACGGTAGCCCTTCGGGTAGTGAAAGGCCGGATACAGCAATACACCGGGAGCAAGCTCAGCCAGCGTCACAATCGTTCCTTCGGCCAAAAACACTCCTTGACGAGGCACGGCTCGGAACGACCACCCGTTTTCCAAGGACACGCGTAACACCGGTTCCGAGGCTCCCGTGCACCGCACCTGTCGCATCATGCGAAAGCGCACGCGCCCATTGGCGTCGCGACTGAACACTGGAATTTCTTTTCCCGCCACTTTGCGAATCTCCATCGGGCCGTCGGGCGTTTCCACTTGCGTCTCCGCGGCCAGGCCACACAACCAATCCATGGGCCGGTTCATACTGGATGCGCACACACCGGTCCACCACTTCACGCGCTACCCGAGCGGCGTTTTTTCGTAGAGCGCTTCGGCGAGGACACTCCGGCGCCACGTTTGTCCTTGAGCTGCGACAGAAACTCCTCCAACGGCAAGGTATTGATCACATCCGCAGCGGTCGCCCAACCACGCCGTGCCGTCGCAATGCCGAAAAACAAATAGTCCAAATGGTGGATGCTGTGGGCGTCCGTATCGATCACCAATTTCACGCCGGCTTGGATCGCTTTCCGCACGTGCTCGTCGCGGAGGTCCAAGCGCTCAGGGTACCCATCGATTTCCATCACCGTACCGGTGCGCACGGCTGCGGCAAACAGCTCCTCCATATCCACATCGTACGGCTCCCTCTTGAGGAGCGCGCGCCCCGTTGGATGAAACAAGATGTCCGCATGCGGATTCTCCATGGCGCGTACGATGCGTCGGGTTTGCTCTGCACGGGGGAGGTGGAAGTACGAATGCACCGCGATGCCGACGACGTCCAGCTGCGCTAGGGTCTCGTCGTCGATGTCGAGGCTCCCGTCGCGATCGATGTTCACCTCTGCCCCTTTCAGAATGCGAATTCCACGGAGCTTGCTGTTCAACCGGTCGATGTAAGCCATTTGCTCGCGGAGCTTGCTCGCGTCCAACCCCACCATGGCGAGCGCACGGGTGTGATCGGTGATGGCGATGTATTCCCGTCCGAGCCGCCGCGCAGCCTCAGCCATCTCTTCGATCGAATGCGCACCATCCGACCAATTCGTCTGCACTTGTAGGTCTCCGCGCACCTGCCCGTACTCGACAAGCCGCGGTAACGTTCCCGCACGCGCAGCCTCGATCTCTCCAGCATCTTCGCGCAGCTCCGGAGGAATCCATTCCATTCCGAGCGCATGGTACACTTCTTCTTCGGTTCGCCCGGCAATCGAGCGCTCGCCGCGAAACAACCCGTACTCGTTGAGTTTCAGCCCTTGTTCCATCGCGATCCGACGCAACGCTACGTTGTGCGCCTTGCTTCCGGTGAAATAGCTCAACGCCGCACCCCAACTTTCCGCCGGCACCACGCGAAGGTCGACATCCATCCCCATGTGCAGCTTCACGCTCGACTTCGTATGGCCCTTGCCGTGCACGTACTGGACCTCAGGCATCGAGACAAACGCATCCATCACTCGGTCCGGATCCGAAGCCACTACGAGCAGATCGCCATCCCCTACGGTTTCCTTGCACCGGCGAATCGATCCCGCGATTGCGACTTTTTCCACGCCTCGGATTTGCCCTAGCCGCCGCTCGATCTCTCGCACCAGAGGCAAGACCGCACCCAGCAAAAACCGGCCTTGGCTCCGCTTGAGAAACTCAATGCCCCGCAAGATCTTCTGCTCGCTTTTCTCACCGAAGTGCGGAAGCGAGCGAATTTTTCCAGCGCGCGCGGCCGCTTCCAGTTCCTCGACCGTGCGGATGCCCAGCTTCTCGTACAGGACCTTGATATTTTTCGGACCCAACCCCTCGATCGCGCTCAGACCCGCTAAATCCACCGGCACCTTGGCATGCAATTCTTCGTAGTACGGCAGCCTTCCCGTGCGCACCAGGGTCACGATTTTCTCGGCAATACTCTTCCCTACTCCTGGAAGCTCCTCGATCGCCCGCTCGCCGCCTTTCTCGAGCAGCTCCCCGATGGGTTCTGAAAGGCTTTCCACTGCATACGCAGCTTTTTCGTACGCCCGCGGCTTGAACGGCACGCCTTCCATCTCCAGAAGGAGCGCAATCTCCCGCAAGACACGGGCGACGTCCGCGTTGGTTACCACCGGTTTCTTTCTCGCCATCGCTCGCACCCAACGGAGCCCTTTTTTCGCATCCCGACCACACGCGCAAGCACCCTGTCTCCGCCGCAACCCGTGATGACGCAGCGCGTTGACAATCTACTGCAGCGCGTTATCCTAGAAAGGCCCGCAACAGGGCAAAGGAGGTGCACCATGTACGGCACCATCGTCGCAATCGAGGTCTTGATGGCCACCGCAAACATCCCGGCCGAGGCTCTCGTAGAACCCGCACTTGGCTGGGTGCTTCTGATCGCGGTCGTGGCGGCCGCAGCCGGCCTTTTGTGGCTGCTCGGGCGAGGCTCCCAGTCCGTGCGTCAAGAGCGGCCTCGCGGTCTCCCCGCTCCCGCACACGGGGACACCGCGCCTTGGAACCTCCACGGAGCGCGCCACCCCGTGTAATCGAGCTGCAGCATCGTTGCAGCGGCCTGGGGGCAGCTTTCCGCCGCCCCCAGGCAATTTCGCCGCGCAGGGATTTTGTGTAAACGCATGTCTCTGTGCTGGCCAGCGTCATCATCCCTACCTACAATCGCCGCCAACTCGTTGCCGAAGCGGTTGCCTCGGTGCTGGCCCAACAGGGGCTCGCACGCACCGATTGGGAGCTCATCGTGGTCGACGATGGCTCTACGGACGGCACCGCCGACGATCTGGTCTCCCGTTTCGGCTGCGCCGTGCGGATCGAGCGCCTGCAAACACGCTGTGGCGTGTCCACGGCCCGCAACGTCGGGGTAGCCCTGGCTCGCGGGGAATGGCTCGCCTTCCTGGATTCGGATGACCTGTGGCGTCCGCACAAACTCGCACGTCATTTGGCCTTTGCCGAATCCACCGGTACACCCATCAGTCAGACGCAGGAGGTATGGATTCGGAACGGGCGGTTCGTCAATCCGCGCGCGGTTCACCGCAAACTCGCCGGCGATATTTTCCTCCCCTCGTTGCAGCGGTGCTTGGTCAGCCCATCCGCCGTCCTGCTCCATCGTTCTGTTTGGGATCGCTACGGGCCGTTCGACCCGAGTTTACCTGCTTGCGAAGACTACGACCTGTGGTTGCGCATCGCCGTCCACGAGCAGTTCGGTTTGCTCGACGAAGCCCTCGTGCTGAAACGCGGGGGTCACGAAGACCAACTTTCCCGCTGCTTTTGGGGGATGGATCGCTTTCGCGTGGCTAGCCTTCTACGCTTGCTACTTTCCGACATCTTGGATGCGCACCGGGCGCGCGCGACCGCCGACACGATCGAATCGAAATGTGCCGTTCTCGCGGCCGGAGCAGAAAAACGCGGGCGCCACAACGAGGCGCAACGATACCGCGAGCTTGCTGCCGCCGCTCGTGAGTACGTTGCAACCCGGTGGCCGGCCCAGCTAGCAGAGGCAGCAGCATGACGCTGCCAGCAAGTCTCCGAAAAGCCGTGCAGGACTATACTCGCGAGCGTGCATTTCACCCCGCTCTGGTGGAGCATTGGCTCGGCTTGGACGAGGCCGACGCACGGACGCTTTACGAACTCGCGACATCCCTCCGGCTGGGACAAAACCAGCTGCGCGATTTGTGGGAGTGGGCGGAAGAAATTGCCGTCCGCGAGGGAACGAGCATCGCCGGCGTTCTGAACCGGCCGGAGATTTTGCAGGCACGGTCTGCTGCAACCAGCCGGAACACCCGCCTCGTCGCGGTGAAACAGGTGTTACGTCGCTGGCGATTTCCCGCATTGAGCGCTGCCGAAGCGCGCGCGAAGGAACTGGTACGCTGCGCCGGTCTCCCGCCAACGGTACGCGTGACCCTGCCTCCATGTCTGGAGGGCGACCAAATTTCCATCACCTGCTCAGGCCGTAGCCAAGCCGAACTCGTCGCCTCGCTAGAAGCCGCCCTCCAGTGGGCGCGCAGTGCTGCCGGGAAAGAGGTGTTTGCCTTGCTAGAGGGAGTTCCGTGACTTCGTACCGTCCCGACAAGATCTGGATCGAACGCGGCAGCGAGCGTTCCCGCATCGCGGAGAACGTGCGCCGTGCCTACCAAGACGTGCCGGTGCAGTCGTACGACCCGCCCCTCAAGCTGGAACATTTCGGTTTCGCCGCGGGGAAACGGCAACTTGTCCTGATGCGCCATCGCGGATCGTTTCTTCACCACTGTCCTGCAGGCACACCCGGCCTCGTTTGCTGCAACTACCTCGTCGTGAATCTGGGCGCCAACTGCCCCTTCGACTGCAGCTACTGCTTTTTGCAGGAGTACCTCGCGCACAGCCCGGGCCTGCGCCTGTTTACGAACGTGGAAGAAGCGCTTGCGGAAGTGGATGACGTACTGCGTCGCCATCCAAACAGGCGCTTTCGCATCGGGACCGGAGAGCTGATCGATAGTCTCGCTCTCGACGCGCTGACGGAACACACGCGCATCCTCGTGCCGTTTTTCGCAGAGCGACCGAACGCGGTTCTGGAGCTCAAAACCAAGAGTGCGGCCGTGGAAGGGTTGCTTGCCTTTGCGCCAGTCGAAAACGTTGTGGTGGCCTGGTCGCTCAACGCCCCGTCCGTCATTCGCGACGAGGAGCCCGGAACTGCGTCTCTGGACGAACGTTTGGCGGCTGCCGAGCGGGTGCAGCAAGCTGGCTTCCGCGTAGCCTTTCATTTCGACCCGCTGATTGCCCTGCCGCAGTGGGAAGAGGAGTACGTTGCCGTGCTTCGCCGCTTGGTCGAACGCGTGAATCCAAGTCGCGTTGCCTGGGTGAGCCTTGGCCATTTGCGACTCAGCCCAGGCTTGAAGCGCGCAATGAAGGAACGCAGTCGTGGCTGGACTTTGATGACCGGAGAACTCGTTGCTGGTCCAGACGGAAAACACCGCGCTTGGCGTGGCCTACGGCTGACGATGTACCGCACGCTTCTCGAATGGCTGCGCCGGTGGGACCCGGCGATTCCCCGATACATTTGCATGGAGCCGGCGGGAGTGTGGGAGAAAACCTTTGGAGAAGTGCCGACGGATCAAGAAGTCGCAGCACGACTCGTCGGTACGCCCAAATGAGGCAACAACGCGCCTCACGACCCCCCGCGTCGGCGGCTATCGGGGTCTTCGATTCCGGCATCGGTGGCCTCACCGTGGTCCGTGCACTGGCACGGCTGCTGCCCCACGAAGACATCGTGTACCTTGGGGATACTGCACGCACCCCGTACGGCACGAAGTCTCCCGAGACCATTTGCCGTTACGCCCAAGAAAATGCTGCGTTTTTGCTCGACAAAGGCATCAAGTGTTTGGTGGTTGCGTGCAACAGCGTTTCCGCCGTGGCCCTACCAGAGCTCGAACAGCAACTGCCCGTGCCCGTCATTGGGGTGATCGAGCCGGGAGCACAAGCAGCAGTACGAGCCACCCGCAATGGCAAAGTCGGAGTGATCGGCACCGAAGCGACCATCGCCAGCAACGCCTACACTCGCGCGCTGAAAGCACTGCGCCCCGACCTGGAGATTTACACGCGTGCATGCCCGTTGTTCGTCCCGCTGGCCGAGGAAGGGTGGACCGAAAACGACGTGGCGCGAGCTGCCGCGCGGCGGTACCTGGCAAGCTTGCGCCGCAGCGGGATCGACACCCTGGTGCTTGGCTGCACACACTACCCATTGCTGGCCGGGGTCATTGCCGAAGTCCTCGGGCCTACGGTCACTTTAGTGGACTCTGCCGGCACCACCGCTCAGGCCGTACGAGCGCTGCTCCGCCAGCAAAAGCTGGCGCGCAAGGACAACGGCGGTACCCTGAGCTTTTTCGTCACCGACGCACCCGAGCGCTTTATAAAGGTAGGCTCCTTGTTTCTCGGGCAACCTGTGGAATCGGCAGTCCGACTGGAGCGCTAGCACGACCACCGTTGCTAGCGGGTGCAGGAGCGAGGGAGAGCTGCTACCGTGGAACAATGCCAATTGCGCTGGCATTTGCAAAATCCGACGCGCGCAGCAGCGCCGGTTCCCGTGCCGCACAGGCGAGAACTTGCGGCCGGTAGCCATGGCGCATAGAGGTGAGACGAGCGAGGCTCGCAACAACCATGTTGAACTTGTTTAAGAAACTCTTTGGAACCAAAAACGAACGGGAACTGAAAAAACTCTGGCCCGTGGTCGAGCGAATCAACGCTCTGGAGGAGTCGGTCGCCGCGCTTTCGAACACGCAGCTTCGAGACAAAACCGAGGCCTTTCGGCAACGCATTCAGGACGACACCGCCTCCGAGCGCCGCGAACTCGAAACGCTGCTCGCCCGTCAACGTGAGCTTGCCGAGGCAACGAGCGTCGACGACCCCGAGGAAGAACAGCGGCTGCGGGACGAAATCGAAGCCGCTCAAAAGCGGCTTCGTGAAGCCGAACAAGCCGTCCTCTGGGAAATCCTTCCCGAAGCTTTTGCTGTGGTGCGCGAGGCTTCCAAGCGCACCATTGGATTGCGCCATTATGACGTCCAGCTGCTTGGTGGCATCGTCTTGCACCGTGGCGCCATTGCCGAGATGAAAACCGGCGAGGGGAAAACCCTCGTGGCCACCGCTCCACTGTACCTCAATGCGCTCACTGGGCGCGGTTGCCATCTGGTGACCGTCAACGATTACTTGGCACGACGCGACGTGCAGTGGATGGGCCCGATCTACCACCTGCTCGGTGTCTCCGTTGCCTCGATCGTCCACGAGGCCAGTTATCTCTACGACCCCACGTACGTGGTTCGCGACTACCGGTTTCTCGGGTTACGACCGATCGAGCGCAAGGAAGCTTACCTGGCCGATATTACCTACGGCACAAACCACGAATTCGGCTTCGACTATTTGCGCGACAATATGAAGTTCAGCTTGGACGAGTACGTCCAGCGCGAACTCCATTACGCCATCGTCGACGAGGTCGACAACATCCTGATCGATGAGGCCCGCACGCCGCTGATCATTTCCGGTCCCTCCGAAGAATCCACCGAGAAATACGAACGGATCAACCGTATCATTCCCCGTTTACAGCGGGGCGAGCGGAAGGAAAAACGCAGCCCCGACGAGCGCCCAGAAGAAACCGGGGACTACTGGGTCGACGAAAAAGCCCGAACCGCGGTCCTGACCGAGCAAGGGATCGCCAAGGTGGAACGGTTGCTCGGCATCACGAACCTGTACGACCCGCGCCACATCGACATTCTGCACCACGTCAACCAAGCCCTCAAAGCCCACGCGATTTTCCGTCGCGACGTGGATTACATCGTGAAGGACGGTCAAGTGATCATCGTCGACGAGTTCACTGGTCGCCTCATGCCAGGTCGGCGCTGGTCGGACGGTTTGCACCAAGCCGTGGAGGCGAAGGAGGGCGTTCCCATCGAGCGGGAAAACCAAACTCTCGCGACGATTACCATCCAGAACTACTTCCGGATGTACAAGAAGCTTGCCGGCATGACCGGAACGGCAGACACCGAGGCAGTCGAGTTCAAGAAGATTTACAACCTCGACGTCGTGGTGATTCCGCCCAACAAGCCGATGATCCGGATCGACTACCCGGACGTGGTCTACAAAACGGAACGCGAAAAATTCAACGCCGTCGTGGAACAAGTGGTCGAGTGCCACGAGCGGGGACAGCCAGTCCTGGTAGGCACCGTATCGGTCGAAAAGTCCGAGCGGCTCTCCAAACTGCTGAAACAACGCGGCATCAAGCACAACGTGCTGAACGCGGTGAATCACGAGGCCGAGGCGAACATCATCGCCCAGGCCGGACGTTATAAAGCCGTCACCATTGCCACGAATATGGCGGGGCGCGGCACCGACATCCTCCTGGGCGGCAACCCCGAGTTCCTCGCCCGCGCGGACATGGAAAACGAGTGGTTGCAGCGCGCTCAAGGTCTCCCCGAAGCCGGGCAGCGGTACGAAGACGTTTTGCAAAAGCTCCGCGATGCGTACGACGAAGCCGTCGAGCGCGCGCGCAAGCAGTACGAGCCCCTGTGGAAGCCCTTCGAAGAAAAGCAAGCGGACGCGCTCCACCGTCTGACCGAAGCCCATCGTGCGTTTCTGGAAGCGCGCTTTTGGAAGGAACGCCGTGCACTCCTGGAGCGCCTCGCGCAGTGGCGTACGGAAGCCACGGCCAACTTGGCCGAGGCCTGCCAGACCCAAGTGCACGCCTACGCAGAGGCACTGCAAGAGGTCGACCGGGTCTGTGGCCCGTTCTTCGACGAGGAAGGCCAGGGCCGTTTCTTGCGGAGCTTGGAAGAGCTCCAGGCAGCCCTTGCAGAAGCGTCTGGAAACGGTGCCAGCAACGGGAGTCGCGTCCAGGCCGCCTTGGCACAGTTCGAACGCGCCCGTGCGGATTACGAACGAGCGATCCAAAAGGCTCTGACGCAGGTGGAAGGCGACGGTAGCGATTTCGAAGAAGCGCGTAGGATCTACGAGGAAACCGAACGCGAATTCCGCGAGGCCGAAGCAGCGTACCTAGAACACCGCAAACCTTACGAGGAAGCCATCGCAAAGGCCCAACAAGAGTACGAAGAAAAACGGCGCAAGTACACGAAGGTCGTGGAAGACGTGCGCGAGGAGATGGAAAAGGCGCCTGACACCTTGCGCACCCGGTACGAGGAAATCCTCGCCCATTACCGCGAGCTGTGCGCGCAAGAGCGCGAGAAGGTCGTCGCCGCCGGCGGGCTCATGATCATCGGCACCGAACGGCACGAAAGCCGGCGCATCGACAACCAGTTACGCGGGCGGGCGGGCCGCCAGGGGGACCCGGGAGCGTCGCGCTTTTTCTTGTCGCTCGAAGACGACCTCCTGCGCATCTTCGGCGCCGAACGCATCCAAGGATTGATGACCCGCCTCGGCATGGAGGAAGGGGAACCCATCGAACATCGCTTGATCTCGCGCGCGGTTGCCAATGCGCAGGCAAAAGTCGAAGCGCACAACTTCGACATCCGCAAACACCTCATCGAGTACGATGACGTGATGAACCAGCAGCGCGAAATCATTTACGGGCGCCGCCGTGAAATTCTGGCACGCCAGAACCTCAAGCGAGACGTCCTGGAGATGGCGGAAAACGTCTTGCTCGAGATCGTCGCGCAGTACACGGACAAAGACGCGCCTCCGCTCGATTGGGATTGGCAGGCGATCGAGGACACCGTTTACAAGGTCTTTGCTTTTCGCCCCTCGTTCAGCGCCGAAGAGCGGCAACAACTGTCCGTCAGCGAGCTCGAAGGCCGGCTCCTGGACATGGTCCACCAACACTACGAGGCCAAAGAGCAACTGTTCACTCCGCCCGTGCTGCGGCACCTGGAAAAGATCGTTCTCCTGCAAACTCTCGACACCTTGTGGAAAGACCACTTGCTTTCCATGGACCACCTGAAGGAAGGCATCGGGCTGCGAGGGTACGCCCAGCAAAACCCGCTTCAGGTGTACAAGAAGGAAGCGTTCGAACTGTTCGAGGCCTTGATGCAGCAGTTCGAACGCGATGTGGTGGAAAAGATCTTCACCGTACAGATTGCGCGAGAAGAGGACGTAGAGCAGCTCGAACGGCAACGGCGCCCTCAACCGGCCCGGATGGTGATGAGCGGTGGAGGCATGGCTCCTACTCTGGCGGCCGGCGCCAATCGTCCAAACCGACCAGCCCAGCAACCAGGAGCAGCGAAAGTCGGGCGCAACGACCCTTGCCCATGTGGCAGCGGCAAAAAGTACAAGAAGTGTCACGGAGCGTAAGCCGTTCGATCGGCCCTGCCATGGGAGGCCTTGCCCACCCCTTGCCAGGCACGCGTGTCTCTGGCCAGTGAACTACGAACCAATCCCATGAAGATCGAACTGCCTCGCGTACCCGTCCGTGTGCCTGGCTTTCAGTTCGGCAGCGCAGCATGCGGCATTAAGGAAAGCGGCAACCAAGACGTATCCATCGTGTTTGCCGAACGCGGAGCCACCGCGGCTGCCGCATTCACGACCAACCGCGTGTGCGCTGCACCGGTGCAAATTGCTCGCGCGCATGTCCAAAACGGGAGGATCCGCGCCATCGTCACCAACAGCGGGAACGCGAACGCGTTCACTGGCAAGACCGGCCTTCGCGATGCCCGGCGCATGTGCGAAGTCGCCGCGCGAGAACTTGGTGTGCCGGTTCGCCAAGTGCTCCCCTGCTCGACTGGCCGCATTGGCGTTCCGCTGCCGATGGATCGACTCGAGCATGGTATTCGCGAGGCCTGTCGAACAGTATCCGCAGACCGTTTTTACGATGCGCTCGCAGGCATCATGACAACCGACGCTTTCCCGAAGTTCGCCGTCCGCACGATCGAACTGGCCGGGACTCCGGTGACGCTTGCCGGCATGGCGAAAGGCGCCGGCATGATCGCGCCACGCATGCGTGTGCTGGTGCCGCACGCCACCTTGCTTTCTTTCATCCTCACGGACGCACATCTCTCCCCCATGGCGCTGCGGCGCGTGCTTCAGCGTGCCTTGCCCGAAACGTTCAACGCGATCGTTGTCGACGGCGACACCAGCACGAACGACACCGTAGTTTTGCTGGCCAGTGGCCAAGCCGAAACGGCGCCCATCAGTGAACGGTCTGTGCCCTTCTCCGATTTCGCCCGTGCCTGTACCGAGATCATGGGGGAACTTGCCCGGATGGTCGTGCGCGATGGCGAGGGCGCCACTCGCGTCGTGACTGTCCACGTGCGCGGCGCCCGTACCAAACGTGATGCGGAGACTGCTGCCGACGCCGTTGCGCGCTCGCCCCTTTGCAAGGCGGCGTTTCACGGAGGCGATCCGTACATGGGGCGCGTGGTTTGTGCGCTCGGGTACAGTGGAGCGGAGTTCGATCCCGACCGATTGCGGATTTACCTGAACGACCTCCTGGTCGTGGAAAAAGGCACCGAACGCGTGCGCGAGTGCGAGTCCGAGGCGAGCACCATCGTGTCGCAGCCCGAGTTCACGTTAAGCATCGACCTTGGCGCGGGCGCGGCGCAAGCAACCCGAATTTGCTCGGACCTGACCGAGGACTACGTCCGTTTCAACTCCGCATACCGCACCTGAAACGTGTCGGCCACAACGGCGCGAGCGCCCGACTCCCAAGGCCACGAGAAGAGAGCCCGCCAACAGACCCCCCTCCCTGCTGCCCGAATCTTGTTGCCGCAAGCTGAGATCTCGCGCTGCGACCTCATTGCCCAAGGCGCCAGCAACGGACCCGGCTTCCTTGGGCCAGTCACCGTAAAGAAGGACTCAAAACCGGGGAGTCGGTGTTCGACTCTCGTTTCAGGCACAACCTCCAAGCTCGCTGTTTGCAACGGCCACGTGCGCCTTGCACCGCGTGCGTGAAGGGCGCGTGTAGAAGCCGCTGGCCGGCGAAACGCCCAGTCGTGACGGCTCGCCGCCATGCGCCGACTCAACACCCATGAACCAGCGTCTCGGCCACATAGAGGCCACCATGCGCGTCGCCACTGCGATGGGCACAGGTCCAGGGTCGTCGCTTTGTTGCGATCCGAAGGCGCACCGAGTGCCGACCACCCGGTTACGTCGCGCGGCAAGCAAGGCTCGTCCCGCAGTCACGGGCGGACGGGTCAAGGGTCAGCCGCAGCCGAGGTCGCGCTCCGACGGAAAGCCACAGCGCAGCGGCCCGACACCCTTGCGCGGACTCCCGCGGAATCCGGGGGACGAACCACCGACACGAAAGTCTGCTTCGTTCCGGCTGTGAACGCTGGTAAACTCGACGGCAATTCTTCCGTTGGAGGTTTTATGCGGGCGTTCCCATGGGCGGCGCTGGCCGTCCTCGCTGTTCCAGTCGCTTCGCGGGCTGTAGAGACCTGCGCGAGTGCTTCCGCGAAGTACGTCGCCGCCGTGGTCCTAGCGGCGCGAAACTGTTTGGTCCGGCAACTCCCTCAAGGCCGAAGCTGCGTGACGAACAATCGCATCCCGAATTTACGAGCGCAGCGGGTACAGGCCTTTTGTCCGACGGGAACCTTGGCCAGCCTCACGTGCACCGCGCGGCAAGCCTTGCTGAGCACCGGTCTCCCGTATGCTTCGCTCGCTGGCAGCGGATTCGGTCACGTGTGTACCGGAGCTTCTTGCGGGAACGGCGTACTCGAACCTGGCGAACAATGCGATGACGGCAACGTGATTGGCGGCGATAACTGCTCGCCAACCTGCCAAATCGAAGGTGGTGCCTGCAATGACGTGTGCGCGGGAGTGGTTCCGGTGTCCGGTACAGCAATCCGCGCCGAACGGATTGCCAGTGGACTCAGCCAGCCTTTGTACATCACCGCGCCCCCGCGTGACGTGAGCCGGATTTTCGTTGTGGAAAAAACGGGGCGGATTCGCGTGTTTCGCTGGGGAGCGTTGCTACCCACGCCGTTTCTCGACGTCTCCACTCTCGTTTCCAACGGCAGCGAGCAGGGGCTGCTGGGTCTCGCCTTCCATCCGCAGTTTGTCGACAACGGACGGTTCTTCATCAACTACACGAATACAGCCGGTGACACTGTCATCGCGGAGTACAGAATTTCCGCAAACCCTGACGTCGCCGATCCTTCGTCCGCCCGCATCGTCTTGCAAGTGGCCCAGCCCTACAGCAACCACAACGGCGGCCACCTTGCATTCGGGCCCGATGGTTACCTCTACATCGGGCTTGGCGACGGTGGGAGCGGTGGCGATCCGCAAGGAAACGCCCAAAACCCGAGCCGCTTGTTAGGCAAGATGCTGCGCATCGATGTCGACGCGGCGCAACCTTACGGCATTCCCCCTACGAACCCATTCGTGGGTAGCAGTCCGCCGCTAGACGAAATCTGGGCTCTCGGGTTACGGAATCCGTGGCGGTACAGCTTCGACCGGGTCACCGGAGACTTGTACATCGCGGATGTCGGGCAGAACCGGTACGAGGAAATTAATTTTCAACCCGCAAGCTCCTCCGGCGGCGAAAATTACGGCTGGAACATCGTCGAGGGCAACGGCCACTGCTTCCCGTCGGGATCCTCGTGTAATCAAGCCGGGCTTACACAACCCATCCACGAGTACGACCACTCCCAAGGCTGTTCGGTCACCGGAGGCTACGTGTACCGTGGTTGCAAAATGCCCGATTTAAGAGGCACGTACTTTTACGCTGACTTTTGCTCCGGCTGGGTTCGGACGTTCCGCGTGGTCGGCGGAATTGCCACGGACCACCAGGACCGTACCGCGGAGCTCGAGAGCAGCGGCGTCTCTATCGACCAAGTTGCCTCCTTCGGCGAGGATGCCCGGGGCGAACTCTACATTGCCGACCTTGGCGGAGAAGTCTTCAAGATCGTTCCCGCGCCTTGAAGCACTTCTGTTCGTACCGAACATCGGCGGCGTCGCGCGAGCCCATCGCACCCCGGGGGTAACGACGCAGAACCACATGTGCTCGTGCAGCCCGAGCGATGCCGCAAGCGAGCCGTCCACAACGGAAGGCCGGACGAAAAGCGATCTCCAACCGTTTTTTCCTACGCTTCGAGACTCAGAGCTTCACGCGGTAGAGCCGAAGCGCATTCGCAATCACGGACACGGAGCTGAAACTCATCGTTGCCGCCGCAATCATTGGGTTCAGCAGCAAGCCAGTAAACGGGTACAACACGCCAGCCGCGATCGGCACCGCAGCCGCGTTGTACACGAAAGCAAGAAATAAGTTCTCCCGAATGTTGCGCATGGCGGCGCGGCTGAGCCGTCGCGCCCGCAACACGCCCAGCAAGTCTCCCCGGAGCAACGCAATGCTTGCGGTTTCGAGCGCGATGTCCGTTCCCGACGCGAGCGCAATGCCCACATCGGCTTGCGCCAGCGCGGGCGCATCATTGATACCGTCTCCAGCCATGGCTACCACGTGTCCAGCGTTGCGGTACCGCTGGACCCAAGCGGCCTTTTCCGCCGGGGACACGCCAGCCACAAATTCTTCGATCCCGACGCGCCGAGCGACTGCTGCTGCGACCCGCTCCTGGTCGCCCGTGAGCATCACGACCCTGACACCCTCCTCGCGGAGGCTGCGAACGGCTTCAGCCGCCGAGGTCCGCAGTGGGTCGACCACGCCCAGGACCGCAACAACCTGGTCCCCAAACGCCACGGCTACGACGGTGGCACCGTCGTCTTGCAGTGCCTGCACCTCGGCGTTGGCCCACTTGGAGTCGATGCCCAAACGCTCCAGATACGCAGGCGAGCCCAGGGTCACGAGTACATTTTCTACCTCGCCACGCACGCCGCCGCCCGGATCCGCCTGTACATTCCGTACGGGGCAAAGCGCGAGGGTGCGCTCTTCCGCAGCCTGCACGACCGCCTGAGCCAGCGGATGCTCGCTGGCTCGCTCCACACTGGCAGCATACCGCAAGACTCGCTCCTCTGTTTCCTGCCCGCGTAACCGGATCGCAACCACCCGCGGTTTCCCCTCCGTGAGGGTTCCGGTTTTATCGATCAGCAGCACATCGACCTTTTCGAGCAGTTCCAACGCCTCCGCGTTTTTCACCAAGATCCCAGCGCGTGCCCCCCGACCCGTGGCAACCATGATCGACATCGGAGTGGCCAGCCCGAGGGCGCACGGGCAGGCAATGATCAGCACTGCAACAGAACTCACCAGCGCGTGCGCCAGTTGCGGCTCCGGGCCGACAAAAAGCCACACCACGAACGTGACCGCGGCAACCACCAGCACGGCAAGGACGAACACCGCGGACACACGGTCGGCCAATCGCTGAATTGGTGCGCGTGTGCGCTGCGCTTGTTGCACCAGCCGCACGATGTGCGCGAGCACCGTATCTTCGCCAACGCGCTCGACCCGCATCAAGATACTGCCCTTGCCGTTCAGGGTGCCACCGGTGACACGAGAGCCTCGAGTTTTTTCCACTGGCAGGGGTTCTCCGGTGAGCATCGATTCGTCCACTGTCGTGGATCCCTCGATCACCACACCGTCCACGGGAATCTTTGCTCCCGGCCGCACGCGTAAAACATCACCAGGACGCACCATCCCGAGAGGTACTTCGGTCTCCGAACCATCCGGAGCCACGCGGATCGCTGTAGGCGGTACGAGTGCCAGCAGTTCCCGAATGGCTGCTCCGGTGCGACGTCGTGCACGCAACTCGAGAACTTGTCCAAGCAGGACCAGTACCACGATCCCTGCGGCCGCCTCGAAGTACACCGGCACGTGGGGGCCATGTGCGGCAAGGCCGGAGGGCACCAACTGGGGCGCAACTGTGACCACGGCACTGTACGTCCACGCTGTGGCTACACCGAGTCCGATCAACGTAAACATGTTCGGCGACCGGCTCGACACCGAGAGCCAGGCTCGCTCGAAAAAAGGCCATCCTGCGTACCACACGACTGGCGTCGCCAAGGCGAACTCCAACCACGGTTGCACGGCGTGCGGCAACAACGGCTGCCACGAACCACGAAACCACATCGGCCCCATCGCCAACACCAACAGCGGAACGGTCAGGACAGCGCCAAACACAAAGCGCCGCTGCATGTCTGCCAGCTCTGGATCTTCTTCGTCCCAGCTTCCGGAAACGGGCTCCAACGCCATCCCGCAGAGCGGACAAATCCCGGGCCCAATCTGCCGCACTTCCGGGTGCATCGGACAGGTGTACTCCCCTGCTTCCTTGTTGGCCGGTTCCTCCTCGCTTCTTGCCTCGAACTGGCGCCGGCAATGCTCGCTACAAAACCAAAATTCGGTGCCGTTGCGGCGTACACTTCCACCCGGCGCTGCACCCCGGAGGACGCGCATCCCGCACACGGGGTCGGTTGCATACAAGTACGCCTCCGGGCGAGCAGCAAAGCGCTCGCGGCAACGCGGGTTGCAGAATCCGAAGGAAACGCCCTGCCACTCGAAGCTGCCGCCGCGAGGCGCGGCAGGATCTACTTTCATCCCACACACAGGGTCGGTCCCGTGCCAGTGGGCAAATTCATGCGTCGGTTCTCTCATGACTGCCATCCTGTGGATCCCGTTCGCGCACGGCATCACTTCGCGGGCAGCCGCCAGCCGCGGGCAAGGAAAAACACGACGGGGTATACCAACAATTCCATCACAAAGCTCACTCCGATGCCTCCAACGAGCGGGGCAACAATTCGGCGAGTCACCTCGGCACCGGTTCCCGTTGCCCAAAGAAGGGGCAGCAGGGCTAGCAAATCTGTGGCGACCGTCATGAACTTCGGCCGAATGCGCCGCACCGCTCCGGCGTGGATTGCATCGAGCAAATCAGCTCGAGTGCGCAAGGTTCCGGCCGCGACCCGTGCTCGGTAGCTGTTTTCCAAATACAGGAGCATGATTTGTCCGGTTTCCGCATCGATGCCCAACAACGCGATAATACCCACCCACACCGCCAGGCTCATGTTGTAATCCAAGAGCCATAGAAACCAAAACGCGCCGACCAAGCTGAAAGGCACGGCCAGCAGCACGACGGCGACGCGGAACCAACTTTGGTTTGCCAGGTATAGAAGCAGCACCACCAACAAGAGCGTCAGGGGGACCACTACCAGCAAGCGCTGGTTGGCCTTTTCGAGGTACTCGAACCGCCCCGACCACACCCGCGTATATCCCGGCGGCAGTGGGATTTCGTCGGCCACGACCCGCTTGGCTTCGCGCACGTACCCGCCGAGATCTCGCTCCGCGATGTCCACATAAACCCAAGCTGTGCGCTGGGCGTTCTCGCTCCGAATCATCGCTGGACCAGGCCGCACGGCAAAGTTCACGATCTGACCAAGGGGAACAGCTTCGCCCCGCGGGGAACGCACCAAAATTTGCCGCAACAGCTCCGGATCGTCGCGCAGCTCCCGCGCGTAGCGCACCGTTACTGGGTACCGCTCCAGTCCGTGAACAATCGTCGTAACTTCCCGGCCACCCACCGCGGTCTGGATCGCGTCCTGCACGTCTCCCACTGTGAGCCCGTAACGAGCAGCCTCTTCGCGCTGAACGTCGATGTCCAAGTAGTACCCACCCACTGCCCGCTCGGGATACGCGCTCAGCGTGCCGGGAACTTTTTGCTGCAATACAACGGCAGTGCGTTCGGCAAGTTCGTTCAACACTGCCAAGTCCGGCCCCAAGATCTTCACCCCGACCGGCGTTTTTACTCCCGTGGTCAGCATATTGATTCGATTCTCGATCGGATACGGCCACGCATTGGCTACGCCCGGGAAATGCACCACATCATTCAAGCCAGGATGCCGTGTCCCGTCCGGATCTGTCCAACCCAGCTTGAGTTCTTCCGTTGTGATCTGCCGCTGATCAGGCCAGAACGTGGCGGCGAATGGCCACCGGAGCCACTGCGGCCAATCATGGTAAAAACGTTCGACCGGGCGCTGACGCCAGTGTGCGGAGTCGGTATGCAATTGCACCACGGTTTCGATCATGGACAGAGGTGCCGGGTCGGTCGCCGTTTCTGCACGTCCGATCTTCCCGTGAACCGTTTTGACCTCTGGAAACAGCGCCAGCAGTTTGTCGCTTTGCTGCAACAGTTCTCGGCTCTTGGTCACGCTAATGCTGGGGTCCGTCGTGGGCATGTAGAGCAGATCTCCTTCGTCGAGCGCCGGCATGAACTCCTCGCCCAGTTGACTCCAGGGGTACAGCGCCGAAGCGCCAACGAAGATCACGATCGTGATGGTCAACCACGGCCAGCGCAACGCCGCCCAAAACGCGGGTTCGTACAGGCGCACGAGGGCCCGGTTGAACGGATTCCGGTCCTCCGGACGCACGCGCCCGCGAACGAACCACACCATCAACACAGGCACGAGCGTAATCCCAAGCAGTGCGCCGGCAGCCATGGCAAACGTTTTCGTGTACGCGAGAGGCTTGAACAGTCGGCCCGATTGCTCCCCCAACACAAAAATCGGCAAGAACGAAAGCGTGATAATCAGAAGGGAGAAAAACAAACTCGGACCGACCTCGACCGCCGCTTCCAAAATCACGTCGGCTCGTGCTCGGACCGACCCACCACGGGCAGCGCGCTCCGATTCCGCGTGCAAATGGCGGTGGGCGTTTTCCACCATGACAATGGCCGAGTCGACCATGACCCCGATCGCCAATGCTAGTCCGCCCAGGCTCATGATGTTGGCGTTGATTCCGAGGATGTTCATCACCCCAAGCGACACCAACAAACCAAGCGGCAGTACGAGAACCACCACAAGCGCGCTCCGGACATGCAGTAGGAACAAGCCGCACACCACCACCACGACGGCGAGCTCTTCGATCAAGGCCTTGCGCAAGGTATTCACTGCGCGCTCGATCAGTGCGGAACGGTCGTACGTAACGATCAGCAGCACGCCAGGCGGGAGTCCTTCCTCCAGCTCGGCGAGGCGCTGCTTCACGTCGCGGATCACTTTGTACGCGTTTTCGCCAAACCGGGCGACCACGATGCCGCCAGCAACTTCGCCGCGGCCGTTGTATTCGCCCACACCCCGACGCATGGCTCCAGCGACCTCGATGGTGGCAACCTGGGAAAGCAGCACGGGCGCGCCGTTCTTCCCCATCCCGACAACCGCACTGCCCAAGTCTTCGAGGCGATCCAGGCGCACATAGCCGCGGCTGCGCACCATGTACTCGTGCTCCGCGCGTTCGACGACCGCGCCGCCTACGTCGTTGTTCGACCGCTCCACGGCGCGGATCACATCGTCCAGCGATACTCCGTACGCGTGCAACACGTGCGGATCGAGCACCACTTGTACTTGGCGTACGAATCCGCCAAGCGAGGCGACCTCCGCCACTCCCTCCACGGCAGCTAGCGGGTAGCGAAGGAACCAGTCTTGGAGGCTACGCAAACTCGCGAGATCTTGCTCCGCGGCAACCAGCGGCGTGCCGTCCACAGGGCAAGTTCCCGGGTACTCGAATCCCCGCACTCGCTTGAGGTGCGACCGCCGTTCTGCCGCGGCTGCTTCCATCGTGGCGTACCATCGGTCTTCCTCGGGATCCTGCCAAATCCCGCGCGGGTACTTGCTGCAATACCAGCCGGGGAACAAAACGTACTGCAGTACCCAGCCGACGCCCGTGGCGTCCGGACCCAGTTTAGGCTCCACGCCGGCTGGCAAGCGATCGCGCGCGTAGTTCAGGTACTCGAGCACGCGGCTGCGCGCCCAGTACAAATCCGTGCCATCCTCGAACAGCACGTAGACGAACGACCAGCCGAACATGCTGATTCCGCGTACATCGGTCGACCCAGGGACGGAGAGCATTGCAGTGGCAAGTGGGTAGGTCACTTGGTCGTCGACGACTGTTGGATTTTGGCCCGGATACTCGGTGACCACGATCACCTGAACGTCGGAGAGGTCCGGAATTGCATCCAGCCGCAATGTGTAGGCGCTCCAAACCCCGAACCCTGCTAACGCAACGCCAACTAGAGTCACCAGCGACCGATTCCGAACGCTCCACTCAATGACCGTGCGCACCATGGCTCGTACCTTCGGGTGAGGACGTTCCCAGAAACTTTCGTGCCGCTTCGCGCAGCCGGCTTTCTGCATCGAGCAGAAATTGCCCGCTCACCACGACGCGTTCTCCCGGCGCCAGTCCTTGGAAAACGCTCACCACGCCGTCCGCCCCAGCAGGCCCGGTTTCCACCGTTCGCGGCTCGAAATATCCTGGCTCCGTGGCAACAAAGACGATCTTCCGCTCTCCGGTTTCGATGACCGCTTCGCGAGGAACCAGAAGAGCGTTCGTGAGAACCGCACCAGAAATCATGGCCGTCGCGGCCATCCCTTGCCGCAGTTCCCCTTGCTCGTTCTCGAGTTCTGCTCGCACGACGATCGTTCGCGCCATCGGCTCCACGTGCGGATGGATGAACGTCACGGTCCCGCGATACACGCGTCCGGGCAGTGCAAGGATGCGAGCCTCTACCTGTTGGCCCAACCGAATGAACGGCAAGTCTTGTTCGTACACCTGCGCGTCGAGCCACATGCGCGCGCGATCGTTCACACGCAAAATGGGCTGCCCGGGCTCTACGCGCGCCCCTTCGTTGACGAGCTTTTCCACCACGTGGAACGCATGCCTGGCGTGAAACACGACCGTTCGCGGCGCTTCTTCCCGGCTGGCAAATTCCTCGATTTGTTCTCGGCTCAACCCAAGCTGCTCCAGCTTCCCACGCGTGGCAGCAAGGAGCTCCGCGTTCTCGTTTGCTGCCGATTGCGCCGCGATCCACTCCGCCAGGGCCGTTTGCAATTCCGGACTGTAGAGCTCGAAGATCGGCGCACCCTTGGCCACGTGCATGCCCTCGTAACCTGCAAACAAGCGAACGACCCACCCCCCAGTACGCACGGTCATGTCTTGCAACGTCGCCGACGGCTCGCGCACTTCCGCATACGCACGCACCGTTCGGGTCAGCGTACCGCGCCGGACCTCAGCTAGTTGCACGCCCATGTTCTGCTCCAAGCGGGGGTCGATGGTGATGACCTGACCGACCACCACTTCGTCTTCGTAAACTGGAACCAAATCCATGCCCATGGGGCTCTTTCCCGGGCGATCCGAAATGTACGGAGGGTTCATCATAGGGTCCCACCAGTACTTGACCTTTCGCTCGCCCGGTGTCGCTGGCGTGGCTCCTGTTCGGCGCGGTTGCAGGGGCGTCAACTGCATCCCGCAAATGGGACAGTTTCCCGGCGCGTCCCGAATCACCTGGGGATGCATGGAACAAGTCCACAAGGTGCGTTCCGCCTGCGTGTCGTGCACCTCAGGTGTTTCGTTTGCCTCCTGCGCTTCGAGCACCCTGGAAGCACCGACGCTCCAGGCGCAGATGCCGAACAGGAACACAACAAAGAGCAACCAACCCTGCCGGCGCCAACGCGCCGGGCAGCGTTTACATCTCCTCTTCCCTTGCACGAGAGTCTCAGCGCGCGGCATGGCTTGCCTCCTGAGTTGCGGAAAATCCCCCTTCGCCTGGCAGGCCAAGCAACGTCTCCAAGCGCACGAGCTGCTGTTCTCGGAGGGTCTGCAACTCTACCAGTGCTTCTTCGGCTGCCAGTCGTGCGAGTTCCGCTTGCACCCATTCCCCTAGCGACTGCGTGCCCGCCTCGTATGCACGGCGAACGCTTTGGCAGCGAAGCTGCCAGTTGGGCAGCAGACTTTCGGTCCACAGCCGCTGCTGCCGTTCCACGTTTTCGAGCACAGCCAACCCTGCAGCCACTTCTGCTTCACGGTCTGCCTCGGCCTGGCGAAGCACTGCCCGGCTGGCATCCACCAAGGCCCTGGCACTCGCTACCTGCGCTTGCAGCTTGCGCCACGTTAACGGCAACACGAACGCGAGGCCTGCCACCTGGCTCACGTCCCCCGTGATGGCTCCCATTGGATTCACGTCCGGGAGGAATTGCAGTTGGGCCGCGTGGAGCGTGCGCTCGCGCGCGGCAACTTCCGCACGGAGCCCCGCTAGTTCCGGATTCCCCGCACGAAGCTGCGCGCGAAACTCCTCGAGGTTCCCGGGCCAACTCCTCCCGCGCACCGGCTCCCGTGGCGGACGCAAGGGGGCGTCTGCTGCACGGCCAAGAAGCCCGTTCAACTCACGGCGCAGGTTTTCCGCCTCGACCAGAAGGTTCCTCGCCTGGTTTTCCGCTTCAAGCCGAGCGTTCTGGCCCGCGAGCCACGCTTCTTGGCTCCCCGCCCCGGAACTGAACCTTGCTCGTTCACTGAGCTCGAGTTGTTCGAGCCACGCTGCCCGTCGATGCGCGATTTCGGCGCGTTCGTGGAGCCCGATCCACTGGAAAAACGTGCTTGCCACGCGCTCGCGCACGGCCAAGCGGCGGGCATGGAAGTTGGCTTCTGCGGCGCGGGCTTGCTCGAGGGCCACTCGTGCCGCGGCCGCAATTTTTGGTGGCAGGGCCAAATTGGTCATCGGGTCGTTGCCTGCGCTGATGGTGACGTCGTTCCAGCCCGGGCGTTTGCCTGCCCACATCGCTTCGAGGCCCAGGTGCAAGTTGGTATTGGGGTACCCAGCCGCGTCGCGCACGCGCTCCACTGCGGCAACCCACTCGTCCCAGGCCGCTCGCACCTCGCCGTTCGCCCTCCAGGCGTACTCCAACAGCGACTCCAGATCCGGCTCCTCAGGCAATTCTGGCAAGGGCAAGTTGTAGCGCTCTCCCGCTGCACGGTTGCGTGCGTGCTGTTCCTCGAACCCTCGCGGAAGAAAGAAACACCCAGGCAAAAAACCTGTGCAAATGAACAAGCAAAACCAATGTCGTGCTCGCATGGCACACTCCTCCGAATCGCAGACCGACACGACGCAGTGCGGCAACGCACTGCACCCAGTGCGCGGGCTTGCTCAGCCCGCTACAGGCACACGTCGGGCGTCAGAGGAGCAGACGTACGTGCTCGGAGACCGGGTTCCGCCGTTCTGCCAGCACACGAGGCACAAAGGCGATGTGCTGTCCATTCTCCAGAGGGAGCGGAAGTGCGCTCACGTGCAGGGGTAGGCGGACCGCGGCACGGTCCGGCGCAGGAGCGTTCGATGCTGGGGCGCTGCTTTCCTGGCTGCAGCAACACGCAGCCTTCCACTTCGCTTCGCCGCAGCAACGGTGTTGGCGCTCAGCTGCTGCACGCCGAACCGAACAGTCGGTAAACGCACAGACACTGCGGGGAAGTCCGGAAAACACCAGAGCAACCACGAGCCACAGTGCCGCGCACACCCGAGTCATCGGTTTCAGCGTATGGCAACGAACCAGTTCCTGGTCAATAGCCAAGCTTGACCCAACGTAAGGACTCCCATGTGGGACAGCATCCGGCGCCGCGTTTTTTCTTCAGGGCGAAAGACCCGATCCACAGGTCCCAGTGGCCCCAAACCCGCTTCCACAAGCAGCTCGCCCAAACCTGCCGCACCTGCCGCGAGCATCCTCAATCCCAGTGCCGTCCTGGCCCTGCCCGTGCACCCGCTCGCGTCGATGGCCGAGTTACGCTGATCGTTTGCGGAATCGACCAGTCGCGTTGGCTTCGACGATCGCCACGGGTTGCAATCAAAATGGATCCCGGATGCCCTCGCGGGAACTAAGCTTTTCGGGTGATCCGTTCGCCGAGCGATCAGCAGAGGGCGAATCGAGCAATCGACCAGAATCCCCTCCCGTGAAAGCCACGCAAACGGCATCGGTGACCAATGCTGCCGTGTGCATTTGGACGGTCGGCAATCCGTGCTATCAAGGGCAAACCCGGGAGCGCCGATGCGACGGCTACATGTCGTACTTGTCACCACGCACCCACGACCACGAGCATAAACGGGCTGCAGGAGGAAGATGACAGCGTCAGGAGAGAGCGGAGTCACAGTGGAGCGGACTGCTACCGCGCTGCGCCTGCGAATCACGGAGCGTATGGACCTTGTTACCGCGCCAGCACTGTTGGCTGCTGCCCGCAAGGCATTGGGCTCGCACGTGGGGCGCGTGGAGCTCGATCTCGCAGCCGTTCCCTACTTCGACAGTGGTGGCGGCGCCGTCGTGTTGCAGTTGCGGCATGAGATCCACTCTCGTGGTGGCCGGCTGGAGATCGTAGCCTCCAACCCTGCAATCGACGGCTTTCTTGCTCTGATCGACGAACAGGCGGTATTCGCTCCTGCTCCTGTGGAACCGCCCCAGCACTTCGTCGTCAAAGTCGGCGACGCAGCGCTACAAGTTCTGCGAGATGCTCGAGAGCTTGTAATCTTCACCGGCGAACTCGTGCTCGGCTTAGTCGATGCCTTCCGCCATCCGCGGCGCATTCGGTGGCGCGAAACTTGGCTGTACATGGAGCGAACTGGCGTCGACGGCGTGCCGATCGTGGTATTGATCAGTTTCCTGATGGGGCTCATTACCGCCTTTCAAGCAGCGGTGCAGCTCACGCAGTTCGGCGCCGACATTTTCGTCGCCAATCTTGTTGGTCTTTCCATCACCCGAGAGCTTGGCCCATTGATGACGGCAATTATCGCCGCGGGCCGTTCCGGCGCAGCGTTCGCAGCAGAGATCGGGACCATGAAGGTATCGGAGGAAGTGGATGCGCTCACCACCATGGGGTTCGACCGCACCCGCTTTCTCGTAACGCCCAAAGTGTTGGCACTTGTCTTCATGCTGCCGTGTCTCACCATTATCGCCGACCTGGTCGGCATCCTCGGTGGGCTCGTGGTCGCCGTTGGCGGCATGGACCTACCAGCACAGGTATACTTCCGGCAACTGCGGACTGCGGTGAGCGCTTGGGACGTGCTGTCCGGACTGATCAAGACCGTTGCCTTCGCCATTCTCATTGCGGGCGTGGGCTGCTTGCGAGGGTTTCAGGCCAGCACCGGAGCAGAAAGCGTGGGACGCATCACCACCTCCGCCATTGTTGCGGCGATCTTTTTGATTATTCTCGCCGACGCCGTGTTCACCGTCATCTTCCACTATTGGTAAGCCATGCCAACAGACGCGGTGATTGCCGTGGAAAATCTCACGGCTGCCTACGGAGAACGCACAATTCTGGAAAACGTTTCTTTTCGCGTGCGCCGGGGAGAACGCTTTGTCATTGTCGGCGGCTCCGGATGTGGCAAGACCACGCTCTTGCGGCACTTGATCGGCCTGCAGCGACCCTCCGCCGGGCATGTGTGGATCGACGGAGAAGATATCGGACAAGCAGAGACCGAACAGTTACGGCGTATCCAACGCAAGTTTGGCGTGCTTTTTCAATCGGGAGCGCTCTTCGGCTCCCTGACGTTGGGCGAAAATATCGCCCTGCCCCTCGAAGAGTATACGCACCTGCCGCCGACGTTGATCCGGCTGATCGTGCGGCTCAAGCTCAGCATGGTCCGGCTCGACGGGTTCGAGGACTTTCGCATTGCGGAACTTTCAGGCGGGATGAAAAAGCGCGCTGGCTTAGCCCGTGCGATGGCGCTCGATCCTGGCATCTTGTTCTTCGACGAACCATCGGCGGGGCTCGACCCGATCACCTCGGCAGAACTCGACGAGCTCATTTTGCAGATCAACCGTAGCCTGGGTACCACGATCGTGGTGGTGTCCCACGAGCTCCCGAGCATTTTCACCATTGCCGAGCGCTGCATCATGCTCGACCGCAGCGCCAAGGGAATCATCGCGGAAGGGGCGCCACAAGACTTGCGCGACCGCAGCACCGACCCGCGCGTGCGCGCCTTTTTCAACCGACAGCCGCAAAGCGCGGCAAGGAGGGCGGCCGTTGGCCACAGAAACTCATAAATTCCAGGTGGGGATGTTCGTCATCGCCTCGTCCATCATTGCGGTGGCGGGGCTGATTTGGCTCGGTGCCAGCCGGTACTTCGAGAAGACGGAGCCGTTCGTCACCTATTTCAACGAGTCCGTACAAGGGCTCGATGTCGGGGCAGCGGTGAAATTTCGCGGGGTCACGGCCGGCCGCGTGGCGGCCATCCGCATTGCTCCGGACAACGAGCTCATCGAAGTGCGCATGGAGATCGATCCGGATGTTGCGCAAGCGATCCGTCGCGATCCGACAGTGCGTGCCACCTTAGAACTCAGTGGGATCACAGGACTCCGCTACGTCGAGATCGATCGTCGGCAGGGCGACGCTCTCAACCAATCCCCTACACTCAGTTTTGCCCCGCCCGCGGAAGTGATTCCTTCTGCACGCTCGAGCTTCAAGGCTATTCAGGCTGCGCTCAGCGACGTGTACGACCGGTTCATGCAAGTGGACTACAAAGGCATTTCCGACGACGCCCGCCGCGCTCTGCAGGCCGCAACGACGCTGCTGAACGACGAGCGCATCGACGCAGTGTTGACAAACTTGAAGGCCACGACCCAAGCTGCCCAGCAAGTGGTGAAGAACTTGGAGAACATGACCGCCGGGGTGAGATTGGCGCCCGCTGTCAACAACGCCACCCAGGCCACCGCCGAAGCAAGGCAGTTGTTTACCGACCTCACCAAGGGCAAAACCGGCCAAGAGCTGGTCCGGGCCATTGTTCAGCTCAACGCACTCGTGCAGAGCACCCAACAAGCGGTGTTGACCATGCAGTACACTCTCGAGCGCCTCGACCGGACGGCCGTGAACTTGCAGGGCCTCACGGACCAATTGAGAGCCCAGCCATCTCGGTTGCTCTTCAGTCCCCCACCACCAGAGCGCCAGGAGGAGCCATGAACGTGCGCACCGTTTCTGCACCAGCACTGGTCTTGCTCGCCGTCCTGGCTTCCGGTTGCCTTTCCTTGATTCCCAAGGTTCCGCAACCCCGGGATTATCGCATCGACTACCCGTCTCCCGTAATCCAGCACTCACCCATTCCGGTCGTTTTGCGAGTTGCGCCCGTGCGGGTTGCGGCGTTGTACGACCGGGAGCCCTTTGCGTATGCACAAGGGCCTTACCGCGTCGGCTACCGATACTATCACCGCTGGGCCACTGCACCGGGGCAGATGCTCACCGACTTGCTCGTGCGCGACTTCAGCCAAAGTGGCCTGTACCGCTCGGTGCAGCAAGGCGCTTCTGTACTCGTGGCCGACTATCAGCTCGATGTGCGCATCGACCGCTTCGAACAAGAGCTGTTGGGAGATCGCTGCGCGGCAGCGGTCGTCGCACACGCGAGCCTTCAGAGACTGCGCCCCGGGATGGACAACCCTGTACGGCTGCAGCGCACCTACAAGGAGAGCGAACCCATCGACTGCGAGGCTCCGGAGGATTTTGTCCGCGGCATGAGCCGTGCAATCGCCCGCATCTCCGAGCACCTCCAAGAAGACGTGTACGCTGCCGTGCAGGCGACCGAGCAGGAAGCCGCACCGCAAACGTCATTGTAGCCGTTCCCGGCCCCTGCTAACCGCGTGCGTTCCATGTTGTGGCGATTGGGGACGTGGCTCTTCGTGGCGTGTACTGCCTGGAGCGTGCAAGCGGCGGAACTTGCGTACACGGGCCGAGTACGCGAGCACAGCTTGCCTAACGGGCTCAAGGTTCTGTTGCTCGAGGACCACAAAGCCCCGGTGGTGGTTTTTCAGGTGTGGTACCGCGTTGGCTCCCGCAACGAACAGTTGGGCAAAACGGGGCTCTCCCACCTACTCGAGCACCTGATGTTCAAAGGTACTGAAACCCGTGGTCCCGAGGAGTACTCGCGCATCATCCAACGCAATGGCGGTAACGAAAACGCCTTTACGGACACCGACAACACCACGTACTTTGCCACGTTAGCCGCGGATCGTGCCCAGGTGGTCGTGGAACTCGAAGCGGACCGCATGGCAAACTTGAAGTTCGACGACGCGCAGTTCGTTCCCGAGCATCAAGTGGTCATCGAAGAACGCCGCTTGCGCACGGAGGACAACCCGCTAGCGGCATTGTTCGAATTGCTGGCGGCGACCGCGTATACCGCTCATCCTTATCAGTGGCCGATCATTGGTTGGATGAATGACCTTCGCCAAGCAACGCGTGAGGACGCCCTCGAGTACTACCGAACACACTACGCTCCGAACAACGCATTCATCGTGGTCGTGGGAGCCGTGGCTCCCGACACGATGTTGAGAGAGATTGAAAAGTGGTTCGGGAACATTGCTGCCAAGCCCGCTCCGCCGCCCGTTCGCGCCCAGGAGCCCGAGCAGCAAGGAGAGCGTCGTGCGGTTTTGCGGCGGCCGGCGGAACTCCCTGCAGTCGCGCTCGCGTACCATGTTCCGAACCTGCGAAGCCGCGACGCTTACGCGCTCGAAGTGCTGGCCACGATTCTGGGGGATGGGAAAAGCTCCCGACTTTATCGCCGTCTGGTGTACGAGCAACGCCTCGCACGTGACGTAGGCACCCACTACGACTTGGTCACCATCGACCCCGGGTTGCTTTACGTTTACGGCCAACCCATGCCTGGGAAAACGGCAGCGACACTCGAGCGCGCGCTGCTCGAGGAAATTGGCAGACTGCAACAAACGCCGATTTCCGCTGCCGAACTTGAAAAGGCTCAAAACAACCTCGAGGCTGCGTTCCTTCTCGCCCAAGACTCCTTGTTTTATCAGGCCTTGCTGCTTGGGCAGTACGAAGTGGCGGACCGCTGGCAACGCATCGACGATTATGTGCCGCAAATCCGTGCGGTTACTGCGGAGGACGTCCGGCGTGTAGCGCGACAGTATCTGATCGCGGAAAACCGCACAGTCGCGGTTCTCGAGCCCGTGCCGCCTCCAGAGGGTAAAGCCCCTCCAAAAGTCGGCCCACCGGTAGGCAGGGTTCATTAAACGCAGAGGAGGTCACTGTGCGACGTCTCGCGAGCATGTTTCGACGTGCCTCTCACTGCTTGGCGACAACGGCTTTTCTCACAGCGTCGCTGACTTGCGTTTGGAAGCCCTGCAATGCGGCCACGGTGCCGTTTACTCGCCACGTCCTGTCGTCCGGAACGGTCCTCTTGGTATCCGAGCAGCGCACTGTGCCGATGGTTGTCGTGCAGGTTTTGTTGGATGCCGGTTCGCGACGCGATCCGCGCAACAAAGAGGGATTGGCTTCGCTCACAGCAGACGTGTTAACCGAAGGTACGAAAAAACGCTCGGCAACCCGCATTAACGAGGAAATCGATTTCCTCGGAGCGCGGCTGAGCACCAGTGCCGACGTGGATTTCGCTCAGGCGGGGCTCACGGTACTGAGCAAACACCTCGATGCCGGGCTCGACATCCTGTTCGACATTTTGCTTCACCCCAGCTTTCCGGAGGCGGAAGTCGAGCGGCGCCGAGAGGCTGCCCTGGCAGCGATGACCGCAGAGCAAGACAACCCTGGGCAACTTGCATATCGGCGTTTTCTCGAGCTTGTCTTTGGCAACACGCCGTATGGCCATCCTCCGATCGGAACCATGGAAAGCGTTCGGGGGCTGCGGCGGGGCGACGTGATGGAGTTTTACCGCCGCTACTATCGGCCGGCGAACGCGATCGTGGCGGTCACTGGCGACGTATCGACCCCGGAGATTGTCGATCGGTTCGAACGCGCTTTCGCGGAGTGGAACCCAGGCAGGGTCGCGGATTTCGTGTACCCAGAGATCCCGTCCACCCTGCCTTCGGTCGCTAAGATCGATAAGCCGCTGACTCAAACGAACCTGATTCTGGGCCACCGCGGTGTGAGTCGCGACAACCCGGATTTCTATGCGATCACCGTGATGAACTTTATCCTTGGGGGTGGTGGCTTCACGTCTCGGCTCGTGGAAAGCGTTCGCGTGCAAGGGGGTCTGGCCTACTCGGTGGCGAGCCAATTTACAGCGAACAAAGCGCCAGGAACGTTCCAAGTTTCGCTCCAGACCAAGAATGCTTCTGCCGGCGAGGCAATCACGCGAGTGTGCAGCGAGATTCGTCGCATCCGAGAAGAACCGGTGTCGGAAGAAGAGCTGTCGAACGCCCAGTTGTACCTAACCGGCAGTTTCCCATTGCGCCTGGATAGCAACACGAAGATCGCGAGTTTTCTGGCGCAAGTAGAATTCTTTCAACTTGGCGCCGACTACGCGGAAGAGTACATCCAGCGCATTCGTGCGGTTACCCGGGAAGATGTTCTTCGTGCAGCGCGCACCTATCTGCATCCCGCGGACCTTCGTCTCGTCGCTGTCGGGAACCTTAGGGAAACGGAACTTCCCGACCGTGCACCTTGTGCTGAGGGCCCTTAAGGCACGCGTTTGCAACCGCCGAAGGCGCAAGCATGGCCTCGCGATCGGAGGCACGTCGCCGCAAAACGGGGATCGAACCGACATCAGCGCACGCTGCACCAGCTGCCCCACTTCGAGCAAAAGTGCTCGCTCTACTCGCGCTCATCTCGGGCGCAGTGTACGCACCTACCTTGCGATATGGGCTGGTGTGGGATGATCCCATCAGTATCCATCGCTGGCTTCCCGCGCTGCGACCTTGGACCCGGGTGTTTCTGCCTCCGCCGGCGATTCCGCAGTTCCCGCCAGACTATTACCGTCCGTTGCAACTACTTTCGTACCACATCGATGCGTGGATCGGCGGAGGTGCGGCATGGGCATTTCACGTTACCTCGGTGCTGCTTCATATCGCTGCGACGCTCCTCGTTTACCGAACTGGACTTAGCGTGTGGCGAGCGTGCGGTCCTGCGCATCAGGCCAGCCTAGCCGCTGCCCTGCTGTTTGCAGTACATCCCATCCACACCGAGTCGGTTGCCTGGATCGCCGCACGACCCGACCCGATGGTCGCCGTTTTCTTGTTGTCCGCACTCCTCGTACTCGGCTCTGATCGGTTTCGCCCAGTGGCTCGCACGGTCGCCGCCAGCGCTCTCATGCTTGCCGCCCTATTGAGCAAAGAGACGGGTGCGTGCGCACTGCTGCTTGCACCTCTTTGGGCCTGGGCCACGAACGGCCCCAAGGAGGGGCAGCCGGCACGGAGTACCGTTTCCACGGCCTGGATCACCGTGGCCTCGATTCTTGCCGGAGGCACGTACCTGATCCTCCGCCATTTAGGCCTCGCACACTACGAGGCCACTGGGTTTCAAATACCTCCCCAGCCGCTGTACTCCCTCGTCTCGTCCGCCGGCTGGTACACGGCCAAACTCTTTTGGCCGTTTCCGCAAAACGCGTTTGTAGACGAGATTCCTCGATCTCCTCTGTTTTTCGCGACGGGAACGTTGGCCACGCTCGCGAGCCTTGCCATCGTGTTTTCGGCGCGCGGTCGCCTTACCCGCGCCCATCTCTGCTGCGTAGTCTGGTACTGGGCCACCTTGGCACCAGCCCTTCTGCTTCTTGCGAAGCCTCCCACCGCTCCGGTCGCAGAGCGATACTTGTATCTTCCATCCATCGCGTTTGCTTGGTTCCTGGGTCACGGCCTCGCACGACTGCGCGCCCGTTTGCAAGGCGAGCGCACAAAGCAGGTAGCGACACTTTTCGCTGGCTGTGCCTTTGCCGCGCTGGCAAGTGCAACCCTCGTGCGCAACGAGGTTTGGCGTAACGACTTACGGCTTTGGGCTGACACCGCGGGCAAGACCAAGTCCGACGGGATGCCCTTGCGCAACTGGGCGGCGGCGTTGCTCCAGGCTGGCGAACTCGAACGCGCCGAGACACTGCTTCACCAGGCGCTCACACGCCACAATACACCCGCGGGGCTGTCCAACATTCACAGCAACTTGGGAACCATTGCGATGTATCGGCGCCAATGGGAACTGGCCCGCGAACATTACCAGAAGGCCTACGACATCGTCCCTTCCGGGGACATGGCTTACAACTTGGGCGTCGTGTTCCTGCACTCGAGCGAAGAGGTGGCTCAGGAACAGCGGCGAACCAAACTTCTAGAGGCGAAGCGGTGGTTCGCGCAGGCCGTTGCTAGTAGCCCGCACGACCCTGATCCGCACCTGGGATACGGTCAGGTGCTACTCCTGCTGGGGGAAAGGGACCTCGCCCGCCAGCATTTCCAGCGGGCCTTCCAGCTTGGGCTGCCACCCGATCGCGCCGAGCAGGCGCGAGCGCTGCTGGAACGGGGTTCCCCCTGAAACAGAAAGCGGGGTACCACTTGTAGTGGCGGCACCCCGCTTTCCACGTGACAAGCAGACAGCAGCTATTCTACCAGCAGCTCCACACGCCGGTTTTGGGCGCGCCCCTCTGCTGTGTCGTTGCTCGCTACTGGCTGCGACTCGCCCATGCCTTTGACCTTCAGCCGGGCCGCAGAAATGCCGTGCTTCACCAAGTAGTCGCGTACCGCTTGTGCGCGGCGTTGCGACAGCCGCAAGTTGTACGCTTCCGAGCCGATGCTGTCGGTGTGGCCAACGATCAGCACCTCGATGTCAGGTTCGGCTTTCAGTGTCGCGACAGCTTCGTCCAGAATCCGGGCAGCGTCGGGCCGAATTGTGGCCTTGTCGAAATCGAAGTTCACTCCTCGCAGCACGATTTTCTTCTTTGCCGGTGGAGGTGGCGGAGGCGGCGCTTGGGCCACTGGCGGTGGCGGCGGTGGGGGCGGAGGAGGTGCAGCAGGAGTTCCAAATCGGTACTTCATCGAGATGCCGCCTACTGCCCAGCGTGCGTCGGAAGGCCCTTGGTCCTCCGCAGCCAAACCAACCAAGAACGTTGGCCGGGGAGCTTGGTATGCTCGGTTCCACCGGCCAAACACTCCTACCGACACGTTGTCGGTGAGGTAGTAGTCGACACCTCCCCCAGCCAGGAAACCCGGCGAGGTTTGTGTCAGCCGCCCACTGAGGCCGGTAAAGCCGCCACCCTGAACGGTAGCGTAGAATTCCAGGTTTTCTCCAAAGGGGATCTGTGCCCGTGGGCCCACCGTATAGCCCATCAACGTGGTCCACTGATTTTCCTTGCGGAAGCCGCGGCGCGGGAAGTTGTCGGGCTCCTGGGCCGTGACCGAAAGGTTTCCCTGCAGGCCCAAGTAATCGTTCCACATGTACCCGACGAACGGGCCACCCATGATGCCAGCCTCTGCATGGGCTCGGTAATTGCTGTTGGTCGGCACCGAGGCCCCGAGTTCCAAGCCGACAAACGGCCCTCCTTCCGCAAAACCGGTCATTGGGGCGCTCCACAGCGCGACCAATCCTGCCACGACAGGCACTGCGCGCCTAAGCTGCCAGCGTTTTCGTTTCATCGTGCTCCTCCTCTTGTGCTCTGGCGGGTCCCACCCGCATTCCACCTTTGTGCGCTTCCATGGCTAATGGCCAAAAAACGCGGTGTGGGCTTGATAGTGCCGAACAAACCACTGTCAAGGGGTGAAGTCAAAACTCCTCGCATCACTGCGATGCTGCGAGCGCCAGCTCAGCCCTTTGCCCCGACACCTTGGCGGTCGCCCGATTCTAAGACGGCAAGCGAACCAACTCGATCCGGGTCCCATCTGGGTCCACCACGAAGGCCGCCACGGCCCCCAATCCAGGCAACTCAATCCGAGTCCCTCGCAGAAGCGTACCCCCAAGCAAACACAGCCGTTCAGCCGTCGCATCCACATCGTCCACACGAAACGAAAGGTGGGTAAGGCCTGGCGCATTCATCGGCCGAGGCACGGCTGTCGCCACAACCCCGGGGGTCCGATAGTGCAACAGTTCCAAGCGGAAACCGTCGCGCTCGAGGTATACTGCCTCCAGGTCCACTTCCGCTAACTCCAACAGGGTCGCTGCCGGTTCGCCCGCGACTTCGATTTTCGACACCTCGGAAAACCCCAAACCGTCGCAATAGAAGCGGCGCGCCCGACTTAAATCCGCCACGCAAAGTCCAATGTGGGTCAACGTCAAGCCCATTGGCATCTGCTTGCTAAAGAATCTTACCGTGTGCAAGCGGCACGGTGCAGAACGTTCCTTGTGTGGCACGCTCGACCTGTAGTAGAAAGAGCGCCAGGTCGGATGGAGGGGCCTCCGGTGAGTTTGCTCAACGACGTTACTTCTTTCGTCGCTTCGGCGCTGCGCTATCCGCGCGGGTTCCGCGCGGTGGTCACGCGCAGCGAGCGCGACGGGCCAACACAATTGCTCGAGCTCTACGAGTTCGAGGCGTGCCCGTACTGCCGCAAAGTGCGCGAAGCTTTGTGCGAGCTCGATCTCGACTACCTGAGTTTGCCGGTGGCACACGGGAGTCCGCGCCGAGGTGCACTGAAACGGCGCGGTGGCAAAGTGCAAGTGCCCTACTTGATCGATCCGAACACGGAAACGGAAATGTACGAGTCGGACGACATTGTTTCCTACCTGTACCGGCAATACGGCCTGGGGCGAAGCCACGGCAGCATCGTGCCCTTGCCGCGGATTGTCAACGACGGTCTGGCACTGGCTGCTAGTGCAGCGCGCCTGACCCGCGGGAGCCGCTGTCGGGTGCCCAACAGCCGCCGGCGGCTGAAGCCTCTGGAGCTGTACAACATGGAAGCATCTCCATACTGCCGGAAGGTACGAGAGGCTCTTTCCGAGCTCGACTTGCAATACGCGGTGCGAAATGTGCCCAAGGGCAGCCCGCAACGGGAGGAACTCGCCCAACGTGGAGGAAAAGTTCAGGTTCCTTTTCTGGTGGATCCCAACACAGGCACCGCCATGTACGAATCGGACGAGATCGTCGCCTACCTAGAGGAGCGGTACGGAGTGCCGGCTGCAGACAACTGAAACGGCAATGGCCCACTGGTTGTTCAAAACGGAACCGAGCACATACTCGTTTTCCGATTTGCTCCGCGACCGATCCACGGTATGGGACGGGGTCACAAACCCGCAAGCACTTAGCTTCCTACGACAAGTTCGGGCGGACGACTCGATCTTCATCTACCACACCGGAGCCGAGAAGGCGGTAGTCGGTATCGCCCGCTGCGTGCGCGAAGCGTATCCGGATCCCCAGGCAAGGAATCCTCGCCTTGTGGTCGTCGACGTGGAACCGGTCGAACTGCTTCCACGCCCGGTCACCTTAGCCGCGATCAAACAGAATCCTCGGTGGGCACGCTGGGAACTCGTGCGTCTACCGCGGTTGTCCGTTTTGCCCGTACCACCGGAGATCTGGTTGGGCATTCTCGACCTCGCCCGCGAGATCCCCCCGGGATGAAGCGCCCTGTGGCGTCACGCTGGTCAAAGCTTGGCCGGAACGAGCGTAGAGTACAAGCGGTATCTCACCCGTGTTGGCCGGGCATCGCGTTGTTCGATCGGCACCCGGCATCGCAACTTGGAACGCACAGGATGGTTGTCGCGCGGGTGGCGTCTCGAGTCGCAACCATTGGCGGCGCAGCATGAAAATCCCCTTGCGTTCCAGAGCGAACAGGGGCAAAAAAATACTACCTGGGCCAACGTTATGCGGTTGCGGTGCGGTCGCGCGAAAAGCTCAAATTCTCGACGTTATCGTACGAAAGCTTTGCTTGCTGGGTCGATGATGCTGACGGCGTGGCTCGCGTATCCGGTGTGTGCGCAAGTGTCGGTATCCAACCGGGAAATGCGCACCGTGGGCGACGATCCACGCGGTCTTCCCGTAGAGACGTTCGTTCAGAAACCACTTGGGCTGCTCGCGCGGGAAATGTTGCTCCAAAGCCATCTGGACGAAAACTCGAACGTTCCACGCCCGCAGCGGAGGGGTTTCCAAATGGAACTCTTTGCGCCGGGCGACTTTGGCGTCGTCGTGCGTTATCGCTGGTAACCCTCGGGGCGCCAGAGAATCCTCAAGGTTCCAGGCACACCTTGAGGCATCCATCGGCTTTACGGTCGAACGTTTTGTACGCCGCAGGGGCCTCGGAGAGTGGAAACGTGTGTGTCAGGAGGCGTTTGGGATTTAATTTGCCGCGGCGCAACAGAGCGAAGAGCTGCGGCAAGTAGCGGGGCACGTTCACCAGACCAACACGCAACGTGACATCCTTGAGGAAAGCGGTTGCGAGAGGAAAAGGCACATCCTCTCGAACTAGCACGCCCACCATCGAGACCCTGCCCCCTGTCCGAACCAGGTCGAACGCCAGTCGCAAGGTCTCTTCGCTGCCTACGGCCTCGATCACTGCGTCGGCACCCTGCCCGCGCGTGAGTCGGCGTACGTGCCCGGCAACGTCGTCGGCCACGGATAACACGGTGGCGCCAAAGCTCGCAGCGACCTCCAATCGCTCGGCAACTGGGTCCACCGCCACAACTCCCGCCGGAGAAAACAATTGAACGCATTGGATCGCGCATAATCCCACGGGCCCGCAACCAAGCACGACCACCACCTGGCCTGGCTGCACGCCCGCGTTCTCCGCCGCAAAGAAGCCCGTGGGAAAAATGTCCGCAAGCATAAGCGCGTCGTGGTCCTCCACCTCGGGGGGAAGGGTCCACAGGTTGTAGTCCGCGTACGGCACCGCGACATACTCGGCTTGAACGCCTGCAAGTAACGGAGACACACCGAGCACCCTCACGGGCAAGCTCTCGCATCCAACCGGGTAGCCGTGCCGGCAAGAGGGACAGTCCCCGCAACCCACAACAGCTGGCACGAGCACGCGATCCCCCGGCCGTACACGTTCCACCTGGCTACCGACGCTCACGACCGTTCCCACCGCTTCGTGGCCCAAGATCGTACCCGGCAGCACTGGTACCGTGGCGTGATACAAGTGCAGGTCCGAGCCACAAATCGAAGCGGCCGCCACGCGCACCAGAGCGGTATGTGGCTCTAATACTTCCGGATCAGGAACAGTCTCGACTTGGACATTCTCGGGACCTCGCCAAACGACCGCTCGCATTCCTCCCTCCAG
The DNA here is from genome assembly GCA_964534275.1 of uncultured Binatia bacterium (SeqCode). GTDB lineage: Bacteria > Desulfobacterota > Binatia > HRBIN30 > HRBIN30 > HRBIN30. The sequence goes on along the minus strand of CAZHQG010000007.1, from coordinate 38,757 downwards.
CGAACCTCGCTGCCTTAAAACACCGTCGCGAACAACAACAAAGCCGACATCGCAAAGACCACCGCCAGCTTGGCCAGAAACCCACGCCATCGGCCTCGCATGGCCTCCCTGCCGATCAAGAGCACTTCACGCAGATGAGCCCCCTCGAGGCCAGCGGCTGCCGCGGCCCCTAGGAACGTCCCGAGCAAACTCCCAACTAACGCACCCAACCCGAACAACACTGGCGCGCCAGCCAAGGCACCCACAAACCCACCCAGTAACGCGCCGGCAGTTACTTTCCACGATGGGCGCACACGGCGCGCTGCTGAAGCTCCAAGCCAAAACTCCAGAACTTCGCCAAGAGTCGCGAGCACTAACAACGCTCCCACCGTCTCGACGCCAACCCAACGAAAGTCGGTCCACCAAGCGAACACGGTTGCGACCAGCCAAAGAAGCCAGGTCCCGGGCAAGCCAAACAGCAACAAAACGGCTGCACACATCCCGGTGCCCACTGCAAGAGCCGCTCCGACCCAAACCTCCATGCTCAAGATCTCCGTTTGCAGGGGATCCGAATGGCAGTCAACGACACTTTTTGTTTGCTCGGCAAAAGTGAACATGCCATCATGCGTGCCGCCTTGGCACCAATGATTCGCTTGAACTCACAATCCGCCTTCCTAAAACCGATCGCCACGACATGAATGGTACCGAGCCCACCGCCACATCGCGGAGCTTAGTCTTGCTTGTCAGCCGTTCAGGCCGGATCCGAGCCGCGTACGCCGACCACGAATCTTTCCTCGGTCATTTGCCGGAGGCCCTGCTTGGTAAGCAAGCTCTTCGCTTTGTGCACAAGGGCGACCGCCAGACCGTGCGAGAGTGTCTACGGACGGGCAACGCTGCGCAAATACAGGTCCGGAACTCGGCGAACCGTTGGGAAACTGTACAGATCAAGGCCCTTGTGAGCGAAACAGCTGTTGACTCCCGGTTCATGAGCGTTGTGCTCGACACGACGCCACCGGATTCAAGGTTCCCGCCGGCGACGCGACTGCTTCTCGACGCGGTGCGCTTAATTACCACCGCTCGCAATCCTTCCGCGGTGATCGCGGATGTGCTCGAACTCATCGCGCGTTTGCTCCCGTGCGAAAAGCTCGCCACCTTCGTATTTGAAGAAGAGCGCCAGGCCTACACACTGCAGGCGCAGTTTGGGCTCGCACCCGCCGCCATCGCCCAGCTGCAAAGCATGGCCTTTCCCCCGGGGCAGCCTTTTGGCGGCCGTGTGGCTCGGGGAGAAGTGCTCGTAGCCAACGACATCACGCAGCAGCCTTATCTACCCCAAGAGCTGTGTGAACAGTTGGGGATCTCTGCTTACGTGGCCGTACCCCTGCAAGCACAGCGCCGCCACTTTGGCGTGCTTTGCGCCGCTCGTAGCCACTCGGGACAGCCGTTCGGCTTTTCCGAGGTCGAAATCCTCAGCGCTGTGGGTAGACAAATCGCCATTGCCGTGGAGGCCGACGAAGCGTTGCAAGCTGAGCGGGAACAAGCGCGACTTGCCGAGTCGCTGGCACGGTTTGGGCGCGAAGCGCTGTCGGTCATCGGCGACTCCCAGCCTCTCGATGCGTTCTGCCGCCTGACTTGCGAAGAGGCCGGCTGCGATTTCAGTCACATTTGGCTGTGGGACGAAGAGACAAGCCGCTTTACGCTCGCCGGTGGCTACGGTGAAACTCGGGACGAACGCCACGTCATGGAAGCCCTGTGGCTGAATCCTCCCCTGTCCGTGGAATGGCGCGAGCGACTGAGCGCGCAGGGTCATTTACTTCTGCCCTGGGACGTGCCGTCTCTCCCGGTCCCGCTCCCACCTTTGCCGCGCGAGCATGCCGCGCCCCGTTATCTGGCCGCGCTCCGCAAAGCCGGAGCCGTAATTGGATTTCACTGCAGCGGTTATCGCAATAGGCGGCATTTCAAGCCAGCCCAACTCCGCTTGCTGGACGGAATCGCACAACTCACGACGCTCGCCCTCGACCATGTCCTCGCGCTTCGCGCACTGGAGGAGGCGAACCGAACCAAGTCGGAATTCGTCGCCGCGATGTCGCACGAACTGCGCACCCCGCTTAACGTGATCTTGGGTTACTCCGACTTGCTTCTCGACGGAACCTTCGGTCCCCTCAACGAAGAGCAAGACCACACGTTGCGCCGAGTACGGCTGCGCGCCCGAGAACTTTTCGATCTCATTGCAAATACGCTGGACCTCAATCGCATCGAGGCCGGCACGCTTGCCGTAAAAGTGGTGGCCACGCCGGTCGCTCACCTGGCGCGCACCGTCGCACAGGAACTGCGCGACCAACGAGAAGCCAAAGGGCTCGACCTAACCTTCGACATTGCAGACGAGGGTCTGATCTGGAACACCGACCCCGACAAACTTCACGTAATCCTCAAAAACCTGGTCGGGAATGCCATCAAATTTACTGAGCGCGGGGAAGTGCGTGTGCAGATGTTCTCGCGTGGAAACCACCTTGTCTGCAAAGTTCGCGACACAGGCATCGGCATCCCTCAGGAAGCTCTCCCGCACATCTTCGAACCGTACAAGCAAGCGTCCGTGTCGCACGGCTCGCAGTCTGGCGTGGGGCTCGGCCTCTTTATCGTCCGTCGCCTCGTCGAGATGCTCGGCGGTGAAATCACGGTGAACAGTACTGTAGGAGAGGGATCCGAGTTCACCGTCATTCTTCCGGATTCCGGTCGGTAGGCAGAAACTTTGTCGAACTGCTCCAATCCTGAACCGTCGCCCCTTCAAGCCGGGGCAGGATCGCCGGGGTACTTCCCAGCCTGGCGCTCAACCCAGTCGCCTTGGGGAGACTGCCGGAACAACGAGGATCGCGTACAAGTTCATGAGTTCCGGTAGGGCGATCCACACAAGTCCATGCCTCCGGCTCGACGGTAAGGCTGTGCACTCCAGTTAATCGGAGAAGCACCCCACACGAGGCATCGCGAGAGGCACCAGTAAAAAGGTCGCGAAGGTCGTGGTGCCTCCTGCGTTGCTATGACGTGCATCAGCAAATCATCGGCAGGCCCGCGCTTCGATCGACACACGCGACCCGGTAAGACACCTCTCGCTGTCAACTTTTGGCGACCGGGCAGGCTCCCCGCGAATTGCTTCGCGGGCCCAAGCGTATCGCACCGGCTCCCGGGGCACGTACGCAGCAAGCCCTTCCCGTTCGCCGGGGCAGAGAATCGGGCAACGGAGTTTCGTGGCAACCGTCAGAGTCATGAGCCGCGACGAAACCGCCAGCCACCGGAAAATTTGCAAACGATGGAAATCGCCTCGCCCGCCGTTCCTACGGATCGGAGAGCAGTGACCGACCAGCGCAAGCCCCGCCCGACCGGTCGGTCGCTCCCCATGCGGCACGTCTTTTGATTGCGACCGCGGCCAGAGGTTTCGGCGTAGCCAACTTGTGGTTCGAAAGGAGGGTTCAGACATGGCGGATTTTCTCGCGGCGTACTCGATCCAAAACTGGTTGGAGTCCTGTCCGCAAGGGTACCTCATGGGCACGGAGTACGGGCATCGTCCTGGTGAACAGGAGCCGGCGGTGTTGCTGGAGAACGAAATCCTGCGGGAAGAAGCAATTCGCACCACGGTGCAGCTTGTTGTCGGGGAGCGTTGCGCGCTGGCAGCGTCGTCGGGGTTGATCAATGCAGCTCCAGACGAGGCCAGCAAGCGTTTCCTCGCAACCCAGACGCTGGATGAGGCGCGTCACGTGGAAATTTTCACTCAGCGTCTGCTCGATCTGGGAGTGCCCAAGAAAGACGTGGAAAGCACCATTCAGCATTACGCAAATCCGAATCTGGTCAAGTTTGCCGAGGTCCTGCTCGAGAAGGTCGATAAGAAGGACTTTGTCGCAGGCGTGGTGGGACAAAACATCGTCCTCGAAGGGATGGCGTTCAGCGTCTTCGAGATGATGCACGCGCTTTCCGAAAGCACGAATCCGAAATTTGCCCACACCCTGTCGGGAACCATTGCCGACGAACGGCGCCATGTCGGGTTCGGAGAAAACCGCATTGGCTCGCTCATCAAGCAGTATCCCGAGCGAAAGCCAGACATCGAACGCATGCAAAAGGAAATGTCGTATTGGATGCTGGCCACGTTTGCCGACGCCTTCCGCAACAACCCGGCACGAGCCGAGTTCAAGCGAATCGAGAACGAGCTGGGGCGCGCTGGAGTGCAAGCTCAGTGGCAGGGAGCAAATCTGGTGGCGATGGACCCCGAGGAAATGGAGCAGCTTCTCGCCGACACCGTGCTGAAGGAGTTCAAAATCCGCCTCGGGCGCATCGGGATCGAATATCAAACGCCCGCACGGCCGTGAGCGACACCATGAAGACTCACACTCCGGTGTCTCCTGATCGTGGCACGACGCCGCCTGAACCCTTCGAGGTGCACGACCTCCCACCGGAAGAGTTCTACGAGCAAGTCCATTCGTTCGAATTCTGGTTCCATGCGGTACAGGGCTACCTCGGAGACAAGGTGTACGGCGCAGACCCGAAGATTCAGGCACCGGAGCTTCCCGACCTCGACCGCGATCGACTGATTACCGTGCTCTGCAACTACTGCGTCGGCGAAACTGCGGCCCTGGAGGGCGCAAGCGGCCTCATCGGAATCGCTCCCAATCGCCAAGCCAAGATTTTCCTGTCCACCCAAGTGGTCGACGAGGGGCGCCATCTGGAAGTGTTCTTACACCGCTTACGCTTGCTCGGCGTTGCCGACCCCGAGGGCGAGGTGGAGCGCCGAGCAAGCCGCAGTCTGCTGCTCTTCAAGCGTAGGTTGTTAGAGCTCGTTTCAGGCAAAGATTGGGAGGCAGCAATCTTCGCGCAAAACGTCATCCTGGAATCGTTGGAGTTCACCGTGTTTCAAAGCCACGCGCGCGAAGCTGACCCGCTCACTCGCGACCTGCTTTTAGGGGTGGTGAAAGACGAGCGCCGACACATCGGCTTTGGCGAAAACGAGCTCGGCCGCCGCTTGCAAACAGCCCCTCACATTCGCGCTCGCCTCGGGCAAGTAAAGCGCGAATTGGACCACTTGGTTCTCGACACCCTGGAGGAAACTTTGCTCGAACTTGGAGCGGACGCCGGAGAGCGCGAAAAACTCGGTCGTGCGTACCTAGAGGCGGCCGCCCGCTTGGGGTTAGGGGCATGACAGATCCGCTGGAGCAAGAAACCGTTACAACAGAAGCCGAAAGTCGGCCGCGGCAACGCTTCGAGCTGGAAGATACCGGGTTCGACGAAGTACCGCCTCGGTTCCGCAAGTTCTATCGGCGTTGGCGCGGCCCGGGGGACCAGCTTGCCCCGAACGAGGTGATTTGTCCGGTGTGCAAGGTGGTCATTCGGTCGACGCGTGAACTTCGACCCGGTGACCGCGTTTACTGCATGCCTTGTATGTCGCGACTGATCGTCGTTCGCGGCGAAGACGGCCGGCTCGAAGCACGCGTGGCGTATTGACTACCCCGAGGGCTCCGCTAACGCGCCCGCGGCAACTCGAGTTCCCGCAAGAACTCCAGCAACGCGGCGTTCACCTCCGTAGGCTTTTCTTGTTGCGTCCAGTGCCCGCACTCCCGGATCAGGACGGTACGCCGGAGGTTCGGAACCCATTGCTCCATTCCTTCTGCCATCTCCGGACGGAGCACCGGATCCCACTCGGCCGTAATCATCAAAGCAGGGTGCTGGACCTTCGCCCCGTTCAGGTACGCCGTTGTCTCCCAGTTGCGATCCATGTTCCGGTACCAGTTGAGGCCGCCCGTAAATCCCGTTTTCTCGAATGCGCGCGCAAACACTTCGAAATCTTCCGGAGTCATGTACGGTGGCAGAGGCGCGTCACCGAGGCGATCCAAAAGGCCGCCCTCGTTCGGACCAAAAACGCCTGGCGGGTTCTCTCGCGCCCGCTCTGCGCTCTCCCGTCGCGTGACTTGGTAAAACGCGCGCAAGCTCCGGCGCACGTCTCGTCCGAGCTCCGCGTCGGCGACGCCCGGCTCTTGAAAGTAAATCATGTAGTGGAAACGGCCCTGGGCCATGTGCCTCATAATGACCAAGGGCGGAGCTGGTGGCCGAGGGAAAAACGGGGTGTTGACGCCGACCACTGCGGCAACGCGGTGAGGAGCAAGCAACGCCATTTGCCACGCCACGATCCCGCCCCAGTCGTGTCCAACAACCACCGCTCGCTCGAGTCCCAAGGCGTCGAGCAAGCTTGTGAGATCGCCTACCAGGTGGTGAATCGAGTACTTTTCGATCGCGTCCGGGGCCGACGTCTCGCCGTACCCCCGCTGGTCCGGTGCCAACGCGCGGTATCCAGCCGCAGCAAGTGCGCGCATTTGGTGCCGCCAGGAGTACCAAATTTCGGGGAAGCCGTGGCATAGAAGAACAGGAAACCCTTCTCCTGCTTCGGCAACGTGTATGCGGATACCGTTTGCCTCGATAAGCTTGTGGGTAATTTCCGTCATGGCGAGCCTCGTTTCACACTTTCCTGGATGGGGCAATACGCTCCCACGGCACCGAGGTAACCAGTAGAAACCTGGGAAAACGTACAGCCCCCGTTCCTGCACAAGTTCACCACACGCATCTAGAACGACGAGCCCGTGCGGTTCCTACACCGAGCCAAACGCCCGTACCCCGTTTGCCGTGTCTAGAACCAGCGTTCCCCGTTTTCGAACGGCGCCGCACTTAGCGCAGTGTCAGTTTCCCGGTTTCCGCACTTCGCACAAAGCGCCAGTTGTAAAAATGCGCGTCAGCACCCAAGAGCACGGCCACGGTCATGCCGAGGTTCTCGGTTCCGGCAAACTCGGTGAGGTCGCCGCCTTTTGCCGAGAAGCGCAAGGATGAGCTGCCATCCACACGCGAGATCAGCCGTAAGGTAACAGAAAAACCGTCCACCGTGCCAATAAAGCGCCCGCGGCTATCTAAGGTTTCCAGTTGCCCACACGGAAACACTTGTTCGTTGCGACCGTCCGACCACCGAATCTCGATGGGACCTTCCGCGGCAAGAGGATATGGCATGCGTGCACTCAGTGTGGCCTTGCTCCCCGTGCCAGCCACAGGATTCAACACAGAGCTGCGGCGGGTAAAGCTCTGGTTGATCACGCTCGCATAGCTACCGGCCAACGACGCCACGGTTCCCTCCGCGAGCCGCAACGTCACGCCCGAGAGCGTCGCCTGCACGAACACGGGGCTACTCGGATCGGCTCCGGTTCCTGCCAAGATCTGGATTCTATATCGCCCGTCGACGGCCTCAGGAATCGTAACGCGAACATCGCTCGTGCCGTTGGCATTGAAATCTCCCGTCTCGTAGCGAGCCAACGGAATCGTGCTGCTCAGGCGGTTGATCAGTCGTCCTGCAGGGTCGGTCACGACCAGCTCGACGCTTCCTTCAGCCTCCACTACCAAGTGCTTTGCCGGGTTCGTTGCCCAAAACACTTCGTCGCCGCGATCGGGGTTGGTTCCCAGGGGATCACAATTCGACCGGAACACCACGCGCCCTCCGGTCGCAGTCAACTTCGGCCCCAAGATCCTGCAACCGGGCGGGTTGGAGGTTACTTGAGTGAACGTCTTCCGCTGCCGGTTATAAAGAAAAATCTCCGGCGAACGGTCAGGATTTCTCCCGACCAAATCTTCTCGCGCAACGAACCCAATCCACTCCCCATCCCAATCGATGGTCGGCTGCTCCGCATCGAACGGCCCGGAAGAATTGGCAGTGACGAGCATCGAGTAGCCGCTTTTCCGGCGAATCCACACAGCCGATACGTTGTCGGGGTTGAGCCCGCCGCCAAGATTGCTCGACGAAACAAATACGACAAACTTCCCGTTCCCGCTCACAGCGGGTGCACTGCTTTCTCCAAATCCTTCCGGATCGTTGGTTGCCTGAAAGAGCGCGCGCTCTTTCACGTCGTAGATCATCAGCTCCTGGCTGAAATCCTCGTTCCGTCCGGTCAAATTACTGGTGCTCACGAACGCTACCAGCGACCCATCGCCGGCGACCGCAGGCGTGTAGCTCTCGCCCTCGCCTTCCGGGTCTCGGCTCAGCGGCATGTTGCCTGAGCGGTTAAACAGGTAGACCTCGTTGCTGAGGTCTACGTTTCGGCCACGTAAGTTACTGGTTGTTTCAAAGGCAATGCGTTTGCCCTTGAAGTCGATGGCAGGCAACACGCTGGAGCCGTCCCCCAGCCGGTCGCGCGTGACCTGATAAAATCGCTTCCGCAGCCGGTCGTAACGAAAAATCTCCTCGCTCCCGTCTTCGTTCCGGCCGCTGTAGTCCGCGTCAGAAGAAAACGCCACGTACCTCCCGTCACCGGAAATCACCGGGTCGTTGCCACCTTGCGTCGTTATGCGGGTGAACGTGCCTTCTTGGACGTCGTACACAAACACATTGCCGATCGGCGTGGGATTCAAACCGGCCACGTTCGCGGTCGACGAAAACACGATCCATCGCCCCGAGGCATCGACCGAAGCTGCGCCCACCGACCGGCCAGCCGGGGTGTCCGTCACTTGCACCACCTCCGCCGTGACCACGGCAGCCACAGCGGCTAGACACCCACCAAACACAATGGCGCGCAAAACCCTCATTTCGTGACCATTGTCGCGGAGTCCACGCTGGTGTCAACAAGAAAGGTGACGGTCTGGATTTGGCACCGGCCTTGTGTCATAGCCGGTGGCCGATGCTGAAAGTTGGCGATACCGCCCCAGACTTCGAAGCTCCGAGCGTCGGAGGTAAGTATCTGCGCCTGCGCGACTACCGCGGCCGCAGGCACGTTGTGTTGTACTTCTTCCCGCGAGATTTTACTCCGGGCTGCACCAAGGAAGCGTGTTCGTTTCGAGACCATCGAGCGGAGGTCGCCCGACTCGATGGGGAAATCATCGGAGTCAGCCTCGACCCTGTGGAGCGACACGAAGAGTTCGCCAAGAAGTACCGCCTCACATTTCCATTGGTCAGCGATGCCGACGGGCACATCGCGAAGAAATACGGGGTTGCGCGTCTCGGAGGCTGGCTACCGACCAAGCGAGTTACCTTCGTAATCGACAAGGACGGGACGATCCAGGAAGTCATCCACAGCGAGTTCGGCATCGACGTACACATTGACCGCGCCTTGGAAACCCTCCGCCGACTCCAAGGCGAACAAAAGAGTTGACCGACCAGCGCGGCCCGTGCCCTTTGTACAAGGCGGGCCAGCCTACCATGCGAACGAACGGGCCCTTTTTCTCAGGGCATCGTTTCCTTATAGTGCATCGCGGTACTCGCTTGTGGCGGAGATGATGCGGTCGGCTAGTGAGCAGGGTCCTGGCCTACAGGAGGGGCTGTGAAGCGGGTAGAGCCTGACAATACGAGTCCTGTGATCGATCTCAGTCGCGCTGTGGAAGAGCGCTATCTGGCTTACGCGCTCAGCGTGGTCACTTCGCGCGCTTTGCCGGACGTGCGAGACGGGCTGAAGCCGGTCCAACGCCGCATCCTATATGCGATGTTCCAAAACCTCCGCCTGACAGCGGGAGCTCGGCCTCGGAAGTCGGCCGCAGTGGTTGGTGAAGTGCTGGGGAAGTACCATCCTCACGGCGACCTTGCCGCGTACGAGGCGATGGTGCGCATGGCGCAGCCATTTGCCATGCGGTACCCGCTCGTACACGGGGAAGGCAACTTTGGCTCCCTCGATGGCGATAGCCCAGCGGCGATGCGCTACACCGAAGCCAAGCTCACGCCCATTGCCGAGGAACTTCTGCGCGACGTGCGCGAGGAAACGGTCGAGTTCCGCGACAACTACGACGCTACCTTGCGCGAGCCCGTCGTGCTGCCAGCCGCGGTACCGCAGCTCCTCATGAACGGGAGTACCGGAATTGCGGTCGGGATGGCCACCAACATCCCCCCACACAACTTGCGCGAAGTCGTCGATGCCCTTGTCGCACTCATCCAGGACCCCGAACTCGACACCAAGGACCTCTGCCGTTTGATCAAGGGACCCGATTTTCCTACCGGCGGCGAAATCTTGAACTCGCGCTCGGAGCTTCGACAGATCTACGAAACGGGGCAAGGCCCCATCCGCGTGCGCGGCCAGTTTACCACGGAAACCTCCGGGCGCCGCCGGCGTGTGGTCATCACCTCGATCCCCTACACGACCAACAAGGCGAAAATCGTAGAAGAAATTGCCGAACACATCGCGACCCGCAGGTTGCCACTCGCCACAGACGTGCGGGACGAGTCGACCGACCAGGTCCGTATTGTCGTGGAACTCAAAGGCGACGCCACACCCGAGGCGGTCATGGCGTACCTGTTCAAACACACGAGCCTACAAATCACATACCACGCAAACTTCACGGCTCTCGTACCGACCGCGACTCCAGGCATCGGCCAGCCTCAGCGACTGAGTCTTAAAGACTTGTGCCGCTACTTCCTAGATTTTCGCTTCGAGGTCGTCACTCGACGGTTGCAACACGAACTGCGCCAACTACAAGCGCGCCTGCACATCCTCGCTGGATTCCTGGCGCTGTTTGGCAACATCGACCGTGCACTGCGCATCATCCGCAATGCGCGCTCGCGTGAAAACGCGCGTGAGGGCCTCATGCGCGCCTTCGCACTCGACGAAGAGCAAGCGAACGCAATCCTGGAAACGCGCCTCTATCAACTTGCTCAACTGGAAATCGAGCGCATCCGCGAGGAGCAACGGGAAAAGGCTGAACGCGCCCGCCAAATCGAACGTCTCCTGGCGCAGCCAAAAGCACGCTGGAAAATCGTGCAAGAGGAACTTCAGGAGGTTGCCCAGCGCTACGGCGACCCCCGGCGCACACAACTCCGGAGCGGCGCCGATCTGGTGTACGACGAGAACGCCTACGTGGTGCACGAAGACATGGTCGTCGTGCTTACGCGCGACGGTTGGATCAAGCGGGTCGGCGAGCTGAAAGACCCGAACTCTACCCGCGTGCGCGAGGGAGATCGCGTTCATTGGGTCTTGCGCGGCAACACCCGCGACTTGGTCGCGCTGTTTTCCAACCGTGGCGTGCTCTACGTGATCAAGGCGATGCAGGTTCCGGCCACGACCGGGTACGGTGAGCCGGTTCAAACTCTACTCAACTTCCGCGACGGCGAGCGTGTCGTAGCCGCCGCATTGGTGCCTCCGGCTGCCGAGGGTGAGCAACGGCAATGGCCCCTGTGGCTTATGGTCAGCACCCAGGGCTTGGGGGCCCGCATTCGACCAGAATTAGACGAAACCACCAAAAGCGGCCGCCGTTATGCCCGCCCCAAAGAGGGCGACGAAATTGCCGTGGTAACTCCTTGCAATGGTGAAGTCGTTACCATTGCCACTGCCGGCGGGTACGTGTCGAGTTTCCCAACGCACGAGTTGCCCGAACTGACCGGAGCTGGGAGGGGCGTGTGGGCTATCCGGGTGGCGCCCGGTGATCGGGTCGTCGGGGCCGTATGCCATCCACCCGATGCGCCTCCCATTGCGATCGCGGAATCCGGCGAAGTGCGTCGCTTGCAAGTCGCCGACCTGGGCCGCCGGGGCCAAAAAGGCCGCCCCACGCTCAAGCGCTTCAAGCCCGCAACTCTTATCGCCCGTACGGCGGAGCTGCCATCGCACTCCGAACCATTACAGCAAGAGACTTTGCCAGCGACCAAGCAAGAGCAGAACGGTGGAACGAAATCATGAGCCGCAAGTACACCGCGAAGGATATTACCGTCCTGGAAGGTCTCGAGCCGGTCCGCAAACGTCCCGGGATGTACATCGGTGGCGTCGACCGTGCCGGTCTCCACCACCTCCTGTGGGAAATTCTCGACAACGCCGTGGACGAAGCCATCAACGGACACTGCGACCGGATCGAGGTCACGCTGCACGAAGATGGGACGACCGTAACCGTGACGGACAACGGTCGCGGGATTCCCGTGGATGAGCATCCAAAGTACAAACGCCCCGCGCTGGAACTGATTCTGACAACGCTGCACGCTGGGGGGAAGTTCGAGAATCAGAACTATTATCACTCCGGCGGCTTGCACGGAGTCGGAGCCTCGGTGGTCACCGCGCTGTCCTCCTCACTGGTCGCGCGTGTGCGGCGCGATGGCTTCGAGTGGGAACAAACATTCGCCAAGGGGAAAGCGAAATCCAAACTCGTGCGGCTTCGTCCTGCTCGTGGCACGGGCACAACGATCACGTTTACTCCGGACCCCGAGATTTTTCCCGAGCCTCGGTTCGATCCGAACTGGATTCGCGAGCGCTTAGAGGCACGGTCGTTTCTCCACCGCGGCCTGACCCTGGTCTTCGATCACCGCGCGGCTGGCACCCGCGAAATCTTCCGGCACGACCGTGGAATCGCCGAGTATCTGGAAAAACTCCTACAGCAGGCTGGTGGCCAGACTGTTGGCGAGCCGTTGTACTTGGAGCGACGCGACGGCTTGATCATCGAGTGCGCGCTGGGATGGACCACGGCCACGAGCGAACGCGTGCAATCTTATGTGAACGGAATTCCCACTCCGTCCGGCGGTACGCACGAGAACGGCTTCAAGGCTGGCTTGGCGAAGGCCGTGCGCAACTATCTGAGCGTCCAAAACCTGCTGCCCAAAGGAATCAGCGTTGCCGCGGAGGACACGCGCGAGGGCCTGATTGCGCTTCTCAGCGTGTACTTGCCGCAGCCCCAGTTCCAGGGGCAAACCAAGGACCGACTGAACAATCCTGAGGTCACCGCGTCGATCGACAACTTCGTTCGAACCTCGCTGGAAAACTACCTGTTACAAAACCCCACCCAAGCCCGCGCCATTGCACAACGCGTGCTTCTGGCGGCGAAAGCACGTCTCGCTTCACGAGCTGCAGCCGAGCAGGTGCAGCGGAAAACCTCCGTTTCGCATCGCTTGAACCTACCCGGGAAACTTGCGGATTGCAGCTCGACCGACCCGACAGTGAGCGAGTTGTTCATCGTCGAAGGAGACTCCGCTGGTGGTTCCGCAAAGCAAGCGCGCGACCGCGAGTTTCAAGCCATTTTGCCGCTCCGCGGCAAGGTGCTCAACGCAGAGCAAGCCTCGGCAAGCAAAGTGTTTTCGAACAAGGAGCTGAACGACATCATCTCCGCGTTGGGTTGCGGTGCCGGGAAGGACTTCGATCTCTCCAAGCTTCGTTATCACAAGGTGTGCTTGCTCATGGATGCGGATTCCGACGGCCACCACATCTGTACCCTGCTGTTGACCTTCTTGTACCGGCAAATTCCAGAGCTCATCCGTCAAGGGCATGCGTACATCGCTCAGCCACCGCTTTATAAAATCGAGCTCGGCAAAGAAGTTCACTGGGCGTATAGCGACCAAGAAAAAGACGCCATTCTCGCCCGGGCAAACGGGAAGCCAGCTGTCGTCCAGCGCTTCAAAGGGCTTGGTGAAATGAACCCCACCACCTTGAAGGAAACGACGCTCGATCCCCGCAAGCGCGTGCTGTTGCGCGTGGAAATCGTCGACGAAGAGAAAACCGACCGCACCATTCAAACCCTTTTGGGGCGCGACGTAGAACCACGCTTCCGCTTCATCATGGAGCGGGCGCGGCAAGTGCAGGACCTGGACGTCTGACCACCAGCAGGGAGCGCCACGCAGCGCCCCGACGCTTGGCGATGCTACCCCGAAGCAAAACGCTGTGCCGCACTGCGCCGAGTGCGTCCAGTAGTAACGAGAACCAACTTCGCGGCGCGCTCCCTTACCGAGCGCTCCGCGGTGAACTCGATCCACCGGACCATTGCGCAATGATTGTCTTCAGTTTTCCCAATCACTGGAGGAAACCTTGGGGTTGGCCGCGACACTTGCGTGCCGGGCAAAAATGTTCGTCCCCCGGTCGTTATCGAGTCGCCGCGATGGAAACCGGTGACAAGCGGCCCGTGGAAGAGACCGGTGCCACGCTTTCGGCCCCTGCCCTTCCAACTCGCGTGGCACCTTAGGCAGTGGCGGTATCGTCGGGCACGGACGAGTACACCGTCGCGAGTTGTTGCAAAACGTCCTGAGTGGTAACCGGGCGCTTTTCCGTGGTCGGTGGCTTGCCCCCCCGCGGGCGCACGGTCAAATCGACATCGCGGGCCTCGGCCCTCAGCGCTCCGACCGTGCAACGTTCTGCGGCACGGAACCGAAACGGGTCGAAGTTGAAAAACCTCATGGCGTTTCGGTGGGTAATCGCGTGAATGTCCTCTTCGGGCACATCGTTGAAGCACTCCCACAGCCGCTCGGGCGACTGCGGCCAGGTACTGTCCGAATGCGGGTAATCGCACTCCCACGTGATGGTGTGCAGACCAATGAGGTCGCGGTTGCGAATTCCCGCGGCATCGTGGATGAAGCAAGAAATCACGTGCTCCCGCCAAATCTCGCTTGGCTTGCGGCCGCCGAAATCCTGGTGCGTCCACACATGGTGCCGTTCGTGCACGTAGTCCACCCGTTCCAAAAAATACGGCATCCACCCGATGCCGCTTTCGGACAGTGCAAATCGAATTCCAGGGTAATTCCGAAGCACCGGAGACCAGAGCAAGTTGACGGCACAATCGACCGACGCGATGGGCTGCAACGTAATCATCGTATCGACCGGAGCGTCCATCGCTGAGAATTTCATTCCGGCACCGGAACCGATGTGGATGCAAATGACCGTGCCTTCGTCCGTGCAAGCCGTCCAGAACGGTTTCCAGTAGTCGCTGTGAATGCTCGGCCAACCGTGCGCTTCCGGGCTTTCGGTAAAGCTTACCGCGCGGCAGCCCTTTCGAGCCAAACGTTTGACCTCCTTGGCCATGAGTTCTGGGTCCCAACACGGCAGCAAGCCGAGCGGGATAAAACGCCCGGGATACGAGCCGCACCACTCGTCGACATGCCAGTCGTTGTAGGCCTGCAGCATCACGAGCGCCGCTTCGCGATCGGGATGCTTGGCAAACTTTTCCCCGAACAACCCAGGAAACGATGGGAAGCACAGCGAGGCGAGCACACCGTTCGCGTTCATGTCCCGCACACGCTCGTGGACGTTGTACGTACCGGGCCGTAGTTGATCGAACGATGTGGGCTCCATGCCGTACTCTTCCGGAGGGCGGCCAACCACTGCGTTGAGCGCCACGTTCGGGAACTGCTCACCGCCGAACACCCACACGTCGCTACCGTCGCGCTTCCGCACTACGCGCGGAGCCTTGGGCTTCCACTGCGCCGGCAAATGTTGGTCGAACATTCCTGGCGGCTCCACCACATGATCGTCGACACTGATGAGGATCATCTCCTCCATGCGCATGGCTCGCCTCCTGCGTGGTTCAATCGATCGATTGAGGCTTACCATGGCTTGCGAGGCCAACTCAAGCATGGAGAACAACCAGCCCAGCGAAGGCCGCAGGATCGACGCCGATCTTCAGGTCCCCTGCGGACAATTTTGCAGCGCGTAGTTGCTTACGATTCGCGCGCCAAAATCGTCACCGCCGCGTTCGCCCCCCGCCCGACTGTATGTGCCAGCGCGAGCCGACACCCCTCGACTTGGTATCCTCGGGCGCGACCCTGAAGCTGCCAACACAACTCGACGATTTGCCCTACAGCGGAAGCGCCTAGCGGTTCGCCCTTGGAGAGAAGCCCTCCGCTGACGTTCACCGGCGTTCGTCCGCCCAACCCGAATCGCCTTTGGCGGATGGCCTCGCCACACTCGCCCGGAGCGCACAAGCCAAGTTCACGCCATGCCAAAATTTCCCGAGCTGCATCCGTGTCCTGACACTCCACCACGTCGATCTCTCTCGGTTCCACGCCCGTGGCCTCGTACGCTTGGCGTGCGGCCAACTCGGTGGGGGAAGCGGGGACACCTTCCACCAGACCGCAAAGCGGTGTGTGCTCTCCCAAAACATTGCCAAACACATGCGAGCGTAACGCGACCCCTTCCACTCGCACTCGTGGGCGCCGCTCAGGCGGCTTCCGCTGCAACACCACGCACGCCGCTCCTTCGTTCGGGGAACATAACATCCACAAGCGAAGAGGTTCGCATACCACAGGAGAGTTCAGGACCTCTTGCTCCGCCACCGGCGTCCGGAACATTGCGTTGGGGTTGCGCGCACCATGACCACGGTTTTTCACCACCACAGCAGCCAAATGGTTTTCGGTAAGGTCTTCCTCTTGCATCAAGCGTTGGGCGCGCAAGGCAAAGTACGCCGGAGTGACTGCCAACCCGGCCTTTTCCTGCCAACCTTCGAAGAAACTCGAGCGAATCATTCCCTTGGGCATCTTTTCCATGCCCAAAACGGCAACTCGCTCGCACGCGCCGGTATGCAACGCTTGCACACCGATCCACATGGCAGCAACTCCACTGGCACATCCGGCTTCCACATTGACCACCGGAATGCTCGTGGCACCTAACGCACTCAGCACCTTGTGCCCTGCCCCGACTCCACCGTACGCTGTGCCGCAAAATAACGCTTGAATCTCGCGCAGCGAAACCTCCGCGTCCTCGAGCGCGCCTAACAGCGCTCGGGCACCAAGCACTGTGAGGGTTTCCTCCGGGAAGCGCCCAAACGGATGCATGGCAGCACCCGCTATGTATACTGCATCACGCATCGTGTTCCGATCTGCCTTTTGTCCTGCCTTGGTGTGCGCCGTTGGCGTCTACTGGAGCAAACGCATAGGTGAGCAAAGCTTGACCGCTCTCGTCGGTTCCCGCTTGCAAAGTGGTGCACTCCACCGGGGTTCCCGAAGGCAATCGTTCCCGGGTGACGATCGGCGCGACCACAGCGATCCCTTCCGGCAGGTGCACCACTCCAAGACCGTACGGTACCGGTCCTTCGTACCCCGGCGGCGGCCGTCGCACCACCGTGCAGAGCTCCAGGATGCCACGCTGACTTAGGGTAACCTTTTCGATGCTCCTGCCTCCGCAGTAAGGGCAGAACTCGCTGTACGGGAACGCGCGCCGGCTGCACGCGCGGCAGTACCCGCCGATGAGGGCGATGCCACCCGAGTCGTTCACCGTGAACAGATCTTCCCGAACCGGCTTGCCACGCAACATTTTGGCTTCATGCGCCTACACACACTCGCAGCTTCAAATCAACACACCAGCCGAGGGAGTTCAGCGCAGCGGCCTGCTGTCGGGGACGTCCCACACCAGCGGGGCAAGGTGCTGGGCGCACGAACCGGTTCCCGACGAAGCCCTTACTCTCCGAATGTGCGGCGGTTCTACACCGCCGAACCACGACGGGCTTGGAGATCCATCAGTGGGCGATGCGCGATACGGTGCGCCACACGAGCGGGCTCACCAATTCGCGCCACTCGGCTTCGCTCTCTTCCTCCAAACGCAACGGGAGGCGAACGGCGAACGTCGTTCCGCGACCCAATTGGCTGCTGCACGTAATCTGGCCTCCGAGCCGAGTTGTCAGATCCTTAGCCAAGGCGAGCCCAATGCCGAGTCCCCCACTTCGGCGGCTGAGCGTCGGTTCTCGCTGCCACAACGGTTCGAAAATGCGGTCACGCTCTTGGGGCGGGATGCCTGGTCCGGTATCCCGCACGCGCAACTCCACCGTTCCCTCGTCGACCAGTTCCGCCTCGAGGTACACGAAGCCTTCCTGGGTGTGCTTTACCGCGTTGCCGACAAGGCATCGGAGCAACCGGACAAGCTTCTCTCGGTCGGTAACCACCTGCGGGAGAGTGCCTTCCACTCGGGTGATCAACTTCACCTGTTTTTCCGCCAACTGCGGCCGAACCCACTCGTTGAGCTCTTCGAACAAATCGGGCACGCTAAAACGCCGGCAGCGCACGTGGGCCATGCCAGCACGCACCTCGGCGAGTAGCAGCAGGTCGCCGATAATTTCGTTCAAATGCTGGGCGTTCATGCGCAAGCGTGCCAGCATTTCACGCCCCTCCGGGCTCTGCGCTGATTGGGCGTAGGTTTCCAAAATTTCCGCATAACCCAAAATCGCGTGCAGCGGAGTGCGTAGTTCGTGCGACACCAGCCCGAGCAAGTCCTGGCGCATCCTGCTCAGGTCGGATTGCAGCGCTTCCTGGCGCGCCTCCAACTCTGCACCCAGCGCCCGTGCTACTCGACAAAATTCGCGCTCTACGTCCTCGAGCGGCTCACCGTCAGCGCGACGTGCAACCAATACCGGCTCCTGCGATCCCGCAGTAAACAGGACTTCCCCTCCAGGCTCCACCTGTTCCGCCTCTTCCCAAGCACACCGCACTGCTGGGAACGCCCACTCCAACGCTCGACGCGCAAGTTCTACCCAAGCGCGCGTGGTGCTCCGCGCGACCTCCGGGTCCAATAACCCCAGCAGCGCGCGCAATCGTTCTGCCTCGCGCTCGCTTTGTTCCCGTCGCCAGCGCTCGAGTTTCGTCTCTTCGGTTACATACGCGTAAAAGACCGCCACGATGAAAAAGAACGGTAGCCGCAGCCACTCTCCCGCTCCCAAGTGCCCCGCGGAAGTCAACCAAAGCCAATAACCATATAAGCCGCTGACCACGGCCGCGACCAAAGCAATTTGAGCCACGCCCTGTGTAGCCGCCGTGAGAAAGATGGTGAAAAAGTAGATCACCAAAAAGTCTTGCGAAAAACTTCCGGTGGTCAGATACAAGCCGGCGAGCACAATCAGCATGTCGGCAAGCAACAACCCAGCGGAGAAATTCGGCTCGTGAAACCGCGATGCCGGCACCCAGCCCAACACTAAATTGGTAGCGAACAATACCGCAATGTATGCGAGTGCCCACGGGCTGGAAGCTAACGGCCCAAACAAAATCAGGTACGCAGTCGAAACGGTCACCACCGTCCGCAGGAGCAGGATGGTGCGCTTCTTCGTCAGCAGCGTCTGCGGTTCCTCAGGGGTCCGCTGGCTCGCGATCGCAATCCGCCGGAACCAACCTTCCACGCGTGGGGGCATCACAGCAGAGACGCTGGCAGCAACCCAGGTGCCACGAGTTGCCACCTGTCGCTGCACAGGGTTTGTCCACGCCATTTCGCGACACAGCGTCGCTCCGGTAGCGGTCCACCTAAAATCGTCACGCCAGATATCGTAGGTGTAACGGCAGGACCGCGCGCACGCGCGGTCCAGTGGACTCCTCCGAGGCTCCGCCGAGCACCCCTATCCTTCGGGGATCACCAGCACCTGGCCGGTACGCAACCGCGAACCACGGCGCAAGCCGTTCCGTCGTGCCAAACGTTCCGCAGAAAGGCCGTACATCCGAGCAATGGTCTCGACGGTTTGACCGCGTTTGACTTTATGCGTGCGTTTCTCCTTGCGTGTCGCAGCAGCATCGGCGCGTGCCACCGAGCGTGGGGCCCCCTGCGCGGGTTTCGCAGTGCCGCCACTCCCCCGAGCAAGCCGAATACGTTCCTGGTCAGCAACCCAGGCTGCGTAACGCGCCTCGAAGGAAGACTTGCGACCGCGCGGCACGCGCAAGCGAAAACCTGCTGGCACTAGCTGCTCTCCCCGGACCACGCTTGGCGTCAGAGCCAAGTTCAATTCCGCCAAGTCTTCCGGCGGCATCGCCGCGCTGTGCGCCAACACGCGAAACGGCGTGGGCCGTGGCACTCCAACTTCTTCCACGCTCAACGGTGGTAGCCTCCGCAGCCGCCCAAAGTACTTCTCGTGCTCGCGCTCTACTTCGATTGCCGCCAGGAGCTCAGCGTAAAAATTCCGCGAGGCAAAGCCGAAACGCGGGCCCTGGTAGCGACGGATGATTTCGACCAAGTCTCGAGACCCCACTGCCTCCACTGCACGTAACATCCCGGCGGGCCCGTGATTGTACGCGGTGACGGCTAGCGGCCAAGTCCCGAGTTTTGCATAGTTCTCCTTCAAAAAAGCGGCTGCTGCTTTGCTCGACTCGATTGGATCACGCCGCTCGTCGACGACCGCGTCGATCCGGAGGAATCGCCGTCCCGTTTCTGGGATAAACTGCCAGATCCCCGCTGCGCCGACCTTCGAATAGGCGCGAACATCGAAACACGACTCCACCAACGGCAAACGAGTGAGGTCTTCCGGAAGTCCCTCCGCGCGAAAGATCGCCTCCATGGCCGGCAGATAGCGACCGGAAATCCGCAGCCCCTCAGCGAACTTTTCCCGCAGCCCCCGTTGCGCACGGATCCGAGCAGGATCGGCCGCAACGAAAAACTTCTCCGGATTTGGATCTCTCCGAAACAGCGCCGCGATTCGTCGTTCCTCTTCGCTCCACGGCTGCGGTTTCCCGTCGTTCTGATGCAAGCGCAATAGCAACGACCGGATTCGTTCCTTCTCTTGGCTCACGCGGATTTCTACGTAGGCTGGCAGAATATCCCCCTGTAAGTCCGCGGCCTCAGCAGAGAAATCCAGCACCGAATAAATCCGATCGAGCTCCCACGTGTCATGAATGACCACCTGGTTGCGGCTGTACTCAGCGAAGATCTTCTTCCAGAACTCTACCTGCGGGCGGAGTTCTGGGGGATTGGGCAGCGCCGCTGCAAACGCTCCGCCCGCTGCACCGCTGATCGCTAAGCACACGAACGCCAAGGCTACCACTGTACCGCGCCGCCACACCTGAGACACCACCCAAGCCAAGCCCAGCATACCGTTCGCCTCGCGCGGCTCGCAAAGTAGCACACTCCAGCAACGCGACCAACGTACTTGGTCATTTCCAATCGACCGCCTGTTCCCTTGTCGCAAGCGGGTTGCAGCCAAGCGCTGGTATCCCCACGACGTCGTTGCCCGTGACTGGCTCGCCAACTTCTACGCCCTCCTGCAACGCTCCTCCCGGACTGCTGTGTCCCCCACTTCGCGAGGCACCTCTAGACGACGCTTCGCGCTCGACTTAGGAGGCTCGATCGAGGAATTCCGCGGCGCGTTGATTCTCGCTGTGCGCCTTCCTATAACGCCGCTCCGCATGACGTCGCAGGCAACAGAGGTCCGCCATCTCACATTGAAACCGACACCAGAAACGCGCCCGTTTTGGGAGGCAGCCAAGCGGCGCGAGTTGCGTATTCAACAGTGCCACGATTGTGGAGCTCATTATTTTTACCCGCGTCCGCTGTGTCCGTACTGCCTGTCCAGTAATGTTGCTTGGGTTCGGTGCAGTGGCCGGGGACGTTTGCACACGTACGTGATCAACCACCGCCCTCCGCGTAACTACCCGGCGTCGGGTCCGTACATCATTGGCATCGTCGAGTTGGAAGAGGGACCGCGGCTGATGACCAACATCGTTGGCGTGGAACCGGACCCGAAGGCGCTGCGCTGCGACATGCCAGTAGAAGTCGTGTTCGAGGACATCGACGAACACTTTGCGATTCCCAAGTTTCGGCCCGTATCTTGATGCGAGATCGACGCAAGCAACTTCGAGGCGCTGTCGCCATCGTCGGCGCAGCGGAGTCCGATGAACTTGGCCGCTTGCCGGGTAAGTCGGCTCTGACCTTGCACATGGAAGCGGCGCGCAACGCGCTCGCGGATGCCGGATTACGAAAAGAGGACGTCGACGCGGTCTTTACGGCTGGCCGCAACATGGTGAACGAGGTCCCAGAATACCTCGGGATCCGCCCCCGGTACGTAGACGGCACGCAAATGGGCGGCTGCTCCTTTCTGGCACACGTGGAGCACGCCATGGCAGGGATTGCCGCCGGGCTGTTCGAAGTAGCGCTGATCACGCATGGAGAGAGTGGCTACTCCCGCGTCGGCATGCCCGCAACCCGCTGGGGAGAAGATTCGAACAACGCACAGTTCGAGCTGTTGTACGGGCACGCCGGTCCCACCACCGGGTATGGCTTGGTGGCCACGCGCCACATGCACGTATACGGCACCACAAAAGAGCAAATGGCCGAGGTTGCCGTGGCAACACGCAAGTGGGCTGCATTGAACCCGAAGGCGTTTCTGCGCGACCCGATCACCATCGACGACGTCCTCTCTTCACGGCTGATCGCGTGGCCATTTAACTTGCTCGATTGCTGCCTCGTGACCGATGGAGGGGGAGCGATCGTCGTCACCTCTGCGGAGCGCGCGAAAGACCTGGCGAAAAAACCCGTTTACGTTCTCGGCACCGGGGAAGCGGTGTCGCACCAGATGGTTAGCCAGATGCCCAACTTCGACCGCTGGGACGCTGCCATCGTGTCGGGAGCCCGCGCTTTTGAGATGGCTGGCGTGAAACACGCCGATATCGACGTGTGCGAGCTGTACGATGCGTTCACCATCGTACCCATCCTCGCCCTCGAGGCGCTCGGCTTTTGCCAGCCTGGCGAAGGTGGCCCCTTTGTTTCCGGCCAACGCACCGCCCCGGGAGGAGATTTCCCCATGAACACGAACGGGGGCGGACTTTCCTACACGCACACCGGCATGTACGGGATGTTCGCGATCATCGAGGCGGTTCGGCAACTGCGCGGGGAATGCGGTCCCCGACAAGTGCCCAACGCGAAAGTGGCACTTTGTCACGGAACAGGCGGCACGTGGAGCTCGGCAGCTACGCTCATTTTGTCGACTGAGCGTTAGCCACGGCGGAGTTCCTGAGCGCTTGGAACGGTGTCCGCTGAGCGTTTGCAAAACCATTGTTTCGACGGGCACGACCAGTTACCGTGGGCGCGTGGGCACGTACAAGTTCGGGTCAGACGCGGACCACTACGCTTTTTCAGAACCAGGCCCGTGGCAAATCGATCCGCAGAGGCTTGCGTGGGCAGAAGCCGCCGCAAAACGCCGTGAGCAACTCCGGCAATTGGTTCCCCTTCTGACCCAGCGCCGCCGCCTCCCGCCCCTGGGGCGATTTGCCGAGGCAACCGGCAGGCTCGGGTGGGCGCTTTTGCGCTGGTACACGACCGAGCGCCGCCACGGTGGCAGTGTCTCACGGGCAGGCCTGTCGAAGCGCTTACGCGACGCGTTCGAACGCCTGGGGCCTCCCTATATCAAGCTCGGCCAGATTCTTTCGAGCGGGCGCGGGCTGTTTCCCGACGAGCTTGTTGCAGCCTTTCGCACGCTCCGCGACCAAGTAAACCCCGAGCCCTTCGCGGTCGTGCGCAGCATCGTGGAAGAAGACCTCGGTGCACCTCTTGCCAAGATCTTTTGCTCCTTCGAGCCGGAGCCGCTGGCAGCGGCCTCGATCGCACAAGTGCACGGAGCGCAACTGCAAAGCGGCGAACAGGTCGTGGTCAAGGTGCAGCGTCCGCGCGTCGCAGAGCTGGTGCGCCGCGACGTCCAAGCCATGGCTTGGATTGCGCCTTGGCTCGTCGGTCGCATCCCGGTCGCCGCCTTAGCCAACCCCCCAGCCTTGGTGGAGTTGTTCGCAGAAACAATTCTCGAAGAGTTGGACTTCCGCCTCGAGGCCCAGAACATGCTCGACGTGGCCGCGCTTTTGGCTGCCACGGGGCAACGTGCCTTCGTCGTTCCTCGGCCGCATCCGGAACTCGTGACCGAGCGCGTGCTCGTCATGGAGAGAATCGACGGGCTTTCCTACGAGCGCGTCGAAGAACTCCGCGCGGCAGGGATCGACACGGCCGCATTGCTCCGCGCTCTCGTCGTTAGCTTGCTCGAAGGAGCGATGATCCACGGAGTGTTTCACGGAGACCTCCATGGCGGCAACATGGTGGTGACCCGGTCCGGAAAAATTGGACTGTTCGACTACGGCATCACGGCACGGATGAGCGCAGCGCAGCGACTCGCTTTTTTGCGGCTGATGATCCACGGGATGGTTGGGAACGTGCGAGCGCAAATTGCCGCCTACAAGGATCTGGGAGCTCTCGCGCCGGACGTGGACGTGGATGCCGTCATTCGTAAGCTAAAGCTCGATCAGCCCGTCGTCGATCCGACCTCGCTCAGCAGTCACGAGCTTGCGCGGGAAATTCAGTACGTCACGAAAACGCTTCTCGGGTTTGGAGCGAAACTGCCCAAGCCCCTGATGCTGTTCGTGAAGAACCTCGTGTTCCTGGACGACGCCGTGGGACACATGGCTCCCGACGTGAACATCTTCACCGAAATGGTTCGCATTTACGCACACTTTGCGGAACTCTACGGCGACCGGATTGCCGCCGAAGTCGGGATCGATTTGTCGCAGCATCAGTTCGACCTCGACACGTTCAAAGCCGGGCTTGGCTTGCACCCCGACGTGGAACATCTCACCCATCGGGATCTCGAACGGCGCCGCACCGTGATTCGTTCGAAGCTTGCAGCTCGTGACGAGTCGGCCGCTTGATTCTTGATCGTGGAACCGCCGCCGTTGGCGAATGCGGCCGGTTACGGTATTGGTGCACCCATGGAACTCGCTACGGCTATTGTCGAGATGTGTCGGCGGGCTCGGCGTGCTGGTCGGGAACTTTCGCGCGCAACGACCAACGCGAAGAACTCGTGCCTGTTCCGCCTTGCGGAGGAAATTCGTCGGCAGCAGCCAGCGATTCTCTCCGCAAATTCTGCAGACGTAGAAGCCGCACGCCGCGCGGGTCTTTCCGCTGCGCTCATCGATCGGTTGCGTTTGGACTCCGGCCGCATCGAGGCCATGGCAAAGGGCGTCGAGGTCGTCGCAGGTTTGCCCGACCCCGTGGGCGAAACCATCGCCTGTTGGCGCCGACCCAACGGGCTCGAAATTGCGCAGGTGCGCATTCCCATCGGGGTGGTCGGCATCATTTACGAGTCGCGGCCTGGGGTCACGGTGGACGCGGGTGCTTTGTGTTTGAAGTCGGGTAATGCGGTCATCCTGAAAGGCGGCTCGGAGGCTTGGCACACGAACCGCGAGCTTGCGCGTATATTCACCGCCGCTCTGGAAGCCTCGAAACTCCCGCCTGATGCAGTGCAACTCGTGCCCACGACTGAACGCGAAGCGGTGCAAATCCTCCTGCAGCAAACCGAATTCATCGATGTGATCGTACCCCGTGGAGGCGAAAGTCTCATTCGGGCAATCACCGAGATGTCACGAGTGCCGGTCATCCAACATTACGCGGGCGTTTGCCACACGTACGTCGATGAATTTGCAGATTTACGCATGGCCGAGGAGATTTGCTTCAACGCCAAGGTGCAACGGCCGGGGGTGTGCAACGCGATGGAAAACCTGCTCGTGCACGAACGGGTCGCCAGCGAGTTCCTTCCCAACATGATCCAACGGTTCGAAGCGGCGGGGGTCGAAATCCGCGGTTGCGAGCGTACACGAGCAATCGTGCCCCATGTGCACCCAGCCTCCGAGGAAGACTGGCGTACCGAGTATCTCGACCTGATTCTCGCGGTCAAAGTGGTCGCCTCGCTCGACGAAGCCATCTCCTTCATCCACACGTACGGCACCGGGCATTCCGACGCGATCGTCACCAACCACTACGAGCACGCGCGCCGGTTTCAACGGGAAGTCGATTCGGCGGCCGTTTACGTCAATGCCTCCACGCGCTTTACGGACGGCTACGAGTTTGGCTTCGGCGCCGAGGTAGGAATTTCTACCAACCGCTTGCACGCTCGGGGGCCCATGGGCCTGCGGGAACTCACAACGTACAAGTACGTGGTTTCCGGGAACGGGCAAATTCGCACGTGAATCGCAGCGCATCGTTGCCGGCTCCCCGCACGGTGCAGCGGGTGGGCATCTTTGGTGGCAGCTTCAATCCCATTCATGTCGGGCACTTGCGTGCAGCCGAAGAAGTCCGCGAGGCGTTCGCGTTAGACCGCATCCTGTTCGTGCCCGCGGCGCTGCCTCCACACAAAGTACGCCATCAGTTAGCCCTACCCGAGCAACGTTTGGCGATGGTTCAGCGTGCCATCGCGGGAAACCCCTTTTTCCGCGCTTCGGACTTGGAACTTCACCGCGGCGGTCGGTCCTACTCCATCGACACGTTGCGTGAACTCCGCCAGCGCTTTCCGAAATGGAAACTGTTTTTCATTCTGGGAAGCGATGCGTTTGCGGAAATCCACACTTGGAAGGAGTACGAACACTTGTTCGAGCTGTGCGACTTCGTGGTCGTCGCACGCCCCGGTGTTCGTGTTCGTTCCCTTCGCAACTTGCTGCCGGTTGCCACGCGGAAATGCTTCTGGTATGCGCGGGACAGTTTGGCGCTGGTACACCGGTCAGGAAACAAGGTGTGGTTCCAACAAATCACCGGCTTGGACGTTTCGGCCACCTCGATTCGCCAAGCGGTGAGCCGTGGCCGGTCGATCCGCTACCTCGTCCCACCTGCGGTGGAACGATACATTTTGCAACACGGACTTTATCGGAGGAGGGCCTTCCATCCGTGAAAAAGACATCGGCACGCGAGGCTGCCATGGTGTGCGTACGGGCCGCACTCGACAAGAAAGCCTACGATTTGGTGTTGCTGGACGTCAGCAAGGTTACGTCCCTCGCTGATTACTTCCTCATCTGTTCCGGGCGTTCGGACACCCAAGTCCAGGCGATTTCGCAAGCGATCGAAGAAGCCATGCTGCGCTCGGGCCACAAACCGTTGGCCATCGAGGGGTATCAACACGGCCACTGGGTCGTGCAAGATTTTGGCGATGTGGTGGTACACATCTTCTTCGAACCCGTGCGCGAGTTTTACGACCTGGAACGCCTCTGGGCAAAAGCCCCGCGAGTGCACTTACCGGAACCGTACGCAACACAAGTGCGCGCCTCTCGGCTCGCAGGCAACGAACGTTAGTAGGAACCAAGAGCCATGCGGCGTGCCATCTTCATTTCGGTTTTACTGGTCGCACTGGTCCTGTACCTCGTTTTCTTGAACGGCGAGACCACTGCCTTTCGTCTCGCTCCAAACCTTGTCTTGCACTGGAACACAGGAGCACTGGTCGGTGGCGCGTTCATGCTTGGGGTTGTTGTGGCCGCCGCGGTTGCAGGCATGCAAGCAGGCGTGCGCGCCTGGAGCTCATGGCGCAGCGGTCGCAGAGCCCGCCGGGCTTTGCGCGTAGAAGAGTGGGAAGAAAGCGGCTCGCAACTTTTGTGGAATGGCGATCTAGCTCGCGGCCGCGCCTTGCTGCACAAAGTTTGGCAGCGGCGCCCCGATGACCCTCGCGCTGCCTTGATGCTGGCTGCTTCTTTTCGCGCCACCGGAGAGCTGCACCGCGCCCGGGGGGTGCTTTACGACGCGGCGGCCCAATACCATACGGATCCGGACGTTTTGCTCGCGCTTGCCGAAGTGCACCGTGAAGCAGGAGAGTTGGGTCCGCGCGTCGAAGTGTTAGAGCGACTGCGAGCGCTGTACCCGCGTTCTCCGCAGGCGCTGCGCGCCTTGCGCGACGCCTACATCGATGCAGGCCGCTGGAACGCCGCAGCGCAAGTGCAGGAAGCGTTGATTCCTCTCCTTCCCGACCCAGAAGTTGCCGCGCGTGAACAAGAACGACTGTTTTGCTTGCGGTATCAGGTCGCACTCCAACTTCCCGACCCGCAAGCCCGCCTGCAAGCGCTGGAGAACCTTGCCTCGGGACGGCGAGTTCCAGCCCCAGTATACGTGGCCCTTGGAGACGAACTTGCTGCGGCGCACCGACTAGCTGACGCCTCGGCGGCGTGGGAACGCGGTCTCAAGCAGCACCCGCGAAGCGTGTTCGTGCACCGCTTGTTGCACATTGCCACCGACACCAAACATCGGGAGCGGTTGCGCGCACTGTTGGGCAAGTTCCGCGACGAGGTGGAGCCGGACGCCGTGCACCTTTGGATGGCAGAAACGTGGGTTGCTGAACAGAACGCTGAAAACGCTGCGCGAGAACTAGAAGCCGTCCAGGTGCCGGCATCGTTTGCTCCCGACTACGATCGCCTTTGGGCAGAAGTCCACCGGCTACGCGGCCAGGTCGAGCAGGCGCTTCAGGCCTTTGCCCGTGCCTGTCGAGAGCAGCCGCTCTACCGTTGCCAGCAGTGCGAGCACCAGGCAGCCGATTGGTCGGGCGTCTGCCCGAAATGCCACGGGTGGGACACTCTCCGCGCGCGGGTCGAAATCGGGCGCGTGTGAAGTTGGAGCGCCCCTACCGAGCGGCAGGAGTCGCATCCTTCGGCACGGGCGATTTCGCTGCCGCTGCAAGCCCGTCGGCCTCGAATGTGCCGGCAGGCAATTCCGGCTCGTAACGAACGTCGCTCAGGTCGAGCACCGTGGACTTTTGGGCAGCAAGCTCGATGACGCGCTGCTTGCTCGGAAACCACTCGCTGCCACGCTGTTCGGTACGTTCCACAATCCATCGTGCCACTGCCCGGCCCTGCGCATCGAAAAACAGCCCTCGCACTAGCCTCTGGGCGCGTGGATCCACGGAGTACACACGAACCGCGTAACGGTCCTTGTCCTTTTGTTTCGGGGCCAGCCGCAGCACGGTGAACGTTTCCCCACCAACATTTTCTTCACCCCCGAGCTCGAACGTGTACGCATCGGGGTCCGGGAACAGGAAATCCGCGAGCGCGAAATTGCTGCCCAGAAAAGAACTCGTCCATTGCGATTCGGGAACTTCGGTAACCCGCTTGGTCTTCGGGTCGAAATGCCAAATTTTGTCTGCGCCGCCATCTCGATCCCACACAAGCCAGCGCTGTCCCTTGAACTCGCCACTACCCGTGACCTCGATCCACGTGCGGCGCACCCCATCGGAGTAAGCATGCCGGTAAAGCAGTTCGATCTTCCTGCCCGAGGCAGTTTCCAAGCTCCCTTTTGCCTCGAATGTCTTGCGCACCAAATTCTGGAGCGCCCGTCGATAGGCCGCTTCCTCGTTCGGCCCGGCCCAAGCCGTCCCGCTTAACGCCAACGCGATCCCCAATACTGCGAAACGCCCAACAATGGCCATTGGCTCCTCCTCTGCAAACCGGCCGTACCCCATCGAAATGTGCAGCCTTGGAGGCATCGCTCGGTCAGCTTTTCTTCTTTTCCGCCGCCCGCTTCAATTCTTCGTCAATCACTTGTTTGAACGCCTCGAACGGCTGCGCTCCTGAAAGCATGCGGCCATTGATGAAAAATGCAGGCGTTCCATTCACCCCGGCGGCAGTACCGTCCTCGATGTCCCGATCGATGGCTGCGGTATGCGGCTTCTTTTGCAAGCACTCGTCAAACTTTGTTGCGTCCAATCCTGTTTCCTTCGCCAGACTTTTCAGGCCAGACTCCGATAGATCCTCTGCTTTCCAAAGTCGATCATGGTACTCCCAGAATTTTCCTTGCGCGTGCGCACATGCCGCCGCCTCCGCTGCCAGTCGAGCGTGTTGGTGAAAGTTCAAAGGAAAATCCCGGTGTACGAATCGCACCTTGTCTCCGTAATGCCGGAGCACCTCCGCAACCGTGCTGGAAGCTCGCTTACAAAACGGGCACTCGTAATCCGAGAACTCGATGATTGTCACGGGTGCCGAAGCTGGCCCCCGCGCTGGCCGACCGCCGTCGCTCACCTGTACGACCGGAGGCTGCAAGGTAGTAGTGGCTTTGTACTTCTTGCGCAGTTCCTCCAAGAACTGCTGGTGGCGTTCCGCCATCTTTTGCTGCTTCAAGTATTGGATGAGCTGCGGCCGCAGCTGCTCTAACGTCTGCCCCTCGAGCTCGTCCTTGTTGTCGTCGTAAAGCTTTTGCACCTCCTCGGTGCTGGGCTCCCCGACCTTCGCCTCCAGCTCCCGTTTCACCAACTCGTCGACCGAAATGTTTCGCGCCTTCGCTTCTAGGGAGTACAGTTCGTTCGCGACCAGTTCTTCCAAGCCCTCTTGCAGGACTTGGAAGCGTTGGGCTTCCAACTGCATGAGCTTTGGTTTGACGTGCTTCTCCAGTTCGGCTCGGGTGATTTTCCGCTCCCCGATCGTGGCGACCACTTCGTCTGCAGCAGTTCCAAGCTTCGGCCACAACAGGGCAAGCGTGCAGCCCAACAAAAACCATCGTCTCATGCGGAATCTCCTTCGCTGCGATCTCGAGTTCAACGACGCCCGAGCCTAAGGTGTCTCGCCACCGCGGTCAACCCATGCCCTGCCGGTTCTGCAGTGAGCTCGTCAAACTGCTGTTTCCAAGGCGGTTTCAGGATTTGGTACGAGTGGTGTCCCCGTGCCACGGATCTCGAGGCAAAGCAGCCGTTACCCTCGAAACGTGCTTTCGGGGTCGATGGTAACCAACGCGGGCACCTGACGAGGCACGCGCCCCAAGGATGCTGCTCTTTCCCTGGCTCGCTCGCTTTGCAAAGCTGGGCGCATGGGCGCGGACCAACACAAAGGGAAAGCCAACCAAATTACCAGCGGACGCGCGCGGCGTGTGCTCAAAGTCGGCGAGCTCGCCACCTCTGTGGGCACGAGTTACTTATGGAACGCGATTCGCGCACCGTTCCAGTCAGCCGGGGAACGCGAGAAGGCGTTGCTCGAAACCCACATCAAGAACGCGATGCGCATCGTGGAGCGATCCAAAGAACTGCGCGGAGCCTTTACCAAGCTCGTGCAAATGCTCTCCATGCGCGACGACATCCTGCCTGCCGAGGTCCTGCAGGTTCTGTCCTCCGTCCAGTCGCAAGTGCCTCCCATGGAGTACGACCTCATCCGGGAGCAAATCGAGCGCGAACTCGGGAAACCGCCCGAGGAGCTCTACGCCTGGTTCGATCCCGAGGCATTTGCAGCCGCGTCGCTAGGGCAAGTCCACCGAGCGCGCTTGCACTCGGGCGAAGAGGTGGTCGTCAAGGTCCAGTACCCCGGGGTGGAAGCCACGGTGAAGCAGGATTTGCAAAACATCAAGGCGTTACTGAACGTGTTTACCTTGATTGCCCGGGACGTCATGCGCCAGCGTGTGGACCCTTCCGAGGTGTACCGCGAACTCGAGGAGCGCCTCCAAGAAGAGCTGGACTATTTGAACGAAGCCAAAAACATCGAACGTTTCCAAGCGATGTTTGCCGACGATCCGGAGGTGGTGATCCCGCAGGTGTACCGCAAGCTCACGTCGCGGCGCGTGCTCACCATGGAGTACGTCGACGGCTATCCGCTGGCGAGCGTTCTTGCCCCCGGTGTGGACCAGGAATTGAAGGACTGGGTCGCCAAGAAATACTTTCGCGTGGTTTGGCGGCAAATCTTCGAATACGGGACGCTGCACACCGACCCGAACCCAGGGAACTATCTCGTCACCTATCACCCGAAGCTGGTGATTTTGGACTTTGGCTCGATTCGTATTTTCCCGGAGCACATTCGGCGTGCGTACCTCGATCTCGCAGAGGCGCTCCTGAAGGACGACAGGAAAACCATGGCCCGATGTTTCGTTACGCTCGAGTACCTAGACCCGGACCAAGACCCGGCACCCATGATCCGGATCATGCATATCGTCTTCGAACCCTTGCTTGTCGACCGCCCGTACCACCCGCGGGACTACAACACGGTCGAACGAGGGATCGAAATCGCCAAGATCGCCATCGAGCACCGCATTTTTAAAGATCCAGGCCACCGCGTCTTTTTACTCCGGGCCCTCATGGGGCTGGACGCGTATCTCAAGCAAGCCGGCACAGTGACCAACTGGCACCGTGAATTTCGCGCCTGCGTGCAGCGCGCCCTCGAAGCAGAGAAACGTCGCCGCGCCTGAGGGTGGCCCCCGTCGCTGCGCGCGCCGCTCGACCGGTCCGCCAAGCACACGTAGCCGAGTAGCCTCGCTCTACGAGACACAGCTCCCTAGCTACCAGAGCACCCATGGAGCGGGAATCACGGTCGCCCCTCGCTGCAGCCGGATTGTTCGATCGCCGCCGAACACCGCTCCTTCCACCCGAGAGAATGTTCCAAGCGAGATATCCCCTTCGGCAACGATCGTTCCACTGATTTTCGTATTGCGTGCCAACCGCACCTTTCCGCCGACCAAGATGAGCACGCGCTCCGCGGGGCTGCCGTTCGGCCCGTCGGGAATGCCGGAGGTGAGAATCCGTGCGTCCGAACGGAGAGTGAGGTTGCTTGCCACCCGTAGCACCACCCCCTCCGTTGCGTTGTCCCCTTGGATCACGAGCGTCGCGTTTCGCTTCAAGGTGAAGATGCCCGCATCCACCTTCACCAAGGAGCCGTGCCCGCTGACATCCACCGTTGTCGTCCCATTCGTATCCACGAGCAACGGGCCTGGGATGCCGGGCGTGGGCAGAAGCAAGACGGACTTGCGGGCCTGGATTCGGTTCCAGGCGAACTCGCAATCTTCTACGGCCGTGGGCCGCGGTGGTGTGGGATTGGGATGTGTGTCCCGCCCTCCAGTACACACCGCCGACGAGCTCCCGAAAATGACGGCGGTGTCGGTTACGCACCGTCCGCGCACTTCGCAGGTCCGTGCCAGAAATAGTCGACGGATCCCGATCGCATCGCCGTCGACGAAGGAAGACGCTCCCAGAAGAGTTTCAGAACTGCACGCCCCAGCACCGGCAAACGCACCGAAGCCAAGGCGAGTTTTCACGAGCCCGTCACCCAACACGGCATAACCAGCGGCGCACTGTGCAGGAGGTAGCGGCGGGTGGGCGCAAGTACCTGCACCGTCGCACTGGTCGCGAGTGCATTCCCGTCCGTCGCTCGTGCACGGCGTACCCGCAGGATCGAAGCAGCTATCTGCAGCTTCGTTGCAGCGGTTACACTCCGTTTCCGGGCACGGATTCCCCGTGTGGAGGCACGTTCCTGATCCATCGCAGGTGTCGAAGCCGGTACAAAACAGATTGTCGTCGCAAGGGATTCCAGCACTAACGTTGGAGACAAAGGAGCACACCCCGCTGCCATCGCATGCATCCGCCGTGCACAAATTTCCGTCCCGCTCGCAGCTCCAGCCCGAAGGCAGATTTGCAGCTTGGAAGCACTGCCCGTCGGCGTTGCACCAGTCTACAGTGCAAGGATCACCGTCGCGATCGCAGGCACTGCCCGCTGGCCGGTAGTGGCAAGCTATACAACAACCTGTCGGGCCAGTTGGTGGGTCACAATCTTCCCCAGGTTCGATCTTGGAGTTTCCACAGAGCACCGTCGGTGTTGGGGTCGGAGTTCCCGTTCTCGGTGTAAAGGTGGCGCAGCTCCCGCCAATGCAGGCAGCAAACCGCACGTCGGTACTCCCCGAAGGGCAGCTTCCTCCCGATGCCTGACCACATACAGGAATCGGAGTCGTAAACTGACAGCAAGTGTCCGGACCGAGTGGAGTGTGCGTTACCGTTGGTGTCGGCGTACGTGTGGGTGGGAACGTGGCCGTAATCACCATGGTCCACGTTGCCGTGTGTGTGGGTGTTGGTGTGTTCGTAGCCGCGGATGGTGTCCATGTGGGTGTAGCGGTCCGAGAGGGCGAAGGGGTCATCGTAGAAGTCGAGGTCGGAGTCTCGCTGGTGGTCGCGGTGGGTGTTTGAGTTGGTGTAACGCTCGGTGGCTCCGTCGCTGTGGGAGTTGCCGCTTCCGTGGGGGTAGGACTCGGCGGCAATGTCGGCGTCTCTGTCGGCGTGTCCGTCGGTGTATCTGTCGCCGCAGGCGTAAATGAAGGTGTCTCCGTGGCAGTGGGCACTACCGTGTCCGTGGGAGTTGGCGAACTCGTGGTCGTGGGCGACGGCGGCAGGGTGTGCGTGACCGAAGGTGTGGCAGTCGGAGGCAATGTCGGGGTCAGCGTCGGCGTTGTCGTGACCGTGGGAGTCGCCGTGCCCGGAACCGAATAGAAAACGGTGATCTGCATAGAGTCCACGCGGAACTGCGGCGCAACGGAACCAACTTGTTTTGCGGCAATCGCAACTCCGAACGTGTTCGCGTTGATGTCCGTGGGCGACCAACTCAGCCCCCAGAGATCATTCGGCCCGCCGTAGGTTTTTACGGCGTCTGAACTCGGCCAAAAGTCGGGTGACGCACGCTCTGCACTCTGCGCTCCTGCAAGTCCGATTTTCACCGACTTGTCCGTAGCCGAAGCACCGCTTACGCCTTGGCTTCGCTCGATATCGACCTGGATGCCCTCGACCACCGCGTTGCTCGGCAAGGTAAAGCCGTACTGGTTGCAGAAAAGCCAGCTCGTAAAGCTGCCGTCTGCCGTCGAGACGAACGTTGCCGTTGCATACGTATCGTCAGACAGGCGCGCGTTATTCGGCTGGCTCCACCCCGTTGCCGCTCCCGAAAAGAACTGATTGGTGCAGGCAGCAGGCGTGCTCGGGCCCGCTTGCAACCCCCGCGCAACCGAAGCAACGATTCCAGACGCCGCCGTGAAGGCAATAACCAACGTACGAGCCCAGGACCTGCCCTTCTCTTCAAAAACCATTGGCGTTCACCCCTCGGGTGCCCAGCTTGTACTGGGGCAGCGCTCTTTGTCAACTATTTTACTTTGGCGAGTCATTCCGGAGTCAGCCAAGAGCTTTCTCCGGCGCCGGTCTCAACGGCGAGTTCCTGTGCGACGGCGGGTGCGCCGAGCTGCCGAACAACGGTGCGCCTCGGCTTCCACTTGCCCGAAGTACGCGTACGACGGCAAAAGGGGAACGTTCAAGACATCCATCGCTTGCCGTCGTCCCTGCAGAAGCATAGAGCCAGGCGGCACCGAACGTGATGTGGTTGTCACTCGCGCTCCGCAAGGAGTGGAGCGCAGCATCTAGAGTCGGTGGTACTGTCCGCGAAAGTACAAAAGCGGGCGTTTTTCGGGGTTCGCGCTGCCGGCAACTACACGCCCGATGAAGATCGTATGGTCGCCGGCTTCCACGACTTCTTCGATGGTACACTCCACGAAGCCAAGAGTGTCCCGCAACAGCGGCGCACCGGTGGTCCCGGGCGTGTACGGGACCCCACGAAATTTGTCGCCTCCGGAGACAGCAAAGCGGCGGGAGTGCTCCTCTTGTTCTGCCGCGAGAAAGTTGACCGCAAACACCCCGGACGCCTGAAAATGCGGATAGCTTTCGGACTTTTTGTCTACGCACACCAACACCAACGGCGGGTCGAGGGACACCGACGTAAACGCAGTTGCCGTGAGGCCGTACGGCGTTCCGTCCGGAGAGCGCGTGGTCACCACGGTGACCCCGGCAGCGAAATTCCCGAGCCAACGGCGAAAGTCTTCCTTGGTGACCGCCATCGGTTCCTCAAAATGCCCGAAGGCCAATCAGCACAAGGGCAAAATACGCGGCAATCACCGCGGCTCCCGCATAATCCTTCGCCAGGCGCTGCCCGAACAGCAAGCACAAAAGCGCCACTCCGGCCATCGCCACGCCCCACCCGGCAACGCGCATCCCAGGATGCCGGAAGTCGAACAGCAGCAACCCGAGCCCGCAGAGTCCACCGGCAACCAGCTCGATGACGGTAATCGCGGTCAGCAATTGGGGAACCCACGGAGCCAAGGGGCTGTTGCCGAAGTGTTGCGTCAAGTACTGCAGGTTGCCGTCGCGATCGAGCACCTTGTCCAACCCGGATTGCAAGAACGTCACCGCGAAAAAGGCCGTCACCAAAAAGCGAACGAGTGTGGCGCTATCCATCCATACCTCCTCCCAAGAACCTGCTGATTAACCGACCACGTCGCGTAGACGCAACCAGGGCTCTTGGCAGACGCCCACTAGCGCATTGCCCTCACCTGCGGCATGTTTCGGAACCACAAGGAGGAACCCCTGCATGTCGAACGTGATCGTACCGCCGCATCGAACTCACGACGTCATCAATCAGCCTCCGCCTTTCGAGGGGCACGATTTGTTTGTCACCGATCCCATCCTGTCCGCGGCCGTGGACCGCGAAGGGGCCGCGTGGGCCCGTGAAGACATCGCTGCGCTGGCGCGCATTCTTACCGGAGAGCCACTTCGCTGGGGGGTGATGGCCAATACGTACCCGCCGGTGCTGCGGAACTACGACCGATACGGCAACCGGATCGACGAGGTCGAGTACCACCCCGCATACCACCAACTGATGGAACTGGCGGTCGCCCAAGAACTCCATGCGCTGCCGTGGCGCACCCCGCGTCCAGGTGCTCATGTGGCTCGGGCGGCAAAATTCTTCCTCCAGTCACAAGTCGAGGCCGGTCACGGTTGTCCCATCTCGATGACCTACTCGGTGCTGCCGGCACTCCGGCATCAACCCGAACTTGCAGCCGAGTGGGAGCCACGAATCGTTTCGCGAGAGTACGATCCTCGGTCTCTGCCAGCTAACCAAAAGCGTGGGGTCATCTGCGGGATGGCCATGACCGAAAAGCAAGGGGGCTCGGATGTACGCGCCAACACCACTCGCGCAGAGCCCATCGATCGGGGAGGTCCAGGTGCCGCCTACTGGATCACCGGACACAAGTGGTTTTGCTCTGCACCAATGAGCGACGCCTTCCTCATGCTCGCCTACACACCACAAGGGCTCTCGTGCTTCCTCGTTCCGCGGTGGCGGCCGGACGGCGTGCGCAACACGATTTTTATTCAGCGCCTCAAAGACAAGCTGGGCAACCGATCCAACGCTTCGAGCGAGATCGAACTGGACCGCGCGTGGGGCCGCATGGTGGGAGAAGAAGGCCGCGGTGTGCGGACAATCATCGAAATGGTCAACCACACTCGGCTGGATTGCATCATCGGTTCCGCGGCTGCGATGCGTCAAGCCCTCGCTCAGGCGATCCACCACACCCGGCACCGCTCGGCGTTTGGAAAACGCTTGGTCGAACAACCTCTGATGCAGAACGTGCTGGCCGACTTGTGCCTGGAAAGTGAAGCGGCCACCGTAGCCATGATGCGGTTGGCACGAGCGTACGACGAGTTGCACCGTGATCCCGGTGCACGCCACTTCGCTCGGCTCGCCACCGCCGTCATCAAATACTGGGTGTGCAAGCGCACTCCTGTGACGGTCGCCGAAGCACTCGAGTGCCTCGGCGGCGCTGGCTACGTCGAGGAATCGATACTCCCCCGCCTCTACCGCGAAGCGCCCCTGAACGGCATTTGGGAGGGGTCCGGCAACGTCATGTGTCTCGACGTTCTGCGTGCCATGAGCAAGGAACCGGAGACCGTGCCAGCCTTTTTCGCCGAGGTTGCACTAGGCCAGGGGGTGCCGGAACTCGACGAAGCCGTCCGGCGCCTCCGCTCGGAGCTCGAAAGCCTCGACTCCATCCAGTACCGCGCACGCCACATTGTCGAGCAAATGGCCTTGGTCCTGCAAGCTTCGCTGCTCGTTCGTTCGAGCGACCCCATGGTCGCCGAAGCGTTTTGCCGCTCGCGCCTCGCAAGAGAGGGGGGCCGCGCGTTCGGGACGCTTCCGCGCGATGTCCCCGCAGAACGGATCGTCGAGCGAAGTCTGCCTGCCTGACGGATGAGGCACCGCATCGTCCCGCGTTTGCTCCGCGAACCGACAGTCTGGTTCTTCGCCTTCGCCGCAATCCTTTTGGCTACCTGGCAGCGCATCGCCGGAGATCACTCGACGATTACCGTCACCCGTGAAGACGTCATCGAGCTCGGGCGCACGTTTGCTGAACAATGGGGCCGCGAACCCACCGAGGCAGAGCGCGAAGCCCTCATCAACGACTTCGTGCAGCAGGAGATCTTGGTGCGCGAGGCGTTGCGTTTAGGGCTCGACTCTGGAGACCCCATCGTGCGGCGGCGGCTTCTGCAAAAGATGACTTTCTTGCTCGAGGCCAACGCCGCAGCCGATCCTCCGGATGAAGCATCGCTCCAACGCTACTTCGAAGAGAACGCTGCACGCTATCAGGAGCCTGAACGCGTATCCTTTCAGCACGCGTACTGGCAGGCAGATACGATCGAACGAGGGAGTGCCACGAAAGGGGAGCTCGCGCCGCCCCCGGAAGTCTTGGGGATGCGGGAGCGACTCGTGAACGGAGCCGATCCTGCCAGCGTGTCGCGCCCGTTTTTACGCGGGCTCGACTGGAAAGACCGCAGCGTGGAAGAGGTGGAGCGCACCTTTGGCGCCGCGTTTACCCAAGCCTTACGCAACCTCCCGGTGGGAAGCTGGAGCGAACCCATCCAGTCGTTGTTTGGCTGGCACGTGGTGCGCGTGCGCGCGTGGCATCCAGCACGGATACCCGATTTTTCGGCCATCCGCGCGAGGGTCGAGCAAGACTGGCTCGAAGAAGCTCGGGCGCGAGCTCGCGAGGACGGCTTGCAGCGACTGCGCCGCAAGTATCGCGTGATCGTGTCGCCTTGAGGCGCGGCGTGCGGCCCCCCGTGGATTTCGGCGTTAGCGTTGGGCAGAACAACTCGCAAAGCGATGGAGGCGAGCGACACCCCCAGGCTTAAAAGCCGTAGGTCAGCAAAACCAGGATGCCGCTCTTCGTCACGTCCTTGTAACGCACCTGCGTCTCGCCCAGCGGCGGAGGTTTATTCGGCGCGAAGCCGTCACCCAAAACCCGCGTGTTCGGGTCCGCAAAGTACCCCACCCCAATTTGCACGCGGTCGTCGGGAAACAGTGCACCCGTTCGAATTCCGAGCATCAAACCGGCCCCCACGGCATCGATGAAATCGTCGCCGGGTTGCAGTGCAAGAAACGGCCCTGCACCGATACGCGAAACCGCTTCTTCGGCGCCGCAACCAACCGCGGATGTTTCCTTGCCGTCATCGTTTCGCGTAGCAGGCCCCTGACAGGAACGGCCGTCTCCCCTCCCGAGTGGGAATAAATAATGGGCCTCGGCAACGACTCGTGGAACGTCGGTGCGCGTACGGTCCACCCGAACCACCTCGCCGCCGGTGGCTGGATCCCGCACGATTCGCGCAGTGTCGACGCGAGTTTTTCCACCGACATCTATGTTGAATCCCAGTCCAACACCGACTCCCCAGGCACGGCGGCGAGTCAACCGTGGCCCGAGCCGCTCTCGGACCCCGGGCGCCGACGCGGCCCGTTGGAGATCCTCGCCGGCGCGGGTCAGTGCTTCTCCGGTTTCGACCAAGCGCACCAGGGCATCTGCCAGCGCAGCTTGGTGCCGCGCAAGCGATTCCTCGATACGCCGGGCGCGCTGCTCGGTCAGACGGTCGCGTGTGAGTTCCATGCGCACGTGCACAGCTTGCAACTCGAGCAACGCCTCGCGCACTGCGAGCGCCGCGCTCCGCATGTGCGCCGTTTTCTCCGCCAACCGCTCCGACAAACTCACCAGA
>CAZHQG010000006.1:118512-133321 GCA_964534275.1 uncultured Binatia bacterium (SeqCode) | reverse complement strand
CGCTCGCGGTGGCGGGCGCGCAAGCAGGCCGGCGCACGGCGGTGCTTACGGTCGACCCGGCGCAGCGACTTAAAACCGCTCTCGGCTTGGACGGACTTTCTCACGAGCCACGCCGCGTGCACATCGCCAGCGCCAAGCGATCCTTCGATGCACTCGCGCTCGACACCAAACGTATGTTCGATGCGCTCGTCGAGCGCTTTGCTCCCGACGCCGAAACGGCACAGCGTATTTTTGCCAATCGCTTGTACCAGGAGCTTTCCAACGAGCTCGCGGGATCCGCAGAGTACATGGCGATGGAAACGCTGTACGACCTCTCCCACAGCGGGCGCTACGACCTGTTAATTGTCGATACTCCGCCAAGCGCGCACGTACACGACCTCCTGGCGGCCCCCAACCGGCTGCTCACTCTGCTGGCGTCACGCGCCGTTCGTTTCCTGCAATCTCCGGCAAGCCTCCTGCAAACGACCACCTCAGCTCCTGCCCGCATGGCACTTCGGACGTTGTTGCAAGCACTCGAGCGTTGGAGCGGCCTCCCGCTCCTACGGGATCTCTCCGAGTTCGTAGGCGGCTTCGAAAGCATGCTTGCCGGGTTTGCGCAGCGTGCTGAGCACATCGACAAACTGCTCCACGATCGGACGACTGCGTTCGTCGTGGTCACCTCGGCCCAGCCGCGTACGATTGCTCTTGCAGAGGCGATGGTGAACGACTTGCGGGAAGGCGGGTATCCCGTGGCCGGGGTGGTGGCCAATCGGGTACACGCCTTTCAACGCATGGCACCTACGTCGCACGAGCCGACCGACCCAATCAGTACCAAGCTCTGGGCAAACTACCGAGACTTAGCTGCCCGCAGCGCCCACGAGCACACGGTCCTCACAGAGTTCGTTCAACGCATTCGGCTCCCGCTTCTCGCAACCATCCCCGTACAAGCGGTGCCTCCCACCTCCGTTGCGGGACTCGAACACCTCGCTGCCGTGCTTCGAGGAACGCAAGGAAACGACTAGGGCGAATCCGGACGTTCCCGCTGCAAGCGCTCTCGGCTCAGTCGGCTCGTGCAGCCACTCAGGGCTTGGTTGCTGGGCGTTTTTTTGTGCGTGCCTGTTCCTGAGCAGCCAGAATACGATCGAGCTTGATGTTCAGGTTGACCAAGCTGCCTTGCAGCGTGTCGAGCTTCACACGCAATTTTTCCAGGTCCGACCGACTGGGCAAGTTGAGCAAGTGCAGCAACGCTTCGACGTTCTTGTCGACCCGACCTTTTGTTTTCGCAGCGCGCTGCAGTACCTTGCCGATTTGCTCGGTCACCGCCGGTCGCCGGAGAAGCTCTTCTACCACCTGACTTACCGTGGCTTCACCTTGGGCAAGGAGCCAGTCCAAAACATTCTTCGCTTCTTTTTGTGTCTTCGTGGACATGCGCCGCTGCATATCGCGCGGTGTGCGCTGTGGTCAACCATGGGGTGCGTCGAGCCCTGCCGAGCCGCAGCGGTGGCTCGGCCACGACCACGGATTGCAACACTCCACGGAAGAACGTAGGGTGCGACCGCGCGGAGCTGTTGTGCCATCGCTCGAAACCACCGTTGGCTACGTAAGCGGCCTTTACCTTCTCGCCCCCACCCTCCAAGAGGGCTCGCTTTGGCCTACACTGTGTCTCGTGCACGTGCTCGATGCCATTCTCTGCCGCGTGTTTGCCCGGCAGAGCGGCTACCGCGAAAATGTCTGGATGCTCCTCGGGTTTCTCACCGGTCTCTGGGCTGTCGTGTTCCTCTTGCTCGCAACGCGGCGGAAGCACGGGCCTTTCGCACCACCGAGTTCGTCAAGCCTCAGCGACCACCCAAGCAACCGCGAAATCCCGACTGTGGGAGAGCGAAACAAACAAACGTGACACACCGAGTTCGCCGGCGCGCTTGGCAGCCCGACCGTACAGGCGCAGTTGCGGGGCAGACAGCGGAGCGCGGATTACTTCCACTTCTTGCCAGGGAAAGAAGCTGCCCAACGCCTTCATCGTTGCTTCCTTCGCGGCAAAGCGCGCCGCGTAGCTTTCGGAGGCATTCCTCCGGTGTTCGCAAAAAGCAATTTCCTCGGGGGTGAACACTCGCGCACGAAAGCGCTTTCCGTATCTCGGATGCTCCAAAAGGCGAGCGATCCGCGCAACCTCGATCCAGTCGATACCGCTACCGAGGATCATCCGGGGCACGCCTGGCAAGAGCGACACGTCGACGTATCGCACGGTGGAGTCTGCAAAGCCGCGTACGCCTTGCGACGCTCTGCGAGGAGGTACTGCTTCGAAACGTGGTGGTCGATGAAGTCCCAGGGCAGAAGTTCGTTTTCGTCGTAAGTCCGGTGAACGAACGATGCAGGATCCGGCAGGTTCCGGGCCCACGCGGGTCGGCCGGAGTCTCTACCCGACCAGGCACGAATCATCTGCCACCAATCTCCTTCAGCTTCGTGCACTGCCACGAGGAAGTGGGCGACACGCCGGTCGCCCCGTGAAAGAAGCGTCTGATAGAACGCCTCGCGTGGCGACTCGTAGTCACAACGCACTCGCGGCAAGCGCTCCAGCGCGCGCTGCAAGAACCGAGCACGCTTCTTCAATTCCGGCAGTGGCATCATCCCGTCCCACTGGAACGGGGTCCACGGCTTCGGAACGAACGGATTGGCCGACACTGTAATTCGGCCGACCCGCGAGCGTTGTCCGTTTTCGCTGCACAGCGTACCGCGAATTTTTTCCACCAATGCCACGATGGCCTCGACGTCCTCCCATTCTTCCGAGGGCAGGCCGAACATAAAGTAGAGCTTTAGGTCTGGTACTCCCTCCCCCACTAGCAAGCGTGCTGCACGCACGATGTCGTCTTCGGTGAGGTTCTTGTTGATGACCCGGCGCATGCGCTCCGAACCAGCCTCGGGCGCGACCGTTGCGCTCAGGTTCCCTCCCGCAGCCAAGGCACTAGCCAATTCCGGGGTGACACAATCCGCCTTCAAGGAGGACGGTGACAGCCGCGCGCCCGCAGCTGCGGCCACGCGCGCCAGACGCGCAACGCCAGGCACACTCGCCATCTCGGCGCCAATCAGCCCAACGGTGCGACGGTATTGTGAGCCTTCGCGCACCAAAGATTCGAGAACCGGAACCGAACGGTTCCGCAAGGGTCGATACATGTAGCCTGCCGCACAAAAGCGGCAGCCCCACTGACAGCCGCGACTCGCTTCGACCAGAAACATGTCCCCGAACACCGCATCTGGCGCAAGGACACGGGACGCTGTGGGGAAACGGTCTAAGTTCCACACGATCCGGCGCTCCACCCGAGGGGAGCCCGGACCCTTGTACTCCAGGCGCACGAGTTTCGGCCCGTCGTACTCGGGCTCGTAAAGCTGCGGCACATAACAACCGGCCACGCGACGGGCGGCCTCGAGGAGGAGCTCCGTGCGGTGGGCGAGGCGGCACTCTCCGAGCAAATCCACAAACTCGGGAAGCATCTCTTCGGCCTCTCCAATGAGGAACAAATCCACGAACGGGGCAATCGGCTCAGGATTCAAGAACACCGCGGGCCCACCAGCGATCACCAGCGGCCACCGCTCGTCCCGCTCGGCACTCCAAACGGGCAGTCCAGCTAGGTCGAGTAACGACAGGATGTTGACGTAGTCCGTCTCGAACGACACCGAGAATGCGACCACGTCGAATTCGCTCACACGGGTTCCGCTTTCCAACGATCGCAAGTCGCCCTTTCCAAGCCGGCTGTTCGGGGCATCCGGCAGAAAAGCGCGCTCGCAAACAACGCCGGGCGTGCGGTCGAGGATCTCGTACACTGCTTGGTAGCCCAAGTTCCCCATCGCCACCGCATACCGGTTCGGATACAGCAAGCAAATGCGCAGGTCTCCGGCGCGCTTTTTTGGGAACAGGCACACCTCGCGCGCAAGCGTCATGCCCGAGTCCCGCATCTGCGAAAACTTGCTCACGGCCGGTGCCAGGCCTCCATCCAGCCCGGCTATAGCCGCATTGCAAGCGCGCGCAACCGCGGTTAACCGCGGCTTCGCCGCAAAAAGGCAGGGATCGCTAAGTCGTCTTTCTCGGCGCTCTCTTCTTGCAGTACGTAAGGTTCATCCGTCCCCGCGTCGGCGCTTCCCGCACGGTCCATCGCAGCAGCCGCTGGCGGTTCGAGTCGTGGCTCGCCAGCCGAATCGTCCACAACCGTGCCGACAAACACTTTGCGCCTAGGCTCCCCGCGACCGTGCAAGGGTGTGACCACTTGGCGGGGCACAGCCGCGTGGGCCACCTTTTGGGAAGCCAGTTTCGGAGCAGCGTCCTGGGGCTGCCTTGCGCTGTTCGCTGGCGCAAAGCCCGTTGCAATCACGGTGATCCGCACTTCATCGCTTAGGGTTTCGTCGATCACCGCTCCGAAAATGATGTTGGCGTCCTCGTGGACACTCTCGCGGACCAAGTTCGCCGCGTTCTCTGCTTCGTCCAAGGTCAAGTCCGCGCTTCCCGTGATGTTAATCAACACATCCCGGGCCTCTTGGATGGCAACGCCCTCGAGCAACGGGCAGCTAATTGCAGCTTGCGCCGCACGCATGGCTCGGTCCTCGCCAGTCGCAGCAGCCGATCCCATCAAAGCAAGCCCTTTTTCTGCCATCACGGCGCGAACGTCGGCATAGTCTAAATTGATCAGCCCGTGCACGGTAACCAAGTCCGCAATTGCCCGGACTGCCTGCAATAGCACTTCGTCCACCCTTCGAAACGCGTCAACAAAGCG
This sequence comes from uncultured Binatia bacterium (SeqCode), assembly GCA_964534275.1. GTDB lineage: Bacteria > Desulfobacterota > Binatia > HRBIN30 > HRBIN30 > HRBIN30. The sequence goes on along the minus strand of CAZHQG010000006.1, from coordinate 128,582 downwards.
CACGCCCTTATCCAGCACACTTGCAAGACGCTCGTTGGGTACGATCAACAACGCGTCCACGTGCTCTTGCAAAGCTTTGATGCCCTCCTCGGCCCGCGCCATCCGAAACGACGCTTCGAATGCAAACGGCTTTGTAACCACGCCAATCGTCAGCGCGCCCGACTCCTTGGCCACCTGCGCAACCACCGGAGCCGCCCCTGTACCGGTCCCGCCGCCCATGCCCGCCGTAAGGAACACAATGTCTGCACCGACCAGGGCCTTTTTCAGCGCCTCGACGTCTTCCAGCGCGGCCTGGCGGCCAATTTCCGGGTTGCCTCCGGCGCCCAAACCACGCGTGAGTCGTGTGCCCAACGGAATTTTCGTCGGCGCAAGATTTGCGGCTAGATCTTGCAAGTCGGTGTTTGCAGCGAGGAACTCCACTCGCTTCAGCCCGGACGCGATCATTGTGTTGATCGCATTTCCACCGCCGCCTCCAACGCCAATGACGCGAATCTTCGCGCCTACAAGCTCGTTCCGGTCACTGAGTTCACCATCCAACCCGATCATGTCGCCGCTCCTCCCATTTGGTAACGTTTGACCACGACCTGAACTTGCTTCTGCTCCTTTGCTCACGCCGGCTTCGTCACGCCCGCAAGGCGCTGACGAACTCCCGCAAATAACTTTTCACGACGCGGAACACGCGGTGCGCACTCCTTTGTGGGACAAGTTCCTCTCCCCGGGAACGAAGATGAAAACGCAACAACCCAAGGGCCCCAGCGTAGATGCCGTCGAGTACCGCCGGAGGATCTTCCGGCTGGTCGTCGCTCGCGAGTACGAGGTCTTTGGCGACGCGCACCTGCTGTCCGGTCACGCGTTGCACAAGCACGTCGAGTCCTGGAAGAGCTGCGCCGCCACCAGCGAGGACAACGCCGCAGTTGAGATATCGATCGGCCTCGACCTTCCGAACCTCTTCCCACACCAGCTGGACGATCTCTTCCACGCGGGCCTCGATCATCCACGCCAGCTCGCTTCGTGGTACGAGCCGTGGCGGCCGGCCCCCGACCCCAGGAACCTCCACACGTTCGTGTGCTCCAACGAGATCGCGCACTGCACAACCTTGGCTCATCTTCAAGTGCTCGGCCTCGTGAAAGGGCGTCTGCAAGCCATGGGCAACGTCCGATGTCACCACGGCTCCCCCGAGACCCAGCGAAAAGCTAAAGCGCGGCGCGCCACGGTCGAATACCAACACATCTGTGGTTCCCGCCCCGAAATCCAACAACGCGACTCCCAGTTCCTTTTCTTCTTGCGTGAGCACCGCCTCCGCGGTTGCCAGCGGAGCCCACACCAGGCCAACCACATCCAACCCCGCGCCTTGGCAGCAAGCCAGGACATTTTGTGCAGCGGCCACGGATGCCGTCACCACGTGCACGCGGGCCTCGAGCCGGATGCCCGACATCCCGGTCGGGTCGAGGATCCCCTCCTGTCCGTCTAACACGTAGTCTTGAGGCAGAACGTGCAGAACTTGGCGGTCGTCCGGAAGCGCGAGCGCCCGAGCGGCCTCCAGCACACGCTCAACATCTTCTGGCCGCACCTCGCCTCGCTTGATGGCCACAACCCCGTGGCTATTGACGCTGCGCACGTGCGCCCCACCGATGGAAGCTACGACGCTGAGGATGCCACAATTGGCGCCAAGTTCCGCCTCGTGCACGGCTTGGACAATCGCCTCGGTGGTCGCCTTCAAGTCCACTACGGTTCCGCGGCGCTGCGCCGCCAGTAGGGGCGCACTACCGACGTTCCCCAAGGGCAGAAATCCGCGACCTAGGACGGCAAGATCATCGCCGTTCGATTTCCCCACAACCACCGCGACTTTTGCCGCACCCACATCGAGGCCGACTAAAAGTTCTTCTCGCCTTGCCATGCCCAATCCACGCCGTCTACCACCACGTCCTTGCGGAAGTGCCGCCTATCACATTTTCACGAAAAGAGCATCACCGGCCAGAAACTTCTTTTACGCCTCTGCGCGGCCAGTTCGGCGCTTTCCTCGACCTTTCGGCTGCGGCTCGGGCGAAGCAATTTTCACCACGGCCATGTTGGGCAGCGTCAGGTCGACTTGGAGCAACCGATCCGGCCGCGTCTCCCACGCGGCAAAAATGCGTGCGGAACGCTCGAGCTTTCGTTCGAAATTTCCCCAGCCGAGCACCACGGCTACGCGACTCCGCATGGGAATGGCGACGAGTCCGCGCCGGCCAATGTGGATCTGGGAGACGTCGTCAAAGCAGCGCAATCGCTCGCAGATGTGCAGCAATTTGAGGGCCCGGTGCACGTTCAGGGAAGACAATTCCTGCTGTGCGAATTCGTCGATGCCCGAGATCACGGGCAAATTCGGTGTCTCCCCCGGAAGGAGGGGCCCTAACACCTTTCCGGTGCGGTCGATGTACTGAAACGACCCGCGGCCCTGCAGCAGGGCTACGGGGCGCCGTTCGCGAACGTAGATCCGGAGACGCCGCGGAAACATCCGGTACACGCTCCCCCCACGGACCCACGGGTGTTGCACGAGGCGCTCGCGCAAGGCCTCAGGGTTCACGTCCCAAATGCTCGTTCCATCTTTCCACTGGATCCACGCCACGAGTTCCGCCCGCGACACCCGGCGGTTTCCTTCGAGTTCCAGGGAGTCCACGCGAAAGTACGGGTGCGTGCGCACGCCTCGCGCCAGCTCCGGGCCCCAGCGAACCGCAAGAGCAAGTACCATTGCACCTGCAACTAGAGCCAAGCCGCGGCGAGCTAGAGACCAGCTCCGCGAAACGCTGCGAGACCCACTGCGCGCCATCGGCCAATTTCTCATTCCCGCCACTCCCCGACCAATCGCACCTCTGGCTCGAGCTCCACGCCGAACTGTTCCCGTACACGCCGCTGCGCTTCCAGCATCAGCGCGCGGACATCCGCAGCTCTCGCACCCCCAAGGTTCACGATAAAGTTGGCGTGCTGCGTCGAGAACATCGCACCGCCAACACGGTACCCCTTGAGCCCTGCGGCTTCCAACAGTCGCCCAGCGAACTGGCCAGGTGGGTTTTTAAAAATCGAACCCGCGTTGGGAAAACCGCGCGGCTGGTGGCGCTCTCGTTTCGCCTTGGCTTCTTCACAGCGAGCACGGATCGCCGCAGGGGAACCGGGCAGCAGCACAAACTCGGCAGAAGTCACGACCGTTCCACAAGGCAAATCGAAGTACCGGTAACCAAACCGGAGCTGCTCGCGAGGAAGCCGCTCGAACGCCCCTGCCGGGCTCACAACCTCGACCGCAACCAGCACGTCGGCAAGTTCTCCGCCAAAGGCGCCTGCGTTCATCAGCAACCCGCCGCCCACCGTGCCCGGAATCCCTTCGGCGAACTCCAGGCCGGTGAGGTTACGGTCCACAGCCTCACGAACCAATTTTTTTAGTGGCAGAGCGGCCCCAGCGCGCACGTGCGTGCACCCACCATTTGGCTTCCACTCGAGGAATGCGAAGCTGCGCCCGAGGCGCAGCACGCACCCGCGCACCCCAAGGTCGCTGACTAACACGTTGGTTCCGCCCCCGAGGATGTAGAGGGGAATGCCCTGGTCGCGCGCCCATTCCTGCACACACCGAATTTCATCCGGGCTCTCGACCTCGACCCAGTAATCGGCCGGCCCTCCGATGCGGAACGAAGTGTGCCGCGCGAGCGGTTCGTTTTGCCGCAAGCGGCCTCCGAAAAGCGCCCTCAGCTCGACTTCGTTCGCTTGGCTCTCCATCGCTCACGACCTCAGTGCACGATCATCTCGCTCTTCCCGCTACCCAGTCGGCGCAGGAGATCCGCTGCCACCTCGTGCACGTTTCCCGCACCGAGCACCAACACCAAGTCACCAGGCTTCAGGCGTGACACCAATGCGTCCGCGACCTGAGCCACATCGGCGACAAACTCCACCTCCAAATGGCCACGGCGTTTCAGTGCGCGGTACAAGGCCTCGCCCGAGACCCCCTCGATGGGCGATTCTCCTGCGGGGTAAATTTCGGTGAGGAACAGCTCGTCGGCACTATCGAACGCGGTGAGAAAATCTGGGAACAAATCACGCGTGCGGGTAAACCGGTGGGGCTGAAACACCACGACCACGCGCCGATGAAAGCCCTCCCGCGCTGCCGCGAGTGTCGCGCGAATTTCTGCGGGATGGTGACCGTAATCGCTCACCACCAGTACCCCCTCTACCTCTCCGCAAATCTCAAAGCGCCGGTGAATGCCCCCGAACTCCGCGAGGGCTTCGCGCACCGTGGCAAACGGAACCTCGAGCTCGGTTGCCACGGCCAACGCCGCGAGCGCGTTCAGTGCCTGGTGTCGTCCCGGCATTCGCACGACCAGTTCCCCCAATTCGTGGCCCTGCCGTTCCGCCACAAATGCTGTAGTGAGGCCGTCGACCCGCAACTGGCGAGCTACATAATCCGCATCCGGGGCGGTGCCATATGTAATTGTGCGTTTCTTCGCCTGCGGCAGGATCGCACGGATGTTTGGGTCGTCGAGACAAACGACTGCAGCACCAAAAAACGGAACGCGGTTGATGAAGTCCAAATAGGCGCTTTTCACCCGCTCCAAGTCGCCGTAAAAGTCCAAGTGTTCCGGATCGATGTTGGTCACGACGCCCACCACCGGAGACAGCAACAAGAAGCTTCCGTCGCTTTCATCCGCTTCTGCCACCATGATTTCCCCGTTACCGAGATGCGCGTTCGCGCCAAGCGCATGGACCTTGCCCCCAATCACCACCGTGGGGTCGAGTCCCGCCCGATCTAGCACCGCTGCAATCAACGAAGTCGTAGTCGTTTTGCCGTGGGTGCCAGCCACAGCAATGCCAGATTTTGTACGCATCAGCTCCGCTAGCATTTCGGCTCGGGGAATTACGGGAATCTTCAACTCCCGCGCACGCAGCACCTCTGGGTTCGAAAATCGAACGGCGGAGGAAATCACGACGACGTCCACGCCACTGTGGACGTTGTCCTCATGGTGGCCGTACGTCACCCGGGCCCCTAATGCTTGCAGGCGACGAGTGGTCTCGGTTTCGCGCAGGTCGGAGCCGCTTACCTCGTAGCCGAGCCGCAGCAGCACCTCGGCAATGCCGCTCATTCCAACGCCACCAATTCCAACGAAATGCACTTTGCGTGCTCGTTTGTAGAGAGGTTTCATCGCTTGCTTCCTACCGCAACACACAGCTCCACAACCCGCTCGGCCGCTCCCGGCGTGGCCAACCTCCGAGCATTCCGAGCAAACTCATCCAGGCGTCGCCGATCCGAGGCCAGCGCTCGTATTTTTGCCGCCAGCAATGGGCCGGACAACTCTCGATCCAAAATCATGTCGGCAGCTCCTGCTTTCACCCACACCTCGGCGTTCGCTCGCTGGTGGTCGTCAGCGGCAAACGGGTACGGGACCAAGATCGCCGGTTTCCCAAGCGTAGCAAGCTCGGCAAGCGTCGTTGCGCCTGCCCGCGAAACCACAAGGTGGGCGCGCGCATAGGCGTCGGCCATGTCATCGATGAACGCGTGCACCTCTGCGGGCACCCCCGTCGCAGCGTACTCCTGCGTGACCCACTCCAGATCAGCCGCTCCGGTCTGATGGATTAAGGAAACCTCGCAACCCTCGCTCTTCAGCAAGCCTGCGGCCTCCACCATCGCCCGGTTCAGCGAGCGGGCACCCTGACTCCCACCAAGCACGAGCAACGTGAATTTCTCGGTTGGCTGTTTTGGGACCTCTTGCCGCGGCGTCAATACGCGCACCGGATTTCCTGTGTGTACAGTCTTCCCTGCCGGAAAGAAGGCAGACGACTCGGCAAAGGCCGTGCAAACACAGCTCGCAAAGCGAGCCAACAGCCGGTTTGCCAATCCCGGGTGGGCATTTTGTTCCAGCAAGACCACCGGAATTCGCAACGCCCGAGCCGCCAGAATTACTGGCACCGAACTATAACTTCCTAACCCAACCACCACCTGCGGGTTAAATCGTCTTACGGCTTTCCACGCGAGGAACAGTGCGAGGGAGCCCTGCACACTGAACTCGAACCAACCGTACCACCCTCGCCCGCGCGCCGCTCGTACAGGAAGAGAGACGAAGGCGAAACCCTTTGCCGGAACAACTCGCGCCTCCAGCCCATGCTTGCTACCCACGAACAACACCGGGCCGTGCCCCGACCGAACCCACGCTTCAGCCACCGCCAAACCAGGAAACAAGTGTCCTCCGGTCCCTCCACCGGCAACGACCATGCGCATCACAAACCTGCTGAGCGCGATAAATGCAACAAAATGCCCACCCGCAGCATGGCTCCCAGCAACGCAGATCCCCCGTAGCTGACGAACGGTAACGCCAATCCTTTCGTCGGTGCCATTCCCAGCACGACGGCAAAATTCAGCCCCGCCTCGAGCAGCAGCGAGATCACCAACCCCGCCGCAAGCAGCCGCACGAACGGTTCTTCGTGGGCTAGCGCAATGCGGAAGCCGCGCCATGCCACGACCCCGAATAAGCTCAGCACCAAGAGCACCCCGATCAGGCCCATCTCCTCCGCAATCAACGCGAGGATGAAGTCCGTATGGGCGGCAGGAAGATAAAGCAACTTCTGCTGGCTTGCACCCAGGCCCACTCCCCAGAGACCCCCTGAGCCCACCGCGATCATGGATTGCACCAACTGATATCCGTCACCGTATGCTCGTTCCCAAGCAGATCGAAACCCGACCACTCTAGCCATCCGATAGGGCTCGGCGACGATGCCCACGAGTAAAACGACCGCTCCAACCGCTGCCAAACTAACCATGTGGATGCGTCTAGCCCCAGCGGCGTACAACATCGCGGCAGTGGTGGCCAGCAGGATCACCGCCGTTCCAAAGTCGGGTTGTTTGTACAGCAAAGCCGCGACGAGCCCGCTCACGAACACTGGCGGCAGGAATCCACCCCACCACCAGTGAAGTTTGTCTCCTCGATGCGCAAGGTAGCGGGCAAGGTAAACCACTAAGGCGGTCTTGGCGAACTCGCTTGGTTGCACGGTAAGCGGGACAAACTTCAAGCTGACCCAGCGTCGTGCGCCCCCTTCAGACGTTCCTCCCACAAGCACAAAAGCCAATACCGCCAGAGCCCCGAGCAACATGACGCCCGCCCATCGCTCCCACACCGTCCACGGGATGCGTGCAACCACCAACGCGCCGGCAACAGCCAGGACCACGTAAGCCACGTGGCGGCGAAAGAAATAGAACGGATCGTTGTAATGCTCCTGTGCAAAGAAGTAACTCGCGTTGAAAACCATCGCGACACCTAACGCCAGCAGCGCACCAACGGCTGCGATCAGCCATGGGTCTGGGTGGTACAAGCGACGCGCCGGCATAGTGCGTGCGTGGTGCAGCGAGTATCCCGTGCGGAGATCCGCTAGCCACGTCGGGACCATTAGAGTTCCTCCACCCATGTGCGGAATGCGCGCCCGCGATCAGCGTAATCGGTAAACTCGTCGAAGCTGGCGCAGCCTGGAGACAGTAAAACCACGTCGCCCGGATTCGCAACGCGTGCAGCTTCTCGGACAGCTTCTTTCAGCCCCGAAACGACCGTGTGCGGGACGTTCGCGCCAACTTGCTGTGCCCATTTCGGGCCAGCCGCGCCAAAAAACACCGCGTACCGTACCCGTTCTCGGAGCAGAGGAACGAGAGAACGAAAATCGCCTTGCTTGTCGTACCCTCCGGCCAACAACACAATGTTTCCCGGGAAGCTCAAAAGCGACTTCTCCACAGCGCCCACGTTGGTTCCCTTGGAATCGTCGTAAAACCGCACCCCATGCCACTCGCGTACGAACTCCAGCCGATGAGGGAGCGGACGAACTGACGCAAGCGCCGCCGAGGCTGCATCCATGGACACGCCCAGCTCTCGCGCAACCAGCAGGGCAGCCATGGCGTTTGCGCGGTTGTGCACGCCCTGCAGCGCGGTAGGTGCCAAATCCATGCGCCACGGAGAACCCGGTCCCCCGCGCACGGTTACCACGGTCCCGTCAGCAAATGCGTCGGCTGCACTGGAGGAGAGTGAAAACCAGCGGACCACAGCACGGATCTCGCGCCGGTGCGACCAGATCCACGGGTCGTCGCGGTTCAGCACGGCTACGTCGCGCTCATCCTGCCGAGCAAACAGCCGCATCTTTGCCTCTCCGTAGGCGTCGAGGTCGGCATAACGATCCAGGTGATCGGGAGTGAGATTCAAAAACACGCCGACGCGTGGGCGAAACATTTCCACCCACTCGAGCTGAAAACTCGAAACCTCCGCTACAGCGATTGTCCAATTCGGGTCATCAACAGCTTCGATCAGGGGAGTACCTAAATTGCCTCCGACGAAGGCACGATGGCCAGCCGCACGAAGAATCTCGCCGACCAAGACGGTCGTCGTACTTTTGCCATTGGTTCCGGTAATCGCCACCAGGGGCACGTGGAGTTCACGAAACGCCAACTCGATCTCGCTCCACACGGGCGTATGGCATTCGCGAGCACGGCGAAGGACGGGATGACTAGGCGCAACACCCGGACTGGGAATCACAAGCTCGACCTGGGAAACCAAGTCTAGAGCCGTTGCTTCAGAAATGGGTTCAGCCGACTGCGGGAGTGCGTGACCACCCGAGTCCGGAAATTTGCGGTCTGCCACCACGACGCGGGCCCCCCGCGCGCACAAGAAGTCCGCGACTGCCACTCCGGTGCGTCCAGCACCCAAGACAAGTACGCGCCTCGACTTCCACGACCAACTCATCGCAGTTTCAGCGTGCTTAACGCCAGAAGTGCAGCAATCACTGACACGATCCAGAACCGGACAATGATCTGTGGTTCCGGCCACCCCAGCAGTTCGAAGTGGTGGTGAACGGGGGCCATCCGAAAGATGCGCTTACGGCGCAGCTTGTACGAAGTAACCTGGAAGATCACGGAAAGCGCTTCCGCAACGAACACCGCGCCAGCGATGGCCAGCACAATCTCTTGCTTGGTGATCAGGGCCACCGTAGCCAACGCCGCACCCAACGGCAGCGAGCCAACGTCGCCCATGAACATCTTTGCTGGATAGGCATTAAACCAAAGAAAGCCCAGTCCAGCACAAATCAACGCTGCACAAAAAATGGCCAGCTCTGCTGCACCCGCGACGTGAGGAACTTGGAGATACTCCGCCAGCCGGGGGCTTCCAGCGATGTACGCAAAGATTCCGTACGTAAAGGCGGTGGTCATTACCGGCCCGATGGCAAGACCATCGAGACCATCGGTCAGATTCACCGCGTTCGAGGCGCCGACAATGAGCAGCATCGCAAACGGAATGTAGAGCCAACCAAGCTCCGGGTGGATGTTTTTAAAGAACGGCACGTACAACTCCGTCGGGAACCCTGGTCGGGTAAACAGCAACCCAGCTGCAAGAGCAGCAACAACAAACTGTGCGGCCAGCTTTTGTCGCCCACTCAGTCCCTGGCCCCTTCCCCGGCGGATTTTTTGGTAATCGTCCACGAACCCGATCACCCCAAACGCAGCTGTTACGCCTACCGCGAGCCAGACAAAGAAGTTCGTGAGATCGCAGAGCAGCAAGGTGGAGCAAAGCAAGGAAAACAAAATCAAAGTCCCGCCCATCGTCGGGGTGCCGGCTTTTGCCAAATGCCGTTCGGGGCCGTCTGGGCGAATCGTTTGGCCGACTTGATTCTCACGCAAGCGACGAATCAGCCAGGGGCCCAGCACAAAGGAAATCGCCAGCGCCAACAATGCGGCAATCAACGATCGAAAGGTGATGTAACGAAAAACGTTGAATGCCGAGATGGTTTGGTGCAGCGGAAACAAGAGGTGATACAGCATCAGCTAGAATTCCCGGAGTGAATCAGTAATCGTACCACCTCTTCCATATGCAAACTGTGCGATCCTTTCACCAAAACCGTATCGCCACTGCGCCAGACGCGCCGTACCAGCTCTGCCGCCTCGGCGTGGTTTGCACAGTGATGGACACGATCCGGAGCAAGCCCAGCTGCTACCGCGGCTTCGGCTGTTGCCTTGGTCTCCTCCCCAAGGAGCACCAGTAACCGTACATCGAGAGCCGCGGCGCGCTCACCAACTTGCTGGTGAG
>CAZHQG010000006.1:0-118474 GCA_964534275.1 uncultured Binatia bacterium (SeqCode) | reverse complement strand
CGCCGAAGCGCTTTCAGGGCGGCCTCCACGCTGGACGGATTCGCGTTGTAGGTGTCATCGACGACGGTCACCCCATTCCGCAACCGCACCACCACCATCCGGCCATCCACCACATCCACAGCCTCCAGACCGGCGGCGATCACCTCAACGCGAAAGCCCATGGCAAGCCCCACGGCCGCAGCCGCGAGGGCGTTGCTAACGTTATGTGTGCCTACCAATCGAAGCCGCACGCGCGCCCTTGCGCCCGCTGCGGACAACTCAAAGACAACGCCATCAGCCCCTAGGTCACGAACCCAGTGAGCTTGCACCTCGCCCCCTGCCCCGTACCCAATCTTCCGGCCGGTAAAACCGCGTGCCAAACGGCAAACCCATTCGTCTTCCAGGTTCACGACCAACGTTGCGTCCGCCGCCAGCTCTTCGATCAGTTCGCCCTTGGCGCGCGCCACCCCCGCCTGCGTTCCGCCAACCCCAGCCGCATGGGCAAGGCCAATGTTCGTAATGAGGGCAATGTTTGGCTTCGCGATCCGTGCCAGCCGACGGATTTCGCCAAAACGGTTCATGCCCATTTCCAGCACTGCGGTCTCTTCAGTGCCAGCCGCTTGGAGAATCGTGATGGGTAAACCCACGAGGTTATTGAAGTTCCCTTTGGTTTTCAGGACCTTATCCGCGCCGAGCGCGCTCGCGCAAATGCTTGCGATCATTTCCTTCGTGGTGGTCTTACCGGTCGACCCCGTCAGTCCTACAACGAGCCAACCTTGGCGCTGTCGAGTCCACCCGGCCACGTCACCAAGAGCTGTCAGGGTGTCGGGCACGACAAGGCATCTCTCTCGCGGAACGCCGGGGGGAACATGCTCTACGAGTGCTGCGTCACAGCCCTGCGACAGCGCTGCGCCCACGAAGTCGTGACCGTCGTGGCGTTCACCCTTCAGTGCAACAAACACAGCCCCCGGAGCGGCAGCCCGCGAATCCGTAACGATCGCGCTCACGACACGCTCGGGCGGCAGGGCACTTTGGCCTCCGGTGGCTTGGAGGATTTCTCCAATCGTCCACTGCATCGGTATGCTCGTTTTCGCCGCGTACGGTAAAGCGCTCATCATAATTCAGCCCACAGGAGGCTCCAACCGCAGCCGCAGTTTGCGATCTGGAGCACTCGTCGCTCCAGGAGGTGGGTCTTGTGCAGTCACAAACCCCCAACCTTCCGCCTCTACCTCCCAGCCTCCGAGTCGGGCTTGATGCAGCGCTTCGCGCAAGCTGAGCCCGAGGAAACTCGGCATGCCTATAAGCGTCTCTTCCCCCGCCCAGCTTACCGTCCGCAGGGAGGGAGTTCCGCTCGTAAGCACTGGCGGGGGAAGAGACGGCGCCGTCGCCAACCGCAGCCCAAAGCGATCGGCGACGAACTCGCCGATTTCCTTGAAGACCGGCGCAGCGACGAGGCCACCATAAGTCGCCGTGCGCGGGGTATCGATCACCACCAAAATCACGTACCGTGGCGCCTCGGCGGGAAAGTAACCGATAAACGATGCGACGCGGTCGCGAGGCGAGTAGCGGCCCGTTCCTGGCTCTACTTTCTGGGCCGTTCCGGTCTTTCCCGCCACTTTGATTCCTTCGAGTCGTGCCTTCTTCCCCGTGCCGCCTTCAACCACGAGTTCGAGTAAACGAGTAACTTCCCGAGTGGTCTCCTCCGAAACCACCTCACGCACGACATGTGGGCGGTTTTCGAGAACGACAGAGCCGTCCGGCGCGACGACGCGGCGTACCACATACGGACGCATCAGCTTCCCGCCGTTGGCCAAGGCCGCGTAAGCTGTCACCAACTGCATGGGGGTCACCACAACGCCTTGACCGAAGCTGGTCGTGACCAAATGAATGCGAGCCCATTTTTCCCACGGCCGCAGCGGATACGCCTTCTCGCCCGGCAAGTCGATGTCCGTGATCCGATGGAATCCAAACCCTTGCAAGGCTTCGTAGAGACGCCTCGGGCCCAGACGTTCGCCAACCTTGGCCGTGCAAATATTGCTCGAGTGGCGGATCACGTCGGCAAACGTGAGCCACCCATAGCCTTCGTGATCGCGAACGGTATGCTTCCCCACTTGGTAGCGACCACCCTCGCAGTAGAGTCGTTCTTCGGGGCGCACCACATGCTGATCGATGCCAGCGGCAGCGACAAACGCCTTGAAGGTGGACCCTGGCTCGAAGACGTCTGTGATCGCGCGGATGCGAGCGTGATCCGCAGCAGCTTGCGAGCGATCGTTCGGGTCGAAAAACGGGTAATGGGCCATCGCAAGCACTTCCCCGGTGTGCGGGTCGACGATGATCGAAAGCCCTTGCTTCGCATGGGTCTGCTCGACGGCGGCGCGCAAGTGTTGCTCGGTCACCCGTTGCAGACTGGCGTCGATCGTGAGTTCGACCCGCGCGCCAGGTTGCAGTCGGGTGCGCACCTGCCCGTCCCGACGGAGCCTCCGCCCGTACGCATCCCGCTCCACACGTTCCGGCGCCTCCGACGCACGCAAGAATCGATCGTACGCCGCCTCGACTCCTCCGAGTCCTTGGAGGTCCACGCCCACGGTCCCCAACAACTGCCCAGCCAAGTGACCAAACGGATACGTGCGACGCCGTGCAGGCTCTACGCCAACGCCCGGTACGTTGATCTGGCTCAGACGGTCGAGTTCCTCGGCGGCAAGGTTCCGCTTCAGCCAAACGAACGAGGCGGAAGAGGTCGCCCGGCGCAGCACTTCCTCCACCGGCAAGTTGAGAGCATGTGCCACGTTCGCTGCGTTGCGAGGATCAAATTTTTTCGGCTGCAAATATACGTCACCGGAAGACACCGAAATTGCGAGCAGCTGGCCGTTGCGGTCCACGATCGGGCCGCGTTCCGGCGGCATGCGAACCCGCTGCACGTGTTGTGACCGACCCCGTGCTTGAAGGAAGTCAGACCACCAGATCGTGAGGCTTACCGCGCGCAAGAAGCACAGTGCAAAAACACATGTGGCAAGCCAAGCGAGAGCGCGCAATCTCTGCTCGATCAACGACGGGCCTGGACTCACGGCAGCACCACCTTTTCCGAGGCACTTGGCCGTCTCAGTCCGAATCGCTGGGCAAGTTCCTCTAATCGGGCAGGATCCTCGAGACGAGCCGTTTGCGCCTGCAACTCTCGGCTTTCCAACTCTGCCTGCAGGAGAGCTTGCCGAGTTACCTCGATCCGGTACGCCAGATCGAAAACACGTAAGCGAATCGCAACGTTCGCGATCGCGAGAACACAGGCGAGAACCACCGCTACAAGACCCAAGCGCACGAGCAGTCTGCGTTCGTGCAAGTCCGCAAGAGCCATCGTCCGCGGCCTCGAGGATCGGACCAAGCTTTCTACCGTGACGGGCTGCCGAGCTGTTCGGGCAATCGCCATCGCTAGACTCCCAGCTGCTCCAAGATCTCAGGCTGGTTCGCTAGCTCCGCGCCAGCGGCCATGAACACCTTGCGCCAGTTGTCGCGGTCCCAAATGCGAAACTTGTCGATGGCGGAATTGAAGACCACGTCCCGCTTCAACTGTGCATATTCTCGCAACGTTGGCGGGAGCAAAATGCGACCCTGTTTGTCTAGTTCGCAGTCGTGAGCGCTGCCAACGTAGTAGGTAATGAACTTGAGAACGCGGGGGTCGAACTGCGGCTTGGCGCGGAGTTGATCCTCCAGTCTCACCCACGCCGCATAGGGGTACACGTCGAGACAAGGAACGCCTTCGATCTGGAAATTCGTGATGACCACACGGAGGTCGTTGATGGCCTGGAGATATAGGCGGAAACGAGCCGGCACGCTTACCCGACCCTTTTCGTCCACCGTATGTTCGAACGTGCCCCTGAACATTTCCCACCTTATGGACGTTTTGCTCCACTAGCCACCACTTTTTTCCACTTTGCGCCGCCGTGTACAACAACTCACGGTCCCAAGTCAATCGCGAAGTGTGGTCCGACTGGAGCGCTCGAGCCTCCGCTTGCCCTCCAAAATGAGGGCGCAGCACTCCGGCTGGAGCGGGGACAACCGAGGTTCGCAACACGGCCGTCGCCCCGGCTTCCGGACGATGCAGTACGCACGGCCGATACATCCTCCGTGAACCGAGGGGACGGAGGGAACGGCGGGCGGATTTTAATGTCGGACTGCGATGCGCGGTGCGGCCGCGCCGTATTGCTGCGCCCCTACCGTGCCCGTAGGGGGCGGCAAGCATGAAGAAGCCGTGACCGCGGCATCTCGAACGAAGACGAACAAAGCGCCGAGTCCGTGTACGTCCCGATGGGCAACCAAGAAAAAGGAGAGGGCCTGTAAGCCGGATTCTGTTCCCGGCTGCGGGAGCCGGGTGGCGGTCATTCCTCTGGGACGGTTGTTGCCAACCGCCTCAAGCGACGCACCGGAGGGTGTGCGCGGGCCGCGCGCCCTCTCTTCGGTCTTGCTCCAGGTGGGGTTTGCCAAGCACCCGAGTTACCCCGAATGCTAGTGTGTTGCCACACTGTTTTCACCGCATCCGGTAGGAGAAGCCTACCAGCCGTCTCTTTTCTGTGGCACTTTCCCTCGATCACTCGAGGCCGCCGTTAGCGGCCACCTTGCCCTGCGGAGTCCGGACTTTCCTCCCGGGAAACACCCGAGCGACCGCCCGGCCCTCTCCAGTGATGGTGCTACTTAGCCAACGTTAAGCGTCTTGGCCACCGCGGTCGACCCTGAAGTACAGGATCCGATGGCAATTCGGGCACAGCCGTATTTCGTCGCCGCGCTGGAGCTCGATAAAAAATTGCGGCGAGAGGTTCATGTGGCACCCGGTGCAGATTGCCTCCTGCACTTCCACGACTGCCAAGCCCTCGCGGCGTTCGAAGATTTGCTCGTACCGTCGCAACAATGTGCCGTCGATTGTCTTTGCAAGCTCCTCTCTTTCGCGCCGAATGGCCTCGATATCCTCCCCCAACTGTTGAATCTCCGCCTCGTGCCGAGCACTGTCCTCGCGGAACTCGTGTTCCAGGGCCCGCTGGTCTTCTTCCGCCGCCTTCAGTTGTTGCTGCAACGCCTCCATGGCCTCGAGGAGCTGCAAACTTTCCGCTTCCAGTTGCTGGTTTGCTTGTTTCCCGAGCTCGATTTCTCGCTGCAGCGCCTGCAATTCTCGTTCGTTGCGCACCCGCTGCAAGCGCATCCGCCGGTCGCGCATTTTCATGTCTTCCTCTTCCAAGCGACGCTCCAAATCCCGACGGCGACGATCGAGCTGCTGGAACTGCTCGCGCAACGCAGCAACGGAAGCCCGGCGCGAATCCAGCCGCGCCTGCCACTCGTGCACACGAGCCCGCAAGCCCTCGAGCCGCTCCATTTTTTCGCGAAGCCGGCGATCTAAATTTTGCAGGGCCGCCAATTGCGCGAGTGCTGAGTCCACTGGCATTTGTTTTTCCTTCCTCCTAGCTTGTTTTGCTTTCTACTGCCGTTTTTCCCTTTTGGATATGGGCCCACCAGGACTCGAACCTGGGACCTACCGGTTATGAGCCGGCGGCTCTAACCATCTGAGCTATGGGCCCGGCTGCCTTTGGGTCTTCCCGTACCTTTCTGTGTTCGCAACAACTTCCACCTGCTGCAATACACGACGCACAGGACGGATCTCCCTCATGCTTGTTCGGGTTGCTCCCGGAGTTGCCGCAGGCGCTCGGCCAGCACTGCAATCTGCTGAGCATCCCCCGCCCGCTCTGCCGCCCGCAACTCGGCCGTCAACACCTCGAATTGTCGCCGGCGCTGCCGTTGAAGCAGCTTGGCCACACAATCGCGGGCTACCTGCACCAAGTTCGCCCCGGCCAGCGGCCCGCGACCCACAGCGTACTCCGCAACTGCGCTTTGAATCTCTAGCGGGAGCGCATGCAACACTCCCAGGGGGTCTTCCGCCCGCGACCATGCTTCCGCGAGCTGTTTTGCTACGCTCGCCAAATCGGGTGAGGCAAAAAGACTCCATGCATTCTTTGCCGCGACTTCCTCAGCGGCTTCTCGGCTCAATGCGATCGCTTGTACAAGGGTCACCTCCTCCGGCCGAGCATTTTGTTCCGCCCTGACTGGGACCGGAGGTGGCAGAGCTGACTGCCCCGCTTGCCGCGTGGCCCGGCCGCGTAAGAGATGTTCATCCACGCCCAGCAACTCCGCGGCCCGCCGCACCAGCAACTCCCAAAGCACGGGGTCTTCGACCGTTTGCAATACATCGGCAACTTCGCTCACTGCACGTGCACGCCGCGCAAGGCTCGCTCCAGGGGCCGGGGCCTTGCGCTCGAAAAAGAAATCCGCCAGCGGGACCGCCCGATCGAACGCCGCCAAGACAGCTTCCGCACCGGAGCTGCGAACGAAGGAGTCTGGATCTTCCCCTTGGGGTAAAAACACCGCTTTTGCCCACACCCCAGCCTGTGCTGCCACGATAAACGCCCGTTCTGCAGCGCGGCGACCGGCGTCGTCCCCGTCGAAGCACACCAGGACCTCGTCCGTGAAGCGGCGCAACAACTGGAGCTGTGCTCCCGTGAGTGCCGTGCCCATGGTCGCCACCACCTCGCGGATCCCCGCTTGCGCCAGGCTCACCACATCCAAGTAACCTTCAACGACGACGACGCGGCCCGACTCACGGATCGCCTGGCGAGCTTCGAACAGTCCAAACAGCATCTCGCCTTTACGGAAGATGTCGGTTTCCGGAGAGTTCAGGTACTTCGGGGTCTGGTCTGCGATCGTACGCCCGGCAAACCCAGCCACGTTTCCAGTTAAGTTGCGAATCGGAAACATCACTCGCCCGGCGAAGCGAGGATACAATCTGCCGTCCCTTGCTTCCCCGAGTAAACCCCAGCGCCGGGCCTCAGCCACAGAAACGCCCTCACGGGCCAACGCCTGCTGAAGCTCCGCACCTGAGGGGCAGAAACCGATGCCAAAGGTCTCCGCGGCGGTAAGGGTGATGCCGCGGTGCTTCAAGTATGCACGCGCGAGCTGTCCAGAAGTTCCTGCCAAGCACCTACGAAAGGCTTCCGCCGCAATCTGGTAGATCGCGTATGCACGCTCGCGCTCGCTTGTTCGTGCCCCCTGCCGAGAGGCACTTTGCAAAGGCACACCTGCACGTTCTGCCAATCGCTCCACCGCCGAGCGAAAGTCCCACCCCTCGATCCGCATGAGGAACGTAAAGACATTGCCGCCCGCACCACAGCCAAAGCAGTAGAACAAACCCTTTTCAGGACTCACGGAGAACGAGGGGGTTTTCTCCGTGTGAAATGGGCAGAGCCCTACGTAGTTCCGGCCTTGCCGCTTTAATGTAACGTAGTGGGAAACTACCTCGACAATCGGTACCCGGCGCTGAATTTCTTCCAATACGGCATTCGCAACGAAACCGGCAGTCATCGGCCCGCTATGCAGGAGCTCCCTTTTGCTGAACCACCCAGCTTGCGGCCGCCCCAGCGACGTGGGTTAACCACCGTGTAACCGGTGCCGACTCCACCTGTTCGGCGGCCTGCGGCACAAAGAGCTCTAAGAACAACAAACATACCCCAGCGATGGCGGCTCCTTTGACCAACCCCACTGCAAACCCGGCGACCCCGCTAATCCACGACCATGCCGCCCACCGGAACACTCTTTCCACTGCCCAACCCAACAAGCCACCCGCCATCCAAAGGCCAACAAACACCACCAAAAACACGAGTGCCGCATCGAACTCCGATGCGGCACCCGTGGTTCCTCCCCGCAGCTGGTCTGCCAACGGGGCTCCGTAACTCCAGCCCACAAGGACTCCAGCTGCGCACCCAATCAGGGAACCAAGCTCCCGGAAGAAACCTCGCCACACTCCCCGCAAACCCGCGAGAGCTAGGAACGTCAACACTGCAATGTCCCAGTTCACGGTTGCCTGCATGGTTCTTGGCTTCTCATAAAACGTTCCCGGTCACAAGCCTGCCCGCGCCATGCGCCTGAGGTAACGTTTCTTTGCAGCCAGTTCCTTTTTTTTTCGCCGCACACTCGGTTTTTCGTAGTGCTCCCGCTTGCGCAGCTCCGCGAGAATGCCCGCTTTCTCGCACTGCTTCTTAAAACGGCGAATGGCAGCATCCAGCGGTTCGTTTTCCTTTACGCGTACACCTGCCAAAGAGCGCTCACCCCCCTTCCCCGCAATCTTTTCCGTATCTCTTGCTCATGTTCACAGAGCGTCGCACACTAGTGGTCGCTGACAGCACAATCAACCCTTACCCAAGAGTGCCAGTCGATCAGGAAAGTCGCTGATGATTCCGTCGACTCCCATCTCCACGAGCTCGACCATGGTGGGAGGATCATTGACCGTCCATGCATTCACCCACAAACCATGAGCGTGGGCCTGTTCGAGATCCTTGCGATTCACGACAGCCCAAAAGGGATGCAGGTGCGTAGCACCAATTTTCTCCGCTCGGTCCCACGGCCACGGGATCAGCGGGTCGCTCCACAACAGGCCGAGGCGCATCGTGGGATGCGCTTGCCGAACGTCTCCCAACAGCCACCAGTCGAATGCGGATACGACTGTCGTCTCGATCGCATTGTATCGTTCCAGGACTTCGACCAGCCTTGGAATGAGTACGGAACCGTCCGCTCGAGGAGATTTGATCTCCACGTTCAGAAGGGCGCGACCGCGCACCAATTCGAGGACTTCGTCCAACGTGAGGATCCGCTCTCCTGCAAACCGCGGATGAAACCAGCTTCCGGCATCCAACGAACGCAACTGTTCCAGCGTCAACTCACGCACACGACCCGTACCGTTGGTTGTACGCTCCACATGGGCGTCGTGAAACACCACCAGCGCATCGTCCGCACTTAACTGCACGTCGAGTTCGATCATCTCCGCACCCAACTCGAGTGCGAGCTCGAACGCTGAACGGGTGTGCTCGGGGGCATGTCCCGAAGCACCACGGTGAGCAATCCGCAAGCAACGCGAAGACATGGGCGAAGCATTTAGTCTGGCGCGCAAGTGAATGCCAACTCCGAGCAAGGTTGCGTTGAGCCGCTGCAGGCATTCTGCAATGGGATGCAACGAGATGCGCTCTTGGTTCGAAGTCGAGGTTCGTGTACCGCCCGAACTGGGCGAGGCCATTTGTAACCGCATGTTCGAGCTTGGGTCGACCGGTCTGGAACTCGAAGAGGGCGCCGACTCTGTGCTCATTCGCGCCTACTTTCCGACTGATTCCTCCGAGCATCCCGCGCAAGAATTGGGGGAGTATCTCCGCGCGCTACGAGCAGACCATTCCGTTGTCCGCTGGCGCGCAGTGAACGAAGAGCAATGGGCCGACTCGTGGAAGCAATGGTTCCAGCCAATTGCAGTGGGCCGGCACCTTTGGATCACCCCTCCTTGGCACGAGCACTCGCCTCCTGGGCGCGTGACCCTAACGATCGCGCCTGGCATGGCTTTCGGCACGGGCCATCACGCGAGCACGGTTGGTTGCCTCGAACTGATCGAAGAAGTCCTGGCAACCGACCGCATCGTGCAGGCTCTGGATCTGGGAACAGGCTCTGGCATCCTAGCGATTGCCATGGCCAAGCTCGGCGTACCAGAGATCCGTGCGTCGGATATCGACCCAATCGCTCTCGGGGTCGCAAGAGACAACGTGGCTCGCAACGGCGTACAGGCTGCGGTCACCGTCGAAAGCACATGGGAGCTTGGCCAAGGAATCTACGATCTCGTTGCCGCGAACCTCTACCGCAATGCACTTGAAGAATTGGCGGAGCGCCTGGCAACAGTGGTCCGCCAACCGGGGCACCTCGTTTGTGCCGGATTTTTCGATGGTGACGTGGCAGCCGTCATTGACGCGTACGCGTCGTACGGCTTTGCACCAGAGCGACACTGGCAGCGCGACGAATGGGCCGCATTGTGGTTGCGGAGAGGCTAACGTGGCACTGCCGACATTCTTAGTTCCCTCAGCGTCCCTGCACGAACCGTTCGCAACGATCACCGGTGAAGAAGCGAAGCACCTACGTGTTCGCCGCGTGCGAGTAGGAGAACTCGTACGGCTCATCGATGGCATCGGCGGGGTCCGTTATGGCGCTGTCGAGCGCATCCTCCCTCGCGGCGTTGTGGTACGATTCCTCGATACCCCTCCCGAGTCTTCTGAATCGCCGCTCGAAACGTACTTGGCCATTCCTCTCATTCGTGCGGAAAGATTGGAACGCGCACTCGAAAAGGCGACGGAGCTCGGGGTTCATCATCTTCTTGTCTTTTCATCTGCCCGGTCGCGCCCCTACGATGCGCGGGCACGGCTCAACCGTTGGCGACGGATTTTGCTCGAAGCGACCAAGCAGTGCCAGCGCCTGCGCGTGCCCACACTCTCGCTCTTTCATTCGTTCGAGGAACTGATCTCCAGGGTCCATGCGAGCCTTGGTCTCTTCTTCGATTTCGGTCCAGAGGCGCGCGCGTTGAGCGCGATTTCGGTGGACTCCCCACCGAAGAGCGTCCTGTTAACCGTTGGCCCCGAGGGTGGTCTCACCGCGGAAGAATCCGCTCTGCTTCACAAGCGGGGGTTCCACGCCGTCACGCTAGGACCACGTATTTTGCGTGCGGAAACCGCGGCGTTGGCTGCACTCACCCTCGTTCAGTTTCGCTGGGGGGATCTTGGCGTCTCCGCCTCGACGGCGCTTCCTTCCTTGCGTGGAGACCGGAACACCCGTACCTTCGAAGCATGAGCCGCAAATTTCTGTTTGTCATGGATCCTCTGGAACGGATCCTCCCGGACCGGGACACCACCTTCGTCTTCATGCTGGAAGCCCAACGCCGCGGTGCCGACGTGTACACTTGTACGATCGAGCAATTGTTTGCTCTTGGTTCTCGCGGCTACGCACAAGCACGTCGCACCACGGTTAGCCGGGAGGGCCCTGCCTTCGCACGCTTTGAAGAACGCGTCGAACCCTTCGACTTCTACGACGCCATCTTCATGCGCAAGGATCCCCCGTTCGATCAAGCCTACCTGTTCGCCACGTACTTGCTGAGCCGCACGGATCCAAGCGCCACGTTCGTGCTTAACGCTCCGAGCGGCCTCCGCGAAGCGAATGAAAAGCTCTACATCTTGAACTTCCCCACTGTCATCCCACCAACCTTGGTCACTTGCGACATCGAGCGACTGAAAGACTTCGTGCGCGACCAAGGTGGCCGCGCAATCCTCAAGCCGCTCGACTGCTGCGGAGGCACTGGCGTTTTCCTTGCGTCTCTGGACGACCGCAACTTGAACGCACTCCTCGAACTCAGCACGCAAGAAGGCCGGCGCTACGTCATGGCCCAGCAATACATCCCGGAGGTACGCAAGGGAGACAAACGCATCCTCGTGCTCGACGGAGTGCCCATCGGCGCCATCCTTCGGGTCCCTCGCGCCGACGACCACCGCGGAAACATTCACGTGGGCGGAACTGTCGTTGCCACGGAACTCACTGCCCGCGACTACCACATCACCCAAACCCTTGCTCCGCGTTTACGTCAGGACGGTCTCTACTTCGTCGGTCTCGACGTAATCGGCGACTTCCTCACCGAGGTCAACGTCACCAGTCCCACCGGTATCCAAGAATACAACCGCCTACACAATACCCGTTTAGAGGAACGCGTCCTCGATTTCGTTTACGCTCGCCTACCGCGGTAAGTTCCCTTAAAAACAAGAAGAGCCGGTCGGCCTCGCGGCCGCCGGCCCTCCCCAGCGAAGACGGGCTTCAACCCTTTACGGAATGATCATCACGTCCGCCGCATCGCGGTCACCAGCCATGTGAATATTAAACGCCGCGCTCTTCCGTCCCGCGGAGGCGGTGTGCGTCTCGACCGCAATTCCCAGTAACCCGCTCGGGATGGACGGCGGGTTTGTCGACGGCACGCCAATCGGGTTAATCCGAGTCTGCCCTGTCAAAGTGCCGGCAACACTTACATTCCAAATGGACCGGGAACTGTTCGCGGTGTCGATCCGGCTCAACTGAATGTCTTGGTAGCAACGCACCGCCCGGCTCGTCGAGAAGCGCTGCTCGAACTCGTTGAACACCAGATACTGCGCTACCGCCAGCCCAGGAATCTGCCGCAGGTAGTCCGTCGAGCACGGCACCAGCACCAGGTTGGTATTGATCGTTGCATCGGTCCCGGGCACCGGGTTGGCTGCCCCATCGAAGAAGTGATTCACGATCAGGTAATTCGGACACCCATTGTACTCACCGCTTCGACCGGGTCCCAACACAAGCTGATTTGCCACGCCATCCGATTGCCCCGTAGCTTGAATTCCGATGGCGTTGTATCCGGCAATGTCCAGGACGGCGACACCGTCGGAAGGAAAGGTGACAACTTGCCCCTCACCCTTCAAGTCGTTGCGGGGAATGGGATTTCCCTGCGCGTCGATCGCGATACACCGGAGCTCGCCAATGAATGGATCGTCTGGCACCGGTGGAATTCGCGTACCCGCGTTGCTTTGCGTGCAGGTACCACCAGGGAAGGGATTGCAGTCCGCATCCGAACCGCACTGCCGCGTTGGGTTGCGGACACAAACTCCACGCGGAAGCGGCAATGCGTTATCCGAGAGCCCTTCCGACGCGACCCACTCGATCGGCTGCCCGGCCGTAAGAACGATCCGGAAGTCCGTCTCTTGCCAGCTCGGCAAACACACCCCGCCTCCTTGGCACACCGTCGGAGACAAGGTGCAGTTCTCACCTGGGTTGGTTCCGCCCACGCAGTAAGAACTTGCGTTCACGTAGTAGCAGTGGACGTTAATAGGATTCGTAGTGTTCGTGTTCGCTAGCCGAATCGTCGTATCCACCCCGTTCGCGCCGCTCACTTGCACCTTCGGATACACAACCACGGCCGCCGGCTTATCGGAGGCGATATCAGCACGAACTCTTGTCTGCCCCCCAATCAACAAGGCCGCGGCGAGCGCCGTTGTCCATCCAGCCCATCGAACCTGTCGCATCTTCATTCTCCTTTCCCCATTCCTTGGACGTCGCCCTTGCCTACCCATGCTTGCCTCCTCACGGGGCCTGGATCTGGTCAGCAGGAATGACGATCACGTCCTGACCAGATTGGTCCGCAAAGCTGTTGTGGGGGTTGTGCGCTACCCGGGCGCTCACGTTCGGGCTACAGTCGGTGCATGTGACCGTCTCTTCCACCACCGCCATGATTCCACGCGGCGTTCCCGCAGCAGCGCGCACACGCGTCTGCAGCACGTTCCCGCCTACGGCAGTGACGTCGAAAATCGGGTTAATTTCCTCAAGGTTGTAGCTCGCCCAGCACGTGATCGTGGTAGAAGCAGAAAACGTTTGCTCGAATTCGTTTGTGATCGCGAACTGTAGCGTCACAGCGGTCGGCTCCTGCGTCTCGTAGTTCTGCGAGCAAGGCACAACCGTCAAGTTCACCGCGGCCGAGCTGTCCAGCTCAGCGGTGCTCAACACGGGATTTGCTGCATTCACCGACGGAGTATCTAGGATCCACGCCTGCGGGCAAGCCTCGTACTCCGCACCGGAAGGACAGGAACCGGTTACGCCACCACCCAAGCACAGGACACCGTCCATGTTATTGGTGTCGAAGCCCTTCAATCCAATGCCATTGTACTTCGACACGTCAAAGGCGTTGCCGCGATCTACTAACGTTGCTTCGCCCTTGAGCGAGTTGCCCGGAACCGGGAACCCTGAAGCATCGACTTCGACGCACTTGAGCTCACCGGTAAAGTTGGGACCCATCGGCGGAATGCGGCCGGGATCGAAGCCAGCATCGCAACAATCCGCCGTACCATTGTTTCCCCCGCTGTTCGCAGGGTTGCAAACCGCTCCCCGACACGAATCGTCCGTGGGGTCATCCCAGCGGCCAGTCGAAACAACCCAGTGCGTTGGCTGCTGCCGAGTCAGCCAGATGTCAAAATCCGTTTCCACCCAACGCGGTGGGTTCAGTGGCCCAACCGGGAGGTCGGGATTTACCGGTGACCCATCCACGTAAAAGCAGTGCGCATGCCGCATGTTGTTCGAGGTGTTGGTGATTTGAATCACCGTGTCCCGGCTGGCTGTTGCCAATACTTTCGGGAACACCAGTATCGATGCGCTCTGCTCCGTCGTGACGCGGGCCTCAGCCAATCGGGCATTAACACCCCAACCGACCAACGCCGCGAGTCCCATGAGCCCAACTAGCCCTCGCTGCCTACGCATTACCCTCCTCCTTTCGATCACGCCGCACCGTGTTCGCCAGGGCGAACCCCTCGACTGAGTGCCGGCCTTATATCTGCACCATTCAACCTTGTCAAGCTAAAAGAGCCTTTTTGCACGGTCGTTCACTGCAACGGCAAGTAAACAAAGTCGCTTTGCGGGCGCGTGCCCTGCATATGCACTTGGAACGCAGCGCTCCCGCCGTTCGCGCGCATCTCCTCGGCCACCCCGAGCAGGGTTTGCCCCCGAGTACGGTCGTTTCCCGCAACACCACGAATCCGAGTTTGACCCGTGAGGGTGCCGGAGACACCCGCGTGAAAGATCGAGAACGTGGGAACGCGCGTGTCGATCTCAGAAAGGCGAAATTCCCGGAAGCAATTGAAGTCGCGGAAACTTGTCGAGAACCGCTGCTCGAACTCGTTGAAGACCAGGAACTGAACCGGGATCGATGTTGGACGCTGCGTGAGAAAATCTTCGGTACACGGGACCAACGTCAGCGCCGTAGATATGCTCTGTTGAGCCACTGGATCCACGGCACCATCGAAGAAGTGATCCAAGATGAGCACGTTGGGACACCCGGCATACTCGGCGCCGTTTCCACCTAAGATCAACACGTTGTCCCGGTTGTTCCGGCCGGCCAAAGCCGGAATTCCGATGGCGTTGTACGCACCCACATCAAAGAAGTTCGTGTTATTCGCCACGTCCGAGCGTACGATGAGCGCCTCGCCCTTCAGTGCATTGTCTTCGATCGGCACATCGTTCTGATCAACCGCTATGCACTTGAGCTCCCCGACAAATGGATCTTCTTGTACGGCCGGAACCCGGCTTTCCAAATTGTTCGTGGGACTTGGCCTTCCGGCACCGGTGATAGGGAAACATGGCAAGTTTGGGTCCGCGGTGTCCGTACACAGCGTCGCCCCCATGGACGCAAGCCATGCCACAGGCTGACGGGCGGTGAGCTGGACAATAAAGTCTGTTTCCTGCCAACCAGGCACGCACACAGAATTTGCGGGGCATCGATCGTCCCGCGGCAACAGTGTTGGGTCGCAGATGATCCCCGGCGCATTGAAACAGTGGCCGTTCGCGTTGACCCAGAAGCACTGCATCCGCACCGGTTTGTTGAGCGTGTTGCTGATTCGGATCAGGGTATCCAACCGCCCGCGCCCTGCATTATTGTTCGTATCGACGACGACTTTCGGAAACACCAAGATGGCAGCAGCTCGGTCGGACCCCACTTGCTGCGCGTGCACCACCCCCGCAGCGACGAACAACGAGAGGCAAGCTAGCCCAAGTAGTCGCGGGCTCATGGCGCCACCTCCGGGATGGTAATGACGTCGCCTCCGGGCCGCACTCCTTCTACGTGCAGATTGAGCGCAGCGCGGGAAAGCACCCCCCGCCCATCGTTGTAAAACTCCTCGGAAACCCCGAGAAACCCTGGCTGCTCTATTCCACCAGGCGTCATCCTCGTCTGCGCAAAGCGTGTCCCGAGAAAACTCGCGTCGAAAATTCGCCCCACTTCAGCCAGACGAAAGTTCGACCAGCACGTGACCGTCGTGCTAGCGGAAAATAAATTCTCGAACTCGTTCGTTACGCGGAACTGCACCACAACGCTGCCGGGAACCTGGTTCTCGAAATCCTGTGTGCAGGGAACCAGGGTCACCTCGGTTTCCACCCGAGAGTTGGGAATATCGTTCGCTGGCAGGGCCGGCATCGTGGCCCGCTCGCCGAAATGATTCACGATCACTGTATCGGGGCATCCATTGTACTCTGCACCGGCTGGGCAGCCCGGGCGAGGGTTGCCACCGATACACAACGTCAGGTCGCCGTCGTTCGAGTTCGTATCCGTGTTCAGACCCGCAATCCCAATTGCATTGTACTTACTCACCTCGCCCTGGCGCATCGTGACTCCATTCACGGTCGTGGAGCGTGGGGTGACCAGTGTTGCCTCGCCCTTCAAGCGGTTCCCATTCAAAGGTGCACCCGCAGAGTCGACCTCGATGCATACCAGCTGGCCCTGAAAATTCGGGGGCACTGCCGGGATGGCCCCAGGATCGAAACCCGCGTTTGGACAACTGAACACGGGCGGCACCCTGCTGCACTGAGGATCGGTCGGATCCACCCGTCGACCTTGCCCCACTACCCAGTACGTGGGCTGTTGTTTGGTAAGCACCAAATCAAAATCCACTTCCTGCCACTGCGGCGGGTTGAACGGTCCTGGAGGCTGCCTCGGATCCAGCGGGGCGGCATTGACGTAAAAGCAGTGGGCAAACGCCAGGGAGTTAGAGGTATTGGAAATCTGAATGATCGTTTCCACGGGGAAGCCGCGGGTCAGCAAGCCATCGTCGTCGGAAATCACCTTGGGGAAGATGATAATCGAACTACCGCGCTCGACACTGACGTCCGCACGCCCCGGCAGAGCGAGCAGCCCTGAAGCCACCCAGGTGACGATGGCGCATCGAACCACCCAACGGCTCAGTCTACCCTTCACTCCCCGTTCCTCCGTCGCGTCCCCCTGTCGCCAAGGCTCGCCAAACGGCGCTGTCCTCTTCGTCCACACCACCCTCATCCAGGCCCCGGCCTTATAATCGCATCGCACTCGCGTGTCAATTCAAATTACGCGAAAAGCTCAGTCGACTGGTGTCAACCAATCTCGATACGCTTGGATCTCGCCACGCACGACCGCTCGAAAGCGCTCCTGCAGCGCGCGAGTCACTGGGCCCGGCCTGCCTTCACCAATCACGCGGCCATCGATTTCCCGCACCGGGGTCACCTCGGCTGCCGTGCCGGTCATGAACACCTCGTCTGCAATGTAGGTTTCGTCCCGCGTAAAACGTTCCTCGCGCCACGGGACACCCATCGACTCGAGCAGCGCGAGCACGGAGGCCCGCGTAATCCCCTCGAGCACCGATGTCAGAGGCGGGGTTTTCACCACACCGTTGCGAACGATGAACAAGTTTTCTCCACTGCACTCGGCAACGTACCCGTCGGTGTCCAGCATCATCGCTTCATCGAAGCCAGCCTGACGCGCCTCTACCGCAGCCAAGATCGAGTTGACATAATTCCCCACGGCTTTGGCTTTGGTCATGAACGTGTTCACGTGCATCCTTTGGAAGGAAGACGTACGAAGACGCACGCCACGCTGCACGCCTTCCTCTCCCAGATAGGCCCCCCACGGCCAAGCCGCGATCGCGACGCGCACCGGATTGTGCACCGCGGCGAGGCCCATTTCTCCATCGCCGAGGAACACGAGCGGGCGCAAATAGCCGGACCGCAAGCGATTGACTTTGATGGTCTCCACACACGCAGTTTCGATGACCGTTTGGGGAAAAGGGATTTTGATTCCCAAAATGTGCGCAGAATCGAACAGGCGGCGGATGTGCTCTTTCAAGCGAAAGATGTTCGGGCGGCCATTTTTGTCTTCGTAGCAACGAATCCCTTCGAAGACGCCTAACCCGTAGTGCAACGTGTGAGTGAGAACGTGAACCTGGGCGCGCTCCCAGGGAACGAACTGGCCGTCGAGCCAAATTTGCTCGGTTTTTTCCACCAACCGCTCCTCGTGCGCCGCTTGGCTAGCTCAGCGCTTCCATGCAGTCAACGAAACTTCCAATCCTGTGGAATCAACCGGAGCAACAGTGCACCTGACCGCCTTCTGCACGATCGAACCAGTACTCGTACAAACGCCGAATCCGTTCGCGCCGCTCACCGTATTCTTGCCAAAGCGCTTGTGCTGCTTCTTGAGCCTCACCCCGAAAACCCATGCGGCGGGCCACCACAACCAAGTCCACATCGTGCCGTTCCAAATCTTCTACCGGCCGGTCGTGCAAAAGCCGCAACGTTTGCTCTAGCCGGCGGAGGAATCGGTATCCGGACATCAGCACCTCTGCATCCTCCTTCGGCAACACTCCGGCTTCGGCGAGCGCGTCTAACGCAGCCATGGTGGCACGTTGGCGCAACGCCGGCATCGTCGAACCGCAGTAAAGCTGAAGCATCTGCACAAGGAACTCGATGTCGACCAGGCCTCCTCTTCCCGTTTTGATGTTCACATGAGTTGCCCCTTCCCGTGCCAACTCACGCTCCATCCGCCCGCGCAGACGGCGAATCTCCCGCACCTCCTCCCTGCTCAGCGGCGCGCGATACACGAAGGCATCCACGACTCGAGCGACTTCGTGCCCAAGGGTATCGTCCCCAGCCACCGCTCGCGCCTTGATGAGAGCTTGGCGCTCCCACACTTGCGCGCTTTGCTCGTGGTAGTGGCGGAACGCTGCCAGGGAAGACACTAGCGGCCCCGAATGGCCGGAGGGCCGGAGCCGCGTGTCGATCCGATATACAATCCCCTCCTTCGTCGGTACCTGCAACACGGTGATCAACCGTTGCGCGAGCCACGTGAACACCTCGTGAGGAGTCACCGCGCCAGGCTCAGCTTCGCCACCGTCGTACACGAAAATCAAATCCAAGTCCGAGTTGAAGTTCAGTTCTGCCGCACCCAGTTTTCCCAAGCCGAGGACCACGAGCCGGCCAGGCAGCCTCGGCAGTTCGAAGCGCTTTAGGGTTTGCTGGACGGCCAAATCCACAGCAGCTTGCAAACACGCTTCGGCTAACTGCGTGAGCTCCTCCGCCACTTCTTCGTCGGCCAGCAGGTCCTGCACGCAGTTGATGCCGATGCGCAAAAATTCCTGATTGCGAAAGCGCCGCAGCGCGTCGAGCTTTCCCTCGAAATCTTCCGCGGCGTCGAGTGCACTCGCGAGTTCCGCGGCCAGTTCATCCTTGGCTTTCCGGATCCGGACGAGATCCGCACGCACGAGGGAATCCAGCAGTTCCGGGTGGCGGATGAACTGGTTTGCCAGGTACTGACTCGTGGCGAATAGTTGCACGAGCATGCGCATCGTGCCCGGGTTTTCTCGCAACAGCATGAGGAAACTTGTGCGTGCACCGACTGCGGAGACAAAGCTGGCCATGTTTTGCAGTGCGAGGTCGGGGTGTGGAGCCTGGCGCATGGCCGCCAACATCGCCGGCAGAATCTCGAACAACACCTGCCTCCGACGCGGACTCGAGGGTGCGTGGGCTGGGCCGTCACGCAATAGCAGCAGGTGTTCGTAGCATTGCGCTGGGTCGTGAAAGCCCAACGAAGCCAGAAGGGCCAGGGCTGCCTCCGGGTCGCCTAAGGCAGCAAGAATTTTTTGTTCCGTGTCGTCCACCTGGGCACGTCGCTCGGCCGCAGGTTGAAAAAAGAGTTTCTCAAAGGCGCCCCGCACAGCGCTCGTGTGCCGGGACAAATCCACCCAAAACTGTTGGCGTGCTTGTTCGCCCCGGTAACCCACACGCCGCGCCAAGGTTTCCTGTTCGCGTTCCTCGCGAGGAACGGCGTGGGTTTGGCGCTGCGCCACCAACTGAATTTTATGCTCCACGTTTCTGAGAAAACGGTACGCTTCCGCCAGACTCGCAGCATCCGGTTCCGGGAGGTACCGATAGCGCGCCAACCGATCGAGAGCTTCCAAGGTAGGGCGGCAGCGCACACGTTCGTCCCGCCCGCCGTGCACGAGCTGCATCGTTTGCACGATAAACTCGATTTCCCGAATGCCGCCGCGTCCGAGCTTCACGTTCCACTCGTTGGATTTCCTGGCCAGGTGCCCTTCGATTTGTGCCTTCATGCGCTGCATGTCCTCGAGCGTGCCGTAATCCAGGTAGCGGCGGAAGACGAACGGCCGAACCTCCTGCAAAAAGCGCTCGCCTAGCTCGAGCGTTCCAGCAATCGGTCGTGCTTTGAGCAGCGCAGTGCGCTCCCAAGTTTGGCCGTAGGACTCGTAGTAGAGCAATGCATTGGATACAGAATTGACGATCGGGCCATTGATGCCATCCGGTCGCAAACGCAAGTCGACACGGAACGCAAATCCGCGCTCCGTCACCTCTTGCAAGGCGCGGGTCAACAACTCCGCCACCCGCGTGAAGTACGCTCGAGGAGGGAGCGCCCCCCCAGGGCCACCGGAACTCTGCCCTTCGTCCGATTCGTACAGGTACACAAGGTCGATGTCCGAACTGAAGTTCAGTTCTCCACCGCCGAGCTTTCCCATCCCCAGAACAACGAATCCAGCGCGTGTACCACCAGCATGGTTCAGCTCGCCATAACTTGTCGTGACCTGTTGGCGAGCCCAACGGTACGCGCATTCGACCGCGCCGGCAGCAAGCTCGCTCAATTCCGACCACGTAGCATCGACCGTGTACGCCCCAATTAAATCGTGAAGCCCAATCCGCAGGTACTCGCGGTGGCGATACTGGCGCAGTGCGTCTGCGAAGCGCGACCAATCCAAGGCGACGAGGTCTTGCAACCGTTCGAGGTGGCCAGCGGCACTCGTGGGCTGGCCTCCCAACGCAGCGGAAAACGCTTGTGGCCAATCGGCGCCTTGAGAGACCAACCAATTGGCTAACGACTGGCTTCCGCCAAGAAGGGTCACTAGATGTCGCCACCATTCCGCCGGCCGATCCACCCCTCGAGCTAGGGCTTCGCACTCTGCCAACCGTTCCAAGTTCGTGAGGGCGAGAAGCGGGTCCGGAGCCTCAGCGAGCACCGCCGGTAAGGTGGCAACCAGGTCGGCAGGCAGCCACCGTTGCGCTCTCGAATCCAGAAAGGTTGCGAGCCGGGCACGCTCGACGCCAAAGCGCAGCAACACGCCCGCGGCCTGGTCCCAGCTCTGCCGCCACGGTTCAGTCGTCGCCTTCACCCGTAGAAACCACTTCGACGCCGAGGTCGGCAAGAGCGGTCAGTACCGGTTCGAGATCGTCCGTTGCAAGTCGCAACACGAGGCTTCGCCAGCCATCTTGCTCCCGGGCGGACACCACGCTGACGATGTTGACCCCCAGGCTACCAATGCATTGCACTGCCGGAGCCAAGGCACCCGGACGGTCGGGAAGCCGGATCTCGATCCGGCGGGCGCCCGAGCCTACTCCCATCACCTCCAGAAAAACGGAAAGAATATCGGCAGCCGTAAGAATGCCCACGACATGTTCTTCCTCGTCCACGACGGGCAGTGCCCCGATCTTGTTTGCCAGCATCAGGCTGGCAGCGTTTTCGATGGTCGTTCGCGGCGTCACCGCGATGACGTTCCCGCTCATGACCTCCGCAACCGGCATGGCATCTGGAGGTACCTTTGCAGCGGAGGGCCAGTTCAAGTCACTGCGCGCAACAATTCCAATCAAGCGCGCGTGCTCGATCACGGGCAAATGGCGAATATCATGATCCTGCATCAGCTTGCGCGCCTGCGACACAGTGGCGTGGGGCTCCACCGTGATCACGGGTGAGGTCATGTGCTCTCCGACCAGCATCGCCGCTCCTTTCCGAGCGTCGCCCGCTCAGTTGCTTGCTACGGCCACGATTGGAGAGGTATCCGTGGCGGGCGCAAGCCTGTGACGCGCCATCCATTCGTCCAAATCGTGCAGGGCGCGGCGGGCCAGCCGCTCGCGTTTTTCGCGTCCGCGTTCGCGGCCTGGCAAAGGGGGAAATAGACCGTAGTTTGCATTCATGGGCTGAAAGTCCTTGCGACGCGGGTCGGTCACGTACGCCAGCAAAGCACCGAGCGCGGTCGTCGGCGGAGGAACCACGCAAGGCTCGCCAGCAAGCATTCGGGCAATGTTCAGTCCTGCCAACAAACCCGTGGCCGCCGACTCCACGTACCCCTCCACACCAATGAGTTGTCCGGCGATAAACGTGCGCGGCCGGCGGCGCAAACTCAATGTAGGCTCCAACACGCGGGGCGAATTGATAAAGGTATTCCGGTGCAAACTACCGAGTCGAACGAACTCTGCCTTTTCGAGCCCCGGGATCATGCGAAACACGCGCCGCTGTTCCGGATACGTCATTTTGGTCTGGAAGCCAACCATGTTGTACAGCGTGGCGGCTGCGTTGTCTTGGCGAAGCTGCACCACCGCATAGGGTCGCTCCCCGGTGCGGGGGTCGATTAACCCGACGGGTCGCATCGGGCCAAACGCGAGGGTGTCGCGACCGCGTCGAGCCATTTCCTCGATGGGCATGCAGCCCTCGAAATAAATGCAGCGCTCGAAATCGCGCACGGGCACTTTCTCTGCTGCCAGCAGGGCGTCGACAAAGGCGTAGTACTCGTCGCGGGTCATCGGGCAGTTCAGGTAATCCTCTCCGCCTTTCCCGTAGCGCGAGGCGGCAAACACCACGGAACGGTCGATCGAATCCGCCGTCACGATGGGCGCAATCGCATCGTAAAAGTACAAGTACTTCTGGCCGAGGAGCTCTTGTAGGGCGTACGAAAGGGCTGGCGAGGTCAGGGGCCCAGTGGCGATCAAACACAGCCCTTCGGGGATGTCCCGGAGCTCCTCACGCACCACTGTAATTTCCGGGCACTCGGCGATTGCGCGCGTGACCGCTTCTGCAAACAGGTCCCGGTCCACCGCCAGAGCCGCACCAGCCGGCACGCTCGTCCGATCTGCAGCGGCTAACACCAGCGACCCCAATCGCCGCATTTCTTCTTTCAACAACCCCACGGCCGCATCGAGACTCGCGCTGCGGAAAGAGTTCGAGCACACAAGTTCGGCAAGCCGGTCCGTGCGGTGGGCTTCGGTTTGGCGCTGCGGGCGCATTTCGTAGAGGAGCACGGGAATGCCGCGGCGCGCCAACTGCCACGCCGCTTCGGATCCGGCCAAACCACCCCCGACGACAATCACAGGTTCACGGGTAGAGTGCACCGACATGGACACCTCTCTTCGCGAAAGCGTTTGTACCCCAACTGCGGCCTCGCGCAATGCTCAATGGAGCGGTTCCGGCGATGTGCCGTTATGGCGCCTCGTCCACAGCCTCCGCAACGATTTCGCTATACTTGCAGCCTTCCGCCAAGCAACTGCGCACCGTTCCAGAGCGCTTGGTGGTTTTTTCCACAACAAACGGGGCACCACACTCCGGGCAAGGCTCCGGAACAGGTCGCTGCCAAGTTGCAAAGCGACACGTAGGATAGCGATTGCAACTAAAAAAGGTCTTCCCCGTACGTGTACGTTTCTCGAGGAGCTTGCCTTCTTTGCAATCGGGGCAGTGCACACCAGTTTCCTTCGGCCGATCGAAAGGGAGAACGGTTTTGCATTCCGGGTACGCCGAGCACCCTAAAAATTTCCCGTACCGCCCGAAACGCACTTCCATCGGCCGACCGCACTTGGGGCACTTCTCGTCCGTTGTTTCGCGTTCCACGATCCGAATGGCGCCACTCTCGTCGCGAACGAAA
The DNA here is from genome assembly GCA_964534275.1 of uncultured Binatia bacterium (SeqCode). GTDB lineage: Bacteria > Desulfobacterota > Binatia > HRBIN30 > HRBIN30 > HRBIN30. Next base: position 95,117 of record CAZHQG010000006.1, on the reverse strand, counting down.
TTTCGAGTTGTCCGGCACTCTGGATACCGCGCGCATGCCAAGTATTCTCCCGTTCGGCCCCAACGAAGAACCATTTTTTCGCCGCACGCGGGGCAAGGTATGTCCGTTGGTTGGCCAGCCTTGACATCGCGCATGCGCTCCTTGGCGTGTTCGAGATCCCGCTTGAACGGCTCATAAAAACGCCGCAAGGCTTCGGTCCACCGCTCTTTCCCCTCTTCGATCTTATCGAGCTCCTCTTCCATGCCAGCAGTGAACTCTACGTTCACGATGTCTGGAAAGGCGTCGACCAATAGGTCCGTGACCAAGATCCCCAACTCCGTTGGGCGGAGCCGTTTGGAACTATCTTCGACGACGTACTCTCGGTTCAAGATCGTCCCCACGATCGTCGCGTATGTCGAAGGTCTGCCAATTCCCTTCTCTTCGAGTTCTTTGACAAGGGTTGCTTGCGTAAAACGCGGAGGGGGTTGGGTGAAGTGTTGTTTGGGGATGATTTCGTGCAATCGCAGCAGCTCACCTTCAGCCAGTGGGGGCAGCTGGCCTTCTTTCAGTTCGCCCTCTGTTTCCCCTTCTTCTCCCTGGCCGGCAGTGCGACCATCGTCGTCGCGCCCTTCGGTATAGACACGACTAAAACCGTCGAACTTGAGGATCTGCCCACTGGCGCGGAAGATGGTGTGCCCCGCGGCAATGTCCACCGTAGTCGTGTCGTAAACGGCCGGGACCATTTGGCTAGACAGGAAGCGATCCCAAATGAGTTTGTACAACTGAAACTCTTCCTTACTGAGGAACGGCTCTACACGCTCTGGTGGGTACTCCAGCGATGTTGGGCGGATCGCTTCGTGAGCGTCCTGCGCCCCTTTTTTGCTTGGGTACACTGGCGGCTGCGGGGGCAAGTATTGCTCCCCGAACTTCGCTGCAATCAGCCGCCGGGCTTCTTGTTGTGCCTCGGAAGACACGCGGGTGGAATCCGTGCGCATATACGTGATGAGGCCCACCATCCCCTCGGAACCGAGCTCGATCCCCTCGTAAAGCCGCTGTGCGATCCGCATCGTTCGCGGGGGCGAATACCCAAGCTTGCGAGCGGCCTCTTGCTGTAAGCGCGACGTCGTAAACGGTGGAGCTGGAAAGCGTCGCCGCTCTTTCCTTTCGACTTTGGCAACCCGCCATTCCACAGTCCGAAGAGCTTCCATCAGCTCCCGGGCTGCCTGTTCGTTTTCCAACCGGAAGGTTTCAGGGTCGAGTTTACGGTCGCCAATCTTGAAAAGTCGCGCAAAAAATTGCGGTGGTTCCTTGCCCTCTAGGCGAGCGGTCAAACTCCAGTATTCTTTTGGCTGGAACCTTTGGATTTCCCGCTCGCGTTCCACGATCAGGCGCACAGCCACCGATTGTACGCGGCCAGCGGAGAGCCCGCGTCGGACTTTTTCCCACAACAAGGGGCTGATTTGGTAACCCACCAAACGGTCGAGAATGCGCCGCGCTTGCTGCGCTTCGAACAAGTTGCGGTCCAAGTCGCGGGGGTTCTTCAAGGCCTCGAGCACCGCTCGCTTGGTGATTTCGTGAAACAGCACCCGCCGCACACGGTCTCGGTCTACATCCAGGCTTTCCGCGATATGCCACGCAATCGCTTCACCTTCACGATCGGGGTCCGGGGCCAGAAAAATATAGTCCTTTCCCTGTGCAGCCTTTCGCAGCTCGCTGATGACCTTTTTCTTGCCGTGAATGACCTCGTACTCTGGCTCGAAACCCTTCTCGATATTCACCCCGAGCTTACTTTTGGGCAAATCCTTTACGTGGCCAACGCTAGCCTTCACTTGGTAGTCGCGGCCCAAGTATTTCTGGAGCGTCTTTGCTTTCGTGGGCGACTCAACGATTACGAGGTTTTTCGCCATAACCGCTAACTGATAGCCAGCGAGGGTTGGTCGTCAACCAGAAGGTTGCATCGTCAGCGCGAAGCACTTGCCGGGAAGCTGCTGCACCACTCCCTGCAGCTCGAGGTCCAGCAGGGTCGACAGCACCTGAGTCGCTGGTTGCCCGCTCCGCGCGATCAGTTCGTCGATGTGCAAAGGCGCGGCGCGCAGGAGTTCGACTAGTGGCTCGGCATGCAAAGGCAGCTCGAACTGCCGTGGGGCTGGCCCTCGTCTTGTGACCAGTTGGGGAGCGATTTCTTCGATTACGTCGAGGGCAGACTCGGTCAGCTTGGCACCATTTCGAATGAGTCGATGCGTTCCTCGCGACCGCTCGCCGACGGGCCCGGGCACGGCGAACACCTCTCGCCCCTGCTCGGCAGCGAGATGTGCGGTAATCAACGAGCCGCTTTTCTCCGCGGCTTCCACCACGACAGTACCGCGGGTGATCCCGCTAATGATCCGATTCCGGGTGGGGAAATTTTCTGCGTCGGGCTGAGCCCCCATCGGCAACTCGGTCAACAGTGCCCCTTGGGTGGCCACGCGCTGCGCGAGAGCCTTGTGCTCTGGCGGGTACAAAACGTCCAAGCCCGAGCCCAACACGGCAATCGTGCGACCGCCCTCTTTCAGTGCCGCCCAATGGGCAGCAGCATCGATGCCACGGGCAAGCCCACTGACGATCGTGAGACCAAATTGCACGAGCCCAGTGGTCAGCTCGCGCGCCATGCGCAGGCCGTAGCTCGTCGGGTGTCGCGAGCCCACCACAGCAACCGACAAGACATCTGCCGGGTGCAAATTCCCCATCATGTACAGAAACGGAGGTGGGTCGTGAATTTGTCGGAGCAAAGGCGGGTAATGCACATCGTTCCACGTTACCAAAACGGCTCCAGCTCGCTCGGCACGCACCAGCTCCTGATCGATCGCGGCCCATCCGTCGAATTGGCGAATTGCCTTGGCCAGTTCCGGTTTGAGCCCCGCGCATTCGAGGTCGCCCTGACCGGCACTGAACACAGCCCGCGGCTCTCCAAACACGCGCAACAGAGAATGGTACACCACAGGACCCACACCGTGCACCGAACGCAACGCAATCCACCATCGCCACTCTTCGGGGCCGCGTTGCACAGGGGTGCTCACGTTGGCTGCTCCTGCACCGGCGTTCACCCGTTACGCTACGGGGCGATCCAGCGAGCGGTACTGCACCGCTTCGGCAATGTGGACCGACCGGACTTCCTCTGCACCTTCCAGGTCCGCAATGGTGCGCGCCACTTTGAGCACGCGGGTGTATGCCCGCGCGCTGAGGCCCAGACGCATCATCGCAGTTTCGAGGAGCTTCTCGCTCTGCGGGTCGAGACGGCAAAAACGCGCAAGGTCCCGCGCGGTCATCTGCGCGTTGCAAAAGATCTTTCGCCCGCGGAAACGATCGAGCTGCCGGGCGCGGGCCTGATCGACCCGGGCACGAACCGCAGCCGAACTTTCTCCGCTCGTATTGCCAGCCAAATCGCGAAACTGCACCGCCGGCACCTCGATGTGGATGTCGATTCGGTCCAGCAGAGGCCCAGAAATCCGCGAACGATACCGCTCGATTTGCACCGGAGAGCACGTGCACTCCTTTTGCGGATCCCCTAGAAAACCGCACGGGCAGGGGTTCATGGCTGCCACGAGCATGCAACGAGCAGGATAGGTGATCGAGGCAAGAGCACGAGCAATGGTAATTCGTTGCTCCTCGAGTGGCTGGCGCAAGACTTCGAGGACGTTTTTGCGGAACTCCGGCAGCTCGTCGAGGAACAGCACTCCATTGTGGGCCAAACTCACTTCTCCCGGTTTGGGAATCGAGCCGCCGCCAATCAGTCCGGCATCGCTGATGGTGTGATGCGGAGCGCGAAACGGACGCGTGGTAATGAGCGCGCGGCCCTCCATCAGCCCCACCACACTGTGCACCCGCGAAGTCTCCAACGCCTCGGCTAACGTCAGAGGCGGCAAAATGGTCGGGATACGCTTGGCGAGCATCGTTTTTCCCGATCCAGGCGGACCCACCATGAGAACGTTGTGTCCTCCAGCAGCTGCCACTTCGAGCGCCCTCTTGACGTGCTGTTGGCCACGGACCTCGCTGAAGTCCACTTCATGGCCGTGGGCCTGCTGGAAAAGCGCCTGCACATCGACCCGCACAGGCGCGATGTCGAGCTGCCCCAACAAAAACCCGACGGTTTCCACCAGGCTTGTCACCGGGATCGCATCGATTCCGTCAACCACCGCTGCCTCCGCAGCATTGTCCGCCGGCAGCAGCACCCCCCGCAGCCCGTACCGGCGAGCTGCGGCCGCAATTGGTAACGCGCCACGCACGCGTTTGACGCGGCCATCCAGCGACAATTCTCCAAGCAGCATGTATTGCCCGAGACGCTCGGTTTGCACCAATCCCTGATTCGCTAGGATCCCCACGGCAATGGGAAGGTCGTAGGCCGATCCTTCCTTCTTTACGTCCGCCGGGGCCAAGTTGATCACCACCCGCGAACCGGGCAAGCGAAAGCCACTGTTTTTCACGGCCGCGCGCACGCGCTCTTTGCTCTCCCGCACCGGCCCCTCGGCGAGACCCACAATGTCCAACCGAGGCAAACCGGGAAGGAAGTCCACCTCGACTTCCACCAGCAATGCATCGATGCCATGGACCGCACCTGAGAGCACGCGGGAGGACATGTTTCTTCAAGTGCCACAAAGCAAGCTCGACCGTCAATAGTGTAAAGTTCCTGCCGAGGGATCAGTTGCGTGGAAGGATTGCGGGGAGGCAACCTGAAGTCGTGTTCTTCTCTTGACTTGGCCAAGTGCTTGGCCGTAAGCGAGTCCACGTTCGTTCGGAGCGCGGTGCTTGGAGGTGGGATGTGAGACGTTTACGCGTTTGGCTAGCGGCAACGCTGTTCGGGGTCGGCTCGCTCGCGGGTGCCAGGGAGGCAGTTGCAGTCAGCCTCGATCGCGAGGGCACCATGAAGCTCGGGGTCCGCACCTATGTGAATGCTCGCGTTGGTACGGAAAACACGCACAACGGCGTGCCCAATCGAGTCGGGAGTCGCATTCTCCCCTCCACCTCCGGCACGTTCCCCTTCTCCGCCGCAGGGCACTTGCGGCAGAACCGGTTTTTCATCGAAGCCGAGTTCGACCACCGCATCGATCGGCTCATTCAAGAAGGCGTCGGACCACTCTCTCTCCTCCAGGGTTTGCCCTTTCGATTGCGCAATGCGGGCTACCATCTCACGTATCGAGGCGAATTCGATGGGATTTACGACTGGGGTCCGCGCGAGTATTCGACGGCTGATTTCTTCGAGCCCCTCCTGCGTTTCCCCATTGCGGCGCTGAATCAAACTGCCCCCGACATTGCTGCCGCTCGCCGCCATTTGCGCAAAGTAGCCTCTCATCGGGAACGGCTTTTTCAAGCCTATCTGGAAGCTTCAACTGGCCGCGTCTTCTTTCGCCTCGGCCGCCAAGTGCTGTCTTGGGGCGAGGCAGACGTGTTTCAGCTCCTCGATCACATCAACCCTCTCGATTCCAGTTTTGGGGGTTTTTTGATCCCCTTGGATGAGCGACGTGTCCCCCTCGACATGCTGCGCTTGCAATATCGGATCGGCACGCTGGGCCCGCTTTCCGACACGTTTCTCGAAAGCTTCCTTGCCGTGGACAATAAGGTTGGGTTCATCCCCGCGATCCCGCCTGGCTCCCCCTGGACGCTTCCCTCCTTTGGAGCGCCGCGCACGGAGGTTCGGACGTTCAGCTTTGCGCCTAGCCGCAGCCTCCGCGACGCACGTGGGGGCGTGCGGATGGTCTTCAATCTGGAGGACGCCACGTTCAGCGTGGCCTATCTGTCCACGTATTTCGATACCCCAGCAGCACAACTGTTCACGGTCCGCGGGCTTCCGATAGAAGCCTTCAACGACGGGAAGCCTTGCCCGATCGATCCCCGCTTTCCGTTTCGTGGCAACGATCCCACGCGCAACAACTGCGGTAGTCCGGTGCACGTACACCTGACCGCTCCACGCGTACAGGTATTCGGGTCCACGGTCACATTTGCCCTGCCGCAAATTTACAGCGTGTTTCGGAGCGAAGTGGCATATTTCAAAGACGAGCCCGCTTTCACCCAGCGGCAGTTCGACCCGTTCTTGTTTGGGCGCGACGGAACGACGGGCGGACGCCGGCTACGCGATTCGATCAATCTACTCTTCGGGTGGGACGTAAATTTCTGGCTTCGTCTACTCAACCCGAACAACACCTTCTTCGCCACCACACAGTTCTTCGTGAAACACATTCGCAACGCCGCTGGGAGCCGCGTTTTCAACCCTGACGGTACCCCCAACCCAGACCGGGAAGTATTGCCGGTTATCGATACTTTGCTGCCCCAACTTGGCGTGCCGCTCGAGCCCGTCATGGTGTCCCAACCGGCCACCTCGCTCTTGCAAACGTTGCTGCTCACGACGTCGTACCGAGGCGGCCAAGTGAATCCGTCGTTTGCGCTCTTTTACGATTGGGGCGGCGCCTTCGTCTACCAACCCGGAGTGACACTCATTCGCGATCCGTTCCGGCTCACGATCGACTACAGCATCCTCGATGCGCACCGGCTCAAAGGCGGCAGCGGGATCAGTTTGCTTCGCGACCGCGACAATGTTCAGTTTCGCATCGACTACGTGATCTAGGCGAGCGTGCGCCCTCGCGCCCCGATCTTCAATACTCGAACAGGGACCGTACTTCGACACGCAGGGGGTGCCGCTGAGCCAATAGGAACCGTTCTGGATCCGCATCCGAGGGCAGCACAAAGCTCATGGCGTGCAACGCGTGCACGCCGGAACCAACTTGCCGCCAATCGGTCAGCTCGTAGCCCACGGCAGGGAGCTCTCCCGGAAACGACTCCGGCGGCGCGCGAAAGTTTGCATCGTCCCGATACAAGAACCGGCGTTTGACCGATTGCAACGACGGACTCACATCGAAAAATTGCAAGAGCGACAACTGGGGGCCGCGAAGGACAAACCAGTTCCCGTCGGCCCCGTTGAGCGCGACCTCGGGAGCCGTCATGTGCCCGTCCACAACCGCTGCGTTCGGGTTCGGTGGAACCAGCACTTGCCAACCGCGTAGGTCACGAAAATCCACGTATGCTTGAATGCGAATGTCCGAGAAAAAGTACGTTGCAGGGAACCGCAACCTCAAGGCCACCGGAATCTCCATGTGCTCGGGGTAAAAGAACGCGGCAGACTCGAACACAGGCGTCCGAAGGCCCCAACCTAAAGCTACCCACTGCCGCTGACTGCGAATGACTCGAAGGGGACCGAGGCGCCAACCAACCACTTCGCCGCGAAGGTGTGTCTCGTCCCGCCGAACCGTCACGAGCCCGAGCAAGAATTTCGCTCGCGCTCGAACCTTCACTCGGTCGAGCACGTTTGGCCCGCCATCGATCGATAGCCAGGTCGGGATGGCACCCTGAAACCCGACGGTCAGCCGTTCCATCGCGATACGATCCTGCTGCGGATCGGCCGCAACCCGCCTACGCGGTTCAGTTCCCGGGCGCGAACCGGTCGTAGCACACCCTAAGTAAGCCACGGCGGAGCCGAGCGAGAGTGGGTCCGAGACCTGCAGCTCGTACATGGCCTCGTTCGGCGGGTGAGCGGTGGAGCGGCCGAGATCTTTAGCTGCCACGAGGATGACATCCGTATCGTCCACTCGGCCAGGCTGCTCGTCTTCTGCGTGTTGCGCTCCGACATCCAGCACCCATCGGCCGTCGGGGTCGCGTTCATCCACCTGAACGGACACCTGCTGGCAGCCGTTGTGGCATGCCCAGCCGACTACACCGCGCACGTCGCAGTCCCGTAGCTGCGGCAGCATGCTTCCGGGGACGGACAATACTTCCAACGAGCGCTCCGGCCCGAACATGCCTCGTACCTCGGAGGCCCCGCTTCGGGCTAAGAGCAGCACTCCCGCCAACGTGCAGCATACCCGCAACAAGGGTGCGGATTTACTTGACATGAGGCTTACGCCTAGCGTAGGGAAACGCGGCAACAAGCAAACCAAAAGGCCGACTCCAAGTCGGTGCTGGGAAAAGAGGAGGGTTGGTTATGCTGCGTTCGTGGGAGAAGGCTTGGTGGGGGGTGGTGGTCGGAGCTCTGACCGCAGTCTTGTTTTGGCGGCCCCCAGCCGGCGCCGTGCCTTTGGACAAAGACGGTGACATCAAGCTTGGAGTGCGTACGTACGTGAATGCCCGCATCGGGACCGAGCGTACCCACGACGGTGCGCGGGACCCAGAGGACCCGGGCGTGTCCACTTCGGCAACGTGGCCGCGTTCGGCTGCTGGGCATCTCCGGCAAAACCGCTTTTTTGCCGAGGTGGAGCTCAAGCACGACTTGGATCGACTGCGCCTCAACGGCGTCGGTCCCTTGAGCTTGCTCAACGATTTGCCGTTCAAGATTCGGGACCTGAGTTACGGCCTTACGTATCGTGGCGAAGGGGACGGAATCTACGACTGGGGGCCAAAGGAATTCAGCACTGCGCGCGAGTTCAAACGTTTGGCGCAGGCCGATCCTCCAAACCCGTTTATCGGGCCACCACTGTTTCCCAATGGCTTCCAACAGACGCCGTACGACATCTACCGGATCCGTCACAACCTCCGCAAAAAAGGGGTGCACCGTTCACGGTTGTTCCAGGCATACCTGGATATGAAGGTTGGAGACTTCTTTTTCCGCTTCGGGCGACAACTGCTCTCCTGGGGCGAAACGGATGCCTTCCGACTCTTGGATAACATTAACCCCTTGGACGCAAGCTTCGGTGGTTTCCTTGTTCCCTTGGACGAACGTCGCGTTCCGCTCGATATGCTTAGAGCGCAGTACTACTGGGGAGACCTCGGGCCGCTCTCGGAGATTTTTTTCGAGGGCTACATCGCCATCGACAACAAGGTCGGGTTTATCCCGGGCGTGCCCAACGGCTCGCCGTGGGCCTTGCCGAGCCAAGGAGCACCAACCAACGATACCCTTTCCATTAAGATTCAGCCGTCGCGGACGTTTTCCGACGCTCGGGGGGGTGGTCGGGTCGTGTTCAACCTGTTCGACGCGACCTTCAGTTTGGCGCACTACTACACGTACTTCGACACCCCGGCTGTTCAAGTGTTCACCACGCAGCAGCTCGACGCCCAGGACCGAGTGCTACCCTTCATTTTTGGTATCAACGACAAACTGCCCTGTCCGACACCTGGGGATCCGACGCGGCCGGACTACAGCAACATGAACTGCGGGAGCCCGATTCATGCCGTGCAAACGGCGCCGCGCGTGCAAGTTTCCGGTATCACGACCACGTTTGCACTGCCCCAATACTACAGCGTCATCCGGAGCGAACTCGCTTACTTCAAAGACGAGCCGTCGTTCCAAGAGGAAGACCTGAACCCCTTCGAGTTTAACCTCGGGCAATTCACCACGGCCCGGCGGACCGCTGCTGGCCGGCGCAACCACGGGCGGCGTCTCTTACGAGACTCGATCAATTTCGTGTTGGGGATCGATCGCAATCAGTGGATTCGGTGGCTCAACCCGCACCAAACGTTTTTCATTTCCACACAGTTTTTCTACAAGCACATCAAAAACGCAGCGCCGGATGGCCCCCTGTACTGCAACCAGGAACTCGTCGACCGAGGGATTTGCAAATCGGTGGCCGTCCGTGCGGTGGACAACCAGACCGGCCAAGTGCGTGAGTATCCGGCTCCAAATCCGAACCGGCAGGTGTTGCCGATTTACCTCGACGCGATCGACTTCAACTACAATGGCTCGGTGTTCCCCAAGCTCGAGCCCGTCTTTATCAGCCAACCTGCAGACTCTTTCTTGCACACGCTCTTCATTGGCACGTCCTATCGTAGCGGCATGGTGAACCCAAGCTTCACGTTTTTCTACGATTGGGGCGGAGCCATCGTGTACCAGCCTGCTCTGACCATTGTGTACGACCCGTTCCGCTTCGCCATCGATTACAGCATTCTTGACGCCCATATGTACAAGGGGGGAAGCGGGGTCAGCCTCCTCAAAGACCGAGACAACGTACAGTTCCGTTTCGAATACGTCATTTAAGCGTCACCAACCCTTGCTTGACGAAGCGGTGCGCAGCCCGCAAAACGGCTGCGCACCGCTCTTTGCGTCTACATCAATCTCAATACAGGGAGGAAACAAACACCGTGCCTCTACTCGCGCTCATTCAGGTTCTGTTCTTAGCCGGCATCTTGTCCCCAGCCCGCGTCCTTGCGCAGGACACGATTCCCGCCCGGGATCTGCGTCAGAACCTGTTTTCCGTCTGCTTCAAGAACGCAAACGAAGGGTGGACCGTGGGTGATCTAGGCAGGATCTTCCACACCACGGATGGAGGGCAGTCGTGGCGAATCCACACTGCCGGCACCAAACGTCCGTTCGTTGCGATCTCGTGTGTCGGAGACCGCCTTTGGGTGGCAGGGCAAGGGGGTCAAATTGCCCATTCGCCCGACGGTGGACTCACGTGGCAAATGCAATCAAGCGGCACCACACGAAATTTGCTGGACATCGAGTTTGTAAGCCCGTCGCGCGGATTGGCAGTCGGAGATTTCGGGACGCTCCTCAGAACCGAAGACGGCGGACTTTCCTGGACCAAGGTGCCACTCCCAGAGAACATCGAGCTACCGCCCGACATCGCCGAAGTGGTACAGCCGGGTGATGTCATTCTGTATACCATCGCCTTTGCCGATCCGGAGCACGTTTGGATTGCAGGGGAGTTTGGGGTCATTTTGTTTTCGTCGGACGGCGGCTCCACGTGGCAACAGCAAAAAAGCGGCGTCGAGACGACGCTGTTCGGAGTAGCCGCGCTCGACAAAGAACGGGCTTGGATCGTCGGCATGGAAGCAGTCATGCTCGCGACCGAAGACGGCGGAGCCACGTGGGTGAAGCAACCTGTGGAAACCCCCAAGGGCTTTGTGCTGCCAATTTACGACATCGCCGTGCGAGGACTGTATGGCTGGGCAGTGGGCAACAGCGGCTTTTTGCTTCACAGCCAAGATGCCGGCAAATCGTGGAAATTGTATCCCATTCCTGTGCAAATGGCTGGGTCGTGGTTTCGTGGAGTCAGTTTGCTGCCAGATGGCCGCGGGTACATCGTCGGCTCGCGCGGCTTGGTTCTCTCGGTCGATCGTGACAAAATGAAGCCCCTCAAAGAGAACTACTAAGAAGCACAAGTAGGCTACTACTGGTGGAGGTCGTTTTGGAATGTTCCCTCAACGTTGGATCGAAGGTTACCTACGCTTTCTCTTGAACTATCGGCGCTCGGTAACGGTCTTCGTGGCCCTGATGACCGTGTTCTTTAGCTACGGCCTGACCAAAATCCGGCTGCACACGGATTTCTTCGACTTTTACCCGCGCCAGCACAAGTACATCAAGTTCTACCACGAGTTCCGGAAAATGTTCGGCACGGCCAACATCATGAACGTGATCTTGGAGGTCAAGTCGGGAGACATTTACAATCCCACCACGCTCCAGAAGCTCGACCACATCACCAAGTTCATGATCAACACAAAGGGCGTCGTGCCTTACCAAATCCTGTCCATTGCGCACCCAGCCGTGAGCAGCGCAACCGCCACCCAAGGTGCGGTGCAAGTACGACCGATCTTCTACCCGGGCGTGCCCAAGACGCAGGAAGACGCCAACCGGGTACGGTTTGCCGTATACGCGAACCCCAACATTCGCGGCGTGTACGTAGCCACCGATGACACTGCGGCTGTCGTCAACACGGGTTTTTGGGAAGAGGCGCTCGACTTTCGGTACCTGTACGAACGGATGATGCAGCTCAAACAAGAGGTGGAGGACGAGCAGCACCGCGTGCACATTACTGGCTTCCCGTGGCTCTACACCTCGGTCTTGCAATACACGGGTCAGCTTGCGCTCGTGTTCGTGCTCACCACCATAGCGCTTTCCTTCCTGCTGTATTCTTATTTCCGCACGTGGACCGGCATCTGGGTGCCCATCTTTTCCGGGATCCTCTCCAGTGTCTGGGGTCTCGGAATCGCTGCGTGGCTTGGCTTCAACCTAGACCCGCTCGTGCTGGTGATCCCCCTGTTTCTCACCGCCCGTGCCCTGAGTCACTCCGTTCAATCGATGGACCGGTACCACGAAGAGTTTTACCGGCTCAAAGACAAACAGCAGGCGATCGTGGTTTCCTACTCGCACCTGTTTGCGCCGGCGATTGCGTCCATCGTGACCGACGGCATCGGGCTCCTGATCGTCGCCGTTGCACCCATTCCGCTGATTCAGAAAGTGGCCATTTTTGCGAGCTTTTGGGTGGTATCGATTTTCATCAGTGTGGTCACCTTGCACCCCATTATCCTGTCGTACATCGACCCGCCGCCGCCCATTGACCACGGTGCCCACGCGAAAGAACCGATGAACATCGCAGCCGGAACAGCGATCCTCCTGGCCGCGATCGTCGTCGGGGTCGCGCTCGACCGGCTCGGCGTAATGCTCGCGTTCATCCAATTGTTTCCTCCGAACATTGCTCGTGCCCTCGAGTTTATCGGCCCAGGAATGCTTTGCTTTCTTGCGATCTCTCCGGTGATCGGCTGGTACTGGCTGACCTACTGCGAGAAAATCTACCCTGCGTTCACCCAAGCCGTCATCAACGCAAGCGAGGGCTGGCGCCGTTGGGTCGTGATCGTGTTCACGGTTGCTCTCTATGGCCTACTGCCCATGTGGGGCTGGAAGTTGAAAGTCGGTGATATGACTCCGGGAGCGGCACTCTTGTTCGCCGACCACCCTTACAACGTGGCCTACAACATCCTGAACCACAAGTTCCTCGGTGCGAGCCAACTCATTATCATTGCCGACACCAAACAGCCCAATGGGGTGAAGTCTGCTGAAGCGCTGACCACGATGGAGGAATTTGCCTACCACATGCAGGGCGCGAAGGGAGCTAGCGGCACCATCACCATCGTGGACATCATCAAGCAGCTTGCCCGCCTCCAGCACGATGGCGACCCGAAGTGGTCGATCATCCCCCTGAATCCGAAGGAAATCGGGCAAATCATTTACACCTTCACGCAAAACGCAAACATTGCAGCCTTGAACTTCTTCATGGATCCAAGTGCGCGGTACGGGTCGATCATCACTTTGTTCCACGAGTACTCGCACGCAGTGATCATGAACTCGATCGCTTACGCGCGGCAATTCGTCGATCAGTACAAGGAAGGCTTCGTCGACTTTCGCTTTGCTGGCGGGCTGTTCGGAATCCTGGCCGCGGTCAACGAAGAAGTGGAAAATTCTTACTGGAAAAACCTCGGCTTGATTTTCCTGATCGTGTACATTTGCCTCTACCTGACATACGGCTCGCTGTACGCCTCGCTCATTCTGATGATTCCGGTGGTTCTCTCGCAGTTGGCAGCCGAGGCGTTGATGGTCTGGTTCCGTATCGACCTGAACGTGAATTCTCTCCCGATTGCGGCCGCCGGCGCCGGAGTCGGGGTTGACTACGGCATTTACCACTTCAGCCGGATGATCGATACGTACGACGAGATCGGGAAGCTGGACGAAGCTGTGGACTATGCGACCGCCACGACCGGCAAAGCCATCATTTTTACTGCCTCCACAATGGTGGCGGGAACGGGCTTTTTCTGGTTCTCCGATTTGAAGTTCCAAGCGGAAATGGGATTGCTGCTTGCTCTCCTAATGAGCTTCAACACGTTTGGGGGCTTGGTGGTCGTGCCGGCATTCGTCAAGGTATTGCGTCCGGGGTTCTTGGTGAATCGGAAGACAAAGGCTATGTTGGCGGAGCAACGACAAGCTGCCCTGGGTACCGCACAATGAACTACCCAGCAGCAAGGGTCGGAAAGGAACAACGTCTAGGAGGTCAGGATATGAAAAGGGGTCGAAGGTCCCGCATTCTTCTCACCGCGATTTTAGCCGCTGCTGCAGCGCTAGTTTCGCGGCCTCTTGTCGCTCAGCAGCAGGAGGAAGACAACAAACCGTGGATTCTGGATCAAAACAACTGGCAGCGTGCAAAGGATCTGCTGCCAGAAGTGATTTTGAACCGGGTCAAGAACGGCGAGTACTGGTTCAAAGTCGTCCCAGTAGATCCGGAAAAGTTCAAGCAGAACTACTCGAAGCGGTTCTGGGAAGCCAGCGAAGCAAACGACGGCAAGTACGACGTGGATCCAGCCACATGTGGGTTGAAGGACAAGAAGACTGGCAAAATGCCAGAGTTCTACTTTGGATATCCATTCCCCAAGATCGATCCGAAAGATCCCTTTGCCGCATGCAAAATGGCTTGGAACTTTCAGGCAGCAAACGGAATGGGGAATGGCCAAGGCGCCACGTTCACATTGAACGGCATCGATAGCAGTGGCGAGTTCAAGCGAATCAAGCTTTGGCTTCACATCAATGCGTATCTCGGCCGATCGGCCGGACCCATTGACAATCCCGAGAATCTTCGCGCCGCCAGCTTGTCGAACGTGCTCGAACCGCAGGATGTCGATGGCGTCGGTGGTCTTACAAAGGTCATCAACGACTGGACGTCGCAGGACCAAGCTTGGTTTTACGTTCCGTCCACCCGCCGTGTTCGCCGCGTGAATGCCGCTACCCGATCCGACCCTGTCGCCGGCCTGGATATTTTCGCGGACGACGTGAACTGTTACGCGGGAAAGGTCGAATACTACAAGTGGAAACTTGTTGGCGAGGGCAAAATCCTCGCTCCCGTTCTCAGCCCCGAGCCCCTCAAACAAAAGCAGGTTTCTCCGACCCGTTGGGAAGTCGAGATTCCTTATTTCAAAGGGGCCTATGAGACACCGGGCGCAAAGGGAGCTCCGTGGCTGATCGTGGAAAACCTAAACATGATCCCGCGGCCCGTTTGGATCCTGGAAGGTCAGTCCGAGGACCCGTACTACAACTTCGGCAAAGTGATCATGTTCATGGATAAGGACATGTACCGCATCTGGTGGAAGCTCGTGCACAACCGCGCCGGGGAGTACTTCTACAACGCGATGTGCGCTTACCACTGGTCGAAAAACGATGACGGAACGTTCACAGCGGTAACACCGAACATGGTCGTGGGCGTGAACGACAAAACGAACCGCTCGGCCATTGGTGGCCGGTACAGCGCCCAGTTCATCGAAACGAACTACCCGCGCGACTACTTCACGTTGAAACACTTGACCAGCATCTCCGACTAACGGCGCAGCCCTCCGCCGCGCGTAGTTGTGCGAAGGCCGGCTCCCCGATGAGGGGAGCCGGCCTTTTTATCTTTCGCGGGTGGCACGATGAGCAACACCCTCACGAACCCCCAGCCTGCGTGCAAGGTGCACCTCGTATCGGAAACTTTGGGCCCGGAGCGTACACGGCCCTGGGTCGGCCCGGCGCCTGTCGGAGCAATCACAAGCGAGAAATCGCGAGGCTCACGAAAGCCCGAGGACGGACGATCTCTCACCTTGGCCAGGGCTACCCCCGAAAGCAACCATTTCCGGCTTTCTCAGCGAGCCTCCTACCATCGGGCCAGCTTCAGGTTCTGAAGGCCCACCCGTTCGCACCCGCGACGGGGTTCACCAGTTTACGAGACCGAGGACGGACGGCGAAATTCCCCTTTTAGCCAACGAGCAATCCAGCCCTCTTTCTCAGCCCCGGCAATCGTTTCGAGCTCCCCGTGATCCAGCCACACCCCACGACATTGTGGGCACTCCTCGACGGCAACTCCTCGCTCCACGACATGCTGCAAGCGCACACCGCACTTGGGACACCTCATCCGCGCGAGCTCGCGAATATGGGCCTCCATTTCCTCCGCCTTCGCCTGGCGCATTTTCTCGATGAGTTTCCGGTCCTGCTCCGCGAAGTACAGGTCCTCGCGGGCGCGCTCCACATCCCGGAGCTTTTGGCCCAATCGATCTTTTTCATCTGGCGTCATGAGTCGACTGCTCCCTCTCTGACTTTTGCTCGCGTCGGGTGAGCCAGCGCGAGCGGACCCACTCCTCCAACCGGCGGATCCGTTCGCTTTCCGGACTCAAAAGCGCCAACCCAACGACGATAAACAACACCCCTTGTAAGAAAGGCAGGAAGAGCCCGACGAATCCAAGCACCAACAGCGCGGAACCCGCAAAGATCCGGGCCCAGCGTTTGACGGACTCACGTGTCATTCCCACGTGCCTTCTCAGGTTCCCGAGCTCTACGTTTTGCATCCGCAAGCGACACCATAACTGCCTGCTCGCGGCCCTGCCACAATCCACCGACTAGCGAGCGTTGCGTTAACCAACAGCTTTCATCGTGCGGAGCTCGTCCGAAATTGGCATCCGCTGGAATACGCGCTGCATCTCTTCTCGTGGCACGGCAAACACAGCGCCATTCGAAGGCACAGGCTCGGTGCGGAGCCACTCTGGCACGTCCGCCTCTTCCAGTTTGAATCCCGCCCGGCGGTTGAACTCCCACTCATCGACCATGCACTGCCAGCCAAGATCTGCCGCCTCCTCGAAGCTCAAGTTCGAGCCAAAGAAGTAATTGTACAGTGTGCGGATGTCTTCGATGGTCGGCTGCTGGAACTGACAAAAGCCGCTCGAGTCGCACAAGGCATTGATGAGCTGCGCCTCCTGAGACGCCCGCGCAAGGTCGGCAACCGGCGCGATCACCAAACCCGCTGTATGGTCGGCGCCCATCGCACTGGTTGCATAGGTAATGCCGGTGGCGTTCAACGTGCGCGGCTCCCAAGCCGGAATTCCTTGCCCCTGGATGGCCGGAATGCGGTCCTTGATCCCAAATCGCTTGGCCGTCGCCACGACTCCGCGGGCAATGGTTTCTGCCAGCTCGTCACCCTTGTCGACTTTATCAAGCAACGCGAGCACGGCTTCTCCGTCACCCCACGGCAAGGCGCCGCAATCCATCGCCACGGCAATGGCACCACCGGTTTCGATCGTGTCGAGACCCAGCTCATCGCACATGCGGTCGATCCGCGCCACCTGGTCCAAGTCCCCAATACAACAGTTCGAACCGCAAAGGGCCAACGTTTCGAACTCCAGCGCCGACGTGACGTACTGCCCATTGGCGTCGTGGACGATGTTGGAGCACTTCACAATGCAGCCGGTCATACAGTGGTGCATACCGCCGCCCCGCGTGGCAAAGTTCTGCACAATGCGGGCTCCATCGAGTTTGTCCGCATGTTCGAACTGCATTGCCCGGCGATTGCGTGTGGGAAAGGTACTCATCATGTTCGCCAAGGGCACGGTCGCCGAGGTGCCAAACTGAAACAACTGAGGGCCGGCTTTGTATTCCTTGGTGAGCTTCGCCACGTATTGCTTGAACCCCGCAGCGTCCACTGGGGCTCGCGCCTGCGTACCCTCGTCATCGACGACGACCGCTTTGAGCCCCTTTGCCCCCATGGCTGCGCCCAAACCCCCACGTGCCGCATGACGGGCAGGATGGCGCTTCCCCTCGTCGGTGAACGCCACACTGGCGCCGGAAAAACCCTTCTCCCCGGCCGGACCGCAAAGAATAAACGCCGCCCGCGCTGAAAACATCTGGCTCAACTTTTCCGACGCGGCGTAGGTGCGAAGACCGGCCAGTTCGGGACACTCGCGGATTTGCACTCCGTTTTTGTCGATCGCGACCAAGTATCGCTTGGTCGGATCTTTTGCTTTTCCCTCGACAATCAATGCCCGGTACCCCAGACGTGCCAACTTCTGACCTGCTTGGCCACCCGAGTTGGCTTCTTTGATTCCGCCAGTCAGCGGACTTTTCGCACCAACGCTCATGCGCCCAGACGTCGGGGCCATGGTGCCCGAAAGTACGCCAGGAGCAAAAATGACTTTGTTCTCGGGTCCAAGAGGATCGCATCGTGGGTCGACTTCCTTCAAAAGAATCTTCGCGCTGAGTCCGCGACCACCAAGGAACTTCCACTCCGCAGGAAACGGTTCTTCCCGCCAGGTCAGGTCTGTCATGTTCACACGCAATAGTTTTTCCATTTCAACTCCTCCGTTCGTTCTCCTTGGGTGACGCAATCAGAGAGGCCGTTCTTCGCTCGCCTCCAACGTTAGTCTCCTTACCCTCTGCCGAGCCAACGATGCAAATGCAAGCAAGGTCGCTGCTTCCAACGTGCAGGGAACCACGACACGTGGCCTAACTCTTTAGCGATTTTCCTGACGACTGCAGAGTGTTTCGGCTGTCGTCGCCTCGTGCCGCATCCCCGAAGATTCTCCCGGCCACATCGCTTTCCCAGAACTTCGTCCATGCGAACTCCACTTGGCGGCACAGTTCCTCGCCCCACTGCACCACGGCGTCGTCGAGCCTCTGCGCGGTGACCTCGCAGTCGAGCTGCGCAAGCCGGTTCCACTCGAATGTCCGTGGATGTCGAGCCAGCGTGTATTGCTCCCGATCTCCACTACACTGGAGCCACCCCCATTGTGCCATCGTGCGAAACAGATCCAAAGCTTCGCTACTCGCCACTCCGTACTGCCGGGCCCACATCAGCGGATCCACGCCACGGTGTTGCGGCGTCAGGAACGCAGCCCACACGGAAGACAATACCTGCAACGCCAGCGTGCTGCGGCGCCACCGTCGTTCGTGCACGTCGGCTGCACCCCACTCCGCAACCACCGCTACCTCGGCGCCAAACAAAAATACTGCCCAGCTCGCATACAGCCAAACCAAGGTGATCGGAAGCTGCGCGAGAGCCCCATACAGAGCGCTATAACGCGCCACACCGATTTGCAAACTCACGTACCCCCATTGCACGAGCTGCCAAAGCGCCCCCGCCACGAAGGCTCCGAAGGCAACCGCTTTCCAATTTGGGCGGCGGTTTGGAAGCAACGCATAGAGAACGGCCAAGCCGACGGTGTTCAACACCACCGGAACGAGAGACAGCGACCAGCGCACCAACTCGCCCGCGAAGGGTACACGCTCCGCCAAGTGCACAACGTGTCCGAGGCGCAAGGACGAGGTCAAAGCGATTGCAGCCAGGAGAAGGAACGGCGTGAGCAGTACCAACCCCAGGTAATCGCTCACGCGCCGCCACCCGCGGCGCCCTTCTGGAACCCGCCAAACATGGTTCAAGGCAGCCTCGATGCTGCCGAGAACACTCATCACCGAAAGCACGAGCAAAGCCGCACCGGCAACTCCGAGCACCCCCACGTTGGTCCGTTCGATGGCGTCGATGATCGTTGCCATCGTCTCTGGGGGCAAGGCAAATCGCTGCAAAATGTAAGGCTCGATCCGTCGGGGAAATCCAAGCCCTTTCAGGACCGCAAACACAACGGCCAGAAAGGGCACCAACGACAGGAGGGAGGTGTACGCCAGCGCCGAGGCACGCGTTAAACAATCGTCCTCATAAAAGCGTACACCAACGTGCCGCAGAAGCACCCAAACGCGTTTTACCCACCGCCAGCTCGCGGAGCCCACACGAACCTCGTTCAGGGCAAGTACGTGTAGGACCAAGTTTCCGTAAGCACATCCTTCCCACGCCGCAAAAACGCTCGCAGCTCCACAGGCCGCTTCGAACGCGGAAGCACTTGAAGCCCCACTCGCCAGGACCCGTTGACCGGGTTTTTCACCACGTGGTGCTCGATAATTTCTCCCGACTCCGGACCGGAGGCTACGGTCAAAACCGCCTCTGGTGGGTTCCCAGCGTCGAGCTTGCGTAGCTCGTCACCCGCAAAGTCTACAACAAACCGCTGAGCTCCCTCTTTGGTGCGCTCCTGGCGCGTGGCCACGACACGCCCCCCAGGCGGGCGAGTAGGATCGTCCCCGTACCAGTAAATCGTGTAGCGTAGCTCCTTGCGGTCCCCTTGGCGCGGCGATTCCCGCGGTCGCCAGTACGCGACAATGTTATCGTGGATGTCCGAATCCGTCGGAAGCTCGATGAGTTCCACCGCCCCTGCTCCCCAGTTGCCGTACAGTTCTTGCCACGCACTCGGCCGTAGCTCCGATCGGGCCTCGAGGTCTTGGTAGTGTTCAAAATCGCGGTCGCGCTGCAGCAAACCGAAACCCCGAGGGTCATCGAGCTGGAAAGCACTCACATGGATATGCTCTGGATTGTCCAGGGGCCGCCAGAGCCATTCCCCTGAACGACTGAACAACAGCAAGCCATCCGAGTCGTGCACTTCAGGTCGGAAATCGTTGAAGCAGCGGGTCGTGTTCTCGCCGTGAAAGAACATGCTCGTCAGGGGGGCCAGGCCGAGCTTTTTTACATTTTTCCGAAAGAACAAGTGCGCCTCTACGTCCACACGCGTTTCCACTCCGGGCGTGACCCGAAACTGATATGCGCCGCTGACGCTGCTGCTATCCATCAGCGCATAAATCACGAGGTGGGTTGCGTTCGGCTCTGGCCGGACCAACCAAAACTCGATGAAGTAGGGAAATTCCTCGCCTTCTGGCTCCACCGTGTCGATCGCCAACCCCCGAGCGGACAAACCATAAATCTGATCCCGCCCCAAAGCCCGGAAATAACTCGCCCCCAGAAACACGATCACTTCGTCTTTGTACGTCGGTGTCTTGATTGGGTAATGCACCCGAAACCCAGCAAAGCCAATGTCATCCGGAATTTGTTCCGCAAAGGTATTCTTGCCGTAGTCGAACAAGGCCGGCGAAAAACGCACATGCTCGACCTGCCCGCGGTCCACGACGTTGATGGAAACCGGTCGGGGGTAGTACAACCCCAGGTGAAAAAACTGAATTTCGAAGGGAAGGTTTTCCTTGCGCCACAACGACTGCTCGGGGCGGAAGCGAATGTCGCGCCACTGGTCGTAGGTCATGTCCAGCATCCACTGTGGCACTCTTTCTTTCGTGTCGTGAAACGGCTGGCCGGCAAGAGCCCGGGCCTTTTCCACGACGTCTGCAAACGAAAACGCCGAGGCGGATCGGCCAACGCACATCGCGACGACCACCACCATCAGCCTCCACCACCAGCTACTTCGCGGTCGCACGAACGCCCTCCCGTCTTTCTGCGAGTGTCATCCCTGTCGTCGAAAACTAGCCGTGCACGTATAGCGTCCGCAGCGCCTCCTGCACCTACGTGTTCGACCGCACGCGCTCACCTCTGAAGATCGCGGAAACCATGGCATGGGCAGTCCGCCTGAGCTTGCACAAAGCTCGCCCTCGCCACTCGGTTGGAGCCTTGTCGCCCATTCGGCACTACCCTCGGCGTCGTCAGCTCTGCATCAGATCGGCCGCGAGCCTGAGCCATTTCGGCTACCACGCCAGTACGGTGCGTACAATTTTGACAACGGATGGGCACCACTAGCACTAAGTCCGCTTTCAGATATACGCAGAATTCATGAACGATCAGAGCAAAGACCTCAGCACGAGTGTCGCTGCCTCGATGATGCGCGGCTTCGATCAAACCATGGGCGTGCGTCTGATTTCAGCCTCGCGCGACGAGGTAATCCTCGAATATCAAGTCGACGAACGTCACTTGCAGCCTTACGGCATCGTACATGGCGGCATGCACTGCGCTACCATCGAAACCGCTTGCTCCACGGGCGCCGGACTCGATGCCCTGGAGAATGGGCTAGCGGTCGTGGGTGTCGAGAATCACACCAGCTTTGTCCGTGCCGTGCGCGCCGGAACCACGATCCGTGTCACGGCCAAACCCATCACTCGGGGCCGAAGGAGCCAACTCTGGGAGGCCACTGCACGGGACGACCAAGGCCGCATCGTCGCGACGGGACGCGTCCGATTGCTCTGTCTGCAACCCGGCACCGACCTCGCAGGCCAGCCGGTCCGAGCTCCCGGAGGAACGCTTTCCAATCCAGAGGGACGTTAAACCGTATTGCGTCCTGGGTCACGGCGAGCACCTAGCGACCCAAGCACAATCGGCACCGTGTTAACGGTCCGCGACACGGGGCGAGTTGTTCCTTCCTCATAGGAAGCGGTTCCATCCCGATGGGCATAACTTTCGCTCTCGGGTGAACCGATGGCTCCTCCTTCTCGTTTGCGGATGTTTTTGTTTGCTCTCTGGGCCCTATGCTGGGCGCTCTTTGCGCACGAGAGCGATGCTGCCACAGTGTTCGTCGCCCCCTCAGGCGACGACGCTGCGGCCGGCACTCTGGAAAACCCCTGGCGGACCATCCAGCAAGCAGTGAATCGCACGGGCCCGGGCGATACGATCGTCGTGCAACCTGGCTTGTATCGCGAATCGGTCGTGATTCCCTCTGGGGGTACTGCCGAACTACCCCTGGAGATCATTGCCTCACCTGGTGCCGTGCTCGAGTCACCCAACCCGGAACTCAGCCTGAGCGCCTTTGACATTCGCAACGGGGCCGGACATCTGCGTATCGATGGCTTTGAAATTCGCGGTGGGTTTCACGAAAGCGTGTTCTTGCGTCCTGGAGCCCACCATATCGTGCTGCGGAATCTCCACATCCATCGGAACCGCGTCGGGATTTGGATCGCGGGCGCGCACGCGATCCTTGTGCAATCGAGCGTTGTCGAAGCCAACAGTGTCCACGGAATCCGCGTGTACCAAGGGAGTCGCGAGGTCGAGTTCGAAGACACCGACTCGATCGCCAACGACGACGGCGAAGCCTGCAACGGAGAGGCCGACGGCTTTATCGCCGACCAAGACGTTTCCGGCTTTCGGTGCCGTCGCTGCCGTGCCATCGCCAACGGCGAGGATGGGTTCGACCTTGCGGCTCGCGACGTTTTCCTGGACCGCACCTGGGCAACCGACAACGGCTGCGCAGGCATGAAGTTGTACCAAGGGGGACGGTTGACCAACTCGGTCGTCGCCCGTAACCGGACAGGCGTGGTGGCAACCAACGTGAGCGCCGACAGCGTCTCGCTCGAGCTGCTTCACGCGACGCTTGCGGAGAATCGTGGAACACAGCTGTTGCTGCGCTCGCCGATGGAAGGCTTCAGCACCACTCCATACGCTGCGTCGATCCGCAATTCCATTTTGAGCGGGCCTGGAAAACTCGCAGAAATCGAAAGCGGCGTGACGTTCTTCGAAGAGCGGAACTTGTTCTTTCGGCCCGATTCCACAGCCGATGCGATCGTGTTCCGCCAAAAAAGCGGCACGCGAGTCTTTCGCGGTCAAGACATCAATTCTGGCAACTACCAGGCGCAAACCGGCACGGGTGCGGGCTCGCTTGCTGTAGATCCGGAGTTCGCCGATGTCAGCACCTACACACCGTCACCGACGAGTCCTGCGGTGGATCGAGGTTCTTTGCTGCCGCTCTCCAGCGACGTGAGCGGCGCCCCGCGTTCCTTCGGATTCGCCCCGGATATCGGTGCGCACGAAACTCCGTTCACTGCCACCAACCACCGGCCATGGCCAGATCCCGGCCCAAATCGCGAGGTCATCGTTGGCACTTGGTTCGGTGTCTCTGCGTACGGCTCCGTCGACCCAAACGGCGACCCTTTGACGTACCGGTGGGACTTTGGCGACGGCACCCCGAGCGCCAACGGATTCACGGCACGACACTTATACCTCGAGCCCGGTTCGTATCTCTTGAGTTTGACAGCGTCCGATCAGCAAAGCAGCCGGACCCGCACTGCAACCGTCTCGGTTGTGTGGCCGCCTTCGTCGCACTTGGCGCACGACACAGCCATCGTCTTGCCACCGGCACAACGAGTCGTGATCCCCAAAGGAAGCCAAGAGAACTTTCGCTGGCTGCGCCTTCGTGTCCGCAATGCAGACACAGACGCGACAGCGGAGCCACGCGGCCACTTAGCAGAGCTGCTGGTGACCGACGGCACCTGCCCGCCGGGAACTGTTGCCAGTGCTCCGGACTTCGAACGCTCACTGTGGGGCGATCAAAACCGCGCGCTGATTGCAGCCGGGCGGACGCGAACTGCACGCGTGCTCCTTCGCTTCACCAGAGCGGCTGCGCCCGGCTGCGCCATCGCTGTGGCTGCACACACCGTCGCTCCTGGCAATTCCGAACCGACACCCGCGGACAACATGGGCTCGATCAGCTTCACCGTGATCGACCGCAACTGACCGTAAACTTCGGTCGTTAAGCGCCGAGGAGCCGGCGATCCGCCCATCCGGGCTTCGCGGCAACAGCGTTCGCGCGAACGCCGCGTTCGACCAGCGAGTGGCCAGCAGCGCTCCTAGCACGCCGGGCGTGCCGCCCTGTTTGGTGGTACACCGCACGCGGCTGCACGCACGGCATGATGGGCGCACGGCGGTGCCGTTACCTGAAAATCGTCGCACGCGTGTGGTTGCCCGTCACCACCTTTGCACCGCGGACGTGGTGCGCCGTGGCCCTCGCCGGGTGTTGTAGGGGCGGTTCGCGAACCGCCCCTACAACTGGTATCGAGCGCACGTCATGCGAACGGTCGAACGTGCCGGCGAACTGGCAAACATCGACGAACCAGCGCAAGCCGGAACAACGCAGCGTTCGGTAGCGACTCTCGGTCGGCCGCGCTCTCCCGCACCGTTGCCGTGCGAGAGAGACCGACCCGAAACGAAAACTTTTTCGCGCTGACTGCTCGAGTCTTGGTCCGTCTGGCAGCCAGGTCTTCCACAGGCTGCTAAGCGTTGCCCAGGAGATTGCAAAATGTCCGTACGCCAAGACCGACAGCCGCCCGAGGCTCCAGACGTGGGCTGGACCCACATCGCCCTTCCCGTCAAGGAGATCGCGCGCAGCGTTCGCTTCTACGAGGAATTCGCCGCAATGCGGGTGGTCCACGAACGCATCGATCAAGACACTGGCTCTCATGTGGTTTGGTTGAGTGACGGCACCCGCGCTTTTGTGCTCGTGCTGATCGAAAGCGAACGAATCGATCACGTGCTCGGCGGAGTGTACTGTCATCTCGGGGTCGCCTGCTCGAGCCGCGCGCAAGTCGATGATTTGTGCGCCCGCGCCCGCTCTTTGGGTATGCGAGTCCTGGGTCCTCAGGACAGCGGCCCTCCGGTTGGTTACTGGGCGTACATTACCGACCCAGACGGCCACAACCTCGAACTCTCCTACGGCCAAGAAGTCGGAGCCACCCTCCGTTCTCGTGCAAAGGGGTGAGAAGTCCGTGCGGCGCACGAAGCGAACCGCAGGAGAGAACGGTTCGAACTAATAGTCCTTTCGAACAAACGCACGCCATCCCACAACCAGCAGAACCCCAGCCCACGCCACAAACGAACCCCAGATGGCCCATTCTGGTAAAGCGACCGGCAACAGGAATCGCAAGCCGAGGTTTTGGTACATCAACAGTCGCACCGCGTCCACCGGGTTCGCGAGCACCGCTACTGCGAGCACTGGCTCGACAGGGTACTCTTCGAACAACACGATGACATAAAGGAGCATCGCATCGTAAACGACACTGGCCACGAACCACACCACGAGGATCGCACCCAATCCACGGGTACGATCGTCTACGAGGGTGGCCACGAGCACCCCAGCCAGCACGCACGTCACCGCAAGCGCCGCCCCACCCGCCAGCACGCGGAACGCGTCCCAGGTCGGTAAGCCGGCCGGCAAGGACACCAAGCCAACGGGCACGACGAAGCTGCCCGCCAACCCCACGACCAGTGCGGTAACAGACGAAAGGAACACCGCGGCCCGCGACACCGGCTGCGTCAGCAAAAACTCTGTGTACGTTCGCCGCGCGTACGTGGAATTCGCCGCAGCTAACAAGCTCACGAGGGGCACCACGATGAGGTTCAGGTGCGCCAACACAAGTAACGTCCGCTCGCGCCCTTCCCCGAACATCAGGGTCAACCAGGCGATTGCAAAAAATAACAGCGCGTAGCCATACAGCCATCGCGCGCGAAGCAGGTTGCGGAGTTCGTAAGTCAGCAGTCGAAGAAAGATAGCACGGCCTCCTCGAGCGACGTTGTTTGCGTGCGCGCCTGGATTTCCACCACGGATCCGGAAAACACAATCCTCCCTTCTTCCAAAAACGCCACCCGGTCTGCCACCGCCTGGACCTCTTGCAACAGGTGCGAGACGAACAAAATCGTCGTACCGCGAGCTTTTTTTTCCAGAAACATCCGCCGAAAGACACCAGCAGCCACGGGATCGAAGCCTACCGTCGGCTCGTCGAGAATGAGAACCGGAGCCTCCACGCCGAGGGCCAGGATTGCGCTGAGTTTTTGCCGAGTGCCCAACGAAAGCGTTCCAATCGGGCGCTGTAGGAATGGGCCGAAGCGAAACCCTTCGACATACGGTTCGAAATTCGCAGCCGACAAACCGCGCACTTCCTGCACAATCCGCAAGATTTCGGTCGGGGTCAGGTTTTCAGGGTAATGCGGGGTCTGGGGCATGAAGCCGAACAAGCGCTGATATCCCGGGTCTGCGTGGAATGCGCGGCCCTCCCAAAGAATTTCGCCCCGATCCAGCCGAACCAACCCTAAGATCGACTTCATCAACGTGCTTTTGCCGCTGGCGTTCGGACCGACCAGGGCTGTGAGCTCCCCGCGAGGAACGTCCAGCGAAACGTCCCGCAAGGCAACGGTTCGGCCATAGGATTTGCAGACGTTGCGAATTTGCAGCATGCGAAAGCAATCTTTTCTAACACAGTTTCAGCTGTGTCTGTGTAAAAGCGGTGCTCCGCTCAGCCCCGGACGTTGCTCGCAAGACACACCCCACCGCTTGCACCTCCAACCACCTCGCCATCAGTTTGCACAATCGATGGGACGCAAACTCGGACTCGGATCGCCAAGTTCCACTGGTGCAAAGGCGGGGATCAGTCGTTCGGCCGTATCCAAAAGCTCGAAAAACAGGCTTTTCACCAAAAGGCCAGCCAGTGGGTAGCGCGCCAACAACACCGCGGAATAAGAAACCGGCCGGAACGGCAGGTCGCCTTTACCGTCGCGGTCACGGTCGTAACCCGTGTACGCAGCAAAGTAGTTGTTCGCAAAGCTGTTGTTTCCGCTGCTTGTCGTGTTCGTGTACACATCGAACAAGTTTCCCCTGAAGGTGTTTGCCTCGAAGCGGTTCCCTTCTGCGCTTCCCCACAGCGAGAGAGCAAGGCCGTTGTGGGCAAAATCATTGCCGCGGATGTCGTTGCGGTTGCTCTGGTCCATATGCACGCCCACCGAGTTTTGCTCGAAGCGGTTGCAGGCCACGGTCGAGTCGGAGATCTCTTTCAGCAGGAGTCCGTAGGTCGCCGGGCCCTGCTGCTCTGCAAACCAGTTTCGCTCCATTTCTACTCGATGGGAGTACATCACAGCGACACCAGCACCGTTTCGCCAAAAGCGGTTGTGGGTGAAACGATTGTCGTCCGAATACATGAAATGCAGCCCGTAGCGGATGTTCTCGCTCGCGTCGTTGGCCTCGATCACACTCGCACGCGTAAATTCCAAGTAAATCCCGTCGCGGTGCCCGCGGACTTGGTTCCCAACGAAGGCGACATGCGCGGAGTTCCACGCATGGATGCCGTTGCCCGAACCCCCTTCCCCTCGCGGTACTCCCTCGACAATGTTTTCCTCGATACGGCACTGCTCGGCATCCTCCAGGTAAATCGCGAAAAAATTGTCCCAGAACTGGTTCTTGGCCACGACGCAGTGTTTCGCTCGGGAAACACGTAGCGCTGCCGTGTCGGCAAGGATGTCCCGGCCTGAGCGAACGAAGCGGAACCCTTCAACGCGTACGTTGTCCGCTCGAATGTGCATCATTGGTCGCATGCCCTCCCCGTCCAACACTGCGCCCGATCCCACGAGGACGAGAGGCTTGTCTACATCGACCGTCTCACGGTACGTGCCCGCTTGCACCTCGATGCGATCCCCAGGCGCAGCGGCTGCCACTGCAGCACCAATGGTTTGGTACGGGCAATCCCCACATACGAGCAGCGCAGTTACGAACAATCCAAACATGGTCAGCCCGCTGGCCGAGCCACGAACTCGGACCACGGACGAAGGTCAAAGTCGCCTGCTTTCGCCCCTTTGGAGTCGAGCCACGCCCGAGCTTCTTGTTCACTGCTAAACGCCGCCAAATTTCCGCCCATCGGGCTCCGGACTCCCGCCCAGCGAGCGATCCAAGTGCGTTCGCCCTCGAGCCATCGTGGTGGGTCCAAAAAAGAGCGGAAGAACACCCGCGCCACGCGGTCGCGGTGCTCGGCAACGTAGTCTCGGGCGCACTCGACGGAGTCGAAAAACAGCACTCTTCCCTTGTCGGTATGCACCTGCACCGCAAAACGCGCATCCGCGATGACCATGTGACAGCGGGCACACTCCACAGCGGACGCTGGCAGTTCCACCGGCCCGCCAGGCTTACAAGCAGCCAGCAGTACAAACGCGACGCCTGGCACAGCCCACAGACACACGCGCACCAAGACTTGTGACACCTGGGTCGTTCGTCTGCTGCTCACCCGCGTTACGCCTTTTGCCGCCAAAGCAACACGACCCCAACAATTCCGCAAAGTGCGGCAACCACGAGTGCAACCGCGCCCACATGAGGGAACGAAACGGCAGTAAAGTTCAACAGCTCCTTCACGCCAATCAACGGAGGCTGGTACGACATGCCCGGAATCTTGATCGGTGCCGTGGGATCCAAATTATGCCCGTAGTCGTACTCCCATAGGTAGAAGTCCACGAGGCCAACGAGTCCCAGCACAGAGTACGTTCCTACCCAACTAAGCGCCAGGAGGCGACGCGGCAGGAGTGCCACGAGGAAAGCCCATGCCGACATGACTAGCAACACTGCCGGCATCCAGCGCAGCTCGGGAATTCCTGCCGGGTCGATTGCCTTCATCCCGATGTAGTGGTTCAGGCCGTTCACCAAATCCAGTTGGCCGGTAATCCGGTTGATCCAAATGTACATCGAAATGCCCTCAGGGTACTGCGGCGCATACAACCGGATCCCCCACAGCGGCAACACGAAGTTCACCAAGGGGAGGCAGCCCGCGAGCACGAAGCAGGCTCGCGGGCTCGTCAACCACCGTTTCATCAGGTCCTCCACTTACTTTCCAGTGCCGAACGTGATGGGAACGGTCGCCCCTGCCTCCGAAACACGCACGTATCCCTGCATCTCCTGATGCAATGCGGAGCAGAAGTCTGTGCAATAGAATGGGTAGACACCAGCCTTTTTCGGCGTCCACTTCAGTGTTCTCGTCTCCCCGGGCATGATCAGCAGTTCGGCGTTCTCCGACCCGAACACGGCAAAGCCATGGGGGATGTCCCAATCCTGCTCCAGGTTCGTCACGTGGAAGTACACCGTGTCCCCGACCTGGATACCCTCGATATTGTCGGGCGTAAAATGGCTGCGAATCGTTGTCATGTACACGTGCACTTCGTTGCCGCGCCGCTCGACACGCGCGTCCTTTTCCGTCCGTGTCACTTCCGGGTGGTGGTTTTTCTCGAGCGGATACATTTTGGCCACCTTGTCCTTGAGCAACTCCGCTGGCAGCGCCTGTGCATAGTGCGGTTCGCCCACAGTGGGGAAATCCAGGAGCAACTTCATCTTCTTCCCTGAGATGTCGTACAACTGCGCCGACTGGGCGAGCTCCGGGCCTGTAGGCAGGTACCGGTCTTTCGTAATCTTGTTCATTGCGAGCAGGTACTTGCCCCAAGGTTTTTGCGAATCTCCACCCGGAATGAGCAAGTGACCGATCGAGTAATACGTCGGCACACGGTCAGCAACTTTCCACGTGCCCAGCTCCCATTTCACAACTTCGGAACTCACGAAACACGAGGTGTAAGCAAAGCCTTGCCCGTCGAACTCCGTGTGCAACGGGCCGAGACAAGGCTTCTCCACTTCGCCAGCAATCGTCGCCTCGTAAGCTAGCACCGGAATTCCGGCTACCTCTCCAGCGAATTTTTTCTCCGCAATGGCCTTCTGCATCTTGGAGAACGAATGGACCGGAATCACGGTCGCCAGCTTGCCTCCGCCAACGATGTACTCTCCCGATGGATCCACGTCCACGCCGTGCGGCGACTTTGGCGTCGGCAAGTAGTAAATCACCCCCGGGCACGCGGCCGCCTCTAACACGGTCACTTCCCGTTTGACCTCGCTTTCCGCCAGATGGCGGTCCTCGTCGTACACGTTGTGGTAGTACTCTGCCGGCCAAGTTTGTCCCTTCCCCTGGCTCAAGCACTCCTCGGCTCTCTTCCAGTTCACCGCGGCAATGAAGTCTTTGTCGTTTTGCGATGCGCGGATCTCGAGCAACGTGTGAGCTTGCTCCGTGTTGTACGACGTGAAGAAACACCAACCATAGGATGGCCCCTTCCCGCAGTGTGCCAAGTCGTAGTCGAAACCGGGGACCAGGAGCTGGAAGGCGATCTTCATGCGCCCGGTTTGCGGGTCGACCGCAATGAAGTTCAGCGTACCCTTGAAGTTTTCCTTGTAGCTTTGAATCGGCACGTCACGCTGCGGAACAGGTACGGAAAATCGCGTGGCTGACACCACGTACTTTGTATCCGGCGTGACAAACGGCGAGGCGTGGTTGCCGCCGGAGTTCGGGATTTCCAGGATCTCCACAGTTTGAAACGTAGTCAGGTCGGTCCGCGCAATCCGTGGCGTGTTATTGGAGTTTCCGAACAGCCAACGACCGTCCGGAACACCGTTCGTCTGCGAGAGTTCCGGGTGGTGGTAGTCGTCCCACGGGATAAAGCCGTGGGAGGTCATGAGCAGCGCTTTCGTCTCCTCGGAAAAACCGTATCCATTTTCCGGGTTCACCGCGAATACCGGTACTACCCGCAGCAAGCGCCCTGACGGTAACCCGTACACGGCCACTTGACCGGAAAACCCTCCGGAAAGAAATGCGTAAAACTCGTCGTACTTTCCGGGCGGTACGTACACACGCTGAGCCGCATCCTCGGCCAGGAAACCTTGCGTCGACACTTCCTTGCGGCACGAGCCGCTCGCCAGCGCTAACGCAATGACCGCACTGGCTCCGAGCAAGTACCGGTTCCACTTTGCTCCTCTCTCCATGGTGCCCTCCTTTCGTTCGGGTCCCTGCGGCGATTTGTCGCAATTCCAGTGCCGCAGCGTTGCTTTAGGGTTGTCGCGCGACTCTTAGGCGCCCGCGCAAGGACAAAGGGAGCAAAGTTCCCATCTTCAGCAACGCGATTCGCTCGCGGATGGCAAACGTGCAAACCGCGTGAGCAGACAGCGTAGGGGCGGAAAATTTTTCGCCCCTACCGCGCGCAACCCCAGGTGCACCTGGCAGCCACTTCTTCGACAGGCTGTTAGGCCCCGCGGGCCACGTAGAGCCAGCTTCGAAGAACGAATCTCCCGTGAAACAGACGAGAGCTGGTCGTCCCTACGTGAACGCTAAGCGCCAGCTGTGCAGGTTCGACCGACCCGGCCGCAACGGACGTTCGTGATGGCGTTCACCGCAACTCTCCGCACACTATTGCCCGGCGGCGAGGTCAGACACAGACCGATGTACGCGCACCCTCGTACCAGGCACACGCCGTTGCTGGCTTTGCGGAACGAGGCGCGCGGCGAGCGAACAGCGCCCGCGCAGCAGCTCACGAAGCTCCGTCGAGCTTGCGAAAGTACTCCAAGATCGCGCGGGCTTCTTCTTGGGAAACGTTTTGGAAGGTCATCTGTGTCAAATACGTTCCGAGCAACTCTTTGGCCTGCGGGTCTTTTTGCGTCATTTCGACGGGATTGAGGATCATGTTCATGATCCATTCAGGTTTGCGCCGTTCCGTCACGCCCTTCAACGGGGGCCCGACGAACCTCTCGTCGAAGCGATGACAGGCCGCGCACTTTTGCTCGAATGCCGCTTTTCCTTTCTCTGCCATCGCATCGTCGATCGGGCCCAACTGCACCTGTTGGACCGGGCCAATCCCTTTACCTGCGTGCCCCGCAGGTGCTCCGCCGTCAACACCAGACGGCGACTTCGCTTGGGGCTCTTCCGAGCGAGAACAGCCACCGATACCGATCGCAGCAGCCACCAGGATTACGCACATCCAGCGCATGATTCAGCCTCCGTTTCTACGTTGCCGCGAGTAGACTTGCTACCCACGAACGACGACTCAAAAGGTCAGCAAGTCCCGTACCGGGGCGGACCCGCTGCACCGTTCATCCTCACCCCGGAGCCAATTCCCGAATCTGAGAGGAATCCCTCGGCACCGGCGATCCACACAGAACTCCTCAAGCAAGCGTGAGCATCGCGCGATACCGTAGCCCACTTGGATGTTTCGGCGTTCCGCGCACCGCCGCGCCACCACATGCCCCACCCGCGGCGCGTAGGAACCCGCGCTCGCACAACGGGACGCGCGAACAAAGAGCGATGCGACGCCTTGGTGCGGCGCGCGCGGAGTGAAGTATGGCGACGATGGAGGATCGACCCGGGGACCGTTGGCGTGCGACGCGGTCAGGATTTACGAGCAGCGGTCGTCGGCGTCCCGCGGAATCGGCACGCAGCATCGGCGCTGCGATGCCGCCGCAGAGTTCCCGCACCGAGAATCCGATGCACGGCGAGAAGCGTAACGGCTCGGAGTCTTCAGTGAGCCGACGTCGGAGTATCTCCTCGGTTCGCTGGGATCCGTCAGGCGGCACAAGTCGTGGTCACAGGGCGAATTGGGACAAAGAATCGAAGCCCGCCCGTTATCCGCGATTGATGAGCGTCGCCGCCACCGCGGCGCCGAATCCGTTGTCGATGTTCACCACGGTCACCCCAGCGGCGCAAGAGTTGAGCATGGCCAGCAGCGCTGCCAACCCTCCGAAACTCGCCCCATATCCGACACTGGTCGGTACAGCGATCACGGGGCGGTCGACCAATCCGGCAACGACGCTCGGCAGAGCTCCTTCCATGCCCGCCACGACCACCAAAACGCGGGCTCGCCGCAGCGTCTCGAGATGCGCCAGCAAACGATGCAACCCAGCCACTCCGACATCGTGAACACGGTCCACTTTGTTGCCGAAGAACTCGGCGGTCACGGCAGCCTCTTCTGCCACCGGTAGGTCGGCCGTACCAGCAGCCACCACTGCAACCCGCCCCTTGCCGCGAATCCTCGGCCGCTTGACCGAGAGCGTCGCTGCGCGTGCCACGGGATGATACTTCACGCCTGGCACCGCCGCTTCCAGTTCAGCGGCCGTTGCTGCACCGAGGCGCGTAACCAACACGTCGTGCCCTTTTTCGTTCAGCGAGCGTACGATGTCGATGATTTGCTCCGCCGTCTTTCCCGGCGCGAACACGACCTCGGGAAACCCGGTTCGCAGCGACCGATGATGGTCGACCTTGGCGAATCCCAGGTCTTCGAACGGAAGGTGCTTGAGCCGCTCGTACGCCTGTTTGACGGTCACTCGACCGCGCCGAACATCTGCCAAGAGTTGTTCGATCTTGTTCGGGTCCATGAAACTTCCTTCCACCACGAGAACCGTTACCGCCGCGCGAAATGATCGAATCCGGCGGTGCGCAAATCGATCTCCTTCCCGGCGGCATCGCGAACCACCACGCCTCGCCCGCGCACCACATGGCCTACAACGTGCACCTCGCATCCAACAGCCGATGCGGCTTTGCAAATGGCTTCCAGTCGCTTCGGTGGCGCGGTGAACAACAACTCGTAATCCTCGCCTCCCGCAAGCGCGAACGAAAGATCCCCGCCACTGTAACGGCGGTACGTACGGCTCAAGGGAATCTTCGCCGCAAACACCTCCGCTCCGACCGAGCTTTCCACGCAGATGTGCGACAAGTCTTGGGCGAGTCCGTCACTCAAATCGATCATGGCTGTGGCAAACCCACGTTGTGCCAGCCGCCGCCCCAGCTCGTCGCGCCGTGGCGGTAACTGCCAGCGCCTCAGCAATGCTGGAGGACATTGGTTTCCACGGGAAAGCAAGTGCACCGCCAAGGCAGAGTCGCCAAGCGGCCCGCTCACCAAAACCAGATCTCCAGGCCGCGCTCCACCACGATCGAGCCGACGTTTTGGGGCTTCGCCCACGACAGTGATCGAAATCGACAGCTCCTGGGCGCGGTGAAGGTTTCCACCCACGATGGTCGCACCCCATGCAGCCGCCTCGCGCATCAAGCCCAGTTCCATCTTGTAAACCGCATCCAAACTTACATCCTGCGGGACACCGCAATCGACCAGGGCGAATCGCGGTGTGCCACCCATGGCCGAGATGTCACTTGCTGCCACACGGAAGCTCCGGCGCCCGAGCGTCGGTAGCGACAACCAAGGCAAACGAAAGTGCACTCCTTCGGTTTGGGAGTCGACCGTCAACAGCCACTCGCCCCGCCGAACGCGAACCCGCGCCGCATCGTGCCCTGGCCCGACGACCATCTCCCGCCCTCGCGGAAGCTGCGGTAGCAGCCGTCTTAGAAACTCGAATTCGCCCTTGGGACTCTGCAACCGTCGCGACACGAACGCACACGTTACCCCACCGCTCCCCTGCGTTCCACGCCGAAAGCCGAGCACCTGCACGTGTTTGGTTCGGCGTCCATCGCGGCAAAAGCCCGCGCCGTTCCCGCGAATCCGCTTCGGGCTTCGGCAGTCGGAGCGCGGCACTTGAAGCCTGAGAAAACCTCCCGCATACTTGGAGTGCCCGTGTCACGCCAAACTCGTTGGATGCGCCGTTTCGAAATCGAACTTGCTTTTTTCTGGGCTTCCGTATGACGAGCACGTCAGAACCCTTGCCGCTGAGACAGCGCCTCGCCGCTAACGTTTGGTTCCGCGCCTTGCCTGCAAAGCACTTCGAGACATTGCTCAGCGGGGCGAGCGAACGAACGTGGGACGCTGGAGCAATCATTTTTCGAGAAGGAGAGCCGACCGACTTTTTGTATTTGCTGCTGGAGGGTGCCGTTGCCCTTGAAATCCACCTGCCAGCTCGAGGTCGCCAGACGATTCTTACCCTGGGTCCGAACGAAGTGTTGGGCTGGTCGGCCATGATTCCCGCCGTGCGCCTTCGAACAGCAACGGCCCGGGCGTTGGAGCCCACTCGCGCTGCGTCGTTCGACGCTGCGGCACTCCGCGCAGCTTGCGAAAGCGACCACGACCTCGGCTATTACATTTACCGCCGCCTCGCCAACGTGATCGCGGCACGTTTGACCGCCACTCGCTTACAACTCCTCGATCTCTACGCTTCCCCAACCTCTAGCGTTCCGTCATGAGTGCCCCGCGCGAACTGGTTCCCGGAACCACCGTTGCCATTCCAAAGCAGGATCTTGAACGGATGTTCGCGCACCTGCGGGCAGGCGGATACGTCGTCGTCGGACCGAGGATTCGCGACGGCGCGATCGTTTACGATGAAATCACGAGCATGAACGACTTGCCCATTGGCTGGAAAGACCGGCAAGCGGGTGGCTTCTACCGGCTCGAGCGCCGGGGAGACCAGCGCTTCTTCGGGTTCGTTGTGGGCCCCCACTCGTGGAAAAGGTACCTATATCCTCCAACGCGCACATTGTTTTCCGTCCGCCGCATGGGCGGCGAGTTTACTTTGGAAGCACCGCAAGAACCGCCTCCGCGCTACGCATTCATTGGCGTGCGGAGCTGCGAGCTTGCCGCGATGGGCATTTTGGACCGCGTTCTCGCTACTGGTGCCGCCGCCGACCCGGACTACCAAGCTCGCCGTGCCAATGTGTTCATCGTCGCCGTGAACTGCACCGAACCTGGAGGCACATGCTTCTGTGCCTCGATGCATACCGGCCCGAAGTGCACGAGCGGGTTCGATCTTGCGTTGACAGAACTCGACGAATCATTTGTGGTAGAAATCGGGTCGGCCGCCGGTGCGGCGGTCCTTGCGGCGGTCTCTTGGCGCCAACCTGAAGAGACAGAGCTGCAAGCCGCAACCGACGCGGTCCGCGAGGCGGCAACGAAGATGGGCCGGACCCTAGATACACGCGGACTCCGCGACCTCCTCTACCGGAACCTCGAGCACCCGCGGTGGGACGAGGTGGCGCAGCGATGCCTCTCGTGCACGAATTGCACCATGGTGTGCCCCACGTGCTTTTGCACCGACGTGCGCGACACGAGCGATCTGACCAACACGGTGAGCGAACGGGTCCGCGTTTGGGATTCCTGCTTCAACGGCGAGTTTTCCTATCTCCATGGCGGACAACATCGCGCCACGATCCGTGCGCGCTACCGCCAGTGGCTGACCCACAAGCTGGCCTCCTGGGTGGATCAGTTCGGCACGTTTGGGTGCGTGGGCTGCGGACGCTGCATTACCTGGTGCCCCGTTGGGATCGACCTCACCGAGGAAGTCGCCGCACTGCGAGCGGCTTCGTGATGGCCTTGCTTTCGATGGCGAACGATCCGATCCCGGGTTGGGTAGAACAGCCGGCGCCTCGCGATCCCATGGTGCCTGGATGGGCCACGGTCCGCGCCATCCAGCGAGAAACTCCGGACGTGGTCACATTGACGTTGGAGCTGCCTGCGGACTCTCGGGTCGCCAAGCGCTGGCCGCAGCCCGGGCAATTCAACATGTTGTATCTGCCAGGCCTGGGAGAGGTGGCCATTTCGGTTTCTTCTGCGAACCAGGATGCAGCCACCGTGCAGCACACCGTGCGCGCTGTCGGCAGTGTCACGCTAGCGATCCGTGCTTTGCGGGTGGGCGACTCTGTCGGGATGCGCGGCCCCTTTGGGCGACCATGGCCGCTGGAACAAGCTCGAGGCAGCGACCTGGTCATCATTGGCGGCGGCATCGGACTTGCCCCGTTACGCTCGGCGATCGAATCCATCGCCCAGCATCGAGGGACGTACGGCCAAGTGCACATCCTCATCGGAGCCCGCACACCTGCCGACTTGTTGTACTCCCACGAGTACGACGCCTGGCGCTCTCACGGTATGGTGGTGATTCCCACGGTCGATCGTGCCGATGCCCAGTGGAAAGGGAAAGTCGGAGTCGTTCCCTTGCTACTCCGTTCTGTTCGCGCAGACCCCTCCAGAACGTTCCTGTTCACTTGCGGGCCCGAAGTCATGATGCGGTTCGTGGTTTACCAAGCACTCGCCAGCGGATTTCCGAAGGAGCGCGTTTATCTTTCGCTGGAGCGCAACATGAAGTGCGGGATTGGTGTTTGCGGACACTGCCAACTCGGGCCCTATTTTTTGTGCAAAGATGGGCCGGTATTGCACTTCGGACAACTCGAACCCTTTTTCTTCGTGGAAGAACTATGATGGGCAACGTCACTCGGCCAAAGCCCCGCCTCGCCGTTTACAAATTTGCTTCCTGCGACGGCTGCCAACTCACGATTCTCGACTGCGAGGACGAACTCCTTCCCCTCGCTCACGAGATCGAGATTGCTTACTTTCCGGAAGCTCGCCGCCAAGTCCTGGACGGGCCGTACGATCTCGTTCTGGTAGAAGGCTCGGTCACCACGCCCGAAGAAGAAGCCCGCATCCGGGAGGTGCGTAAACAAGCCAAGGTCTTGGTGACGATTGGCGCGTGTGCCACCGCAGGTGGCATCCAAGCCCTCCGCAACTGGGCCGATGTGCGCGAGTTTGCAGCGACCGTTTACCCGAGCCCCGAGTACATCCAAACGCTGGCGCACGCGCGCCCGATCAGCGATTTCGTCAAGGTCGACTTCGAACTCCGGGGCTGCCCGATTCACAAAGCACAGCTCCTCGAGTTGGTTACGGCGCTGCTCGTTGGCCGGAAACCGCGTGTACCCACCCACAGTGTGTGTCTGGAATGCAAACTTCGGGGAACCGTGTGCGTCATGGTCGCCCGCGGCACGCCTTGTCTGGGTCCGGTCACCCAAGCGGGCTGCGGAGCGATTTGCCCTGCGTACAACCGCGGATGCTACGGCTGCTTCGGCCCGATGGAACAGCCGAACGCGAGCGCTCTCGGACAAAAGTTCCTCGAACTCGGGCTCACACGCCCCGCGGTGAGCCGAGCGTTTCGGCTTTTCACCGCAGGGGCGCCGGCTTTCCATCGGGCAAGCGAGGATTTCTCGGGGGAGTAAGCTTGTGAGCGAGCAACACATTCGCGTCGATTACCTTGCCCGGGTGGAAGGCGAAGGGGCACTGAAGATTACGGTGAAAGACAGCCAAGTGGTCGACCTGCGCTTGGATATCTTCGAGCCCCCGCGATTTTTCGAAGCCTTCTTGCGTGGCCGCAGCTTCCACGAAGTGGTCGACATCGTCGCGCGGATCTGCGGCATTTGCCCGGTGGCGTATCAAATGAGCGCAGCCCACGCGTTGGAGAAGGCCTTGGCTATCACTCCGCCGCCGGGTGTTCGGAGTCTACGCCGGCTGTTGTACTGCGGCGAGTGGATCGAGAGCCATGCGTTGCACGTCTTCCTGCTGCATTTGCCAGATTTCCTCGGCCACGAGTCGGCAGTCAGCATGGCGTCCGACCCTGCACTGCGTCCGATCGTCGAGCGGGGGCTGCGACTGAAAAAAATTGGCAATCGGCTGATGACAATCTTGGGAGGACGAGAAATCCACCCCGTCTCTGTATGCGTCGGTGGTTTCTACCGTGCCCCTGCCCCCTCGGAGTTACGCCCTCTTCTTCCCGAACTAGAATGGGGCATCGAAGCAGCGGCGCAAACGCTTCGCTGGGCAGCAGCGCTCGAGCTTCCGGCATTCGACGGCCGATACGAGTTCGTTTCCCTGTTCCACCCGGATGAATACCCCATGAACGAAGGGCGCATCGTTTCCTCCTGGGGACTCGACATCGCCATGGAAGACTACGAAAAGCATTTTCGCGAACTGCAGGTTCCCCACTCCAATGCGCTTCACTCGGTGCGCGCGGATACGGGCACCAGCTACATGGTCGGGCCCCTGGCGCGGCTCCATTTCAATTTCGAACGTTTGCAGCCCGAAGCAAAAGCGCTGGCATGCGAAGTGGGCATTTGTCCCCCGATGCACAATCCGTTTGCGAGTCTCCTGGCGCGCGGAGTGGAAATCCTTCATGCACTCGAAGAAGCCCACGCGATCATCCGTGAATATCATGGCATCGGTGAGCCTTGTTCCGCTGAGGTCACTGCCCGGTCCGGTGTAGGCATGCATGCCACGGAAGCGCCGCGTGGCTTGCTGTATCACCGCTACCACGTCGGGGAGGACGGCACGATTCTCGAGGCGAAAATCGTGCCTCCAACTGCCCAAAACCTGCGGCGGATCGAAGACGACCTGCGACACTGCGTTCCTTCCATCTTGTCTCTGCCCCTGCCCGACGCCACGTTGCGCTGCGAGCAGCTCGTCCGTAGCTACGACCCCTGCATCTCCTGCGCCACACACTTCCTGAAGCTAGAGATCGAACACGTGTGAAGGCACTTGTGCTGGGATTTGGCAACGAATATCGCAGCGACGATGGAGTGGGACTTGCCGTCGTGCGCAGGCTCGAACCGCACCTCCCAACATGGGCGGAAGCAGTTGCGACCGAGCCGCATGCCATCGACCTTTTCGAGCGATGGAAGGACGCCGACCTGGTCATCCTGGTAGATGCGGTTTCTTCGGGAAGCCCTCCAGGCACGATTCACCGATTCGAGGCGCAAAGGCAACCTGTGCCGGCGGTGTTTGCCCGCAGCTCCACCCATGCGTATTCCATCGCGGAGATGATCGAGCTTGCGAGGGTCCTCGGCACCATGCCTCCTCGGTTGCTCGTACTGGGCATTGAGGGCGACAGCTTCCAACACGGCGTTGGTTTGTCGCCCGCCGTGGCTCGTGCGGCAGCGGAAGTCGTTCAGAACATTCTTCGAATCTTAGAGGATCCATCGCTTACGGAAGAATCTTGGCAGCCATCGGGAGTGCCAAAAGCGGACGGCACCTCCGCCAAACGGCCAGACCACGATGGCGAGTCGTGAGGAGTCGCTGTGCACGAAGCCAGGCTGATCGCGGACTTGGTGCGGAAGATCGAAGCCCTTGCGCGCGAGCATGGCGCCAGCCGGGTTACCAAAGTTCGAGTTCGGCTAGGGGGGCTGTCCCACATGACACCGGAGCATTTCCGGGATCACTTCGCCCTGGTCACACAAGGCACTGTTGCCGAAGGTGCAGAAACCGAGATCGAGGTGAACCAGGACACCACCGCTCCGGACGCCCACAGCGTGCGCCTGCTCGAGATCACCGTGCGCAAGCCATGAACACGGCACCCGGCGAATCTCCGCAACGTGTGCTTCGCGTTCGCATCGCGGTAAACGGTGTGGTGCAAGGGGTCGGTTTTCGTCCGTTTGTGTATCGTCTAGCAACGGAGCTCGGACTCGCCGGCTGGGTTTGCAACGGTCCGGACGGAGTCATCTTAGAAATCGAGGGCGAGGCGCATGCGGTGCAAGAGTTTCATCGGCGTCTTCGAACCAATGCGCCGCGCTCCCTCCGTGTGGAACGCATCGCGACCGAACCAGTTTCGCCCCGAGGGGACACGGCGTTTACCATCCGCAGCTCCGCTTCCGGAGGCGACACGTGCACGACGTTGCCTCCCCCGGATCTTGCCACGTGCACGAACTGTCTCGCAGAACTCTTCGATCCTGACGACCGCCGCTACAGGTATCCGTTCATTGCCTGCGTGGACTGCGGCCCACGGTTCACTGTGACGACCGCTTTGCCATACGACCGCGAACACACGACCATGCGGTTGTTTCGGCTATGCACCGAGTGCTCGCGCGAATACCACGACCCTGCGAATCGGCGCTTCCATGCACAAGCAATCGCATGCCCTCGATGCGGCCCGCAGGTGGAGTTGTGGGACGCATCAGGTCGCGTGCTGGCAACCGGAAACGACGCGCTTCTACAATCCGTGGCCGCCATTTCGGCAGGCGCCATCGTCGCTGTGAAGGGCTTGGGCGGATTTCACTTGCTTGTCGACGCCACCAACGAAGCTGCCGTGCTCCGCTTGCGAGAGCGGAAGCAGCGCCCTGCAAAGCCCCTCGCCGTGATGGTGCCTGACCTGGACTGGGCACAGCGATGTTGCCTGCTCACCGAAATGGAAGCTGCCCTGCTTTGTTCTGCACAGGCGCCCATCGTGCTCGCGCGCAAAGCCCATCGGTTTCCGGTCGTGCGTGGAGCGGAGGGCGCAGTCCGTCTGGCGGATTCCATAGCGCCCGGCAACCCGTACCTCGGCATCATGCTACCCTACACGCCGCTGCACCACCTCCTCGCAGCGGCACTCCGGCGCCCGTTCGTGGCCACGAGTGGGAATCGTTCCGAGGAACCCATTTGCACGGATGAATCGGATGCGTTGGAGCGGTTGGGTAACGTTGCCGACTTGTTTCTCGTCCACAACCGCCCCATCGCTCAACATGCTGACGACTCGATCGTTCGCGTCGTGAATGGACGCCCACTCTTCCTTCGCGTAGCCCGAGGCTACGCGCCGCTCAAAATCACCGCGCCGTTCATCAAACAGCCGATGCTCGCCGTGGGCGCGCACGGGAAGAACACGATCGCCCTGGGGTGGAACGGCCAAGCGGTACTGAGCCAGCACGTTGGTGACCTCGACACAGCCGCTGCACAGGCCACCTTCGCGAGCGTATATCGGCACCTTCAACAAATTCATCGAGTCGAGCCCTCGGTGTTGGTCGCCGATGCCCATCCAGACTACGCGTCCACCCGCCACGCCCAGAACTCAGGATTGCGGGTACATCCAGTCCAGCACCACGTAGCGCACATTTTTGCGTGCATGGCCGATAACGGGCTCGAAGATCACGTCCTTGGCGTCGCGTGGGACGGCACGGGCTACGGATTGGACGGTACGGTTTGGGGCGGTGAGTTTTTCTCCGTGCGTGAGCGGCAGGTTGCTCGCGTCGCCCACCTGCGGCCCTTTGTGCTTCTCGGCGGAGAAGCGGCTATTCGCGAGCCTCGCCGGATCGCCATTGCCTTGTTGTATGAACTCTTTGGTCCTTCGTGG
Organism: uncultured Binatia bacterium (SeqCode); assembly: GCA_964534275.1. GTDB lineage: Bacteria > Desulfobacterota > Binatia > HRBIN30 > HRBIN30 > HRBIN30. The sequence goes on along the minus strand of CAZHQG010000006.1, from coordinate 53,633 downwards.
CCGGAGCACGACGACCTCGCGCCGGTGAAATCGTGCACCCCAGAGGAGATCCGTGTTTTCTCGACCATGCTGAAGAAAATGGCTCTTTGCCTCCGAACCACGGCGGTGGGGCGCCTCTTCGATGGTGTGGCAGCGCTGCTAGGCTTGCGACTGGTGGCACAATTCGAAGCGCAAGCTGCAATGGAACTCGAGTTCGCAAGCGAGGGGGCACCGCCCACGGAGTCCATGTATCCATTTACGATCGAGGAGCCCGGGAACGATGGTCCGCTCGTGGTCGATTGGCGCGAGATGCTACACGGAATCGTCGCGGATCTCCGCGCAGGGCTTCCCGTTCCTATGATTGGCACCAAGTTTCACGAGACGCTTGCGGGGATCGTCGTGAAGGTCGCACGCCGCTTTGCGCATCCCACCGTGGTGCTGAGTGGAGGATGCTTTCAAAACAAGCTCCTCCTGGAACGTGTGGTCGCACATTTGCAGCGCGAGGGCCTTGGCACGGCGTGGCCGCGACAAATTCCACCGAACGACGGCAGCATCGCACTGGGGCAGCTCGTGGTCGCAAGTCGTGAAATCGAAGGGGTCGCCGAAGGAGTCCGCCATGTGTCTTGCGGTTCCAGGTAAAATTCTCGCGATTCAAGGCGACGATCCCTTACTGCGTACCGCCCGGGTGAGCTTTGGCGGCATCGTCAAGGAAGTGCACCTTGCGTACGTTCCCGAGGCCCGGATTGGGGACTACGTCCTCGTCCACGTTGGCTTTGCAATTGGAATCGTGAATCCCGACGAAGCACAACGTGTATTTACCTATTTGCACGAACTCGGCGAGCTCGACCGAGAAGAAAACGACGGATGAAGTACCTCGACGAATACCGCGACGCCAAGACGGCACGGAGATATGCGGAAGCCCTCGCGCGCATCGTGCAGCGCCCATGGACCATCATGGAGGTTTGTGGCGGTCAAACGCACGCCATCGTGCGCTTCGGGATCGATCAACTCCTGCCGCCGGAAATTCGATTGGTGCACGGCCCTGGATGTCCCGTGTGCGTCACGCCGGTCGAACTGATCGACAAGGCAATCGCCATTGCCAGGCTGCCCGAAGTCATTTTCTGTTCCTTCGGCGACATGCTACGCGTGCCCGGAAGTTCTTCGGACTTGCTCCGTGTGAAAGCCGAGGGTGGCGACGTACGCATCGTGTACTCGCCGCTGGATGCCGTGCAGATCGCGGCAGCGAACCCGCACCGCGAGGTGGTGTTCTTTGCTGTCGGCTTCGAGACCACGGCGCCGGCCAACGCAATGGCCGTTCTCGAGGCTCGCCGGCGCGGCATCGAGAACTTTTCCCTTCTCGTGTCGCACTTTCTCGTGCCTCCCGTGCTACGGGCGATCCTCGAATCGCCAGGCTGCAAGGTGCAAGGGTTCCTCGCGGCCGGTCACGTTTGCACAGTGATGGGATACGCTGAATACGAGCCCATCGCACAACAGTACCATGTGCCGGTGGTCGTCACTGGGTTCGAGCCGATCGACATCTTGCAGGGAGTGCTCCTCTGTGTTCAGCAACTCGAGTCGGGCCGCGCTGTCGTGGAAAATCAGTACGCTCGCGCCGTGCGGCGGGACGGGAACCAAGCAGCGCAAGCAGCCCTGCGCGAGGTGTTCCAAGTTGTTCCCCGCCACTGGCGCGGCCTCGGGGAGATTCCTCGCAGCGGTCTCGGACTGGCAGAGCCTTACGCGCGCTACGACGCGGAGCGTCGCTTTGGGATTTCCGTCGCGCCGCCCGATCACGACACAACCTGCATCAGCGGGCTCGTGCTTCAGGGAGCCAAACGACCGCTAGAGTGTCCCGCTTTTGCCACAACCTGCACTCCCGAACATCCGTTGGGGCCGACGATGGTTTCGTCCGAGGGAGCGTGCGCGGCTTACTACCGCTACCGCCATGTCGCCGGAGGCCAGGATGGGCGAACGTAGCTTGGAACATGGCTCCTTCGTTTGCCCTGTCCCCTTAGACCAGTATCCGGTAGTGCTGCTCGCGCACGGCGGCGGGGGAAAACTCATGCACGAACTCGTGGCCAAGATGTTTCTGGCAAGCTTCCGCAATCCGTGGCTCGAAGCGCGCCACGACGGGGCCGTCTTTCCGCTCGAAGGGAAGCGCATTGCCTTCACGACCGACTCCTACGTCGTGCGCCCCTTGTTTTTCCCCGGAGGCAACATTGGAACGCTCGCCGTCAACGGCACCGTGAACGATTTGGCAATGTGTGGTGCTCGCCCGTTGTACTTGAGTGTCGGACTCGTGCTGGAAGAAGGCCTGCCCATGGAAACGTTGTGGCGGGTGATCTCCTCGATGGCCGAGGCGGCACGGCAAGCCGGGGTGCAAATCGTGACGGGTGACACCAAGGTGGTCGACAAAGGCAAGGGCGACGGTTTGTTCATCAATACGAGCGGAGTTGGCGTCATCGAGCACGACCTGCCCGTGTCGCCCAGTGCAATTCAGGTAGGAGACGCCGTCATTCTGAGCGGAGATATTGGTCGTCACGGCATCGCCATCATGGCAGCCCGCGAGTCGTTACAGTTCGAAACCGAGATTGAGAGCGACTGTGCTCCCCTTCACCAACTCACGAGCGCGCTGTTCGAGCACGGGGTTGCCGTGCACTGTTTGCGGGACCTCACGCGCGGTGGTTTGGCTACAGCGCTTCTGGAACTGGCAGAAACCTCGGGCACGCACATTGTCATCCACGAAGACCACATCGCTGTTCGCGACGATGTCCGCGGAGCTTGCGAGATCCTCGGACTGGATCCGCTTTACGTTGCCAACGAGGGCCGCTTTGTCGCTTTCGTACCCGCTCATGAAGCGGAACGTGCTTTGGAAATCCTGGGGTCGCGATCCACGGAAACCGTGCCAGCCATCATTGGGGAAGTTGAAGCAACCCCTCGTGGTCATGTGACTTTAAGGAGCCGACTCGGTACAAGCCGCTTCCTCCACATGCTCAGCGGCGAGCAACTCCCACGAATTTGTTAAGCAACCCAGTTGGGCTCCGACGTTCGCTACGTACAGAACGTGCGGTAAGAATCCGCGCCCGCACAGCCGCCGGCCGCATCAGGCGAAAACCGCCGGGAGTGTGAATCGAAGCCTGGGATCCCTCGTTGCTCTGCTCGAGCCGCGTTGCCACCCGGGGCAGATCTTGAGAACAGCGCTTGTGCGCTCCGCGGGCAGTTCCCACCAGCGCAAGGCAACCAAGTCGCGTTACAGCGTTTAATTCGCCTGCCTGCGCTTCGAGCCGGCGTTTCCCGGCCTAGCGCGGGAGCTCTCCTCCGAAGTGCGACTGGCTTTCCCTCTTTTCGCGCGAGCCGTCGATCCGGACGCAGAGGAATTCTCGGAACGAGAAGCTGACTCTTGCTTTTGGGTTTTGTCGGGCGCGGCAGGACTCGAACCTTGATGAGCGGCACTCGCCTCTTCTTTTCTCTCTTTTTTCGCTCGGTGTTCCGGTCGAGCGAGCGGGTCGTCTGGAAAGTACTCAGTCCAATCCACCCCCTGGCCCACACTGAGGTCAGTCCACAGCAACACCATAACCGCAAACATCCCCGTAATCAGTGGAAGTCTCATGAGCGTTCAAAACGTGCAAACACTGTGCTGACGCGAAAAATGGCAGGGATCGCGCAAAAAGCTCACAAAATTGTGCGCCCCCTATCATTTTTTGCGGCACCAAACGAACGCAGCGCCAACAGAGTACCAGGTCGCGCAGGCGGACGGGTGCTGAGTTTCGCCCAACTACCACACCTAACAACTGGCACAGCTTCTGCTGAATGCCGTGCGTTCCTGGAGGGCTCAAGGTGGAAGTGAAGCAAACAACGCCAGCGACGATGAGTCGCGTTCTCGTGTTCCATGTCGACGACGGCAAGTTTTGCCTGCACGCGGACTGGGTGGAAGCCATCTACCCCCGCAGAGAAGTGGTTCTCCACACGCTCAAGGCAGCCGACGGCTCGGCGCAGCAATTCCTCATACATCGTGGCCAACCCGCGTGGGTCGTCGACTTGCGCCAGGCGTTCGGGCTGGACGATGTGCTCGGAGTGGCGGAACGGCCTGCGTTTGCTGTGGTACGCTCCGGTTCCGCGTTGCTCGCGCTGCGGGTAGACGAATTCACCGGCGTTCGCGAACTAGACCTCGCAGAGCGTGCTCCGGTCGCCGCAGCTCTGCTGCGCGATGGCGGCCATCCGGTGGGGCACCTCGTGGAGATCGATGGTGCGGTGCACGTGCTGCTCGATCCCAACCGAATCCTCAGCAATACGCTGCGCGACGCGTTGGATCCCTTGCTGGAGGAGGCCCTGGCGTTCCGCGACCGGCAAGCTCGGCTCGATCGGTTGGTGCCGGAGCTACGCAAGCAATGCACAGCGGCCGGATTGAGAACCTACGCGCGCCTTGCCAAGCGCAACGGGCTCACGCGTGCCGCTGCTGCGGCCAGGACGGTTTTGAAAGCGCTCGAAGAAGTGCACGGCTTGAACGGAGGGGTTCAAGGCTCGCTCGGCAGCGAGCAATTTTTGCGGGATTTGCTCGAACTCGCCGCAGCCGGCCAATCTGGCACCGTGCAAGTAGAAAGCCCCAAAGGCAAGGCTTCGGTCATTTTCCGTAGCGGTGCGCTCATCGACGCAGAGTGCGCCGACCAGCGAGGTGCTGAGGCCTTGAAAGAAATTCTCGCCCTTCGCGAAGGCACGTACTCCTTTCAGCCGGGCGACACTGCGGGCCACCTTCGCCGGATCGCCGACTCTCCCGCGTGGGTTCTTACGGAGATTGTGCAGCAACTGACGGACGAGCGGCGGGTGAAGCACCTCCGCGAGGCCCGCTGAGAACGAAGCAACGGGAGCGAATTCATGATGTCGGAAAGAAAACCCCGAGTTCTCGGAGTGGATGACAGCCTGACGATTCGGAAGGCGTTGGAAATTGTCCTCAAGCCTGCCGGTTATGACCTCGAGTTGGCAGTAGACGGCGCAGATGCGCTAGCGAAAGCCAGGTCGTTCAAGCCGGACGTGATCCTTCTCGACTTCATCCTCCCCGACATGCGCGGGAGTGAAGTGTGCCAACAGTTGGCCTTGGATCCTGAAACGGCTCACATTCCTGTGATTCTCGTCTCCGCAAAGGGAGCGGAGATCCGGCAAGCGTATCGCGACGCCCACAACGTCGTCAGCTACATTGCCAAGCCCTTCAAGCCGCAGGTGGTTACCGGCATCGTCGCTGAGGTCTTGGCCAAAACGGCGGCGGGAGAGCAAGTCAAGGCAGCAGTGCCGGTGCACGAAGCCGAAGGTCTCTCCATCCCGCCAGTTGCGCCAGTTGCGCCAGTTGCCCCGACGCCTCCACCGCCAAGCTGGACCAGCGAACAAGCTCCACCCCCTACCCCGACTCCACCTCCAGTGGCGACGCCGCCGGAACCCGTGGCGCCGCCGCTGGCAGCCGAACCCTTGGCCCCACCTGCTCGGGTGGCACCACGGCCACGGCCGGCTCCGCGACGGCCGCTGCCTTCTCTTCCGTTGGCCGAGGGCATGCGAGTGGAAGCGCACTCGCCGTTCGCCTCCGAAGCTGCACGGCGCGAGGCGCTCGATCTCATGTTCGAGACGCTGCGTTCGAGCACCGAAGGGGTGTATGTCGAAGAAGTCGACACACCGCTCGGGGCCGCTGCAGATCAGGCGAAATCCTACATCGAAATTCTCGAAGCGCTGGTACGGGAACTGGGAGAAGGGCTCGAGCACGCGCGTTCCGGAGCCCGGTACCGCTTGTATGGCGACGGCTCTGTGCGGTCGTTCGACGAATCCCTGCACGAGATTTTCCGGCGAGCTTGTCGCTTGGTCTTCCGGGCTACGTCGGCTGGTGCTCTGGGGCACGACTCTACTGTGCAGCGACCACGCGTCCTCGTGGTTTGCTCCAAGGGAGGAACTGTGCATCGCCAGCTTCCGGCACTCGTGGCCGCGCACCCCGACTGGCAAGTGTTCCAAGTCACCGAGGGCTTTCGTCAACTCCCCATGGTGGTGCGACTGTTCGGACCAACGGTGGTTTTGGCCGAGGTGACGTGGTCCGGTGCTCTCTGGGAGCAACTTGCCGTCGCCGCACGGCTGCCAGAGCTGCAGAACGCTCGCGTCATTGGGGTCGCAACCGCAGAACGTACCCCACCCGCGGCTTTGGAAGATCCGCGGGCCCGGGAAGAGGCGCTCGGTGTTCGCGGGATTCGCGTCGTTGCCCAATCCCTTTTCGAGGCCGAGCACATCCTCGCGGAAGACCGCTCGCCCAGCCAGCAGGAAGCAATGGCAGAGCCGATCGCGGGTGCGTCGAACGAATTCGAGACAGCCGAGCCCAGCCCGTCGCTGAGCGGGGAATCTCTCAGCGCTTCATGAACGCAGCCGCACTCAATCCATCAAATGGAACGAATTGTCCTATTTGGAGGGGAATCAACGACCATGCCGAAAATTCTCATCGTGGACGATATGCGTAGCGACGTACAACTCATGGCCGACACTTTGCGCCCAGCCGGGTACGAATGCATTAGGGCAAGCAATGGGATGGAAGCCATCGAGCGAGCGCGAACCGAGCAGCCCGATCTAATTTTGCTCGACATCGTCATGCCCGGACAGGACGGCTTCGCGACCTGCCGGCAGCTCAAGCGCGACGCAGCCACCAAGCACATCCCCGTGGTGATCGTGAGTTCCAAGAACGGAGAGAGCGACCGGTTCTGGGGCCAGCGCCAAGGCGCCTCCGATTACCTCGCGAAACCGTTCTCGCCCAACGACTTGCTAGCGATTGTGAGAAAATACGTATGACCGACAAACACCCAGCGACTTCGCCAAACACCGAAGTTCCGCTGACGCCACCGAGAGTGGATGTCGCCGATCAACTGACCGAGCGCCTAGCGCAACTCGGGCAAGAACACTGCGTGTTCGCTCGGAACGGGGAACTGTTCGCGGTGCCGGTCAGCGCTGCGCGGGAGGTCTTGTTCGACGAAGTGCCCGCGCCAGTTCCGCGTGCACCCGAGATCTTGCTCGGCGTGATCAATTTGCGTGGCGAAGTACTGCCGCTCGTCCGGTTCGACTTGCTCCTCGGTTTCGAGCCGCGACCGTTCACGCCCGAGGACCACGTCCTCGTTCTTTCCGTGGAAAACGTCCACATGGGCCTCGTGGTCGACCGGGTGCGCGAGGTGCGCCCCATCAGTCCGAAAGACATCCGGCCGGCTTCTGCGGCGGAGGTCGGGCGTCCTCACGTGAAAGGATTTTGGGAGGGGCCCACTGGGGTGGTGTACATCTTGGATCCTCAAAGCCTGGCCCGGCAAGCAGTGGCCATGACGCAAGAAGGATTTCAGCAGCGCCGTGCGCAGGGATTCAGTTTGCGCACGGCCGAGTGAATCTGGCCCGAAGGGAGGGTGTTCACGATGGCAACAAAGCCCGATGAAAAGGCAACCGGAAAGCGGCAACGCGCCGTCCGTTTTCCCATTCTGTGGCAGCTCATTCTGGCGTTCGTTCCCCTCGCGGTCGCGGCCATCGCTACGGTAGGATACATCGGCTATCGGGTCGCCTCCGATTCGCTGCGGGAGCAGGCGTTGCGGCAGCTCGCAACCGTGCGCGACAACAAGCAGCGTGAGATCGAGCGCTACCTCAACGGCCTCGAAGACCAAGTGCTGAGCCTCGCGCGCAACCCGTCCACCGCCTTGGCCGTACGGCAGTTCATTACCGCGGTGAAGGAGCTCGAAACGGACCCGATGACCGAAGGCGAAAAACTCCGCCCCCACCAGGAAGCCGTCAAACAGTACTTCAGCAGCTTCTTCGGTACCGAGCTGGCCAACAAGACCATCAATTTGAGCGAGGTCATTTCTCCCCATCGTTCTGGCGTGTACCTGCAATCGCAGTACGTCGCCAACAACCCCAATCCGCCGACACGCAAGCTCTTGCTGGAAAACGCCAAAGACAACACTCGGTACAGCAGTTACCATGCTGTGTGGCACCCGGTCTTCGTGAACACCGCAGTTCGCTTTCGCTACGAAGATGTGTACCTCGTCGACGCTGCCACGGGCCGCGTTGTGTACTCGGTGAACAAGGGACCGGACTATCAAGCGAGCCTGAGCGAGGGCCGCTTTGCACAAAGCTCCATTGGACAGCTCTTCCAACGCTTGCAGGCCGAGGCTCGCGAAGGGGATTACATCCTACTCGACTTTGCTCCCTACTTCGCGCAACACGGCCGGGCATCCGCCTTTGCTGGAAGCCCGATTTACGAAGCAGGGCAAAAAATCGGGGCACTCATCGTTCAACTGAACATCGACGAAATCAATGCCATTATGACCGCAGACAACCAGTGGGCGCGGTCCGGCCTTGGCAAAACTGGTGAGGCGTACCTCGTAGGAGCTGCGCCCAATGACCTCTTGCTGCGAAGCGAATCTCGGTTCTTCGGAGAACTCAGCCAGAACAACCCCGCACTGGCGCAAGCGCGCACTGCCGTGCTGCGGCAGAAGGTCGACACGGAGGCAACGCACATCCCGCCCGGACAGGAAGAGTTCGCCGGTCGCTACATCGGTTACCGGGGAATCCCGGTCCTCGGCACCTCCGCACCGCTGGAAAACCTCCACGGACTCGACTGGCTTGTGGTCGCGGAAATCACCGAAGACGAGGCTCTCGAACCTGTTGTCCAGCTCCGCAAAATGACCTCGAGCCTTGCGGGTGCCCTCATTGGTGGGTTCCTGCTCACAGCCATCCTCGTGTCCGCTACCTTCTCCCGCCCCGTACGCGCGCTCGCGAACGTGGTGGCTGAGATCCAGAAAGGAAACTACCGCGCTCGCGCCCGCGTGCGCGCCCGCAACGAGCTGGGGTTACTGGCGCAAGGCTTGAACCAAGCTCTCGACGAGCGCGTCGACGCTCTCGTGCAAGCGGAAGAAGAGCACCGCCGGCTGCAAAAGGAAATCCGCGATTTGCTCATGGTCGTGGCCGCTGCCGCCGATGGCGATTTTACCCAGCGTGCCGTCGTGGGAAGCGGAACCCTCGGAAACTTGGCCGACGCACTCAATTTGATGTTCGAAAACGTCGGCGCCTTGATCCAACACCTCCGGGGGGCGTCGTCCCGAGTGTTCGACGCAGCCACCGGCATTCGCTCCTCTGCCGACCAACTTGCTAGCGGCGCCGTGCGTCAGGCCCAAGAAGTGGCAGAAACGGCTGAATCGGTCCGAAACATGACCGAACGGATTCAGTCGGTGCAAACCGACGCCTCCATTGCCGCCGATGCAGCTCGCAAAACCGAAGCGGCTGCCCAGCAAGGCGGCGACTTGGTGAAGCGGGTCATCGCCGGGATGGACGCGTTGCAGAAGAACACCCGTGCAGCAGCGGTGAAAATCAAGCGGCTTGGCGAGCGGTCGATGGAAATCTCCACGATCACGAACACAATCCAAAAAATCTCTGCGCAAACGAACATGCTCGCATTGAACGCCGCAATCGAGGCGTCGCGTGCCGGCGAACACGGCCTGGGGTTCAGCGTGGTCGCAGACGAGGTCCGCAAACTCGCCGAGCAGACCGAGGCCGCTACGCGAGAAATCGCCGAACTCATCGCGTCGATCCAAGCGGAAACCAACGACGCTGTCGGCAACATCGAGCGTCAGGCCCAGTACGTGGAAGAGCAAACCTCCATGGTGTTCGAGGCAGGCACCAGCTTGGAAGAAATTCTTCAAGCCTCCACGCAAAGTGCCCAACTCATTGCGGACATCTCCCGCGCAACCGAAGAGCAAGCAGCCACGGCACAGCAAGTCAGCGCCGCAATGCAAAGCATCTCGGAGGTTGCCCGCCAAGCACAGCTGGCAGCGGAGCGAACCCAACAAAACTCGGCAAGTTTGTTCGAAGTCGCCAAGGAGCTGAACGAGCAAATTGGCTTGTTCCGTGTGCCCGAAACGGAACTGGAAACGCCTGCCCCCACGCCCGGGGCCGAGGGCGAAACGGGAACCGAGCCGCTGGTTGCAGCAAGTGGCGACGGCGACGCCGCGGCCAACCGCGGCAACGGGCGCGCGTTGTCGTTTTCCTAACCGCCGACGGCTCCGGTTGCGGGGAGAGTGGAAATGGCAGATCGCTTCCGGCTGGACGAAATCAAAGATTTGTTCCGCGAGGACGTCCTCCGACTTCTCGACGGAATCCGCGAAGAACTCGCGCGACTGGAGCAGAGCGACGACCGCGAAGCGGTCCAGCGGCTCCGTGGCCACGGACACGCACTGAAAGGCAGCGCCGGGCTTGTGGGACTCACATACTTGAGTCAAGCCGGCGAAGCCATCGAACGCATTGCCACTTTCCTTGCTGCTCCCCCTTCCCCGCGGTTCGTTCCCGGAGTGCTCGTGCAGCAACTGCAAGCAGCGCTCCCGTACGTGGAGCAAATTCTTCAAGATGCCCTCGAGGGAGCCAACCCGGAACGGCAGGAAAATTTGTATACGGAATTCGCCTTGTGCTTTCCCGAAACGGTCCGGCAAGCCCTGCATACGGACGAGGGCGACGAAACGGAGGCCACCAGGGGGGAGCCCGCGGAAGAAGGCGCTACGAGCAGCGAAGACGATGCTTGGCTTGCGGAACTCGCAGAAACGTTCAACGAAGAACTCCGCGAAAATCTGGCTCGCGTCCCGGAACTGCTTACGCAACTGAACGACCCAAACCGGCGCGCGCAAGCCTTTTACGACCTTTCCCGTGTATTCCACACCATCAAGGGCTCGGCGGCCATGGTCGGACGGGAAGAGCTTTCCAATCTCGCGCGCTACCTCCAAGACACCTTCGGCGAAGCTTCGGAAATCGGAGAGCTGGCTGCGGAGCGAATCGAGCCGGTGCGAACAACGCTCGGAACCATTTTCCAAGCTGCGGACTTGCCGTTGCCCGAACTTCCGCCTGCCCTGCTGCCCGGCGAGGCACCCAGTGCTGCTCAGCCAGAACGGATCTCCCTGGGTGATATCGATCCGGAACTGCTCGAAGCGTTCGTGCTCGATGCCGAAGAAGCGCTCGAAGCCTCCGAGCGCATGCTGCTCCAGTTGGAGCGCCAGCCCGACGATCGCAATCTCTTGCAAGCCTTGTTTCGGCGGTTCCATACCCTCAAGGGGGCCGCGGGTGCCGTCGGTCTCGACCACATCGCCGAGCAAGTGCACCAAGGCGAGTCGCTCCTGGAGGCCGTGCTGCAAAACACCTTACGCCTCCCGACCGAACGTTTGGTGGACCTGTTGTTCCGGCTGGTCGATGCCGTGCGTGCGTTTGTTGCCCAAGCCCGCACCGGCGTAGCGCCATCGGCCGAAGCGGCACGGCAAGTCGCTGCCGAGATCGCTGCTTTGAGCGCCGAGGCGGCGGCCCAGTCCCCGGTTGCGGAGGTTCCCACGGCGCCCACCACCGAGGCTGCACCCATGGAGCCGGCACCCGTGGAAGCAGAGCTGGAAGCGGGCACAGTCCGTATCCATGCATCGCGTTTGGATGCGCTCATGAGCCAGGTAACCCAGCTGGTCGTGAGTCGCACCCGCATGGAGAGGAAAATCGAGACGTTCGCGGAGCTGCGCGACAAGTTGGACTACTGCCGGCGTCGGCTGACCGACCTCATCCAAGGCTTCCAAGAGCATTACGAATACACCATCGGCGAGCGTCGTGGGCAGCCGGCTGCCAATGAAACGGCCGCTGCAGAGTCGGACAACTTCTTTACCGACCTAGAGTTCGACAAGTACGACGACGTCAACATCCTTGCGCGCAGCGTCATCGAGCTTGCAACCGACACCGGAGAGATTGCCGATCAGTTGGGCAAGCTCATCGAATCCTTCGGCGACGAGTCTCGCCAATTCAACAAGATTACCTCCTCGCTCCAGCGGCAAATCACCCGCTTGCGGATGATCCCGCTCGAGGCAGTATTCCGTCGCTTGCTGCGCCCGGTGCGCACGGCCGCCCGGCAAGCGGGCAAAATCGTGGACCTGGTGCTCGAAGGCGGCGACGTCCAGCTCGACAAGGCCATCGTCGAAGCACTCTACGCGCCGCTTTTGCACCTCGTACGGAATGCCGTCTCCCACGGGATCGAACTGCCAGAAGAACGGCAAGCACGCGGGAAGGCTACGGCTGGTACGATCCGAATTGCTGCCCACCCGCGCCACAACAGCGTGGTGATCGAGGTCCAAGACGATGGCCGCGGCATCGACTACGAGGCCATTCTCGCCAAAGGCCGCGCACTCGGAATGATCCCGGCCCACGCGCAACCTACGCGCGAACAACTCCTGTCCCTGATTTTCCAGCCCGGATTCAGTACTGGCGAGGAGGTCACCGATCTCTCTGGGCGTGGCGTCGGCATGGACGTCGTCGCTCGAGAAATCGCTGCTTTGAACGGTAGCTTGCAAGTCGAGTCGCGCGACTTCGAAGGCACCACGATCCGCTTGCTTTTGCCGATCAGCACCAGCATCGACGAGGTGCTGCTGTTGCACGTGGGTGACCACCAGTACGCAATTGGCGCGGACTTTGTCGAGCAAGCGGTGGCGGTTCATCGCGAACAAATCGTCAACGTCGACGGCCAGCCCATGCTCCAAGTGCGCAACGAGCTCGTCCCACTCCTCTTCCTCGGACCGCTCGTGGAGCAACCCGCACCCCCCGACGCCGCCACCGGACTCCTCTTGCGCAGCGGCGACAAGCTCATGGCCCTGGTTGTCGACCGCGTGGAGCCGCAACGGGAGGCCGTGCTCCAACCTTTGGGGCGCCTCTTGGACCACCACCCCTTCCTCTCTGGGGCCACCATTTCTGGCGACGGTACGGTGATTTTCACCCTCCACGTGGCCCATTTGTTCGAGATCCTCGAGGCCGAGGCTCCGCACCAGTCGACGTTTATCTTTCAAGCCCAGCGCGAAGTCGAGGAAGTTCGCCCGGAAGCCATTCTCGTGGTGGACGACTCCATCAGCGTGCGCAAACTCACCAGCCGGTTTCTGCAAAGCGAAGGCTGGGAGGTGGATACCGCTGTCGACGGCCTCGATGCTTTGGACAAGCTCGCCACTGGAAGGTTCCGGTTGGTGATTACCGACCTCGAGATGCCTCGAATGCACGGGTACGAGCTGATCGCTGAAATTCGCCGCCAGCCTCACCTCCGCCACCTTCCGGTGATCGTGTGCAGCTCGCGGTCGAGCGAGAAGCATCGCGGGCGCGCACGGGAGGTTGGTGCGCAAGGCTATCTCACCAAGCCGTTTACGAAGGAGCAGCTCATCGAGGAGATGGTGCGTGTGGCCGGTCAAGACATTTTGCCGGCGCACTTGGCTACGCTCGAGTGAGCCAGCGCCGCGTATGGAGGGTCGCCTCCCATGGTAGAAGGGGAAACCCACGAACAGGGCGCAGCGAGCCACCCACCAGCACCTGCGCCGGAAGACCTCGTCGTACTCCAGTCAACCGTGGAGTCGTTACGGCAGGAGCGCGACCAACTACTCCGCCGTTTGCAAGCCAGTGAGGCTACAGCTCGGGAGCGCGTAGCGTTCGCAGAATCGCGCACGCGGGAAGCCGTTGCTCAGGTGGAGGCTCTCAAGCGTGCGGCCCAAACCCTGCGCGAACAACTGGAAGCACGCCTGCAGGATCTTCAGCAGCAACACCACCAAGCGCAGGAGCAGGCCCGGCAGTGGCAGCTTGCAGCGGAGGGATTTCGGCGACGTGCCACCGAGCTCGAAACCTTATTGGAAGCTACCCAAATTCGCGTTGCTGACTTGGAAACCGAGAATGCCGTCCTGCAAGCGGAAATCGAACGGCTGCAACAGGAACTCGAGCGCACCAACGAACAGGCAAAGGAACTCCGTTCCGCACTGGAACAATTGACCGAAGAACGGCAGGCCGACCGGCAAGCTACCGAGGCAGCGCAGCAGACGATCGCACGCCTCTTGGAGACTCAGAGTCAACTCGAATCCCAGTTGCAGGAGGTTCGGAACCTCGCCTCCGAGCGAAGCGCGCGCAGCGATACACTCACGGTCGCGTTGCACGAGGCCCACGCACGCATCGAGGAGCTCGAAACCGCCGTACAAGCTTTGCAGGCGGAGTTTGCCATCGCTCGCACCGAGTTCGAACGCGACCGCGCGGCACAGGAGCGCTCCGCTGCCGAGCGAGCAGAGGAGTGGGCTCGGACGCGCGATGCTCTCGCTCGGGCCCTGGAAGAGGAACAAAACCGCAACGTCGCCGTTGAACGTGAACTGGGAACGCTGCGCGCGCAGCTATGTTCCCTACAGCTTCGCACCCAGCTCGATGCCGAGGAACAACTACGCCTCGAAGAGGAACTGCGCGTTGCCCGGAGCGAACTCGAACGAGAACGTGGGATCTACGATGATTTGCTTCGCCGCCGGCAAGCGGAATGGAGCCAACAACTAGAGGAACTCCAACAGACCTTCGACCAATACCGTAACGAGCGTGAGCAAGAGCTTTCGACGCTGCGGCAAGCGCTCGAAGACGCCAAGGCCACATCTGTCCGCTACGAACAGGACCTTGAACAACTGCGGCAAGCCCTGTCGGGGCGTACGGAAGAGCTCCGCACAGCGTTGGATCGGCTAGCCAAGCAAAGCGAGCACGTGGGGGCCTTAGAGCACACTCTTCGGGCGGAACAAGCTGAACGAGCTGCGGCCGAGACCCTGGCCGCGGAACTACGCGAGGCACTCGAGCAAGTGCAAGCCCGAGCCCAGGCGCTGGAAACCGAGTGCGCTCGCTTGCAGGAACTCTTAGCCGACGAACGTTCTCGATCTGCGCAGCAGCAGTCCGAATTCGAAGAGCAGTGCAGCAACCTTCGCGCGGCGCTCACTCGAGAAGAAGCCGAGAGCAGTTCCGCGCGTGCCGAACTGGATCGCCTCCGAATCCAGTACGCCGCCCTGGAACAACAGCTCGCTCGCGCAACAGTGACTCTCCACGGGTCGATCCTCGGCGCTGCCGAAGCGCGTTGCCACGCAGCGCAGCAAGGTCTCGCCTATCGCTTGCTCGCACAAGAGCACGAGCGTCGCGAGGTGGAGCACGAATCTCAGATGCATCGGGCCCACGGGCGACAGCAGGCGCTCGAAGAAACCGTGCGCACACTCGACATTCAGCGCAGCGAGCTGCAACGAGAGACCCAGACCTTGCGGGAAGCGCTGG
Organism: uncultured Binatia bacterium (SeqCode); assembly: GCA_964534275.1. GTDB lineage: Bacteria > Desulfobacterota > Binatia > HRBIN30 > HRBIN30 > HRBIN30. The sequence goes on along the minus strand of CAZHQG010000006.1, from coordinate 38,567 downwards.
ACGCAAGCCAGCGCACCGCCCAAGAACTCAAGGAACAGGAAGCAGCTCTCCGTTCCAGTTTGGACCAGGCACGAGGGGAAATCGCCCGCTTGGAAACCGCCCTCGCCGCGGCGCAGTCGCGGAGCGAAACGCTGGAGCGCGACCTCGCGGCCGCACGGAGCCAGGCGGACGCTCTCCTTGCGGAACGTGCAACCACACTGGCCACCCACCAACAGGAAGTCGAGCGACTCGAGCACGAGCGGCAACGCGCGGTGGCTCAAATTGCAGCGCTCGAGGCGGCGCTGGAAGCTGCGAGAACGAAACACGACCAGGTCCACGACGAATATGCTGCCCAAGTTGCTGCTTTGCGTGCCGAGGCGGACGAATGGCGCCAGCGATTGGAAGCCGCGGAGCAGCTTGCCGACACCCTGCGTGCCGAACTGGAAACCACCCGTCGTGCTGCTGCCGCACCGCAGACGGAGGCGACCCACTGGCAGGAGCAATGTCACCTCCTCGAACAGCGACTGCAGGCGCTGGCTCGAGAGCTAGAGGAAGAACGCTCAGCGCGCGCCCGAACCCTTAGCGAACTGGAGGCAACCAAACACCACCTCGAGACGCTCCAAGAGCAGTCGGTTGCGATTCTGCAAAGCCAGGAAGTTCTGTCTCAGGAACATCAGGCACTGCGTGCGGAGTACGAAGCACTGCAACAAACTCTACGCCAGCTCGAGGACACTCACGCGGAAGCTTTGCGCGAGCGCGAGGCGGCTGTCCAACGACTTCGCGAGGTCGAGGCTGCACGGCAAAAGGAACAGTCGGAGTATTTTGCCATTCGGCAGCAACTCGACGCCGAGCGGGAACGATTGCGCGATGCTCTCGAAGCCGCGCGCGCACACCAAGCACAGCTGCAAGCGCAAATCACCTTGTTGCAGAACGAACGAGCAGCGCGGCCCGCGCTTTCGAATACCGATTTGTTGGAGCTCGAACGAGAACGCGCGGAGCTGAAAACTCAGGTGGAAAAACTGTCGGCAGTCATCCGCCAACTTGGCCAAGAGCGGGAGGAGCAGCGTGTCGCTGCATTGCAAGCTCAAGCCGCTTTGACAGCGCGAATCGACGAGCTTGCCGCCGAGCGGGGCGCGCTCTCGCTGCGGGTGGCGGAGCTGGAAACGTTGGCCAATCAGCTCGATCGCGAGTGCGAGCGACTCCGGCGCGAACGGCTGTCGCCCGAAGAGCTGCGCAAGTACAAAGCGGAAATCTCCCGACTCGAGGCTCGGGTGGAGGAATTGGAACGCCTGCGTGCCGAGGCAGCTCAAAATCACTCGGCCGTGGTGGCCAACTACCTGGTGGAACTCAATCAACGCACCGAGGCCTTGCAAGCAAAGGAAGCGGAGCTGGAGCGGCTCCAACGCCAATTCGACGAGCTACGAACCGCATTCGACGACGTCCAAGCGCAGCTGGAACTCGAGCGCGAAGAACGGGTGCAAGCCCAGGCCGCACTGCAGGAGTTGCGTCGCGCCGCAACCGGTCCGGCCGCCCCAGCCTCGAGCAAGGTTGGAAAAGGAAAAGAAACCGCTGCGGCCGAATCCACCGCCAAAAGCCCCAGCATTCCGTTGCGCTTGGCAGAGCCGGGAGCCAAGTACACCCAACCGACGGAAACGCCGGTGCCGCAAACTGGCCTGGCACGACTGCGCAGTGCCGCACAGCTTACGGTGATTCACTTGGAAGAAAACAAGGATTGCCGCGAGCAAGTGCAGCGCTTGGTTCGGCAACTCCCGAACGTGCGATACCTCAACACGATGGACATCGCGGATCCGGCCAAGGAAAGTGCCGTGCTCCTAGCCGTGAATTTGCTCAACCGGGCGCACGACCCGATTGCCGCGTTAGCCCGCATCGTACGCCACCGTGGAGAATTTGGGGTGTTCGCTTACTGCTCGGAAGGAAAATTTGGCTTTCTGTTTGGAGAGGCAGCGTTCTTTCCAAGTCCGTTCGAGGTCGACGCTTGCACGACGTGGCTCCTGTCGTCGCTGGGCTCCGTGCAGCGGCTGCTTGTTGCCAGCAATAACATCGAGATGACCAGCGAACTGCGAAACTCCTTGAGTAAGATTCGCTGCTCGACCTCTGTCGCGTTGGATTTTCGCCAAGTCATGGAACTGCTGCCCCTGATCCAGCCAGAAGTCGTGGTGGTCGACCTTTCGCTCCCTCGTGCCGACGGCTTGCGCTTGGTGAGTCGGCTCCGGAACGACGAAAAAACGGCCGCACTTCCCTTAGGGGTTATCCTACCCGAGCACCAACGTGTCGCGGAGTTCCGTCAACATGCCGGGCGAGCAGCGCGCGAGGGCTCCCTCAGCATCGAACAATTGATTCGGGTGCTCGCTAAGGAACTCGGGCTGCAAGTGCCCAGCGCCAAAACTCCGGCGGCTGCGCCAAGCGAGCAAGCTGCAAGGTAGTACCGCGGTCGGAGCTGAAACCAAAACGCGCCTCGAGGCGGCGTGCCCTACGCTTACGAGCACTCGACTCCACCGCGCAGTGCCAGCTTGGAGCTGGGTCGGCTTCGCCGGGCGTTAGTTGCCAGCAAGTTGGGCTGTCGCCACTGGGTGAGGAACCTCGTGCAGTTCCCCCTTCGTGAACTGCACCACCACCGGGCGCCGCACAAACCGGCCGCCGGCGACCTCCACCGTACCGCTCGGTCCTTCGAATGTGTCCGACCGCTGCAGTGCGGCCCAGACTTCAGCGCGGGCGGAACCTGGCGGCACGCTCGCCACCGCATGCTGCAGCCACACTGCGGCTTCGTAAGCGCACACCTCACGCGCATCCGGCAACCGCCCCACGGCTTCGCGAAACTGCTCCACGAAAGGATGGGTGGCTCGGTCCGGCGAAAACGGCGACACGAAAACCACCCCACTCACTTCGGGAACCATGTTCCCGACGGCCTCCCAAGCGTCGACCCCTAGCAAGGGAATGTCCGGCATTTCCCTCTGAAGGAAACGAGCAAAGGTGGCCGCGGCAACGGCATCGTCGGAAAGCAGAACTGCTTGAAGATTCTCCTTGTCTCGCCAACGGCGAACCAGGCCGGCGGTCAGGCCGCGCGTGTCGGAGGCGTACGCATCGGACCCGACAATTTCCCCGCCTCGCCGCAGAATTTCCGCTTGCGCGAACGCGAAAAACTGCCGTCCTGCCATGGTGTCGGGATAGACTACCCCGAAGCGGCGTAAACGTGCGCGTCCGATGGCGTAGTCCAGCAACGCACCCAGTGCTTCGTTGCGGGCTACACCAGCAGAGACAAAGTAAGGACCGCCAACTCCCGCGCCGTCGACGTCGACAAAAGGCAAGGCACGCTCGCGCGCCACGCGGGCCAGCTCCTCGGCCCGCCCTGCCGACGATCCAATCACGGCCACAACCCTCGGGTCCGCACCCAGATCCGCAAACGCGGCAGTCACGTTCGCACCGCCGGATGCCTCCCGAACGGCGATCCATTCCGGATCGACAGCCAACTTGACGGCCTGGACGAGTCCTTGGTCTGCGGTGCCGCTAGACGCCAACACACCAATGAGTCGCGTTTCTGGAATTGCTTCCGCCGCAGCACCGCTCGGGCCCGCTAGCGCACTACCTGTTCCCAGGGTGCCCTCCGTAGCTTCGGCTTCTCCGCCGGGGGCTCCGGGCGTTGTCCCTTCAGCCTGCGCAAGCCCGGTTTCGAACTCGGGCAAGGGCTCCGGGATTTCCGGCTGTTCTCGTTGCGTGACCACCGCGGCCAAGATTTCCCGAGCGGGCTTCGAAGCCACGAGCTGACTAGCCTCGGTGAGTTCTTCGTCGGACAGCGAGCGAGCCACAGTGGCGATGCGCAAGCGCAGTTTCGATTCGTCGGCGGGACGAGCAACCGTGAACGCCTGATCCCAGGCTTGGATCGCGGCAATTGGGTTGCCCAGTGCTCGCTGGGCATCCCCCCGAAGGGCCTCGACCTGAACCCAGCGCTTGTCGGGGTAGCGTCCTTGCAGATCGTCAAGAGTCGCGAGAACATCCTCGTATCGGCCGAGTTCGTACTGGGCGAGCGCGGCTTTATAGAGCACGCGCGGCACGTACGGGTCGCGCCGGACCAAGTCTGCGTACGTGCGGTATAGTTCGATGGCGCGCTCGTAGTCTCGCAAGCGAAACGCCTCTTCCGCACGCCGCACAGTTCCTGGTGGTTCTGGAGGAGCTTGTACCTTTGCAGCGCATCCCCACAGCGTGCTCGCCAACGCCAACCCCAAGCTTACCGCCCACAGCCGGGCTGCCCACCTTTGCATCAGCCGAAGATCTCCTTCACTTTTTCGAAAAATCCTTTCGTCATCGGGTGGACCTCCTCCCCGCTGACCCGCGCGAACTCCTCCAACAGTTCCCGTTGCTTTTGCGACAGTTTCCGCGGAACTTCAACAACAATCCGCACGAGTTGGTCGCCCCGCCCCTGGCCCTGGATGTTTGGAACGCCCTTGCCTTTCAAGCGGAACACCGTGCCCGACTGAGTACCCGCTGGCACTTTCATTTTCACTTTGCCCTCGAGCGTAGGCACTTCGATGTCTGCGCCTAACGCCGCCTGGGCAAAGCTCACCGGAACTTCGCACAGGACATTCACCCCGTCGCGTTGGAACAGCGGATGTTCCTGAACCTTCACGACGACGTACAGGTCGCCTGGCGGACCGCCATTCGGGCTGGGCTCGCCCTCTCCCCGCAGCCTCAAGCGTGTTCCCGTGTCGACCCCTGGAGGAATCCGTACTTTCACCGGGAAACGTTTCTCCACCCAACCCACACCACGACATGCGCGGCAGGGATCGCGAACGACGGTACCTTCTCCGCTGCACTGCCCGCAGGTTTTGGCAATGGTGAAGAAGCCTTGCTGGTAACGGACTTGGCCGGTCCCGCGGCACGCCGGGCAGGTGGGCCGCTCCACTCCGTCTTTCGTTCCCCGTCCGTGACATGCGTCACACGTCACTAAGCGCGGAACCTCGATGATTTTCTCGGTGCCGAACGCCGCTTCCTCGAAGGAGAGTTCGAGATCGTACCGCAAATCCTCGCCGCGACGCGGGCGCGCGCGGCCACGTCGGCGTCCAGTACCGAAGAACTCGCCGAACAGGTCGCCGAACAAGTCTTCGAAATTGGTCGCCGAAAAGTCGAAGCCACCAAACCCTCCAGCGCCTTGCTCGAACGCGGCGTGACCGAGGCGATCGTACTGCGCTCGTTTCTCCGGATCGCTGAGTACTTGGTACGCTTCCGAGGCTTCTTTGAATTTCTCCTCGGCCTGCTTGTCCCCCGGATTGCGGTCGGGGTGATACTTCAAGGCAAGCTTGCGGTAAGCTTTCTTGATTTCCTCAGGTGTCGCCGAGCGGCTGACACCCAAGATTTCGTAATAGTCCCGCTTCTGTGGCACGGCCGAAAAACCTCCGTCCGAACATACAAAAGCCCTCCCTCATGGTCGAGGGAGGGCCTTTGATGCGTTCAGGAACGGCGCCATCAGGAGCCTTTGACTTCTTCGAAGTCGGCATCCACGGCGTCATCGCCTCCACGCCGCGCAGAGGCACCGCTGTCGCCACCGCCTGCTTGGGTTTGGCCGGTGGACCCGGCTTGCCCGCGTGCTTGGTGGTACATCACCTCGGCAAGCTTGTGTGCAGCCTGCGTCAGCCGTTCCGTGGCACGCCGCATGGCCTCGGCATCGTTGCCTTCGAGTTCCTTCTTCGCTTGAGCCAAGGCATCCTCGATGTTGCTTCGCGTGGAAGCATCGAGCTGCGCGCCATGTTCCTTGAGATTTTTCTCGGTTTGGTACACGAGCGCGTCCAGTTGGTTGCGAGCCTCCGCGGTTTCGCGGCGCTTGCGGTCCTCCGCAGCGTGCATTTCCGCCTCTTTGATCATCCGTTTGATTTCTTCCTCGGTGAGCCCGCTGGAGGCGGTAATGCGGATCGACTGCTCTTTGCCCGTTCCCAAGTCTTTCGCCGACACATGCACGATGCCGTTGGCGTCGATGTCGAACGTTACCTCGATTTGCGGCACGCCGCGTGGTGCGGGTGGGATTCCGATCAGGTCGAACTGGCCGAGCAACTTGTTGTCAGCAGCCATCTCCCGTTCCCCTTGGTACACGCGGATGGTGACCGCGGTTTGGTTATCCGACGCAGTGGAGAAGATTTGGCTCTTGCGGGTGGGAATGGTCGTATTCCGCTCGATGATCTTCGTGAACACCCCACCGAGAGTTTCGATCCCCAAGGACAAGGGCGTGACGTCAAGCAACAGCACGTCCTTCACTTCGCCCTTCAGAACACCCGCTTGAATGGCTGCACCCACAGCAACGACTTCGTCGGGGTTCACGCCCTTGTGCGGCTCCTTGCCAAAAATCTTCTTTACCCGCGCCTGCACAGCAGGCATCCGAGTCATGCCGCCAACCAGAATGACTTCGTCGATGTCGCTGGCGCTCAGGCCTGCATCTTTCAGTGCCGCGAGGCACGGCCCCTCTAGCCGGTCGATCAAGTCCGCACACAAGGCCTCCAGTTTGGCCCGCGTGAGCTTCATGTTGAGGTGCTTCGGCCCCGAAGCATCGGCGGTAATAAATGGGAGATTGATCTCCGTTTCCATCGAGGTCGACAGCTCGCACTTGGCCTTTTCTGCAGCCTCCTTGAGGCGCTGCAACGCCATGCGGTCTTTGCGCAAGTCGATCCCGTGGTCTTTGCGAAACTCGTCTGCCAGGTACTCGATGATGCGCTGGTCGAAATCCACGCCGCCCAAAAAGGTGTCCCCGTTGGTGGCTTTTACTTCGAACACTCCATCGCCGATTTCCAGAATGGAGATATCGAACGTGCCGCCACCTAAATCGAAGACGGCAATTTTCTCGTCCTTTTTCTTGTCGAGCCCGTAGGCCAATGCCGCGGCTGTGGGCTCGTTGATAATGCGCAGTACGTTGAGGCCCGCAATGCGGCCAGCGTCCTTCGTTGCTTGCCGCTGGCTATCGTTAAAGTACGCGGGCACGGTAATCACGGCATCCGTGACCGGTTCGCCGAGGTAGTCTTCGGCTGTACGTTTCATCTTCTGCAAGATGAACGCCGAAATTTCCGGCGGACTGTAACGCTTGCCGCGTACCTCCACCCAAGCGTCGCCATTGTCTGCGCGCACGATCTTGTACGGCAACACCTTCATGGCGCGCTGGACTTCCGGGTCGTCGTACTTGCGACCCATCAAGCGCTTCACGGCAAAAATGGTATTTTCCGGATTGGTAATCGCTTGGCGGTAGGCGATTTGCCCCACCAAGATTTCCCCTGCTTCGGTAAAGGCCACGACTGATGGCGTGATCCGCCCTCCTTCGGCGTTGGTGATCACTTTGGGCTCGCCGCCCTCCATGACCGCCACGCATGAGTTCGTGGTTCCCAAGTCGATTCCGATTGCTTTGCTCATAAGCTTTGTTCTCCTTCGTGCCGGTGCAGTACGTTCGAGGCGTTAATCACTGTTTTCCGCCGCCGCAACCGCGCTCCCGTTGGCGCCGGAATTTGTCCGGCCGCGGCTCACGCTCACCAACGCCGGTCGCACCAAGCGATCGTGCAACATGTAGCCCACTTGGTGTTGCTCGATCACCTGGTTCGCGGCGTGCTCCTCGGATTCCAAATGTGCCACCGCTTCGTGCCGCGTCGGGTCGAACACTTCCCCGGCAGCCTCCACGCGACTGACCCCGTGGCGCTGCAATGCGTCGAGAAACATCTTTAGGGTCAGTTCCACCCCTTCGATGATCGACTGCTCCCCCGCTTTGGCGTGTAAGAGTGCGCGCTCGAGGCTGTCCACGACCGGCAGCAAATCTCGAACGAGCGGCTCCGTTGCGTACCGCAAGAGCTCGTGTTGCTCCCGCTGCATCCGCTTCTTGAAGTTCTCCAACTCCGCCCGCTCGTACAGGTACGCCTTGCGGGCCTCTTCTAGTTCGAGCTCGAGCTCACGCACACGCGCACGCAAGCTCTCGATCTCCTGCTCCGGCCCGGAGCTCGCGGCACGAGAAGGATCCGCTTCGCCGCCGTCGGCCTTCGTTTCGGGTTGTTTCGCGTCCAAGTTCTGGTTCTCCAATGCTTCGTCTGTCTTGGGTCCTGCCATGGCTGTTCGCGCTTCCTCGTTCCACCAGCGCCAAACCGCTTCACACCTGCCGCACTTCTGGAAGGAAGCGGTCGAAAGCTAAGAACGGGCTCCAACCTTGTCAACCGAACGCGCCCGTGTTTTCCCTTGCTCCGTGCCACTCAGTACCAGTGCCGAGGCGATCGTCCTGCGCGTTCGCCCGTACGCAGAATCGGACAAGATCGTCACCTTTCTCACCGATCACGCGGGCAAGCTGACCGGAATCGCAAAGGGAGCAAAGAATTCGCGCCGGCGATTTCCGAATTGCCTCGATCCCCTCGCCCGAGTGCGGGTGTATTACCGCCCGCGCTCCGGCCCTGGCTTGGTGTTCATGGAACGGTGCGACTTGCGCCGCCCCGCGAGCGTGTACTCCGAGCTCCCCCGGCTGGCATATGCCCAGTACCTTGCCGAGCTGGTGGACGTGCTGACAGAGGAGGCCCACGCCGTACCCGAAATGTTCGCGTTATTAGACTTAGCCCTGGAGTTACTGGTAGAGCGGCCGGCGACTGCCCCCTTTTTGCGTGCGTTCGAAATGAAACTCCTCACCCACGCGGGCTATGCGCCGCCACTGCGCAATTGTTCGCGATGCGGCGCGGATTTGTTCGGTCGCGACTCAGCGATCCTGGACCCCGAACATAATTACACTTTTTGCTCGGACTGTGCCCCCGGGGCCTCTGCTCCCCGATGCCTCGCCCTTCACGGGGCCACGATCGAGGGTCTCGAAGCACTTAAATCCATGACCCTGCCCGACGCGCAGCAGCAGCATTTCGACTCCCGCACCATGAACGAATCTTCGCTGGCGCTTTCCGCGCTCCTTGCTCCGCATCTCCGCCGTCCTCTGCGTTCGCTGCAAGTTCTGAGACAAGTACGGCACGACTAAAACCCGCACGGTCGTACCAACGTCCCTGCGTCACTCCGTACCAACGAAGCAGCTAGCGCCTCGGGGCCGGGAACGCAGCGCGCTAACGGGCTGGGGGTCCACGATGCACGTCTCCTCCGCCCCTGGTGTGCAAGGCAGTCCGTCGCCAACTCGACGGGCGCGACGCATCGGAACAAACACCTCCGTTCCGCTCAGCGTCCGCCCCACCGGCTAGCCGCGAGTGATCCGCAGCGGCCCCGCTCGCTGCCTTGGAGGGCCCAGGTGGCCGAGTTCCCTCGCGCAAGCGCGGTAAGCCGGAGCGACCGAGAGATCAAGAACCAGTTTTTCGAGCAGGCTCTTCCTGCTTTTGCTGTTGTTCTTCAGCGTGCCGGGCAATTTGGGTCATGATGGCTTGCATCGCGGCACCAATGAACGTCGAGCGGTTTGCTGCCGCCCAGTCGCGCGAAGCCCTGGGTGGTTCCACCGCTCCTTGGAATTCCGGCATCACATACCGCGCGAACAGCTCGTAGCTGCGCAAGGTCGCTTCGCGGTCTGCCCACTCGTGGGCCATTTGCAAGAAACACCCGAAGCCCCCCGACTGTTCTTTCAACCGGTAAATTTGCGCGATCGCATCTTCCGGAGTGCCAATGACCGCCAGGCCCGAGGCGATCATGGCGTCGACGGCGTCGTCGATCGGGCCTTCCGGCGCCAACGGCAAGGCAGCCACTTCGCGAAAGTAATCGAGCCAGGCTCCGAGGCCGAATTTCACGTTTTGCCGTGCGCGGTCGCGGGTTTCGGCAATGTGCATCGGCCCGACCAAGCGCCAATTCGCCCGATGCACTTGCTGCCCGTGCTCTCGTGCCTTTTGCTCGCAAATCTCCCAGTTGGAACCCAAGGCATTGAACCCACCAGTGGTGGTGGCGCCTAGCGACAATAAGCTCAAGCCATATTTGCCTGCCGCACGTGCTCCCGCGGGAGACACTTGCGATGCCACCGCAATTTCCACGTGCGGTTTGGTGTACGGGGCCAATTGCAGCCGCGCTTCTCGGAGTTTGAACCAGTCGGTTTCCATGGTCACGGTTTCTCCGCGCAGCAGTGGCACTAGGGCAGCCAAGGCTTCGTCCATCATGTCGCGCTGGCGCTGCACATCGATGCCCATCATAAAGGCATCCGAAGGAAGCGCGCCCGGACCTACCCCGAACATCACGCGCCCGCGAGTTTGGTGGTCCAGTTGCATGATCCGATCGGCCACCATGAGCGGATGGTGGTACGGCAACGAGACCACACCCGTACCGAGTTTGATTCGCCGCGTCCGTTCCGCAGCCGCGGCAATGAACACCTCGGGGCACGCGATAATCTCGTAGCCTGCAGAGTGATGCTCGCCGATCCAGGCTTCGTCGTAACCCAGGCGGTCGAGCCACTCGATGAGTTCGAAATCCCGCTGCAAAGCAAGCGTCGGGTTTTGCCCGACGGGGTGAAACGGCGCAAGAAAAATCCCAAAGCGCAAATAGTCGCTGGACATCTACGTTCTCCTTCACGGTGTACTCGAAACCGACACCGTTCGTGCTTGTAAGCCGCGACCAAAGCTACAGCAAGCAAAGGGCACGCTCGTCCCGCCGCGCTACCACCGAGCGCCCAACCCGGCGAAGACTGCGGTTCTCGCGCCGCTGACACTTCTAGTCTCGCGGCAAAGCTCCAGCGAAATCGTCGGCGCTCACTGGCCCCAAAGAAGCGAGGAGTTCTCTTTGCCACCATGCACCGGTGGTTCGCCGAACAGCATCGTCGGTGAACCGGTAACGGTACACTTGCACGCGCAACCATTTGGGCGGGCGTCCATCGAACGGATCCCTCGCGAACAATGGCCTTACCGCGTCGGGGGACGTGAGCATGCGAGCCAAAAGGTTCTGAAAATAACGGTCGCGAGGGGCACGCCCACGCAGCAGTAAAAACCACATCTGAAAATCCACCCGCGGCTGATGCGGTGCCACGAAGCCCGGCGCCCGAGTCACCGCTCCTGGCTTGTAGTGGAACTCGTACGCGCTCCAAGTGTGACCGTCGTTCGATCCCTCGATCACGGCTTCGTTGCGCACATAGGTCATCGAAGCGAACAAGTGGTACGCGTTCACCGAGCGAAACGGCTCGAGCCGGCTTCTCCATTCTTGCAGCGTGCCGCGTAGCGGCGGGATGAAATGGAAGAACGGCACGAGAGAAAGGGGGACCCACACTGCCACCAAAACCCAAAGCGCGAGGGCTCGCCAACGCGGTGTGTGGCTCGCCTTCGCAGCCGTTCGAGCGCGAACCGTCGGCGCCACCCGCAGTTTGCGCGCGAGTGCAGCGAGATCGCCGTCGTCCAGCCCCCAAAGGCACAAGGCCAAAGTTAAGTAGTTGAAGAAGCCGTAATTAGCAGTTGCAAGAATCAACACTTGGAGCATGGCCAGCGCACCAACCGAAGCCCGCCTCATCCAGCGCGGCCCCCAAATTCCCCAAGGCACAACGATCTCGATGACCAACGTCGCGAACGCTGAAAGCCGGTGGCACCACGCCGGCAGTTGGTGCGCGTACCATCCCAGCCAGGTAGGCAGAGGCGCGGTTTCGTAATAAGTCACCGTCGCGGTGAAATCGCGCCAGCTCGGATCTCCGGAGAGGAGCTTCGCCAGGCCGGACTCGACGTGAAGGCGCACGAGCAGCCACTGCATCAAAAACACCGCCGGCAAGGCCGGAGGGTTCCCGCGATGGTCCACTCGCCCGGGCGCTACAAAAAGCGCCAACAGTGTGGTTTCCAGGAGCAATTGGTCCCATTGGAACGCAAAAAACACCTGCCCGACCGACACGAACGAAAGGTACAAGGCCCACAGCAACGCCAAAATGAGCCTCGGCGCTACGCCCCATACGAGACCGAGGCTTAGCGCCACGCCGATCCCAGCGGCGGTTTGCAACGTGCGATCGCTTGCGTCGACCCAAAACACCGTAGGAAGATCAGCGAAGCCGACGCGATCCCGGAGGGCTTCCAGCCACGGCGCCGCCGGTAAAAGACCACGCGAACCGATCAGCACCGGCACCTGCACTGCCAAAGACACGAAGGCAGCCAAGTGCACCAATCCCAAAGCTACGAAGAACAGGTTGCGCACATGGAGCCGCGGCAACGGGTTCCCCATGCGCTGGTGCTACAGCTCAGTTTTGTTCGTTTCCAGAATTGGGGTTGGCGTAGGTTCCGGTAGCGGCTCGGAACGCAGGGGCATGCGCTCGCACGTGAACTTCACGCTCGAGAGCTCCGTCGCGGGCGGGAAGGCGAGGTTTTGACTGCGCACCGCCAGTGTAACGCTTGCTTCACGACGGCCACCCACGAGCACCTGCACCGGAAAGGGCGCGCTGCAAAAATTGCGTTGCGTGGGCTGCAGTGGTGGCTTGAAAACGAAGCCGGCTCCGGGACGCGCCGGGTCGAGCAAGTGGCTCAGCGCCGACTGAAGGGCGAACCGGTTTGCGGACAGCACTTCGCGCACGGGCTGCAATCGAGCAAGGCGAGGATCCGGCCGCCGAACCTCGACCGACGCAATCCCTTCAGGCCGACAAGCTGGGAAGATCGGGTCTACGACGTTCAAACACACTTGCGCGAGGAACTCGCACAAACCGGGCTTCTCCGCGGCAAAGTCGCACGTGGGGTCCCCATCCACGCAGCGCACACGATTTGCCGCCGCTCCGTAACGATCGAGGACCGGTTCCACGGCCAGCGCCCGCCAAGCGACCTGGCAGCCGCCCGGTCGCTTCGGGTCGCGCCGGTCGCCACGAATCAGCAGCGGCGTCGGGGTTGGTGTGGGAGTTGGGCCCGTGGGCTCTGGAGTGGGCGTGGCAACCGGATCGCCGACTGCCAACACAGAGCGGGCAAGCAAGTCACCCAGCGGGTTTTGATCGCACGTGGCCAGTACACCCACCAAGGTAGCTCCTTGCGCCTGCCCGGCCTCGAGGGCGCTGCAATCGAACACGTTTCCCACCGCGGATACTGGCCCGAGGTCGCTCCCTGCCTGGTTGCTTGCATTGGTAATGAGCCCAGACGCAGTGGCTGTCGTGGCGGGCAGAGTAAACCGCAAGCTCGGCGACGCGAGCCAGTCGTCGTCATCCGTGCAAAATTCTCCATCCGGACCCATGGCCGGATCGGTGCCGGAACACGAACCAATGAGGGCCGTAATCAGAGTGCTCGTGGTCACCAGGGCGGAGCCTGGGGGCCCGCTGCCGTGGATTACTAGCTGCGCCGGACCAGCAGGCGCCTCGGCTGGCGCACCGCAATCGCGCACCAAAGACACGTTTGCAGCTTCGGTGCCGTTGCAACCCACCACTCCCGCGGCCGCGTTACCTGGTCCGTTCACATACGCACACGGAAATCTTCCTTCGCACTCCGCATCCCCGGCGGTGAGAATGGGGGTACAGTCGCGCGAAAGAGTCACGCCGTCCGCTTCGAACAAGGTTCCGCCGCACGTCTTCACCGGCAAGCCGCGGGCACACCCACAGACCAGTCCAGCCACAGAAACTCGGGGAAAGTCCACCGTGCTGGCACGTACGGCCACAGGGATCTTACCGTCCCGAGCCTTCCCGATGCTCCAAGTTTGCGCGCCGCGCACTGCAATTGCGATGTTGAGGAAGCCGCTGTTCACCACGATCCCGCTGGTGCCGGGAAGGAGTTCGTTGCCCTTCACGACCCCAGGCACGAACTTCGTCGGAACGTCCATCTCTTTCGTGCAGTTTGCCGCACACCCGTCTCCGCCAAACGGCCGACAGCGTACGCACTGCCCGAACGGGCAGTCGAGATTCGACGTGCACTGCGTGCCGTCACGTGGCCCACCCAAGCAGGCACCCCCGGCTTCGCACATGGCCTCGTCGGTACACTGCTGTCCGGCACGTGGCCCGCCGACACAAATGCCCCCGTCGTCGCATTCCTCCCCTTCTTCCGCGACACCGTTGCCGCACACCGGTAGGGGGACTGTGCGGGACACCCCAAACACCGAGGCGGCGCAAAGCCAAACAGGCAACGCGAACACCCCAATTCGCCGCACGATCCGAGCCAAGGCCACCATCGTCAGCCTTCTACAGCCACGCACAACACGTGGCAATGCAGAACTCGACGAAACGCGTTTCGCCTTTTGCTGGTGGCTCCTGGGGCTACGAGCAGAGGAAATCGCCAGTGCGAACACGTCCCCAGCGCCAAGAGCCGCTAGCGTGTCCGGTCAAAGCATACCCTTTCATTGCAACCAAGCGCGCGAATTGTCGGCGCGCAGCGCCGGGTGAGGGGGGCGGTTGTGTCGCGCTGCGATGTTGCAGCCCCCACCTCACCCTGCCCTCTCCGCCCCCGCACCGGGGGCGGAGAGGGGTCGCCTCTGCTTCCGTGGGTGACGGGGTGACGAGCGGGGTTCCCATTACACCCAGAGCATTCCCCTCTCCCCGCCCTTCGAGGGCGAGGAGAGGGTGCGAATTGCAAGGACACCCAAAAACTAGTTGCTCCAACTTTAAACTACGTTGTATTAGGGGGCCCTAGGGCAGCGTAGCGGAACCACAGAACATGCGGGGAAGTGTGGCGGCGGGAGCTTCGTCGGCGAAAGGGTAGGGGAAGCGATGCGAGTCGAGTTCATTTCCTGTGGGCCACCGGCCAACGAAAGCGAGGTCAAAGCTTTCCGGGTGCTGGGAAATTGCCTGCGCTCAACAAATGGCAACGAGCCCTGGTTCCTTCTGGGAAATCTTTTGTTCTCCGTCGATCGGCACGTCCAGGCCGATGAGATCGACTTGGTCATCGTGGGCCCCCCAGGGGTACGGGTGGTGGAGATCAAACACTGGACCGCCTCTTGGGTTCAGCAAAACAAACCCCTTGTGGAAAAGGAGGCAGACCGAGTCACTTTTAAAGCGCGTAAGCTCGCGAACACCCTCCGGCGCGACGTGTCTTCGCTGCCGTACGTGGATGCTGCTTTTCTGCTCACCCAGGAGCCTTCCCGGGTGCAAAGACTTGCTGGCCTTACGGAGCGCGGAGTTCGATTCTTCACACTCAAGAACTGGCAAGAGCTCACTCGTCTGACAGAACCTCGAATTCTTTCCGATGCGGACATCACCCGCATTGCGCGCCTGTTGGCGCCTCACACCTCAGCGCGGTTGGACACCGTGATCCCCCGTCTCGCGCGCTACGTGAACTTGCAATTGCAAACCCCTAGGGAAGAGCGCTTTCGGCGAGTCTTCCGGGCCAGCCACGCAACGCGACGCGATCACGTGCTGTTGTATCTTTTCGATCTGTCGGCCACGGACGAAACAGACGCTGAAGTGCGTGCGCGGCGCGAATTCGAGGCGCTGTGGCGTTTTCAACATTACCCGTGGGCACCGCGCATTCTTGACTCTTTCCAACCTGTTCCCGCTTACGCCGGCGAGATGTTCTTTTTCACGATCGTTGACCCAAGCGCGCCGAGCCTGGCCGAGCGCGCTGCCGATCCAGAGTGGCAGCTCATCCACCGAATCCTGTTCGCGAGAAACTGTATCCGGGCCTTGCGCGAACTCCACAGTGCAGACGGGATTCTGCACCGCAACCTTACGCCCCATACAATTCTCGTTCGGCACGATCACTCGCCCATTTTTACGGGCTTCCATCTGGCCCGCATTCCTGGCGAACAGACAATTGCAGACTTTCCTGCTCAGGGCGCGTCCCATGGGCCCACGATCGCGCCCGAGATACGCGAACACGGTTTGGCTGCAGCCACACCGCAGTCCGACATCTATGCCCTCTGCGCCTCCCTTTTGGGGTTGCTGGACGGTGACACGAACCCCACGGCCATCCAAGCCGCGACCTTCTTAAAGCAAGGTCTCGCGGAGACACCGTCTGAGCGCATCCCCCTCGTGAAACTGGAGCAAGAATTCGGGACGATCCTTGGGGAAGAGCCTCCAGCTCCCCCAACTCCGCCGGCACGATACTGGACCGAGGACCAGATCGTGCGCTTCCGCGACCGGAACTTCCGGATTGTAAGCCGCATTGGCTCGGGCCGAGTGGGAAGCGCGTTCAAAGTAGTCGAACTCGACTCTACCACCAATACGGAACTGGGTACCTACGTCGCAAAAGTCGTCCACACGGCTGAGATCGGCAACCGGGTCCTCGAGTCGTACCGCCGCATTCGGCCGCACGTACAACGCCAAAAGGGCCTGTCGAGCATCCTAGAGGTCGCATCGGAGTGGGGCGACAACGAGTTTCTCGCATTGTTGAGTTGGGTCTCTGGTAGCCCCTTGAGCGACTTTGTCGGCGTCTTTCCGTTGCTTGGGGAGGAAGTCGAGCGATCGCCCAACGACCAAGCTCTTGCCCTTCGCTGGTTACGCCAAGCCTGCCAGGCTTTGGCGGTACTTCATGAAGCTGGGTTTGTGCACGGTGACGTGAGCCCGAAGAACCTGATTGTCTCGGGACGCGACATAGTGCTGATCGACTACGACTTTGCCACTCCAATCGGGGGAAGAATTCCACAGCCAGGAACGCCTCCGTATTGCTCGGCGTCGTTTTGGAACAATCGACCTGCAAGCGCGGCGGACGATTTTTACGCTCTCGCGGCAAGCTTCTATCATGTTGTTTTCAGCCGCCTTCCAAAGCCCGCTGAACAAAACGTCGGCGCGCCGTGCTTCGAGTGGCTCGACGAGGATCGACAGCACTACCCCCAGTTGGTCGCGTTTATCGAAACGGCAATGCACCCCGATCCCAAAAACCGATTTTTGTCTGCGACCGACGCTCTCGCTGCCCTTTCTGACCTGGAGCCGACCAAGCCTCACAAAAGCCTACCCCCCGCACTCCCATCCCCGCCCGTTGGTCGAAAACCCCAGCGCGTTGAGTGGCTCCGGTCGCTGCTCCAATCGTATCCCGGATCCCGTTGGGGAAACCGCGAAACACGTGGTCTCGACACAGAGTTCGCTGCAAGCACGTATGTACAAACGCGTTTGGAGCAATCGCTCCTGGAAGCCATCCGCCGCCAGCGGGCCCGGTTGGTGATTTTATGTGGGAACGCCGGCGACGGCAAAACCGCGCTCCTCCAACATCTCGCTCGTGAGCTCGGGCTCGGGGAACATCTCTCGGCTCAACGCATCATCGACGGCGCGCTGCCCAATGGGCCGCGCGTGCGGATCAACCTTGATGGCTCCGCTTCACATCAGGGCCGCTCGGCAGACGAGATCCTGGACGAGTTTTTTGCACCATTTCAACACGGACCACCAACGGACAACGTGGTGCATCTCCTAGCGATTAACGATGGTCGCTTGCTTGAATGGCTCGACGGCTTCGTTCAGCGCAACAACGGCAGAGATACCCCGTTGACAGCAACATTGTATGGGCTGCTCGAAGAAAGCGGCCCACCCGCGGAGCCGTATTTGCGGTTCATCGACTTGAATCAGCGGTCGTTGGTGGGAGAAATCCGAGAAACTACCGGCACGATCCAAGCCACATTTTTGCACCAGCTACTCGACTCCCTTTACGGCGGAGCGCGTGCGGCGGAGATCTGGGAGCCTTGCCGAGCTTGCTCAGCCAATGACTATTGCTCGGTGTACGCAGCCGCCCGGCTGTTTGGACCGGATGGGATCCCTACTTCAGCCACGCCCGAGACTCGCTCCCGAGCCCGCGAGCGACTGTTCGAAGCCTTGCAAGCTGTCCACCTTCGGGGTGATGTACACGTCACTGCCCGAGAATTGCGGGCAGCGTTGGTGTTCATCTTGTTCGGTGTACATTTCTGTGACGACTATCACGGTGAAGGAGCCTTTGACTGCTTACCGTACTGGGACCGTGCCTTTTCCCCTAAAGCTCCCGGGAGGCAGGGAGAGGTGCTCGCTGAACTGGTACGTTTCGATCCCGGCCTCGAAGCACACCCAAAGATCGACAGGTACCTGCAGGGTACAGCCCCTAGCGATGGCGGGAATTGGCCTCCGAGTTACCCAGACCTGCCCCTAGACTCCGCACGGCGCCGAGCGTTCTTTGAGTGGACCGAGGAGCAAGTTCGGATGGTGGCGGGAGAAGCCGACGCACTCGAGCTGGCCCGCGCCAGACATCTGCGGCGATTTCGCGAAATTCCATTGGCCTCTGAAACCGAGCGCGCCCAACTTTGCGCAGAGCTTTGTCGCGGAATTGCACGCTTGGAAGATCTCCCGCCCGCAGCGTTGGCACGCCCGGATGTCGTACCTTTGCGCGTAACTCCACGCACGCCAACCGAAACGTGCTTCTGGGTGGAAAAGCCTCTAGCGGCCTTCCGCCTAGAGCCCGATCTGCCTCCGCCTCAGGACGGAATCGACCGTTTACACCGCCAAATTCATCTCGTGTACCGGTACCGGAACGGAGAGGAAGAAATTCTGCCGATCGGGGCCGACCTTTTTCACGTGTTGCTCGAACTCGCAGAAGGATATCAGCTTGGCGACACATCCAGCGACGACACCTTCGCCCACCTCTCCATTTTCGTGCAGCGGCTTGTACGCGAGGAAGAGCGAGAGATGCTTGCGTGGAACCCGGCGGCTGAGGAAGTCGTGTTTCGTGTCCACGCGGTGATGCCCGACCCTGCTAAGGCACCAGCCCAACGGATCGTGATCGAACCGGTGGGGGCGGAGGAGTTGCCATGAGCGCCCGGGGAATCGTGGAGGAAGTGTTCGGCCGGCCCATGACTCGGGAAATCTGGTCGGCCAATTACGACAAGGCACTGCCGTTTGTCATGCTCGAGGTCGAACTATCCGCCGTTTTGCCCGCGGTGTTTTACATGTTCCGCTACGGCCAGCGGCGCGGGCGTGGCAAATTCCTCGATGCGTTCGGAGGTCCGCACGGCTCCCCGGCGCAGCGGCGCCGTCAAGCAACAGCATCCCACATCGCTGGTGTGCTGGCCCAAAAAGAAGAGTGGTTTGCCGGCTTCGAAGGCGAAACGGAACGTGCCATTCTCGCAGACTTGCTCCTGGCCTTTTGCGTGGAAAACAAGAACCGGGCGCTCGGGCGCGATGAGCCCATCCAACGTGTCTTCCCGACCCACTATCTCTCCAACTGGATCGATTTACCCGATTGGGCGGCGCACTTGCGGGGTGTACCGGAAACGATCGTCGCGATGTTGGTGAAGCAGGAGGAAGGAGACTTTTTGCTACCAACGCCCAAGGAAGCGCGCACCTGGTTTCCTCTGGGAAGGGGCATCGAAGGCAACATCCTTTTAGAACCATTCGCTACGGGAGTCCGCATCCAAGGCAATCTTGCTGATCGTGGTTCCGACAAGTTCGACGAACAAGCCAAGGTGAGCGTCGACCAATTGCTCACGATCCGGCTCGCCCAAGCTCTGGGGCAAGCTCCAGACCACAACCGTTCAGAAGGCGGCCCGGGGATCCCGAACCAGTTGCCAATTGCGGAGCGTAGCGCGCATCACTTCTCGGAAGACATTCGCCGGTTCGTGCGGGCATATGCCGGCGAAATTCCGCGGCACGCCTTTGTGGAGATGCTCGAAGCATGCATGGCTGTGGGTCTCTTCACGGTCCTCCGCGCGGTCATGGAAGTGATGTTTGCTTGGGTCGAAACGGGGACCGTGCCGGAGAAAGACCAGCAGCTTCCGGCGGAGCTATTCGTCGACGCGTCCGGCGGTCTCGATGCAGACTTACGCTCTGTCGCGGAGGCTTCGTTTGCTGATTGGATGCGCCGCACGGAACGCTTTCATACCGCACTCATGGCGGCGCGGCTGCTCGACTATCTGGTGCGGTACGATCGTGAGCTTCGTCGGGTGTCGCCAAACTCTCGTCCCTCGGCTCGCCCCTGGCTCGATCGCCTGGGAGCTGTATTGCATCTCCGGTTGCCTGAGGCAGAACCTTTGCACCGGGATCTCGAACGGAAGGCGATCGAGCTGCGCGAGCGGCTCGAAACAGAGCACCCAGAGGCAGCAATGATGGTCGAGGATGAGCGTAACGAACCCAACGTGGTCCTGCGCCTGGCAAAGAGTCTCACTCTATTGCTCGGCCCGAGCAATACGCGGAGCAAACTTACCAAACTTGCAGATGCAATTTTGCTTACCAACCGGGTCAACCGACTTGGCGCAAAACGTGACGTGTACCGAAAAGAAGCCACGATGGGCAAAGCAGTTCGGGAAATTGCGCGCTCGATCGTTTTCAGCGATGCAGTGCTCGACTACCTAGTGCATCTTCATGCTCTGCCGGCTCGCCAGGCAAGCGTGCATCGCCCGCTTTCGTTCAAGGAGTTTTTGGATATTTTGCGCGACCGCTACGGTCTCTGCGTACACGCGGCGCCAGCAGGCCTGCCGGTCTCGCACGCACTGCTGCAACGGAACCAAGCAATTCTGGAGGCACGGCTGCGCAACTTAGGATTGCTCTTGGGTGTCAACGACGCCGAATCCATGAAGCGGTTGCGTCCCCGCTTCCCAATCGCGGAGCGATGACATGCTGACGAACGAGCACATCGACGTCTTGTCCACCACGCTCGAGACTCTGCTGGGTAGGGCGGAGCCCGGTGCGATGGCTTACATCCGATGCCTTCCCCCTGAGCTCGTTACTTCACTGGCGACGGCCCCTGCTTTTGCCCCGAGCGGCTGGACGGTGTATCGAGTTGCCGATGGTTCGGACGCGTCGGCACGCACGATCAGTGCGGACCAAGCCGTCGAGCTGCGCGAGTCCAAGACGGAGCCAGTGCTACTCTTGGTCGACACAGAACGCGCCGGCGCGGGGATGGATGGAATTTACAGCGCTGCTCGGGAGATCGATGAACAAAGCTTGTTCGCAGAGGCGTGCCGGCTAGCGGCCAAAGAGGTTACGAAGCGCTGTTCACGGACCGCACGACAACAGGCGGAACAGGCGCTGCGGCTCGTACGGCGCCGCAATTACCACGTTACCGTACCGCCTTGGGCAGAGTTCGATTACCTCGTCCGCCTAGCCGCACATCAATGCTTCCCGGGAACGCTGCTCCACCTCCTCGGTCTCTGGCCTGTCGCCGAGCAGCACGGTGGCCAAACGGACTGGGGCACGTCGCTGGATCTCTCTCGCTTGTTCGTGCAGCGGCTGCTGTTGCGCCCAACAACTGGAAAGCTGGAAGCAGCTATCCCAGGCATGCGAATCGCTTTCCGCGATGGGGATCAACATGCTGAACTCGAAAGCTTTTTAAGTACCGCCGCCAGCCGGTCTCTGTTCGATGCTGTAGCAGCCCTCGCAAACCGTCCCCGACTTTGGATCCACACACTTCCGGTTGTTCGCCATCCCTTGGAAATTCAGCAGATCGACCTCGTACCTTGGCGCAACCGTTCTGGCCGCCTGACAAGATGGTCGGGGTTGCGTCCGGACCTCGACCCAGTGGACCCGCCACTGTTCGTCTTGCCCACGAGCCCGGAGACAACAGACGAGGTGGTCAAGCTCGAGGTCCGCTGGAAAGCCCAGCCGCCTGGTTTGCCGCGAGATTCGGTTAGTTACCACGTGTCCATCGTGACCGACATGGACGAGGAACTCGCGAGCAAGCTCGTCGTGCACCGCGGTGGACAGTACGAATCGTGCAAATTTTTCCCCGAAGATTTTCCGAGTCTCGATGAAAACGCAAGCATTCCTGCACGCGTGGTGGTGTCGGTCGTGGACAACGAATCCGTCGAACCTGCCGCAAGCGAGGACTTCGCTATTCTCCGGGGCGAGCCGTTGGAACACCGTGCTGCGCGCGGTGCGACCCGGGTGCGAACCTTTAGCGAGGGACTCATGGAGGCCAAGGCTCGGAAGGCAGTTACTGAATTCGTGTCCGCGATTTCTCCACAACGCCCGTTGGAAGTGAACCCCAAGTCCTATGTGGAGTGCCGTGTGGCAAGCCTCCAAAAAAAGTTCGAGGTATTTCGACCACCCCTGTTGGCTGCCGTAGAAAAGGGGTGGAGCGAGTCGAACGGGCCCGTAGGCAGATGGGTGGCTCGCGTGCGATCCTCCGGAGTCCTCGCCGCCGAACCCGAGTTTCTTCCAGCAGAGTGCCCTGCTGCCGTTTCGGAGCAGGACTGGGCCCGCCTCACGAGCCTCAGCCGCAAGATGGCTGAGCACTTCCGCGCCTTCGGGGGAGGGGTCGGACAAATTTACGACCAAGACGCAAGCTGGTTCGACTCTGTCGTAAAGGACTATCTTCTAGCGTGGGCACGGGTGCTGGAGTCGGGGGAACCAGCACTCGCACTCGCCAACACGATCGAAATCCGATCCCTGTCCGGTCGGACCATTGGACTGATTGTCCTTCCCAGCCACCCGCTGCGTGTCGCTTGGCACGTCGCGTACGACAACCTGGTCTTTCATGTTCGATTCCAGGAGGAGGCGACGCCGAGTACCATCCGCAACGAGTTTGCTCTTCTAGACGGCGCCCTGTTCCCCGCATTTCTCCCGGGCGTCGAACCAGGCCACACCTTCGTGTTTGCAGACACCTTAGGCTTTCACACGGTGGCAATGGTGCCGGATAACCATCCCGAACCAAAAGCGGCCGTGGCGCTTTTGGCCCAAGCTCTCGGTGGCCCGCAAGCCCAGGAGGTGGCACCCACGGTTGGTGACCAAACTGTCACCGTGCTGGCCGGGCAAATTCGAAAGTACATCGAAAGCCACCGACTCGGGCAGGTCCTACGTGTCCATGCTTTACGCCCCGGTGACGGGCGCACGGTCGTTCGCGCGCTCGGAAGCGTGACTCGGCTCCCTGTGTCCCAGCAACCTACCGAGAGTGCCGAAGAAACTCCGTTTCGCGACACGGCGATTCTGCTGGAATTGTACCCCTCTCGGGGCCAACAACACGCGGTTGGTCGATTTATCGCCGAGGTGATGGAAAAGCGCCGTCGGGCAGCAGGCGTTGTAGCGCCGGAAGATCGTTGGATGCTGGATTCGATCGCCTTACCGCACGGGATCAACCTGCCTCGTTTGCGCTGGGCCAAGAAAAACGAGGAATTCCCGAAAAGCTCCGGCCATCTGGCCCTCGTGTTCAACCTCTTTCGGCCGCGCGTGGTCCCTGGCGTGGAAGGAGATCCGCTTGAAGCGCAGCCGCTCTACGCGTACGGACTGTGCGCGTTTTCCCATCGCCAATATCTGGGCCATCCTGTGCCCACGTGGCGCACAGTGGTGGCACCAGCCAGCGATGGCCCAAAGCACCCCGCCACTTCAACGCACACAGAACGGCTGACTCGACTGCAACAGCTCGTGCTCCGCTGCGTCACGCGTCACCTGGGTGCGGAGTCAGCCGTAGCGGAATTACGGTGCGAATTGGGACCCGAGGAACAACAAATCCTGCATCGACTCCACCGACAGTGCGACTGGGTCATTACGCTCGACCGGAACGCGGGCATCGAATATTTTGACTCCCCACGCGATCATCCAGAGGTCTACGAAACCCACATCATTTCTTGCGTTCCGGAGCGCGGACACTTGGGGCCGCTACAACTCATGACGTCGACCGCAAACTTCGTTGAAGTGCGGGAGCGGTTAGAGCGGCTGTTGGCACAAATGGGTTTACCACAAAGCCCCCGCAATACCGAATTTCTTCTGACCGCGTTAAAGGCATTGAGCGGTGGTTTAGCCATTCAACTGACAGGCAAGGAAGGCATCGAACCACAATCCATCGCGCTTGCCCTTGGATATGCCCGCTGCAGCAACACCACAGGTACGGGAGCGTGCTGGCGGTCGCTTGATAAAGGTTTTTTCATTTCCTTGAGTGAGGTCGCGGATTTGTTGCCTCCCGTCCGGGAGGCAAACCTGAAGTGCCGCGGGCAGGCAGCGGATTTATTGTACGTCAGCGCACTTCCAAGACGGGGGCTCTCGCTGTGCTTCATCACGGCTGAGTACCGACGTCATCGTCGGGCTGCGTCGGCGCATTTCCTCTCTACACTGGGAAAGCGGATGGAATCGCTTCGGGATTCTTGGCTTGCTTGGGTGTGCACCAAAGGGATACCCCCCTCTTTTCTCGCACTCCGATTCGCCAAACTCGCGCAGATTCTCCGCTTTTATGCCGACCGCGCCGCCAGGCACTCGCTCAAAGAGGAATCCTACCGGCGCATTCTGGCAGAGATCGATCGCATGATCCGGAACGGACCCGACTACTCGATGGAGGGAAGCCTCGCACAAAGCTTGGGGTGGGTTTTCTGTCCCGAGTTCGAAGGAACCGAGCCGGAACCTCTCCCGTCCGAGGGGAACGAAGTAGAGCTGTTTTTGTTCGGCCCGCATGGCTTGCCGGAAGCCCCATTCCTTGCGTGGGAAGGCGGCACTGCAGGGTTCCCAGGTGACGCTGGCTTCTACCAACCGGAGCCAGAGAGACTCGATGCACCCGTCGATGCTTGCGCCGACCGCGAAAACACCGGCAATTCTAATTCCTCGTAGTCAAAATCTTTCCCTGCCTCCGTACGAGGCCCTTCCCTGGCCCGGATTTCGGGGGCCGCCGCAACCTGCTTGCTCAGGGTTGCCGCGATCGACTGCGTCATCCTGTCCGCCAGGGCGACCACCCACCCCGCACGAGCAAAGTACCAGCCGCCATCCCGATCACGTATCCATACGGTAGTGCCGAAGCCGCAACCGCGACCAACAGCGCCACTTTGAATTCTCGCGGCGCGTGGGCAACATCAGCGGCAAGTGTCATGAGTGCGAGTGCTTCGAACAGCAGGAGGATCCCGAGCACCGGAAGAGGAAACGCTCGCGCGAGGTGCTCGAAGCCGCCGCCCCAAAAGAGGCCCGCGACGACGAACATACTCCCATAAAGAATCACCGATCCCCCTGTGCGGCCACCAAAGGCAAAGTGGCCAGCCAAACCGCTCGAGCCGTGACATACGGGCACACCCCCGAGCCAGGGCGCCACGAGGTTCATGATTGCATAGGTGCAACCAATCTGCCTGGCTGTGAGCCCGTGGCGGCTGGGAAACAAGTCGGCCACGAGCTGGCGCGTGGCGACAATCGAGTTGGCCAGGGACAACGGCAACTGCGGCAGCGCAAGCAGAAGGGCACCGGAAACCACCGCATCCCAGCCCGGCGCGTGCACCCTCGGCAACTGGAATCCGAAGCTGGCGAGCAACGCAGACCCATCAAGGTGAAACACGGCCGCGTACGCTACACCCAGCGCTACCACCGGCAACGCTGCCGGAAGGCGTCGGTTCCCGAGCAAGGCCACAACCAACACAAATGCAATCGCCGCTAAAAAGTACCCGCGAGCCCCGTCTGCCACGACGAATCGGCCAAGCGCAATCGAGGCGAGCTGCAACCCGAGGCCGAGCTGGATCCCCCGCACCACGCATTTCGGAATCCAGCGCGCGAGGTGATCGAGCGTTCCCGTGAGAGCCAACAGCAACATGGCGGCCCCAATGGCGAGCCCGCCGCCGAGCAGAACATCCGGCGCAACGTTCTGGGCTATGACGATGGCGGCCATTGCCTTGAGCGGTTGCACAGGCATCGGGAGGCGATACCAAAGGCCGGTAGCGATTTGCAGAATTCCGAACACCGTGAGCACGCTGGCCCCGTGCAAACCGGAAGCCACGGTCATCCCGACGAGCAGCGGCAAATCGGTGCCTAGGTCGCCAAATGCCCCCGCAAGCTCGTTCCGATCGAAGCGCAGGCGCGGCTTCGCGGATTCCACTGCCCTCGAAGCGGCCGTACTCTCTGCTGTCGCAGTGCGCCCAACCTGATCGCAGGGCGGGTTCCACATGATGCCGCTTCCGTCCAGCGGTTCTTCTGGCTTCCCCGTTTCCCAAGCCATCACTCGGTCGCGCCCGCCGAACGGTATCCCCGGGGTGCACCCGAGTCCAGAAGTGGCGGCGACTGGAGTCGAACCAGTGACCTAGGGATTATGAGACCCTCGCTCTGACCAACTGAGCTACGCCGCCAAAAAAGATGCCGTGCAGCGGCGCGCCATCCTAGCGAGGCTACCACCGCACGGCAACTCTTCGGTTCACGCCTTGCTTCGTGAACTCAGCACCCGGCCAGCGCGCGATTGACCGCAGCAATGATCTCGTCGATGGTGATTTCTCCGTTACCGTCGACATCGCCCGCGCGGCACTGATCGACCGTGGCACTGCCCAGCGCGATGTTCACCATGCGTACGATCTCGTCGACGGTCACTTCGCCGTCGCCCCCGCAGTCGCCGGCACAAGTCGGCGGGGTCGTGTTGTTCTCCTGAGCAACGAGTTCGATCGTGGCAACGACCGGGCCTACGGTCGGCACATCCGGGATGCCGAAAGCCGATACGATTTTTGCCCCCCCGGGGTTTCCTGCCGCCAGTTTTTCACAGGAAAATGGCGCGCCACTGACACTCACCGGTCCGACCTCGCCTCCGTCCGGTAGGTTCGTAATCAGAGCGGTGGCGTTTCCCGTTACCGCGGGGTTCGTCGCAGCGACGCGGGCATCCGGCTGATCGTCGCCAGTGCAGAACTGGCCGTCAGATCCATACGCTGGACCGGAGCCTGTGCAGCGGTTGAGCACTACGTCCAGTCCAATGGTCGCCAACAGCCTTGCAGACCCGGGCCCGCCTGCATCGTGAAAGGTGATCACGGGCTCGCCCGGCGATCCACTCGCCCCTCCCGCATCTACTGTGTAATCGAAGCTCGCCTCCGGTAAGCCATTGCACCCGATCACTCCCGAGAGAGTGTTCCCCGGCCCATGCAAGTACGCGCAAGGCTTCCGGCCATCGCAGACACTGGGATTCTCCGTACAATCCGGCGACAGTGTGCCATCGGGCTCGAGATATGTGCCGCCACACGTCTTAAACGCTGTCCCGCGCACGCATCCACACGCCAAACTCAGCACCTCCACTGCGGGAAACTGGATCGCGTTTTCTTTGACGACCACTGGAATCTCACCGTTTCGTTCCTTGCCCAAGGTCAGTATGAGCCAACCGTCGAGCGGGATCGGTAAGGTCAAGAACGCGTTCGCCACCACGCCGCTGGTTCCCGGCGCCAACGAAAACCCTTGGGCAACACCCGGCACCAGATTGAAGCGCACGTCACGCTCGGTCGTGCAGTTTGCGGCACAGCCATCGCCTCCAAATGCGCGGCATTGTCCTCCAGGGCAATCGGCATCCGCCCGGCACGCCGTACCCGCATTGCTGCTGCCGATGCAAAACCCACCGTCGTCGCACTCTTCGGGAGCCTCCACGACCCCGTTGCCACACACTTGCGCAGCAACCGGACCGGCGCTGGCAACCACGCACATCCACGCGACACCCAAGAACCATTGGCTTCGTTGCTTCATGCCTCCTCCTCCAGAGTTCTTTTCCGCCGGCACCCGCACCGGGCGAACGCCCTTCGCTACCTTGTTCTGCTTCCTTGTGTCAAGCCATACGTTGTACCGTGGGGTGTTCGCGCTCGCCCGACGCGGCCTGCGCAGGCGAGGGCGCAAACTCTCTGCCTTTCCAGCGCGAGTTTCGAGCGCGAGCCACGCAAAACCGCTCCGCCTCATGACCGAATTTTACCAAGAGTTCTACGGGCATCGTCGTGCCGAACACACCGGCATCGAACCCCTGCGGAACAACAGCGCGCAACATTCCTCTTGCGTGGAGGACCGCTCTCCCGCACGATCGGATCATGATCGAGCTTCTGGACCTCACGAAGCGCTTCGGAGCCCTAACGGCCGTACACAATCTGAGCCTCACCGTGCTCCCAGGAGAAATCTTTGCGTGTCTGGGCCCGAACGGCGCTGGGAAAACCACGACCATCAAAATGATGATGGGTTTGCTGCGGCCGACGGCCGGACAAGTTCGCTTAGGCGGCTTCGACCTTGCCCGCGAACCTGAGAGCGCCAAACGCATTTGCGGGTTCGTACCGGATCGCCCCTTCTTGTACGACAAGCTCACCGGAGCGGAGATGCTGGACTTTGTCGCTGGCCTTTACGGTGTGCCGCCCGCGCAAGCCCGCGAACGACGTGCCGCCTTGTTGGAACTGTTCGACCTCGAAGATTGGGCCGACGAACTCACGGAAAGTTATTCCCACGGAATGAAACAGCGCCTCGCACTAGCCGCCGCGCTGATTCACGAGCCCCGGATCCTGGTGCTGGATGAACCGATGGTGGGACTCGATCCGCGCGGGGCGAGGCTCCTCAAGCAGCTCGTTCGCCAATGGGCGGGGCGCGGAGTCACTGTTTTTCTTTCCACGCACAGCCTGGAAGTGGCCGAGGAACTGGCCGACCGTATCGGCATCATCGACCAGGGCCGGCTGATTGCCGTGGGTACGCTTCCGGAGCTTCAGCGCATGGCAGGGACACCCGCGCACGCAGATTTGGAGGCGGTGTTCTTGCGTCTCACTGCAGCCGAGGAAACAACCGACGTCGTCGTCCGAGCGCACGCATGATACTCCGCACTGCCGCCTCCACCGAGCGTCTTACCGGGCCTCCGGTGACGTACCTCTTGCGGCCGCGCTTCCAAGCAGCGCGCAACCGCTACCAGCGGGCGCCAGTGGCGACCCGCTGGCAACGGCTTTTGCTTGCCGCGCTCGCGGTCGCGTTTGCCGTGGGAGTGTTCGTTTTCTTTTACCGCGTGCTGCTGCACTTCCTTACCGTTCCGGATTTTGGTCCCATCCTTACCTACAAACTGCTGGCGATGGTCTTGCTGACCTTCCTATCCGTCCTGCTGTTCTCGAACCTCATTACCGCGCTGTCGACGTTTTTCCTTGCCGCGGAACTCGAGCGCTTCGTGGCTGCCCCGGTTCCGCTGCGGAATCTCTTCCACGCACGGTTCGTGGAAACGTTGCTCGAGTCTTCCTGGATGGTGTTCTTGTTCGCCGTGCCGGCGTTCCTTGCTTACGGCCTCGCGCACGAAGCACCCCTGTGGTTCTACCTGTGGGCGCCGCTCACGCTGGTTCCCTTTGCCATTGTTCCGGCTGCGGTTGGGGTAATGCTCACTGCCGTCCTAGTGAATGTCTTCCCTGCCCGGCAGGCGCGGGATCTCATGGTGTTGGCCGCCATTGTTGCGGGAGCCATTCTTTACCTTTCGCTGCGCTTGCTCGAGCCGGAGCGGCTGGTACGGCCGGAGGAATTTCACAATTTCGCGCAGTATCTCGTGGCCATGCGCACGCCGACGGCAACTTACCTACCCAGCACATGGGCCGCTGAGGTGGTTCACGGCCTGGCTGTGGGAGAGGTCGGCCATACTCCCTTTTGGGCCGCACTCTTGTTGGTCACCGCGGCCGGGAGCTGGCTTGCCTCCGCTCGAGTCACCGCGGCCTTGTTCCGATCGGGCTACAGCAAATCCCAGGAAGGGCGCAAAGCGCGTCTCACACAGCAACGCTTGTGGACGGCGGCCCTCGGCCTTTCCCTTGCACCACTGCCACGGGTGATGCGGCTCTGGGTCGGGAAAGACACGCGCACGTTCTTTCGCGATGCGAGCCAATGGTCCCAGCTCATCCTGTTGCTCGCACTGGTGGTGGTGTACGTGTACAACTTTCGTGTTCTCCCGCTCGGAGGCATGCCGCTCGTTACGTTTTACTTCCGCAACGTCATCTCGTTCCTCAACATCCTCCTTGCTGGGTTCGTGGTGGCTTCCGTAGCCCAGCGCTTCGTGTTTCCCGCAATCAGTCTCGAAGGTCGTGCGTTTTGGATCGCCCAAACCGCTCCCATCGATTTGCGCCACCTTTGGTGGAGCAAGTTTTGGGTGAGCTTGGTGCCGCTGCTCGTTCTAGGGGAGGTGCTGATCCTGCTGACGAATCACTACCTCCGCGTCATGCCATTTATGCGCTGGCTTGCCCCGCTTACGATGGCAGCGCTGACCGTCGCCATCGTGGCAGTCAGTCTCGCCGCTGGCACCCGCTATCCCCGCTTCGATGCCGACCAAGCGAGCAAGATTGCCACGAGTGCCGGAGCTTTGATCTCGATGATCCTGTGCATGAGCGTGGTGGGTGGCGTGGTGGTTTTGCAGGCTTGGCCGACATACGTGCTGTTCTTCAGTTACCTCCAAGACATCCCGCTGGATCCCGGGCAATGGTTCAGTGTCGTCGGCTCGTTGGGGGCATCGGCACTCGTCGTTGCTGGGGCGACCTTCGAGGCGATCAGGCGGGGGCTGCGTGCCATGGACGAGTTTTCCACTCGCTCTGCCTCCGCGGCGCTGCCGTAACGGGCCCGACGTTTACCCCGAGCCGCCCGTCGCCAGCGGTTGGTCCAACGCCGCCAGCGCGTTTTGCCACTCGTGCAAACGCGCGTAGAGCCCACCGCGCGCAAGCAACTCGGCGTGCGTTCCTTCCTCGCGCAACTCGCCCCGATGCAACACCAGAATCCGGTCGGCCCGTTCGACGGTCGCCAGTCGGTGCGCGATCACGATGACCGTGCGCCCGCGCACCAGTTGCTCGACTGCGTCCTCGACCAGCGCTTCGGTTTGCGGGTCGATGGCCGAGGTCGCCTCGTCGAGCACCAAAATTTCCGGGTTTTGCGCCAGGGCCCGTGCGTAGGCGAGAAGCTGGCGTTGCCCCGCCGACAGGTTCGCTCCGCGTTCCCCTAAGAGTTCGTCGTACCCGCGAGGCAGTTGCCGGACAAAGCGATCCACGTGCATCGCCTCGGCAATGGCTTGGATCTGCGCGCGGCTGAGATCCGGCCGACCCAAGGCAATGTTTTCCGCCACGGTCCCGGAAAACAAAAACACGTCTTGCGAGACGACGCCGACATGCCGGCGCAACGCCTGCGGATCCCATTGGCGCGTATCGAGTCCTTCGACCAGAACCGTTCCTCGTTGTGGTTCGTAAAAGCGCTGCAAGAGTTTCACGATGGTGGTTTTTCCAGACCCGGTGGCTCCAACAATGGCAACCCGCTCTCCGGGACGCACAGCGAACGACAGATCGCGAAGCACCCACTGCTCGTCGCGATACGCAAACCAAACATGGCGCAATTCCACCTGTCCGCGACGCAGTCGCGGCACCACGCCTGGCGCCGCCATTGGCCGCGACTGCCCGGGCGGCGTATCCAACAATTCGAAAATCCGCTCGGTTGCAGACATCGCCGACTGCATGACGGCGTACTTGCTGGAAAAGTCGCGGATGGGCGCAAAGAACCTCTGCACATACTCGAGGAAGGCCACCAAGGTGCCAAATGCCAGCACTCCTTGTACGACCTGACCACCCCCGTACCAAACGATGGCGGCAAAGGAGATGCTGCCGACAGCTTCGACGAGGGAAAACAACGCTGCCTCGTAAATATTGGACCAATGGTTGGCTACACGGTGCGCATCGTTGCGCGCATCGAACTCCTGCCAAGCTTTGCGCTCCCGCCCAAACAACTGGATGACGGCCATCCCAGACACAGCTTCTTGCAAGTACGCGTTCAGGCGTGCCACTCGTTCGCGGATCAAACGATAACTCGTGCGAGCGCGCACTCGGAACACATTCACGATTGCTACCAACACCGGAACCACTGCAAGGCTCACCAAAGCGAGTCGCCAATCGATCCACACCAAGATCGCAACGATGCCGAGCAACGTGAGAGCATCGACCAACACCGTCATCACGCCCGCAGAAAACATTTCGTTGATCACGTCGATGTCAGTCGTGAGCCGCGTGACCACTCGCCCCACTGGATTGCGCTCGAAGTACGTGATGTCGAGCGTTTGCAAATGGCGGAACAGCTCGAGCCGCAAATCGCCCAAGCTCTTTTGCGCCATTGCCATGGTGAAGTAGTACTCGAGGTACAGAAACACAGCCTCACCGAGCAGGGTAAAAAAGTACGCGAGCCCCATGTGGAAGAGCCCCGGCTCGACACCGGTGGCGACGTACCGGTCGATGGCAAGTTTGAGCAAGTACGGCTGCAACAAGGAGAAACCGGTGGCGATTGGCAAGGTGGCCATGGCCGCAGCAAACAACCAGCGGTAGGGGCGGACGAACCGCCAAAGCCGAAAAAGCAACCGCACGTCGGTGGTGGCGTCCGCCGCGGGCAAAGCAGCGTCGGCTGGTTGGTTTCCTTTGGGTAACCCGAGCCGCGCCTTCATATGGCCGCCAGCTCCTCTTCGATGCGTTGTTGGCGAAACAACGCTGCGTACACGCCACCGCGAGCTAAGAGTTGCCGGTGCGTACCGGCTTCGACAATTTCTCCGCGCTCGAGGACCACAATCCGGTCGGCATGTTGCACGCTCGAGATGCGATGGGAGATCCATACCGTGGTTCGGCTGCGCAACACCGGGGCGAGCCGCTCCAGAACACGCCGCTCCGTTTCCGCATCGACACTAGCCAACGGGTCGTCGAGGACGAGCACGGGCGCAGGACACAGCAAGGCGCGCGCAAGAGCGACCCGTTGTTTCTGCCCGCCAGACAGCAACACCCCCCGCTCCCCCACTAATGTATCGAGGCCCAGCGGCAGGCGTTGCAAGTCGCCGTCCAATCCCGCCAGCGACGCAGCATGAAGAATATCGCTTTCCGTGGCGTGGTCGACCCCAAATGCGATGTTCTCTCGAACCGTGGCGGAGAACAGAAATGGATCCTGGGGCACCACGCGCACTCCTTGGCGCACATGCGCAAGCTTCAGCTCGCGCAAATCGTGCCCGTCCAAATACACCGCACCGCTGGTCGGGTCCCACAAGCGCGCCAACAAAGCGGCGAGCGTGGATTTGCCCGCGCCGGTGCGCCCGACGATTGCGACCCACTGTCCTGCAGGCACCCGCAAATCGATGTTCCGCAACGCTGGGCTGCGCTCTCGTCCTGGGTAGGCGAACGTCACGTTCCGAAACTCGATCTCGCCAGCAATGCGTTGCAGTGCGCGGGCTCGCGGGGCATCGGCAATCGCTGGCTCGGTGGCGAACACCTCTTCGAGCCGCTGCATTGCCGCGCGGCCGCGTTGAAACACCGAAAGGATCCAGCCGAGGGCCATGGTCGGCCATGCCAACAGGTTCAAGTAGCCCAGAAATGCCACCAGATCGCCCATGCTGAGCTGCTGGCGGATGACCAAGTGTCCTCCGTACCATAGGACCACAAGCGAACCGAGTCCTGCCGCCATCCGCATCAGCGGAAACAGGCGGCCACGTACGCGCGCGAGATCGACGCTCACTTCTTGAAAGCGCTGGTTTGCTTGCCGGAAGCGTTCGAGCTCCACGGTTTCCGCGGCGTGCGCGCGCACCACCTGAACGCCACTCACGTTTTCCTGCACGCGCGTAGAGAGTTCTGCCAGTCCCTCCTGCACGCGCAACGTGCCCTCCATCAGGCGGCGGCTGAGAACCTTCACCGCGAGGAACAGGAGCGGGTAAGGCGACAACGCCAGCACCGTGAGCCGCGGATTCAGTTGCCACATGATCGTGAGGCCGTATGCGTAGTAAAGAGGCGTGTTGATCAGGTTCAGGATTCCCACCCCAAGAACCATCCGTACGGCGGTGACGTCATTGACCAGTCGCGACATCAGGTCGCCCGTGGAATGGCGCCGGTAGTAAGCCTGGGGGAGTGTGAGCAAATGAGCGAACAAATCGTTGCGCAAATCGTACTCGACGTCGCGCCCCGCGTTGAAAATGAGCGCGCGGGAGAAGATCCGTACCACTGCTTGCACCCCAGCGATCACGACAATGGCAAGCGCAAACTGACCCACCAGGGCCAATTGTCCGGCCGTGGCGGCATCCACAGCACGTTTCATCAAATACGGCACCGCCATTGCCAACGTGGCCGTGGCAACCAAACACAGGGCGCCCCAAACGTATCGCTGCCAGTACCTGCCCGCATAACTCCAGAGGCGCTTCATGATCCGCCATCATCTCACAGCGCCGGCGGCACGCAACTGCACCGCGTGCAACAGCAGCAACCGTCGCGGCATCTCGGGCCGAACCGCAAAACAAAAAGGGGCTTCAGGACGCGCCTGAAGCCCCTGTGCACTCGTGCAGCGCTCACGAGGCCGTTACGGCAATTGCCCTCGCCACACTTCGATCGAGCCGAAAAATCCTCGTTCCGGGGGTTTTGGCGCCTCCGTGGGAGCTGTCGACGGCGCTTTCTCTTCTGCTTTTCCCCCGAACAGGCGCCCAAAAAAGCCAGGCTTCTTCTCCGCTTTTTTGGCGGGCTTTTTGACCAAATCGCCCGAGCGGAACGTTGGCGGCAGCACGTCACCAAAGGCCACACCGATGTCGAGCACGCCATCGCGGTCGATGTCCGCCAAGCCAACCCCCCAGGTGCGCTCCCGGCCTGTATGAGGCAAGCCCGCCGACTCCGGCACCATCGTGAAGTTCCCCTTGCCATCGCCAAGGAACACGAACACTCCATACACCCCGCCAATTTCTCGGGTGTTGGTCTTGCCGGCTACAACCAGGTCGGCCTTCCCGTCGTTGTTCATGTCTCCCACTGCAATTCCGAGGGCATTCATCAATGGTAAACCGTGTCCGTTTTGCACCGCAGAACAGGTGCCTGGAACACACTGGGCTGGGTTCCCCTCCGGATTGCACGCCTGACCTAAGTTTTTCGGCACGTCGCATTTGGGCTCCTCCGGCTCGCGGCCCGGTCGAGGCGGCGAGGGGTCCTCGCAGTCGTCATCCGTGAAACAAGCGTTCCCGCGCGCACCTTTGACACAAACCCCTTTGCACACGTGGGTCGCACAGGTGCCTCCGGGGCAGTCTGCCGAGGATTGACAAAACAAACCGTCGTTGGCTCCGCCCACGCACTGGCGAGAATCCGTTGCCACGTACCCACCTGCGTCCGTTTGCAAGTACACTTGCGGGCCGCGGGATTGGTCGGTGGCCACCACGTCGGGCCGCCCGTCGCCGTTGATGTCTCCCACGGCAATGCCCCAAAAGAGGCCGTGGACTTCTGGTGCCGGCAATCCTGCGGAGGCCTCTTGCCAGTTGCCACGACCATCGCCAAGCCACACACGCGGGCCAGCCGAGTACGCGGCGACAATATCCAGGTTTCCGTCGCCGTTCATGTCCGCCACCGTGACCGAGTTCCCCCACTCGGTGTGCGCCAAGCCGGTCGAGCTTTCACGCCAGACACCTTTGCAATTGCCCGTGAATACGCGCACCCCTTCTTCCGAGGCCGCCACGGTAACCAAATCGAGGCACCCATCTTTGTTGAAGTCCCCGAAAGCCACGTCCTCACAGCCGATCGTGGGCAAGCCTGCCGAGGCCGATTTCCACCGACCGGTGCCGTCGCCGAGAAATACAAACACACCTTTACAATGGTCGGCAATCGCCACGTCCATGTGCCCGTCGCGATTCACGTCGCCGAAATCCATGCCCCCGCCACAAAATGCTTCGCGTGGAAGACCAGCCGATGCGTCGGTCCAATTGCCCTTCCCGTCGCCAGCCCAGATCCACGGCCCGTCGGCCAAACGCGAGACGGCCCCAAGGTCGGCAAAGCCGTCGTTGTTGATGTCGCCGAAGGCGATCTGACTCTTCCAAATTTTGCCGTTCGGTAGGCCGGCGCGGGCGGATACGTATTGTGGAATCTTCATTCCTGGAGGCGTCGACTCTTTTGCGGCACGCGGCTTTTGCGCCGGACAGCCCGCCAACAACGCACAAGCTGGAAGGACCACCGCTGCCAGAACTTTACTCGCTTTCCTCATCTACCTACTCCTCACTCCCCCGAGGTTGCCGCCCCCTCTTTGCGGCTGACCGTCATCCACTTGGGGATTCGCTCCCCTTTCCACAAGGGTCGCGCGCTTGTACCAGAGCCAGGCGGCACGGTCAACCAGCGAGCCGGAGCGACGGAACGAGCCTTCTCTGGCGCGATCCGCCCCGTTGTGTGCCTGGTTGACAGTTTGTGCGTTGACTCGGCCGTTCCACGCGAGTAACGCTCTTGGGGCACTGGAGCCGGACGGTGGCGAGGCAGCTCATCGCGACATCGGCACTGCACGGGTGACGCGCTGAGGCACCAGCAGGCCAGTTCTGGCGGCAGGAGGAGGTGATGACGAAGGTGGCGAGAGCACGTTTGGACCGTGCATCCAAAGGTTGGGCGAAGCGTGTGCTCCGCATCGGTGCGGTGTTTGCCTGCGCCTTGGCTTGTGGCCGAGCAATGGCTCAAGACGCTTCCGCAAATGTTCGACCGCGCGAAGAAGCTGCAGCAACGACGGCTAGTTGTGTGCCCCCGCCGGCAGACTTGGTGGCGTGGTGGCCCTTCGACGAATCCACGGGAACAACGGCGCAAGACCTTGCCGGCTTTCCCAACAACCTGTCTCTGACGGGAAACTCCGTGGCGGTAGCCGGCATGGTCGCCGGGGCACGCCAGTTCAATGGCGGAGGCAGCCCGGGCCAGGGAGTAACGCCACCGCAAGCCGACCTCGACGTGGGCACTGGCAACTTCACGATCGAAGGCTGGGTGTCGCGCTGGGACACGTCCTCCAGTATCGGTTACGTCATCAACAAGCGTGACGCCAGCACGCAAGTTGGGTACGCCCTGCTTCTTACGAACGGAACGCTCGGTATCATGAAGAGCGGGACGAACAGCTTGCCACCGCCGCACCTGTGGATCGCCAGCACCCAGTGGAAACATTTTGCGGTCGTCGTCGACCGTACCGCAAATGTCGCGCAGCTTTACGTCGATGGACAACAGGTGAGCACCGCCTCCGCAACTACATGGTACAGCGGCAATCTGAACAATGCCGCACCGCTTATGGTTGGGGTGCCGCCTGGTGGAGGGGCTTTCGCGCTGGATGAACTCTCCCTCTACAAGCGAGCGCTCAGCCAGTCGGAAATCGCAGCCATCTACCAAGCGGGGAGCGCAGGCAAGTGCAAACCCGCGAGTGCGGCATCGCCCACTCCGACCCCAAGCAACACCCCGAACCCTCCCACGCCGACCCCCACTCGGACCTACACCCCGAAGCCCACACTGGCAGCTACGGCAACGCAAATCAGCATTCCCAGTCCGCCACTGGACGGTAACACCCCAACCGCGACCGCAACCAAGACTCCGAAAACACCGATTCCGGCCACGGCAACCTTGATCCAAAAACCCTCGCCGCCGATCGACGGAGATCCGGCCACACCCACACCCACGCCGCGCCCCATCGACCCCCTACCACCTACAGCGACCGCGAGCCCCACCGCGGCGCCGTGCACGAGCGTGTGCACGGGTGACTGCAACGGAGACGGCGTGGTGACGATCAACGAAATCATCGTCATGGTGAACATCGCACTCGGGAACATTCCCGTGTCCGCGTGCCTCGCCGGCGATGCCAACAACGACCTGACCATCGACGTGAGCGAAATCATCCTCGCCGTCCTGAACGCCCTCAACGGCTGTCCCCAACCAGCGCCCACGTGCACGCCGACGCCGTCACCCAGTGCCACCCCAGGATGCGACTTCATTGCACCGAAGATGTGTGGCGGGACGTGCCCCAACCCTGGCGACGTTTGCATGCCAAAGCCGGACGACTCGGGTTGCGAGTGTGTACCGTCGCGCCCGACCTCCACGCCAACCGTTATCGACACCGCCACCGCGCAACCCACGAATACGGGCACGCTTACGTCTACACCGACCCCAAGACCGACAAACACTCCCGGTCTCACCCGCACGCCGACTCCGAGTCCCACGAACACTCCGACGCTGACCCACACATCTACTCCGCGCCCCACGGACACTCCAACTCCGACTCACACCTCCACTCCGCGCCCGACGAACACTCCGACACTTACGCACACTGCAACGGCAACAGCCCTGCCCAGTGCGACTCCAACTTGGAGCCTGACCGCCACGGCTCAGCCTACCGACACCCCTACGCTCACCCTCACGCCAACTGCTTCGCCCACCTGCGTTCCCACACCCACAGGCATGACTGCCTGGTATCCCCTCGATGAGCCCGTAGGTGCCACCGCAGTCAACGACATCGCTGTTCCCCCAAGCTCCACGGTCAGCGATATCGGTACGCCCATCCCCGGGCCGGTGGGCAGTGGCGGTCCTCAGTCCGTACCAGGCAAGGTCGGCGCCGGCGCCCTGTACTTCTTCGGGCCTTATGTGGATGTCCCATCCAGCCCAGACCTCAACTTCGTCGGCGACTTCTCCATCGATGCTTGGATCCGTGTCGTGCCATGTGGACCGGGATGGCTCGCGCCCATCGTGGATAAGTGGGACCCCAATACGCAAACCGGCTTCTCGTTCTTTGTCGAACAACCCACACCCACTACCGGATTGTTGAAGTTCCAGTTCAACAGCTCCCCGTTCACCAGCTCTGCATCGCTGCCCACAGGTGCCAACCCCCTGGCAAACACCGGCCCGTGGGTCCATGTGGCGGTCACTGTCAACCGCGCCTCGGCCACGGGAACGTTCTACATCAACGGTCTCCAGGCAGGAACCTTCACCCCGCCCTCAGGAAGCATCACCAATCCCCTGTCGATGCTCATCGGGGAAATTCGTATTCCTGGTGGCCGCTGTGAACTCGCCATCGACGAGCTGGAACTGTTCGACCGGGAGCTAACAGCGCAAGAGGTTCAAAGCCTGTTCTTGGCCGACTCTGCCGGAAAGTGCCGACCAACCCCTGTGCCCACCGCCACAGCTTTTGCCACCTGCCCCGGTGCTGTTTGCACAGCCACTCCCACGCCTACCTCCACGGATACCCCCAAACCGCCGCTCTCCAACACACCCACGCTTACCCATACCCCAACGCCACGATCGACAAACACCCCGACCCTGACTCACACACCAACTCCGCGCCCAACGAATACTCCAACTCTGACTCACACACCCACTCCACGGCCTTCGAACACCCCGACGCTCACCCACACACCCACTCCGCGCCCGACGAACACTCCCACACTCACGCACACACCAACTCCTCGACCCACAAACAC
>CAZHQG010000005.1:0-145927 GCA_964534275.1 uncultured Binatia bacterium (SeqCode) | reverse complement strand
CAGGTAGGTCGCAATCCCCAGCCGCTGCCCGGCACAGCCCCGTGCTCTTCGCGTCCGGTGGACACACGGCACTGGTACCCGTACAGTAGTCGACTACGTCGCACTCCCCTTGAGATCCGCGACAAACCGTGTCCGGTGGCGCAACTTGATCCGGCGGGCAGGTTTCGTTGAACCCGTCGCAGTAGTCGGTTACATCGCACACTCCCACCGAAGGGCGGCAGATGGTGCTGTTCGGCGCAATCGGGTGGGTGCAGAAGTTGCTGGTGCCGTCGCAAATGTCCAACCGGCACGGCTTGCCATCGTCGGTGCAGGCTGTTCCAGCAGCCTTCTTGGCATCCGCCGGACATGTTGCGGCGGTCCCAGTACAAAATTCTACAGCATCGCATTCGCCGGCAGCGCTGCGACACACGGTAGAGGAAGAAGCGAACGTGCAGTTCGCAGTACAACAAACACTCCCCGAAATGCCTGGATCGCACTGCTCACCCACAACGGTGTCGATCACTCCGTTGCCGCACAAAGCATTGAAGGTGACCGTCACGAAATGGCCGTCGTTTGCTTGCGTTCGCGAAGGGTTGCCAGGGTACCCGCAAACTTCACAGTCCGTCGTCGATCCATTTTGCTCGCCTAGCCGCACCGCCGCCTCGCAGGAGTTCGAGCGCACGTTCGCAGTCCAAGAAAACGTGAGCGTGTGGCTTTTCGTCACACCGTTACTGACACCGTAAATCGATGCGTTGGCTCCGAGGCTAAACGACCCCGAAGGAGGCGCGCCGATGCTCAGGCTACCAGTCACGCTCGAGCCGCCGGTTTGGCTGCCGCTGACGCTGCTCATATTCGTGCTGCCGTCACAACCGGAGGCATCGCTGCGAACGTCTCGGCCGCCTACCAGGTTTTGCGTCACGTCCAGGCGGTAGCCCCCGGGTGTAGTGACGTTAAAAGACATGTTGTGCTGGGCAGTGCCGTACTGATCGCGCGTACTAAAGATGCCCACGTCGGCATTCACGTTGAACGCGTATCGGCTGCGGATCTGTGTACCGGTTTCAATTTGTTTCGCAACCGAAAACCCTGTGAATCCGTCGCTGTTATTCCCCGGGCTACCAGCACTACCACTGGTGCTTACACTGAAGCCAGAAATTTGCCCTTGGGCAGCACCCGTAACCGTCAGCACTGCTGCGCACGCCACGGCGAGTCGACCAAGCACCCGACACTTGCGTTGCTCCATCTTGTCTCTTCCCCCTTTTTGCCTGACCCTTTTCCCTGCGACTCCTGGGACGACTCCGTCCTTAGCGCACTGCTTACCACGCGCACCTGCTCCTTTGTCAATACAATTTGTGCAATTTCGCGCAGGCGACTCGTGCTGGCTGGCGGGGGCACGCAGCCGCAGCGTGCCACCTCTCTAACCCGTGTCCTTCGTCCTCAGGAATTGCCTGGACGCGGTTTCCGGGGTGGCCATAGGTACGGCAGCAACACCGTAGGGTTGAAATAAGTCCGCACCTCTACAGGCCGCCCGTTGCGCAAACGGAGCCAAGTTACGCCGGCCCATCGCTGGTCGTAGTGTTCTGCCTCCGGAAATGCCCACCACTCCACCGCCACGATCCCTGGGCCTCGATGCACTTCCCGCAACTCCAACTTGCCACGTGGAAGCAGCCGCCAGTAAAAGCTCGCGTGCCGGGCCAGCTCGCGTCCCGAAATGGGTTCCGCAAGGATCGTACTCCAATACTTGGCCTCGTCCGGTAAAAAGCCTTCTAGTTGGCCAGCGCTGTGGCTATTCCAAGCGGCAATCCACGCGGACGCCCAGCGCTGAGCCTCGACCTCACTGGGCACGGCCGGCCCTCGGCAAGCAGTGGCCAGAACTGCGAGCCAGAGCACCAGCATTGCGCGACCGGGAATCGTTGGGCTCCGCTTGCTCAAAGATGCTGTCTCCACCCGCGCCGGCGCAATTCCTCGATCACTTTGCGCACCGCTTGCGTTTGTTCCTTTGCACAAACAAGCACAGCATCGGGCGTATCGACAACGACTACGTCTTCAAGACCAATCAGCGCTACGATGCGTTCGGAACTCCACACAACACAGCCCGTACCGTCGATCACCACAGCCCGCCCGCGCACGACGTTCCCCTTCGCGTCCGCGGGAATCACTGCGCCGAGCTCGTTCCAACTCCCGATGTCGTTCCACTGAAACGCTGCCTCTACCACCAGAATGGCCTGCCGGCGGCGTTGCGACAGCGGTTCTAGAACTCCGCTATCCACAGAAATCGGCGGGAGAGCATGGTACAAGCGCTGCAACTGGCCTGGTTGCGGAAAGCCACGTTTTGCAAAGGCGCGGACGAATGCCTCCACGACTTCAGGGGCGCATTGGGCGGCTGCCTCACGAAAGGCGTCGACCCGCCACACGAACATCCCGCTGTTCCAGAGAAATCCGCCCTTGCGCAAAAAGCGGGCTGCAGTTTCCAAGTTGGG
Source organism: uncultured Binatia bacterium (SeqCode) (assembly GCA_964534275.1). Classification (GTDB taxonomy): domain Bacteria; phylum Desulfobacterota; class Binatia; order HRBIN30; family HRBIN30; genus HRBIN30. The sequence goes on along the minus strand of CAZHQG010000005.1, from coordinate 143,471 downwards.
CTTCTCCCGAAATCTCCGAACAACGTACACCCGAGCGTTCCTGCCCCTTGCGTCCCGCCACTCCGCACCCGCTTGAATGTAGCCGTAGCCAGTTTCCGGACGGGTGGGAGCGATTCCGATGGTCACTAGGCGGTGCGACGTTCGTGCCAATCGCGCCGCAGCGCGCAGCGTGCGCCGCAAAGCCGTCGCCGGACGCACCACATGATCCGCCGGGACGGCGATCATCACCGCGTCCGGGTGCTGCTGACGAATCCACTCTGCCGCCAGCAACAAACAGGGCAGCGTGTTCTTCCCTTCCGGTTCGGCGAGGACGTTTTCCTGAGGGAGCGCAGGCAGCTCTTGGCGTACTCGGCGCGCATACTTCTCGTGCGTCACGACTAACACTCTGCTCCAACCCACCAGAGGAACCAGTCGCTCGGCTGTGCGTTGCAGCAAGCTCTTCTCGCCGTCGAGGCGGAGAAATTGTTTGGGCGTTTCCGCGCGGCTTAAAGGCCAGAACCGGGTCCCTTGCCCCCCAGCCATGACCACCGCGTAGAGAGGAGACTGCATTCCGACCCTCTTCATCCGCCGGCTGGCACAGCTTCCAGCCCCTTTGTGGAGCACCCGCCGACCATCTTCTCACCGTTCGCCCTTGTCGCGCAACCAGCCGCGCGACTGCATCTGGGCAAGGGTGTCGGTCCAATCTCGCACCGCAATGGCTTCTACCGGGCAGGTCCCTGGCCCCTCCCACTCGCTGATGAACTCCAGGACAGCCCGATCGTTGCCTTCAGCAAACAACGCGTCGCCAACGTAAACAATTGGTCGATGTCCTTCGGACAGCAGCGTCCGCAGTGGGAAGCGCTTATCGTATCCCTCGACGACAATGTCGAACGACGTTTGCCCCCCGAGGGTGACCCGGAGACCGTGACTTTCCCGATAAGGCTCGATGACCCGTCGCAACCGCTCGAGCAAACGCAGGCGGTAACCCGACTTCGAATCGAACGAAACGAAGGCTTGCCGCTGGGCGTAGGCTTCCGGCGTCATGCGCGCAGGGCGACCCATCGGAGCCACGTTGATCATACTCCGACGATCGATAATCCGCTCCCCCATCACCGGAACACCCGAACGATCCAAGCGGAACTCCGGCTCAGCCAGCACTGCTTCGAGTGCACGCAACAACTCGTTGAACGTGCGCTCGCCAAGGTGGTCCCGCAACCGAAAGCACGACACCGAGGTAATCTCTACGCCATCGCGGATCTGGCACCGGTAACGCTCGGCTCCGTTGCACACGAACGCGTCGAACGAGCACTGAACGCCGGCGCACTCGAGGGGCCGCACGACCTGTTCCACCACCAGGTCGAGGTCGCTCCCGGCAGCAAGATGAAATGGAACACGAATACGACGAAGCGCCTCTACCATTTCCGCCCGCATTGGCTCGCGTGGTGGCGTGAGGGTGTTATCGACATCGAACACGACTGCCAGAGAAGACATAGTGCGTCGCTAACCGAAAGTGCTCGGAGAACTCAAGGCAACTCAGGTACAGCTCGAACCGAAACCCCAAAGGTCGCTCTCATCCGCTCCGGTACACCACGCGAACGAACCGAAGACACACCTCGGGCGCCGTAAGGGTCACCTGCAGCCAATACTGGAACCCTTCACGGACAATCTCCGGGTCGGCGAGACGAAACGCGACCACGTCGCGCAGCGGACGGGCGAGCGACATTGGAGTCAACCCAAGCAGGTCACGCGTTCCCTCGCCGCTGCGGTAAAGGGCGACGACTCCGAAACCATGCTCGGAGTTGTCGTCAAACGCAGCTTCGATTCCGTGAATGTGTGAACCGCTTGGCAGCAAAATGCGAGCACCGAAGTACCCGGCCCCTTCGACGGTGCACAGGGCGCCAAGACCTCCGGCGCGGACGGTATATTTCGTTCCCCCGCTCAACGGGTGAAACTCGGGTGGCAAGACTAACAGAACGCGGTTGCCGGCTGGGAACTCCTGTTCCGCAGCCACGTGGGGCCAGGGTAGAGCCATCACGGCGGCACCTATGAAGAAAACCAGCCAAGACCATCGGCGATGGCTCACGGTGTCGCTCCTCGCTCCGGAACGGGTTGCAGTAACTTTAAGAAGGCGCGCGTATCGAAGTAGTTTCTCATCCAAGCAATTTTGCCATCGTGCGCGCCAAAGAGGGCTATGCCCCGAAAATCGAGATCCGTTTGGCCTACGCGTGCGTGCGCCGACCACTCTACAAGCCCTCCGTCGAGCAACGGCACGAAACGTTCCAATGCAAATCGCCACACGGTGGCGTCGCGCCAAAGATTGATCCAAGGGCCTGAATGGCCAGCGCCCGCGACCGGCTTTCCGGTCACTGAATCTTCGTACGTTCCTTGCGGGAGAAACAACGCACGCATGGCTGACTCGTCGCGCCGCTGACAGGCCTCTATCCAGCGGTTCGCCAACTCGCGAACCTCGGCGCTCGAACGCACGCTCGAGAACAATACTGCCCCCAAAACAAGGACCGGGATCCAGAGCCACTGACGTTGCAACGACCGGGGTGCGGCCATGGCCTCAAGCATCCGTTCGGCAATGAGCGAGCAAGTCGAGCGCACCGTCTGTTTCCGACCGGATCGAAAAGTCCGCCTCGGTGATGGCTCCAGTGTTTCTTCCTCCGACCCGCCGCCTTACCAAGCGTGCCAACCGCGGGTAAGCCCACTCGACCACTCCGCGAGGCACATATCGCCGCAGTCCAAACGGATCCAAACGTAAAATGCGATTGGCCTGTTGGGCGCGGGCGTTCTCGAACGCCATGACCTTTTCGTTTCCCCACACCCCAAAGAGCTCGACGCGGGGAAACACCCGCCGCAACAAATCCTGCAGCTCGGGTCCGGTATACTCACGCACGTGATAGGGGTTCTCCACGCGCGAGAGCAATCGATTCGGCGTGGTCACGATGAACACGCCTCCAGGAGCGAGGATCTTCCGGGCTGCGTGCAAAAATGGCAACGGGTCGACCAGATGTTCGATCACTTGAAAATGGCAGATGACATCGTATGCATCGTTCCACGAAGCCAACTCTTCCAAGTTGCAGGCAACGTACCGCAGATTCGACCGGACGTACCGCTCCCGAGCCACGGCGACCGCTCGCGCCTCCCGATCCACCCCGACAGCTTCGCTGGCAACTTCCGCGAGCAAGTACGTCCCGTAACCATCGCCGCAGCCGGCATCGAGTACGCGCTTTGCCTGTGCAAGCGTCTGCGCGTGACGATACGCCACCAAGTGGCGCGCCAAGTCTGCCGCGAACAATGGATCCCCGGCGTGCAATCGCTCGCCGGTAAACAGCCCTCCTGCAGAACCAAGCTCGCTCATCTCCTCAGGCCTCGCAATCTCCTCCATGGCTTTGTCTCGAGGAACCTCCGCTATGCCGGCAGCCATACTCCGAGTTTCGCCAATGCACCACGCACAAAGGTAGCCACACGGTCGTCGGGATCGTCGAGATGGCGTCGTAACACAGCCTCAGCGCTGGGATTCCCTAGCTCTCCCAAGCCCCAGGCGGCGGCCATGCGCACCTCCGGCACGGAATCCGACAATCCGGCTTCCAACGCCGGCTGTAAGGCAGCGTCGCGAACGCCCGCCGCAATCCAAAATGCGGTGGTGCGTACGTGCGCCAGCCGGCTCGACATCTCTACCTCCAATGCGACACGGGCTGTAGGATCCGACGCCCGCCACTGCTGGGCCACGATGGCGGCCGCCCACAGTTGGTCGTCGCGCAGCAGTCGCACAACCGCTGGAAACACTGGTTCGACCCAACCCAAGGCCGCCAGAGACTGGGCAGCTTGGCTGGCAAGAACGCGCCACTCACCCCGGTCACCAAGGAGGCGAATCAGAACCGGCACCGCCGCGCTGCTACCCGCATGCCCGATTGCTCGTACTGCGAACAACCGTAGCGCCAGCGGTTCCCACGGGTTGTCTGCCCACTGGGCCAGCTGTTCCCATTCCACACCATCAAGCCTGGCTTCGGCTTCTTGCCAAGCGCGAGAAAACCAGTACGACTCGAACCCAAGTTTGCTCGAGATGTGGAACAACAAACCAGCCACCGTCGCGCGCCGCGCTGGCATCACCTCCATCCAGCGCAACAATGGAGCAGCGCATTCCCCTGTTCCCACTTCCGCCACTATGCGGACCGCCAACTCCTCGACCCTCGCTGGCAGTTCTTGCAGTTCCAACATGGTCGCCAGCGCCGCAGCTCCGTAGGCGCTACGGCTCTTCCGAATGAGCCACGCGGCAGATTCTTGAGCGCCAGGGGATGCTGCCGCGAGGGCCCGCGCTAAAACGCCGGGCTCATCTGTTTCGACACCGCTCAAAACGTGCCGAAGTTCCGCGGCCACGGCCCCTCTGCGGTACGAAAGTTCTTGGAGCCACAAGGTGCGGTCGCTCACCACGTCGGTTTCTTGCAACGGCTCGGCATCATCGCGGGTTGCGAGGACATCGAACATGCCCACGCGGCGGATCCACTGGTAGTTCGCGGTAATGTATCGCCGCAAGTTGAAGTAATAAGCGGGTGCGCTGGCAAAAAATAGCGGGTGATCGTGCAGGGTCACGACAAATCGCGGTGGCCGCTGGCGCAAGGAGTCGATCACCTCCGCTTCGACCTCGTGCCCAGGCCAGCCAGGGAAGAAGTACCCGTGACGAGTGGGGTTATGACGATCGGCCAGAAACGACACTACGTCGAGCACTGGGAAGGTAAAGATGAACTCTCCAGGGCTCGTACGCGCCGATAAAAATCGGGTCAACTCGCTGAGTGCCACGAACAACCGCCCTGCTGCTGGCTCTACCACAAGCGGCGCGCGCCCGCTCTGCAAGCGAACGACACCCTCGCTACCCCGCCATCCATGCACCCACAGATACGCAGCCCGGCCCCACGCAGGAGCCGTAACGGCAACAATGATGCCTGCAATGGGCACCAACATCGCGCGAGCGGCCCAACGCCCTGCCCTCACGTCGCGGCACAGCACGACGCCAAAACGCATGCTCCACCGAGTCAGAAGCAAAGCGCTCAGCACTAACAGCGCGGGCACCGCTGGAACGAGGTGCATAAAGTCCGTCCGGGGATACAACTGCGCGTGCATCATGACCGCCGAGTACAACACCACCAACGTGACCGGCAGGATGCGTAATGCACGCAGCGGCCCACACGCCTCCGGCGGTAGAGTGCGCAGCACACGTCGCAAGCGAAGCGACTTTGCGAGCCACCACGCAACTCCACCCCAAAAGGCAGCGAGCGCAAGCGCGAACGAGATGTCTCTCAAGCGCATCGCAACGGAAGCAGAGAAGCCTTCCACCATGGGAAGAGGGTGCAACCAAAGCAGCAGCGCGCCAGCCACAGCTGCGATCGTAAACCCAACGCCGAGGATTCCACGTGAGAGCAAGCGCACGCGCAGCAACCACACGAGCACAACGAGGCCCACCAGCGCGCCAAACAATAACCATCCGAACGAGCTGATGCCGGGATAGCCGATGAAGTAAAACCGCTCGAAGTCGGTGCCTACGAACAGCGTTGCACGCAAGAAACGTTGCGTTCCCATCTCGCGCCAATAATGCGCGACCCACGGAGCGACTACAGCGAGAAACCCGGCACTGAAAGCGGCTGCCATCCCCCACGCCCCACGGGGCGCGACGCGGTGACGCACAGTAACGGGGAGCAAAAAAGACGCTGCCGCCACAGCCGCCACTGGCAGGGCGATCGCAGCTACCTCACGGCTGGTCGCAGCCCCGCGCATCATCACGAGCACACCCGCAACCAACACCCATGGAACGAGCCCGCGGACCCAATCGGTCACCTTCGCGGCCCACGAACGCGAGCCGTTTTCCGGGAGCTCTATAATGGTCAAGGCAGCAATCGAGGCCAGGTAGCCGCCTGCAGCGAGAACACCACTGTTGGGTTTGAAGGTAAAGACAGCACCGGCTAGCGCCCCAACTGCCAACAGCCACCACGAAGAACGCGCCTGCCACCAGCCGATGATACAGCGGGTACCGGCTAGCCACAGCAACGTCACGTACCAAATTGGGTACGGAATGTTCGCGGAAAAAAATTGGCCGTCGTAAAAGGGGATCAGAGCGACGTACGACCACGCGCACAGCGCCGCTGCCCATTTTGTCGCGCCAATGCGCTGCGCAACCGTGTAGATCAGGTACACGGCCAAGGAGTTCACGCTGGTCAACGCGAAGCGAAGGTAAAGAACGTTGACGTCCAAGGCGCGAAAGAGAAAGGCGTTCCATAAGTACACGCCTGGCGTGTATCCAGCATGAAAATCGGTGTAGAGCCGATGGCCCAGCGCGGTGCGATAAATCTGGTACAGCAGAGTTCCCTCGTCGTCCAGGTTGAGCCCATACGGCACCAACGAGTAGAAGTAGAGCGCCGTCACCGCGAAGAAGGCACCGTCCACCCACGACCACTCGCGTCCCCGCATGGCCCGCCCTGTCTAGCCTGAAACGGCCGCCGAAGTACAGGGTTCGCTACACCCCAACGTTTTTTGCGCCCACGCTGCCGCAAAACGCACCTCGCCCCGAGCATCCCGGCTCGCAGGCCCTTGCAAATCCACACAGAGCTCGCGCCGGCCAACGGGTACGGCCAAGTACGCTGCGATCTCGCGGACCGCGGCGTTCTCGTCCCTCAAGCCAGCCCGAACGACTTCCACTGCCGCATTCTGATTGCGCTTAGCCCAGCGCACAAACAATGCTGGCACCAGCGACGGCATCTTGGGCATGTGCGGGAGAAGTGAGAACCACGCTTCAGCACCGCCGCGCAACGACGAGAGCAGTACGGCTCGCTCGAGGGCCTCAACCGGAGCCAGCTGGGGAGGCAGCCTCTCCAGTGCTGCCCTCGCCGCGGATTCGTTGCCAGACGCCGCGATGAGCCACGCCAAGTACAATCTTACCCGCGCGTCGTCTTCTTCGCCGTACCACGACAAAATGGATTCCCAATCGAGCACAGTTCGCTCCGATGTGGCCTGTGGTTCACCGGCGCCCAGCTGGAACTCGAGTAGCACACCTCGAAGTGCGAGATTCCACAAGGCTCCAGCCCAATCATCGTACAGCGGCGACGTCCGCGGAAGGCGGCGAGCAGCCAGCGCGTCATCTGCGGACCAGTCCCCAATTTCCCCAGCCACTCGAAGAAGCAAGCGGGAGCAACCTAGATCCCACGAGCCGAACCCGGCAGTGGCCCATGTTCGGACCCACCTGGCAATCTCGCTCGCGTTTTGTTCTTGGCGTATGCGCTGGAGCGCCTCGCGGTTGCACGAGCCTGTCTGCACTTCCGGCACTGATGCGCTTGCGTTCCCGAGCTTGTCCTTCGGCTGCAGACCAACCCACGAGGAATCCTTCGAGACCCAAACCTGAAACGAACCGATCTGCTCGGCCACGCGGTAGTGTTTCTCGATCCAGTCTTTCAGCAGAAAGAAATACGCGGGTGCATCGAAGAAAAAGAGCGATGCCGGAGATTCCGTCACGACGAACCGCGGCGGTCGCTGCTCCAGCGAATCGATGACTTCTGCTTCCACGCGGTGGTTTGGCCATCCACTTTTGAAATACCCGATGCGGGCAGGATGAGGCGTGCCGACCAGGAACCCCAACAAGTCCAAGTCTGGAAAGGTAAACAGCCACTGCCCCTTGGCAGACTGTGCTCCGAGCCAGCGTGCCGTTCGAGCAAAGTTCGCCTGCCGCCGTCCACTTGCATCCCGCCGGATCAACACCGCCGCGCGCTCAGTATCCCACCACTCGAGCGACTCTCCTCTCCCGGCAAAAAACCCAACCACGCTCGCCCACGTACGCAGTTGCGGGAGCGCACAAACCACCAGCAGCACAACGACCGACGCGGCCAACACCGACTCCACGCGCCGCCCGGCCTGGCCGGAGAAGAGCACAGACCATCGCCGTACAAAGATCTCTGCCACCACGACACACACCACGAAACTCAACGGCGCGGCGTACGCAACATGGAAAAAGTCGCTGCGCGGGTACGCAGAACAAAACAAACAGGTGGCGCCTAACACCAGCAATAGACGCTGTTCTGCGCCCTCCCGCGGTTCCCCCGACGCACGATTCCGTCCGAGCAGTGCAAGGATCATGTGACTCAGTGGCAAAAGCACATACAACTGTGCTTGCACTGCTGAGACTACTGCGGCTTCCCAGCCCTCGGGCTTCGGTGCGAGCAGGGCGTAGCTCCCGAGCGCTGCCACTGCAGCCCCTAGCATTGCTCCCCCCGCCCAGCGATCGCGTGCCGCGACCATAGAAGCCGGAAGCCGCCACACAAGCCAAGCGGCCACTGCGAGCAAGCCGAACTTTGCCCAAGACCACGCATACGGAACGTAAAAGTATTGCTCGTACCCCGTGTCGACGAACAACACTTCACGCCAAAGGCGCTCGATACCCAGCCGCCACCACCACATTGCGAGCCAGGGAAGAGTTCCACCAAGGAATCCGGCCAGTACGGCGCCGAACGGGACGAGCGGAGAGTGTTTTTCTCCAGGGTCCCGCAGCGCCACCTGAGCCCATTCCAACCACGCGATCGTTCCGAGCACGGTAGGCAGAACGAACACGAAGCCGCTCACACCCATCAGGTGGTATCGGAACACGAGGGCCATGCCTCCCAACACAACGGCCGCCAGAAGAACGGTAACTTTCGGTTTCTGGCGCACCGAGGGGGCAAGAGCCGCGATGGCGCAGAAAGCCAGCTGAAACAACCCAGAGTTCGGCTTGAAGGAGAAACTGGCAGCAGCCAGCAAGCCTGCCAGCGACCAACGCCACCAGTTTGGCGCATCGAGGGCGGAGCGGACCGTCATGTAGCCAGCCAGGAACAGGCAGATGCAATACCAAGCGGGGTAAGGGACGTTAAACGAACACTCGCTGGTCTCTACGATCGGCAGCAAGGCTGCATATGCAAGGCTGGCTGCTGCCGCCCACCAACCGCCGGCAATGCTCCGGGTCACACGGGCAAGCAGCAGCACATTCAGAGCGTGCACGACCACCAACGGCACGCGCACGACAGAAAGGTGCTCGCCAAACAGGCGCAGCAAACTCGCGTGGAAGTAAAAGTATCCTGGCGTGTAGCCGCTGATGAAGTCCACGTACGGCTGCTGCCCATGGGCCGTACGGTAAAACAGGTACACCGTTGCCCCCTCTTCCCCGAGGTTCACCCCGTAAAACTGCAGCACGCCAAAATACACAAAGGCACCGAGCCCGATGGCATAAGGAAGCCAACTGGCGGATTGCGACCGCGCTTGCCCGCCCACCGTTCCTCCGGCTCACCGGCGCGCTACTTCGTTTTCTACGATCTCGAGGGTACGCGTTGCTGCTTGTTCCCAAGAGAACTGCTGCGCCCATCGAATCGCGCCCTGCCCAAGCCGTTCGCGGAGCACAGGGTCGAGCAACAAGGCACGAATTGCGTTTGCCAGCGCCTCCACGTCCCCATGCGGCACCAGCAAGCCGGTCTCTTGATGGCGCACCGCATCGCGTAGCCCCGGAACATCACTCGCAACTGCAGGAAGCCCGCACGCATTGGCTTCGAGAACCGTGAGGCCCCACCCCTCTTTTTCCGACGTGTTGACCACCAAGTGGCAGCGCCGAATATGCTCGACCTTCACCGCATCTGGGACGTATCCGGTAAAAGTCACGTGGCTTTGCAGACCCAGTTCTGCAGCCTGCCGCTCAAGAAAGGCGCGGGCGCGGCCGTCGCCCACGACCAGCACGTGCAAGCTGGGAATCTCGGTCCGCAATTGCCCAACAGCGCGCAACACAAGGTCGATACGTTTGTAAAACTCTACGCGTCCCAGCACGAGCAGTGTCGGTCGCTCCGCGGGCTCGCGGTTCCGAGCATGGTAGAGTTCGTGATCGAGCCCGTTCGGAACGACGGCAATCGTTTCGGCGGCAACGCCACGGGCAATCAAATCTGCACGCGTGCTGGGTGAAACGGCGATAAACGGGCGGCCTCGGTACACGTGGGGGATGAGTCGCTCCAGGGCGACGACTGCAGCGGCCACCGGTGGAGATGCTTGTCGAAATGCGGTCCAGCCAAACAGGTGGTGCGCGATCAGAACGACGGGCACATCCGTATACAAGGGAGTACAAAAGGGAATCTTGTTCAGGTGCTCCAAGATGACCGTGCCGGGGCGTTGGGATTCCAACCGCACCACGGCTGGCAGTCGCAGGTAGTACGTCAACCGGTTGCCGAACCGCCGAATCCGCAATCCTGTTGGCGCGAGTTCTTCTTGAGGCGCGCTCCCGTGCTGCGTGCAGAGTAGTGTCGGCTCGTATCCTCGACGCACAAACCAACGCGCCATCTCGTGGATGTGGAGCTCGGCGCCCCCGGCCCAAGGGTGGCTCAGGTCGCGTTCGTTCAAAATCAACAGCGGGCGCCCCATGGCGTCAAAGATGCTTCCGCCACTGCTGCCAGCGCAGCCACCACACGATCCACAGCGCCTCCAAGGCGATCCGCTTATTCATCTTCGAGTCGCCCACAGTCCGGTCGACGAACAAGATCGGTGTTTCGCACAAGCGCGCACCCAGGCGCCAGGCTCGGTACGTCATCTCGATCTGAAATGCGTACCCATTCGATCGCACTTCCGACAATGGAATGCGGGCCAGCAGCTCGCGGCGCCAGCATTTGAACCCGCCGGTCACGTCGGCCACCGGCAAGCCCGTCACCCACCGAGCGTACAGATTGCCGTAGTAGCTCAGCAGCAAACGGCTCATCGGCCAATTCACCACTGTGATTCCCTTCAAATACCGCGAGCCAAGGACCAGATCGTGATCCGTCGCCAACCGCAGGAGCTCGGGGACCATGTCCACTGGGTGCGAGAAGTCGGCATCCATCTGTACGACGAAGTCAGCCCCGTCTTCCAGTGCACGTTGAAACCCGGCGAGATATGCTGGACCGATTCCTTGTTTTTGCGGCCGCACAAGCACGGCAATTCGCGGATCTTCTTTGCCCAGTTGCCGCGCAACGTCGGCAGTACCATCCGGCGAGTTATCGTCCACGATCAGTACGCGCAGCCCCTCGCGCCCGTTCAACAACGCGGGCACGATGCGCTGCACGTTCTCGCGCTCATTGTACGTGGGAATCACGACCGTGGCTTGCATGGTTGCTGTCCGAACTCTCCAGCACAGAATCGCAACTAACGAAACCGCACGGACCAGTCGTAGTCAAACGAATTCCACGGAATTCGCTCCTCGTCTGGATTGTCCGGGTCGTACAGTTCGCTGGCAATGCTGACGAGCTGCGTGCCTTCTTCCAACGCGACCCACCCGTGATACACGCCAGGTGGAACCACCAACAGCGACGGGTTCCGCGCGCTCAGTACGAATTCCGCCAGATTGCCGTACGTGGGGCTGTCCGGGCGATCGTCACGGAGGGCAAACTTTGCCGCGCCGTTGCTGATGTGAAAGTAGTCCCACAACACCCGGTGCTTGTGCCACGCCCGCACTGTTCCGCGGGCAAAATCGCCAACGATGTACACCTCGCCGAACTTGGTAAAATGCGGGTCATCTGCGCGCAACAACTTGATGAGATAGCCCCGGTCGTCCACGCGCGGCTTCAGTTCGATCAGGCGGACATCCCGAATTGCCATGAGGCTCTCCGCTTTCTGTGTGCACGCAACCGCAACGGCTAGCCGGCGGCACTGCGCAGCACCAGCTCCTCGCGTACAGCTTCAAGCCCCTCCTCGACCCCACGGAGGTGCACCCCGAGCTGGCCGGTACGCTCGGCCACCAAGCCTGCCCTAAGCGGCCGCGGCGCCCGCTGCCCCAATGCGTGCGTGGGAGTCGGCACGATCAGGCTGGAATCCAAGCCGAAGTGCCGACAAATGCGGAAGGCAAACTCGTGTCGGGGAAGAAAGTCGGGGCCGGCCACATGCCACACCCCTGAAGCGCCGCTCTCCACAAGCCGTTGCACCGCTCGGGCGATGTCTCGGACATACGTCGGCGTTCCCCATTGGTCGTTCGGTACCCGCACCGCCTCACCAGCACGCAGCCGGCGGAGCAGCGTCATCACGAAGTTCTTGGGCGGCTCTTCGCATCCGTACACCCCGCAAACGCGTACCACGATGTTCTCCCGACCAGCTTCCAAAACTCCGTGCTCGGCAGCTAATTTTTGCCGCCCATACACGTTCAACGGCGACGGTGTTGCTTCCTCGTGGTACGGGCCGGCTGCTCCATCGAACACATAATCGGTAGAGAAAAAGAGAACGCGCGCTGCTACCGCGCGCGCCTCCTCAGCCAACGCAAGTACGCCGGTAACGTTCACTGCTCGAGACTCCGCCTCATGATCTTCGCACCAGTCCACGTGCGGCTGAGCGGCTGGCAACAAAATCCATCGCGGTTGTAACTCGCGGATCAACCGACGAACCGCACTGTGATCTCGAAGATCCAACGGGAGTAACCCGGGCCTGGGCCGGTTCGCATACGTACCCACCGCATCAGCGCCAAACGCCTCCATGAGAAATCCGCCCACGAACCCGGAGGCCCCAACCACCAATAGCTTCATCTTCGATCCAGATTGCTGCGACCACCTGCCCTGGCCCGTTGCCACCACGGCGCGCGGTTAGCCACCGAAAACCCGTGCAGCAGACCCGGCAAGTGCCCGATGTTTCCAACGACAGTGCTCGGTCATTAAGCCAAAGTTCCGGAGCCAACGCAATTGTTGGATGCGCTCGAAGTTCGCACTCCGTTGCAACTCCGTAGCGAGGCCGCGCCGAGAAAACTCGAGAACGAACGCCTCAAGGCCGGCCATGAGGTCACGGCGCGGTGCGGCCTCGGGGAACCGCTCGGTAAACTTGCGAAAGGAAACGCGGTAGCTGCGCGGATCGGTGCCGGCTCCGCTGGCGTAACGAACGCAAGTGCCGGGCACAACGCGACACACAGCCTCGGCAACGTCACGCACTTGATAGTTCTGCGCGTCGCTCCCCACGTTGAACACCTCTCCTGCCACGGCTTCGCTTGGCGCCTCCAGGACCTTTAGGATGGCAGTCGCCGCGTCCTCGACATGGAGCAGCGGGCGCCAAGCGGAGCCATCCGAGCGCAACAACACCTGTTTCGTCGCGACCCCCAGAACCGCAAGGTTGTTGGCCACGAGGTCCAGTCGCAGGCTCGGAGAGAACCCGTACAGCGTGGCCAAACGCAAGGCGACCGGGGAAAAATTCGTGCTCGCAAGCTCTTGCAACGCTCTTTCTGCCTGCACCTTCGAGAGAGCATATGGTGTCAGTGGCTTGGGGCTCGTTGTTTCGTCGACCCAGTCGTCACCCGCAGCTCCGTAAACGCTGCACGATGAGGCAAACACAAAGCGCCGCACGCCCGCGGCACGAGCATGCCGGGCAAGCTGGACCGTAGCATGGACATTGACGGCCTCAGTAAGGTCCGGATCCAACTCTCCCAGAAGGTCGTTCGATAGCGCGGCCAGATGCACGATCGCATCGACATCGCGAACGTCCTCGGGTCGCAGGTCGCGAATGTCCTTCTGCGCCCAAGGATGCACTGGCATTCCCGAAAGGGCCCAGCGCTCGAACCATGCGCTATCGACGCCGAGCACGGTGTAGCCAGCCGACTCGAGCCGCGCAGCCAACACAGCACCCAGATACCCTCGGCAACCTGTGACCAGTATTCGGCCTAACTGGGAAGGCACGGCTCCGCGCCCCTTTGTCAACCCTCAGCTCGCGGATTCCTGCGCCTGGTCTGCCGCCCAACGCCTGCTGGCAACGGACAGACTCCCCACGAAGCGCGCCAGGTCGTTCGCGCAGGGAAACTTCTGCGGAACAGAGGGCAAGCGAGGCACGTTGGTGCCCAAATGACTCACCGCGCCAAAGCCGGCACCGGGGTCGGCACTCCGGGCGGGAGCACGCGGTTCACTTCGAACTTTTCCACGCGTCGCCATCCTTTCTTGTGCAGGAGGTACTCAGCCATCGTCAGCAAAACATCGATCCCATACTTCCAGATGTTCACGTAACACTTCTCGTCGCCGTAATATGTCGGGATCGTTCGCTCCACCACCCGCAGCCCGGCGATCGCGAACTGCACGAGAATCTCGGTGTCGAAGTGGTACGCATCGGAGCACTTGTGAAAGGGAACCTTTTTCAGTGCCTCGCACGCGTACACTCGGTAGCCAGAGTGGTACTCGGATAGGTTCCAACCAAGTACCCAGTTCTCCACCTTCGTCAAGAAAATGTTGCCCAGGTAGCGGTGCAGCGGCATGCCACCTGCACGCGGATCACCTGTCATGCGCGAGCCAAACACCATATCCGCTTCCCCGTACTGAAAGGGCTCCAGGAGGTACGGGATTTTCTCGGGCGCGTACTGCGCGTCCCCATGCAGCATCACCACGAGATCGAACCCGTTATCGATGCAGTGCTGGTAGGCGAACTTTTGGCTTCCGCCATAGCCGCGGTTCGTTTCGTTCCGGTACACCCGTAAATTCGCCATCCCTTTTTGCGCCGCGTATCCTAGGCCAACGAGATAGGTATTGTCGGGGCTCGCGTTGTCCACGATGAAGATTTCGGCGGCAATCTTGCGAATATGCTCGGGAATGCGGTCGAGGACTTTGGGAATCGTCGACGCTCCGTTGTATGCCGGAATGTAAATGGCAATCTTCATGTCCTCGATCCGCACCGGTGCTTCGCGGCTTGCGTCCCGGGCGCTCGATGCACGCTCCATGACAACACTCTCCTTGTGAGTCCCTCGGAGGTTCGGGTACCATGCGTTACCGCACTTTTGCAAGGCGGCAGCGCAGGGAACGACTCGGACCTCCAGCGCACTCAGTTACCGCGCCGAACCAGTTCCAACTGCGGGGCGGTTGCAGGAGGTGCCGCGAAGATGGAGCGACCAGTACCCAAGATGTTCTCGGCCTCCTCCAACACCCGCAGCCACCGCAGGTTTTCGAACCGAGGATGGTAAAGATCCTCGAATCCGGGGGACCTGAGGCGCCGGACCATGTCGCGCACGGCATCCTCGACCGACACCACAGCGCGAAACCCCAGTGCGTTTTGAATCTTCCGGCACGACACGCGATAGCTGCGGACGCCACGATACGAGTAATCCGCGACAATCTCTGCCGCGACCCCCTCTTCGCGCAGCGCCTCACGTACGCGCAAGGCAAGTTCGGAAATGCGCATATTTCCGCGGGCGACGTTGAACACTTGGCCGCGCACCACGTCCTCGTCGGCGCCCAGGCAGGCAATGTACGCACGGGCCACGTCGCGCACTTCTACCAACGGCCGCCACATCTCCCCTCCACGCACGAGGTGGATCCGGCCGCTTGCAAGTGCGTCTCGCACAAACGTGTTCACAACCAAATCGAACCGCATGCGCGGAGAGAAGCCGAAGACGGTCCCTTTGCGCAGAACGACCGGGCAAAAGTCTTTACCCGACATGGCAAGCAATTGCTGCTCTGCCTCGAGCTTCGACAAAGCATACGCTGCTCGCGGAGCCACAGGGGCAGTTTCGTCGTATACCAGGTCGGTTTCGTCCTCGCTCAAGCCGCGGTCGTAAACCGAACAAGAGGACGCGAAAAGGTAGCGGCGCACGCCTGCAGCACGCGATAGCTCGGCTAGCCGTACGGCAGCCATCGTATTCATCTCATAGTTAGCTGCGGGGTTGTATTCGGCGGTGGGGTCGTTGGACAACCCGCCGACGTTGATCACCGCCTGTACACCCTCGAGGTGGGACGGTTCGATCCGCCGCATGTCCGCAACCACGAGATCCACGCGGTCGCGCACACCGGCCAAACCGCGATCGCCAAAGTAGAGTCGGTCGACCACGCGCACCGTGTAGCCACGCTCGAGCAACTCGCTGACTAACACCGAACCGACGTAGCCGGCGCCACCGACAACCAAAATCATCGTCTCGCCTTCAGCGTCCTTTCACCACCCAGTGGTCACCAAAGGTATCCGGCGGCACCCGAACCTCATCCGGATTGCCGCGGCGATAGACCTCCGTGGCCGTACTGATCATCTGGGTATCGTCCTCGAGCGACATCCAGCCGTGGAACACGCCGGGTGGAACTACAATGAGCGATGGGTTGCGCGCCGAGATGACAAAGACGTTCGTTTCCCTGTAGGTGGGACTTTCCGGGCGATCATCCACCAGCACGAACTTTGCGGCGCCGTGGCTGATAAAGAACAAATCCCACATTTCGAGGTGTTTGTGGAAGGCCCGAACTGTTCCTTTGGCAAAGTTCCCAACCAAATATACCTGGCCGAACTTGGGCAAATGGGGATCGGTCGCCCGAACAATCTCGATCAAGTACCCACGGTCATCGACATGGGCAACCAGCGGGACGTTTTGTACATCGCGAATCACGGCCGGCCCCAATGGCACAGGAGGCGTGCGTTTGCAATCGCAAACTTCCGTTCCGCCAATTCCCGAGGCCATCATCGGCCCGCAGCACCTCGTGGCGTTTGCGCCTCCAACTCGGCCAAAAGCGCTTGGGCACTGTTCCACGTTGGATCCGAGCCCGCGAGGCGACGGGCCAACGAGCGCGCGCGATCCTGGATGCCAAGTTCCGCTAGCTTTCGCGCGACCTCGAGGAGGGACTCGTTTCGGTTGGAAAGCGAGGCTGGCTCAAGCACCAACTGATCCACTTTCCACAGCAACGCGGGTGCTGGTCCAGCCGCCTCCAACATTTGCAACAACAGATTCCCGCGCCACAGTGTGTTCGTGGGCAGGGAAAACTCAGCAGCTCGGCGCAATGCAAACTGGCGTCCCTCGCGACGATAGTAAAGCACGTGCGCGCCCGGGTCGGGGCTGAGATCGATCACCCCAAACTGCGCAATCCATTCTTCGACCCGCTTCCACGATGGGTACAACCGCGCAGTCGCGGGCGCGATGAACCAACCCGATCGAGCCGCCGGGAATACGACCAACGAGCGCCCCGGCTCGGCTTCCTCCGGAAACCGGCGAAAGAACTCGGGCGCGTAAAAAACTACCGCGCGTCGGCACCGCGAAGTGATCAGCACGTCACCGGATCCGACGTTCGCACGCAAGACCTCGGCGACCACACGCCAATCCGGTTCGCGAGGAAACGGATCCGCGCGCCGTGGAACGATCAAAGGACCAACCAACAGCACCGCGCCGAGCAGCACCTGGAAAACAGGCCGTAGACCCACTCGGAACTTCAAGGCAATTCGTTCACTGATTGTGTCGGCCCCAGCCGCTGCGAGCGCAAAAACGGGAAACACACTCAGAGCAAAGGTTCCCTCGTCAAGAATCCACCGACGATACTGTCCAAACGCAGCGAACAGCACGCTCCCTCCAAACCAGATCAACAACCACCGAGTGCCACTCCGAGTCGCTGCCACGACGCCGCCGGCCAGCACCAACGCCCAAAGCCAAAGGGCAACCTCGTTTCGCACTTGTCCTCCAAGGCTCCACGCCGTTGCCAACGTCCAAGGTCGAAAAAAGAAGCGCGCCGGTTCGTTGGAAACGAACGCGAGAGCAATGCCCACAAGCGACCAAATTCCGAGGACAGTCCATGCGCCGGATCGGGCACGGCCATGCTCCCACAGGATGACAGCGATCGCCAACCACACAACGAAGGCGATCGGAGAGGCTGTGGCCACCAGTACCAGCAGAGCACCGGACAGGAGCACACGTCGGGCAAGCGCCGTTCGAACGCTCGTAACCAGCGTCACAGCCGCGAGGGCTGCCGCGAGCATCCACGGACCCGGATTGATCCTCGTACCAGAAAAGGCCGCGTGCGACAGGACTGCCAAAGCAGCGCCCATGAGCAAAGCACACCTCCATCCAGCGGTCCGTCCCAAAACCAACGAACCGATCACCACCACAGCAAGGGCAGGCACCACCGTGGCAAGGCGTGCAGTGGCTTCGTCGAGACTCCACGACCACAAAACGTCACTCACTTCACGCAGGCCGCTGCGAACCAGGTCGCTGCCAAATGTTTTTTCTGCTGTCCACGGCGGCGTGACAAAGTCGAGTTCTGTCACTCCAAAGGATCCGTGCGCCCCGACCCAACGCAGTCCAGCTCCAACCAAGACGATGGCGGCCAATCCTGCGGCTACGATCCGTCTCGATGTCGCTCCCACCCACGTACCCAGAGAACTGGGTTGGGTGTTAGGGGAGCACGTACGCCCCGGATCCATGGCGCGTGTCAATACTGACGGCGAGCGCGTTCCAGCGTGTGTTCGTGATCCTCGTGGGGCACCCAGAGAGAACCTTCCGGAGGCCGCAAGCGAAGTCGATCTTCTCGGCTCCTCATCAGCAACCCCAGAGGCAGAACCATCACGAAGTAAAACAAGACCATCAGGAAACGCGTCTGCACGACCCCCACGGCATGCGCGATTTGCTTCCAGTGTTCCCAGCCGGCGCGCCAGATCGAGGATTGCGGAGCTGGAGCTTGCACCGTGGAGAGCTCGTTGGCTGTCTCAGGAGCGGAAGCGGCCCGATTCATAAGTCAGCCGCTTATGGTCGACGCGCCTTCAGAATGCAAGCTGCCTCCCAGCCCCGTGCTGACCTCTTGGGTTTGCCCGGACTGCGGCTACTTGAAGAGTTGCTGGACTCGCTTGAACTCCGGGGCGTCTGCCGTCCGCAGCCATTCGAACGCCGCCATTTCGCTGCTCGAAGGAAGCGCACCGAGTTGTACGAGTTTTTGCAATCCGACTTGGTAGTCCAGTTCGAACCGAGAAGACACTGCGTCGAACGGAACGTGGACCTGGAAACCACGTTCCAACAAATCGTGCACGGTCTGATTCACGCAGGCGTGCGTTTCTAGCCCACAAACGAGAACTTGCGTGCGGGCCAATCGTCGTAGCGCGTCGGCAAATCCCGCCGCACCCCAACAGCTCAAGCAACGCTTGGCGATGATTTGGGTGTTCGCCGGCAACTCTTCTTTCAGTTCGGGCCACGTCGAGCCAAGTCCCCGAGGGTACTGCTCGGTCACCACGATGGGTACTTCGATCAACCGCGCCGCAGCCAGCAAGCGCTTGACGGCCACGGCGAACCGTTCCTCTTGGAAAATTTTTCCGCGGTACGATTCCTGAACGTCGATCAACACCACAACACTCGCGTTCCGATCCAGCAGCTTACCGATGCGTTGCACAGCTCCCCTTTCTCCTCGACTACAGACTCTGCCCCCTGGGATGGTTACGCCCACTCAACGTACCGAACACGTGCGCCAGGCCACACAAGGCGGACGCGGACCTCCCGCAAACACGG
Source organism: uncultured Binatia bacterium (SeqCode) (assembly GCA_964534275.1). Classification (GTDB taxonomy): domain Bacteria; phylum Desulfobacterota; class Binatia; order HRBIN30; family HRBIN30; genus HRBIN30. Next base: position 124,285 of record CAZHQG010000005.1, on the reverse strand, counting down.
GCCACGCGGGTACCCCTTGCAGCCAGCCCACCTGCTCTGAAATCCACCGCTGCTCTTCCGCAAGCAGCCGCAACGTCAGGTGGCGCGTCCGGCCCCGGTCGAACGACGTCGTGATCAGGTGGGGCCCCCATCCTGGCCACAACACGGTCGGGGGAGGCACGGACACAGCCAGGGGCCCTCGAATTTCCACGTTGCCACCCTGCGCAACGACCGGCGCAGGCCACGCGACCGTGCGCCCTACCTCATGGGCCTCGCGCGGACGCGGTACCACTCGGACTTCTGCCTCTCTGCGGCTCTCCGGCTCGGGCACGCCACCGGCAACTGCTTCTGGAGTCTTCGGCGTCCAGGCGGCGGTCACCACGACTTCCGCGCCGTCGCGATAGGCGGCCGGAATTTCCTCGCGCAAGTTCGTGTAGTGGCGCACGCCATGCTCGTCTTGCCAGGCATAAATTTCGGCTCCAGCGGTGTGCGCAATGAGCAGGAGTCCAACGACCACGCCAGTCCACGCCATGGCAAACGCATATTAGGCGCGGCGGCCTCGGTGTGGCAAGCAGGGCGCACGTACACCACTTTTGCTCGCACGCGCTACCCGCAGGGCTCCTCCTTCCAGAACGAGCTGAAACAGCGGCGCCAGCGATCTCGCAAATCAGCTTTTCATTCCGTGTGCAATCAGTTAACCGAAGGAAGCATGGCGGAACATTCCTTGGCTCCAGGGTTGTTGTTAGCGATGCCACAAATGACCGACCCGAATTTTGCACGGTCGGTGGTGTTGCTTTGCCGACATGAAAGCGACGGCGCCATGGGGCTCGTGGTAAATCGGCCGACCGATACGCTCGTCGCAAGTGTCGTGCAGTTCGACCCGCCGCTCACAGAGGACCGCGCGGGCTTGCGGGTGTGGACCGGTGGTCCAGTGGAGCAACAGCGCGCTTGGCTTCTCTTGGGGTTCGATCCAGGCGAAGACGACGCCCTGCCCATTGCCCCTGGGCTCTACTTATCAGCGTCGGCCCGGGTACTGCGCCATATCCTCGAAGGAGGCGACGAAGACCGCGTGCGCGAGGCCCGGTTTTTGGTTGGCTATGCTGGTTGGGCGGGAGGCCAACTCGAGTCGGAACTCGCGGCTTCCGCGTGGCTAACCGCCGACGTTTCGAAGGACCTGATCTTTCACACCGACGCTGAGGTCATGTGGGAGGCAGCCATCCGGAGCCTCGGTATCGATCCGTACGCTCTGCAGCTTGGCACTGGGGTTCACTAAAGATGCGCGTCGAAGTGCGCGCGGCTGAAGCACAGTTCCGGATCGGTCGACGACACCAAGGACCATGCAAGCAAGCCTTTTAGCTGGCAAACGGGCGTTGGTACTCGGGGTGGCAAACGACCACAGCATTGCCTGGGCGATTGCCCGTGCGTTTCACGATCATGGGGCGGAGTTAGCCCTGACCTACGCGGGAGAAGCATTCGAGCGCCGCGTTCGGCCGTTGGCAGAGGAGTTGGGGGTATCGCTGGTGCTGCCGTGCGACGTGCAACAGGACGAGCAGGTCCAAGGCGTCTTCGAGCAACTCCAAGCACATTGGCCACAGGTGGACATCGTTGTGCACTCGATCGCGTTCGCTCCGCGCGAAGAGCTCAAGGAAGAATTTTCCCGCACGACTCGAGAAGGCTTCCGCGTGGCATTGGAGGTCAGCGCGTACTCGTTCGTGCATCTTACCCGGACCCTTGCTCCGCTGCTCGCACGCGATGCCTCGCTGCTCACGCTCACGTACTTCGGGGCAGAGAAAGTGGTACCGAACTACAATGTCATGGGCGTAGCGAAAGCCGCCCTCGAAGCTTGTGTACGCTACCTTGCTGCTGAACTGGGGCCGCGCGGAATACGGGTCAACGCTCTCTCTGCTGGCCCCATACGCACTCTTTCCGCTGCGGGCATTGCCGGCTTTCGGGAGATGCTCCGCCACCACGCGGAGCGCGCACCACTGCGCCGAAATGTCACTGCAGAAGAGGTTGCGAAGGCAGCCGTGTTTCTAGCAAGCGACCTTGCCTCGGGTGTGACCGGTGAAGTCCTGCACGTCGATGCGGGCTACAACATTGTCGGCTTTTGAAGCCAGCTCGCACGCGGTGCTGCGAGCGCGCGCCAACTCGGTGGCACTGGCGCCGGGCCGTTTTGTCGCGAGTTTGGCCAGGTAGGTTTGCGTGCGACCCATTTTGTTCACGATTGGCGGCGTTGCGGTGCCAAGCTTTTGGGTGATGGCGTTTCTTGCCTTCGTGGCAGGATTCGCCGTGGTCCGCACCGAGGCTCGCCGTCGCGGCTGGGGCGACGAGTTGGCCTACGACATCTTGCTCTACGCTTACGTGGGCGGCTGGGCCGGGGCACGATTGTTCCTCATTCCTACCGCGTGGGAGTTGTTCCGTGCGGATCCCATCGCGTTCTTGCTCTCCGGCAGTGGATGGGTTTGGTACGGGGGTGTGGCCGGCGGGACCTTCGCGGTGTGGTTGTTCGCACGCAGCCGCGGGATCCCGTTTGTTCTCCTGGCGGACGCGTGCGCTCCGGCTCTTGCCTTAGGGCTGGCGATCGGCCGGATTGGCTGCCAGCTGAGCGGCGACGGCGACTATGGCATTCCTACCGACTTGCCGTGGGGAATGAGCTACCCAAACGGGGTGGTTCCAACCACCGAGCGGGTGCACCCCGCTCCACTGTACGAGATGGCCGGGTCGCTCGTGATCTTCGCGTACCTTTGGAGAATGCGAAGGAGCGCGGTGCCTGGAGAGATTGTCGGGATGTACCTCGTCCTCGGGCCGGCGCTGCGCTTCTTGATCGAATTCGTTCGCCGAAACCCTGCCTGGCTGTGGGGTCTCACCACCGCCCAGGTGTGGAGTATCGGGCTCATGGCTGCGGGAGCCTTCCTGGTGTGGCGGGCTCGTGATTCGCGGCGAACAGCCAAGCGCGCCCCATCGCCACAAGCCGAGGCATGAATCCACCCTGTGCAGCGGGCATTGCCCCGCGCTTCGTAGCCGCCTCTTTGTGGCGACAATCGCGCGAGCGTTTGCTAACGTCGCCGCGCCATGGAGTTCCAGGTTCGTCTGAACAAGGTGGAGGCACGGGTGTTCGGCTGCCTCATCGAGAAGGCGTTCACCACACCCGACAATTATCCCCTGACACTTGCGGCCGTGACCGCCGCCGCGAATCAAAAGACCAATCGTGATCCAGTGATGGAACTTGACGAAGTCGAGGTTGCCCGAGCGCTCGACGCCCTCGCGAACAAGTTCCTCGCCAGGCGGCAATGGCCTGCCAACAGCCGCGTGGAGAAGTTTAGTCACAACGGCAAAGACGCATTTAGCTTGGAGGCTGGCCCGCTCGCGGTGCTGGCCGAACTCTTGTTGCGAGGGCCGCAAACCCCAGGCGCATTGCGCGTGCACGTGAGCCGCATGGTGACCATCGAGTCCCTAGAATCCTTGTACGCAATGTTGCAGCCATTGATCGAACGGGGACTTGTGGAGCGCCTGCCGCCTGCCCCAGGTTCGCGAGCGGAGCGTTACGCCCAACTGCTCTCTCCTGACGTTTATTCCACAGGGAACAAACCGATCGAACGTTCGGATGAATACGCGGCGTTGCAAGAGCGGGTCAAAGACCTCGAAAGCCGCTTAGCGCGCGCAGAACGGCAAATTGTGCGTTTGGCAGAAAAGCTCGGGATGTCGCTCGAAGCCTTGGCGCAAGCGGGACGAGAAGACTTGGATCTCGAGTAAGTGCCAAAGCGCGGGGAACGCCGCCTCGCAGGAAAGGATGGCCAGGACCATGACCGAAGCCACAGTCGCAGAGCGGAAGCAACGGGCATTCGAATGGATTCGCGCTCTTGCCGCAATGCCCCATCGCATCTCCGGTACCCTTTACGAGCGCCAAGCCGCAGAAATGGTGTCCGACTGGCTCCATCAACTCGGCACCAAAAACGTGCAAATCGTGCCAGTCCGTGGAGGGCCGCGTCCGGGGCTCGTTTTGGCGCTCCACGCAGCGGTCGGGTTGCTTGGAGTGCTGTGGGGCGGTTTCGTTGGAATCCTTCTCGCAGGGCTCTCCGCTTGGTCGTTCTTCAGCGAATTTGGGCGGCGAAGGCCGGTACTTTCGAAACTTCTCCGCTCTCCTGATTCTGTGGACGTGATTGGGCGTCACGGCCCACCGCAGGCGAAAAACAGAGTGGTCCTCTCCGCTCACATCGACACGACGGAAGCAGGGTTGGTATTCGCTCCAGCGCTCGCCAACTTGTTCGCTGGCTGGAACCACCGCACGAGCTCCGACACCAACCGAGTACCCTTGCCACCGCTCGCGTTGCCATACTTTCTGCTGCTCGCAGGACTTCTGGTGGTCACTGCGGAATGGTTGGGAGCACATGGAGCACTGTTTTCACTCATTCGCCTGGCAACCATCTTGGGGCTCGGAACTGCGACTGGGTTAGGGTTGCAATGGGTCCTGGCGCGGCCCACGCCCGGCGCGAATGACAACGCTTCGGCAGTAGCCGCCATGCTGTTGGCGGCGGACGAATTGATCAAGGATCTCCCACCCGACACGGAACTCATCGCCGTCGGAACAGGCGCCGAAGAGTGTGGATGTGGTGGAATGTGGGAACTGCTCGAGGGGCATCCGCACTGGGACCGCACCCGAACCTTGTTCGTGAACTTCGAATGTGTGGGCGGTGGCGAACTCCATTACGTGGTGAGCGAAGGGCTGCTTGGCCGCACGTACTACCCGCCGGACCTCCTAGCGGTGGCAGGGCGCCTTGCGGCAAGTGGCCGATTCGGCCCGGTCACTCCCGTGCACCTACTGGCCGGCACCGACGGAAACGTGCCGGCACGGCTTGGCTACCCGACGCTCTCGATCATCGCGCTCGAGGAAAACGGGGTGCCGCGCAACTATCATCAGGTGACCGATACCCCTGACTGCATCGACATGGACACGGTCGTGCGCGCCGCTGACTTTGGTGTCGCTGCAGCCCGATTTGCGCTTGCAAGTTTAGACTGAATTCGGCCGCCCTCCGCTCGAGGGAACTGCATGCGTGTCATTGCCGGCGAGGCAAAAGGGCGCAAACTTTTGACTCTCCGCGGCCAGAGCATTCGGCCCACCGCGGACAAGGTCAAAGGAGCGCTCTTCAACATGCTCGAGCATCGCTTCTCGATTCGAGGGGCGCGCATTTTGGATCTTTACGCAGGGAGTGGCGCGCTTGGAATCGAAGCGCTCAGCCGCGGAGCAGCCACCGTCACGTTTGTGGAGCAAGAAGGAGCCGCCGCCCAAGTTGTTCGCACCAACCTGGAGCGCTGCGGATTTACCCGGCGGGCCAAAGTTCTCCGCAGCAGTGTGCAGGTGGCGCTGCGGCGCCTGGAGCAAAAAGGTGAATTGTTCGATGGCGTACTCGCCGACCCTCCGTACAATCGCGGCGAAGCCGCCTCTCTTCTGACCAAGCTCGCTACCTCCCCCATCTTGGTAGCCGGAGGGTGGGTGGCGTTAGAGCACCACGTCGATGAAACACCCAGCGGCACTTTTCCAAACCTGCAATTGATTCAGTCGCGGCGGTATGGAAAGACGGCTGTCACTCTCTTTTGCAAGACGATGGCGCAGACTGCAATGACCCAAATCACGCGGCCACCCCTCAAAGCCGTTTATGCCGGGTCGTTCGACCCCATCACGAACGGCCACATCGACATTGTCCGCCGAGCAGTGGAGATTTTCGATCAAGTGATCGTTGCCGTTGCGGGCGTGACGACCGACGCGAAGAAGGGAGGCGCACTGTTTACCTCGGAAGAACGCGTCGAGATGATCCGTGATGCCCTTGCCGATGCTGGCGAGCGTGTGGTCGTGGACAGTTTTGGCGGCCTGTTGGTCGACTACTGCGACCGCGTAGGGGCGCGCGTGATCATCCGCGGCCTTCGTGCTGTATCGGACTTCGAGTACGAGTTTCAAATGGCGATGATGAATCGTCATCTCAAGCCGCATATCCACACTCTGTTTCTGCCCACCAGCGAGGCGCATTCCTACACATCCTCGCGGCTGGTCAAGGAAGTGGCGGCCCTGGGCGGCGACATTTCCGGGCAAGTCCCCGAAGTGGTGCGTCGGCGGCTCTTGGAGAAACTGCACCCCTCGCGTTGATCGCTCCTGTTCGCTAGACGGGCGCCATTTGCCTAGAGCCTCGACGGGAGACATTCATGCAACTCAGCGAACGCGTGCGGTGGATCAAGCCATCGGCCACACTTGCGGTGACCGAGAAGGCGGCTGCGCTACGCCGCCAAGGAATCCAGGTAATCGACCTTGGCGCGGGCGAGCCGGATTTCGACACGCCGGAAAATATCAAAGAGGCGGCTCGGAGAGCGCTCGCTGCTGGCCAAACGAAGTACACGCCCGTTGGCGGAACAGACGAACTAAAGTCGGCCATTGTCACCAAGCTCGCTCGCGACAATGGCCTCGAGTACGCCAAGAATGAGGTGATTGCGAGTTGCGGCGGTAAGCATGCCTTGTTCGTCTTGTTTCAAGCGTTGTTCAACGAGGGCGACGAGGTGCTCGTGCCGGCACCGTACTGGGTCAGTTATCCCGACATGCTCTTGCTCGCTGGAGCGCGGGCGCGCATTGTCTTTCCGAAGGCAGGAAACAGTTTCAAACTTGCTCCGGAAGACTTGGACGCGGCCTTGACGCCTCGCACCAAAGCCATCATTCTCAATAGCCCGAGCAACCCCGCAGGGGTGGCTTACTCCCCGGAGGAGCTCGCCGCGTTGCTAGACGTCATCGCGCAGCACTCTTGCTGGATCATCAGCGACGACGTCTACGAGAAAATGGTCTACGGAGATTTCCAGCTCGGGCAGGTTTTGCGCTTACGCCCAGACCTTCGGCCGCGCACGATCCTGTGCAACTCGGTATCGAAAACGTACGCGATGACTGGCTGGCGAGTGGGTTACACCGCGGGTCCGGCAGAAGTGATCCGTGCGATGACCACACTGCAAGGTCAGATGACGTCGAATCCATCTTCGATCGCGCAAGCCGCAGCGGCGGAGGCTTTGGCTGGTAATCAGGACTCGGTTCCGCGAATGATGGCCGAGTTTGGCAAGCGGCGCGACTTTGTCGTCGAACGCCTCCAAGCAATTCCGGGGATCCACTGCCCTAAGCCGCAAGGCGCATTTTATGTGTTCCCGAACGTAAGCGCTTACCTGGGAAAAGGGTCCGGACCCAAAACCGGCGACGAACTCGCGGCCTACTTGATCGAGAAAACCCACGTCGCCGTAGTCGGGGGGACCGACTTCGGCTACCCGGACCACATCCGCATCTCCTACGCAAACTCGATCGAGAACTTACAGGAAGGGCTGGACCGTATCGCGAGGGCGTTGGCGGAACTTGGTCGGTGACCGCGCCTCCTCCCGAACACATCGCTGCAGCGGACCACGAGGCGTGCGCGGCTCGCGCAGGGAACCGTGGTTTTTGCAGCCGCTTTCAAAGCGGAGAAGGGTCACCGCCCGTGGTCAGCTCCGTTTTTCCAGCTTTCCACGGTAAACACGTAGAGGCGGGCAGAAGGATCTTGCCACGCCCCTCGGGGCAGACCTGCTTTCAAGCACAATTGGTCGAGAAGCATTTCCCGGGACCACCCCTGTTCCACCGCCACTTTCGGCAGAAACACGCCACGATATCCGTCGCACTCCAGAACGACTCCGTGCTCACCCACGACAATTTCCTCCGGCCGTGCCACCGGTTTGAGCGGAGACAGTACGGAAATTTCGATTTCCAGCTCGTCGACCTCTTCCCTTCCGACGGGGTCGAAGCGGCCGTCTTGCAATGCTGCTGCCTGAGCGATCCGACGCACCGCGACGTGTAGCGGCTCGTCATCGCGAAGCGTGCCCACACAGCCTCGGAGTTGCCCATGTCGGTAGAGGGTGACGAACACTCCAGCTCGGGCTTGGAGGGCCGGGGGCACATCCTGCAAGCTTGGCTCAGGACTGCCAGCCACCGCGCTGCGAATGGCTTCTCGGGCAAGGTCGGAAAGCATTGCCCGGTCATTAGGTCCGAGGGACAAGATCGCCGCCATGCGTTGCTTGTTAGCCTTGGCGCTAGACATCGTCACTCCTCGACAGATGTGCGTTTTCAACGTCTCGAGCAACACCGGCGGCGCAAACCAAGGAGCTACCGAATCGACTTTCGCTATTTCCCTGATTGGTTCGTTGCGGAAACTCCCGGCGGAAAGGCGTAACCACCAGGCGCGTGGGCCAGGAAACCATCGCCTTCGCCTCCAACTCGATTGCCCTAAGTCGCGGGTCGCGAATCATCTCACGCTACCATGCACACCTTCGCCGTTGCCGCAGCCGTCACGGGTCACCGACGTTTCCACGACCCCGACGTCGGCGCTCTGTTCACTGGACGCACCGGCGTTCTTGCGTGCCGAAAGGGCTTTTGCGATAAGGCGCGAGTTTTCAAGGAGAACGCCTGCCCGGGAATCGATGAGGGAGGGAGCGGCGAGGTGGGCTACCGCGCAGGCTCTCGGACCCGCGGCGGTGCGACACAAAACTGGCTGAGAAATACACGCACACGAGGAGTGACACGCAAATGACTCGAACAATCGTACGTGGAATCTTCGGGATGTTGGCTGCGAGCCTTGCGGGGCTTGCGCCTGCGTGGGCGGCCGCACCGCAGGCCCATGGCGAGATGCATCTGGTTTTGCCGGACTTCACCACCGTTCATTTTCTTGGTCTCAACGGGCACACGTTGCTCTCGTTAGGGATTCTCATTTGCGCTCTTGGGTTTTTGTTCGGCCTGGTCATCTACAAACAGTTGCAGAACCTGCCTGTGCACCGCGCAATGCGGGAGATTTCCGAACTCATTTACGAGACGTGCAAGACCTACCTTTTGACGCAGGGAAAATTCATCCTGATCCTCGAGTTTTTCATCGGCGTCATCATGGCAGTGTACTTTTACCGGGCCTTCGAGGGGGACCTGCTCAAGGTCCTGATCGTTCTGTTTTTTAGCCTCGTAGGGATTGGCGGTAGCTACGGAGTAGCCTGGTTTGGAATGCGGGTGAACAATTTCGCCAACTCACGTGCAGCCTTCGCTGCTTTGCGAGGCAAACCGTTCCCCACCTACGAGATTCCGCTGAAGGCGGGAATGAGCATCGGGATGGTGCTGATTTCCACCGAACTCCTGATCATGCTGATCATTCTTTTGTACATCCCGGCAACGTTTGCTGGTCCCTGTTTTATTGGCTTTGCGATCGGTGAATCGCTCGGAGCTTCAGCGCTGCGAATCGCGGGTGGTATTTTCACCAAGATCGCGGACATTGGCTCGGATTTGATGAAGATCGTCTTCAACATCAAGGAAGACGATGCGCGCAATCCGGGCGTGATTGCCGACTGCACGGGCGACAATGCTGGTGATTCCGTCGGCCCCTCGGCGGACGGCTTCGAAACCTACGGCGTAACGGGCGTCGCCCTGATCACGTTCATTCTGCTGGTGCTCGGGCAGACCCCAGAGCTGCAAGTTACGTTGCTCGTATGGTTGTTCACCATGCGTATCATGATGATCGTCGCATCTGGCGGTTCGTACCTCTTGAACGAAGTGATCCAGCGAGCGCGTTATGGCGACGCCGACCAGATGAATTTCGAAAAGCCGCTGACATTCTTGGTGTGGCTCACCTCGATCGTATCCATCGCCCTTACGTACATCGTTTCCTACATCTTGATTGGCAATCTGGGCACGGGCAACCTTTGGTGGCAGCTTTCGACGATCATCAGTTGTGGCACGATTGCCGGCGCACTGATTCCGGAAATGGTCAAAGTGTTCACCTCCACGGACTCCGGGCACGTTCGTGAGGTGGTCACCGCATCGCGAGAGGGCGGCGCGTCGCTCAATATTCTGAGCGGCCTGACCGCAGGCAATTACTCCTCCTATTGGATGGGGATCACGTTTATCATTTTGATGGGCCTAGCATGGATCGTCAGCGGTGGAGACTTGCACGCAGCGATGCCTCAGGCCACAGCCGACATGACCGCACCCGTGTTCGCCTTCGGGTTGGTGGCGTTTGGCTTCTTGGGCATGGGACCAGTGACGATCGCGGTCGATAGCTATGGCCCGGTAACGGACAACGCTCAGTCGGTTTACGAGCTCTCGGTGATCGAGAACATTCCGGGCGTCAAGGAAGAAATCAAGCGTGACTTTGGCTTTGTTCCGGCCTTCGAGCGGGCGAAGCAGTATTTGGAAGAAAACGACGGCGCGGGGAACACGTTCAAAGCAACAGCAAAGCCTGTTCTCATTGGTACGGCCGTTGTCGGTGCCACGACGATGATCTTTTCCATCGTTGTAGCGCTCACGAACGGGCTCCAGCCCGAGCATTTGGGCAAGCTGTCTCTGTTAAACCCGCCCTTTCTGCTCGGCCTCGTGGCAGGGGGGGCGATGATTTACTGGTTTACCGGCGCCACCATCCAAGCAGTGGTGACCGGCGCGTACCGTGCTGTGGAGTTCATCAAGGCGAACATCCGCCTCGAAGGGGTTGAGAAAGCCTCGATTGCCGATTCAAAGCGTGTCGTCGAGATTTGCACTCAGTACGCTCAGTCGGGCATGTTTAACATTTTCCTGGCTGTGTTTTTCTCGACGCTCGCCTTTGCCAGCTTGGACCCGTTCTTCTTCGTGGGTTACCTGATCTCCATTGCCCTGTTTGGTCTGTTCCAGGCAATCTTTATGGCAAACGCCGGGGGTGCTTGGGACAACGCGAAAAAGGTGGTCGAAACCGAACTGAAGGAAAAAGGATCCGAGCTCCACGCCGCCACCGTGGTTGGAGATACTGTTGGCGACCCGTTCAAGGATACTTCCTCGGTGGCCATGAACCCAGTGATCAAGTTCACCACCCTGTTCGGTCTGCTGGCAGTGGAGTTAGCCGTGACCCTTCCTTGGGGAGTGACGCGTTTTCTGGCGCTCGCATTTTTCGCCGCGGCGGTGACCTTCATTTACCGTTCGTTTTACGGTATGCGGATCAAAAGCGGCGCCTGAACTTCGGTCTGCACGCGCGTCTCACCTTCCTTTCGAGGGGCTTTCTTCTTCCACCAGCTCGAGCAAGCCTCGAATGGGAATGCCGGCGTGGTCTGGACGGAACCGAATCTCCTCCTCGAGCGACAGGAGGCTCCGCTCGATCAGACTCGCCGTGAGCAAACGTTCCAGGTCCGCGGAGTTGCTCGGGAGCAGTTTCGCTTGCTGCATGTTTTCGAGGTAGCTTCGCAAAAAGACCGCACCCACCCAGCGTTCCCACAGGTGCCCCCACGGCTCGAGTGCAGGAATATCCTCTGGACGTAGCAATCCCGTGGCCGCCGGACCGTAAAGAATGCGATCGACTGCGAACTCGAACGAACGCAACATGCTAGCAACATCCCGCAGGGGCGTACGTTTGATCCGCGCCTCCAGCGGCGAGCGGCTCGGGTCGCCAGCAAAACCGACGATATACAGGTCCTTTCCCGTATGCAGGATTCTCCCCAAGTGTAGGTCCCCATGGACCCGAATTCTCATCCCGGCCGTGCGTTCCCCGACCGCACGTTGAGCAAGCCGCAGCACCGCCTCTCCCTCCTGCAACAACCGCGCTGCGGGGGCCTGGTCGGATGGGCGCAAGTCGCTCATGCGCTCCTGCAAGGCGATGGCGACCCGGCCCCAAAGGTTCCGCAAGCTTTGATACAGCGAGCGCTGGTACAAACTCGTGACCGGCTCGGGAGCGAAATCCGGCTGATCTTCCACCGCTGCGAGCGCCTGGTGCAACTCTGCGATTCGCACTCCCAACAGGCGCGCGATTTCCAGGTAGCTGCCCGCTAGCTCGTAAAAAATTTCTGGTGGGGTTTTCCCGACGAGTTCGAGCGGCCTCACCGGTGGCAGCTCGACTGCCCGACCGCTTCCGTACGTCGCCAAGGCACGATCGAAATACTGCTTCAAATGATCCACGGTGTACGACCACAGGTCGCTCTCGTGCGGAACAAATTCGTGGGCAACGGCCAAGGTCAGTGGCTCACCTGCGTTTTGTCGGTACTCCAAGAACCCCACCAAGGGCGGTACACGCAATCGCCCGGCCACCGAAAGCAGTGCTTGACCGATCTCCACTTCCGGATGCAGACCCAAAAACGGTTCGCGGTAGAGTTTCACCCGCAGCCGGCCACCCGCAACGAAACCGGGGTTCCACTGGGGTTGGTGCACTGCAACAGGAAACAGCCTGTTCGGATCGGGCGCAATCGCTCGTAACGCGGGGGTGTGCACCGGAGTGACCTGGCCGTGCTCGCCGCGTACCGGCCGGCGTCGCACCACGGCATCCACCAACGCTAAGCCAGTGTGCACATCGGCCCCGCACTCTACGAGGCTTCCCTCCACTGCAACCCCATGCTCCTCACAATGCACGCGAGCGACCATACTGCCCTCGTTTCCACTCTGGTCTCCCCGGTGAGGGTCGAAGCGCAACGGAAGAGTGTACCACTCCTTTTCTCCAGTGCCGCGCTCCACACGAAGCATGACGAGCACGATGGGAGCCTGCTCGTTTGCCAACTCGATCACGTCCTCGATCGAGGCGCGCAGAATCCTTCCAGGGGCACGACGAAACCACGGCTGCGCAGGGACAAACTCGGCAAGGGCCCGTTCCAGTTGTTGTCGCGCCACGTCCCGAAACACTAACGACCAGTTGCCGCGCACCGATAACTCGGGCACCGCCCTGGCCGCAGGCGAGATTTCGATTCGGCGCTCTAACGGTTCCAACGCAAACCAGTAAAACGAATGTGGCCCCAGGGTCAGCCGATAAGGGGAGTCGCCGATCGGGGGAAACCGCGTGTGGCCGAAAACCTCCACCAGTTGCCGACCGCGAAACTCGCCCAGCGCAAGCTCCACAGGCTGTACAAAGCGTGAGAGGTTGCAAACCACCAAAATGCGTTCGTCCTGATACTCGCGCACGAAGGCCAGCACTTTCCGGTTATCGGCAGACAAGAAGCGCATGCTTCCGCGACCAAACGCCCGGTAACGTTTGCGCAAGGCAATCACGCGCTTCATCCACCAGAGCAGAGAGTGCGGGTTGCTCTGCTGTGCTTCTACGTTCACGCTTTCGTAATGAAACTCCGGATCGACAATCACGGGCAATTGGAGCCGCTGCGGATTTGCCCGAGAAAACCCGGCGTTGCGGTCTGCACTCCATTGCATGGGGGTACGGACACCGTTGCGATCGCCCAAAAAGATATTGTCCCCCATGCCGATTTCGTCGCCGTAATAAATCACCGGCGTCCCCGGCAGCGACAACAACAGGGCATTCATGAGCTCGATCCTGCGGCGGTCCTTGCCCAGCAGCGGAGCCAGCCGGCGGCGGATTCCAAGGTTGATCCGTGCCTGCGTGTCGTGCGCGTACACGCGGTACATGTAATCGCGCTCTTCGTCGGTAACCATTTCCAGCGTCAGCTCGTCGTGGTTCCGCAGGAACAAGGCCCACTGACAGGTCTCAGGAATCGCTGGCGTTTGCTCGATGACGTCGATGATGGGGAACCGATCTTCCATGTGGAGTGCCATGAACAGCCGCGGCATGATGGGGAAGTGAAAAGCCATGTGGCACTCGTCGCCCTGGCCGAAGTACGCCACGGCATCCTCCGGCCATTGATTGGCCTCCGCTAGGAGCATGCGATCGCGAAATCGGGCATCGATGTGGGCGCGCAGCTCGCGCAGAAATGCATGCGTTTCGGGCAAGTTTTCGCAGATCGTTCCTTCGCGCTCGAACAAGTATGGCACTGCGTCGAGCCGCATTCCGTCCACTCCCAGACGCATCCAGAAATCCACGGTTCGCAGCACCGCGCGGCGCACGTCGGGACTGTCGAAATTCAAGTCGGGCTGGTGCGCGTAGAATCGGTGCCAGTAATACGCCTTCGCAACGGGATCCCAACTCCAGTTCGACGGTTCGAAGTCCTTGAAGATGATTCGGGCCTCCGCGTAACGCTCGGGGGTGTCGCTCCAGACGTAGTAATTTCGGTAGCGGCTGCCAGGAGGAGATTTCCGAGCACGTTGGAACCAAGGATGTTGGTCCGACGTGTGGTTGATCACGAGCTCGGTGATCACACGCAACCCGCGCTCGTGAGCCGCGCGCAGAAACGCTTTGAAATCTTGCAGCGTCCCGAAATCCGGGTGGACGTTCTGGTAGTCCGCAATGTCATACCCGTCGTCGCGCATGGGCGACGGGTAAAATGGGAGAAGCCAAATCGCGGTAATCCCCAGATCGGCCAAGTAGTCGAGTCGCTGCAACAAGCCGCGAAAGTCGCCAATGCCGTCGGCATTGCTGTCTTGAAAGGACCCGACACGAAGCTCGTAGATGATCGCGTCTTTGTACCACAGCGGATCGCTCGGCAGCATGCGTGTGTCGCTGGCAAAAGCACACGGCAGCCGCAAGAGGAGTGCGTTCGGTTGCGCTGACCTGCTTCGACGCATAAGTTGGGACGCGATGCGCGAGCTACCGTTCAGCCCTGTCGACGCGCTGGAAAGTAGCGAGGAGTTCCCGCGCTTTTGGAGTCGCGACACCCTGCACCAAGTGGTCGAACGCGCGCTCCAGGGCTACAAGCTCATCGTCGTTTCGAACCGCGAGCCCTACGTCCACCGCCTCGAGGGCGGGCGCATCGTTTGCGAGCGGCCGGTCAGCGGCCTGGTTACAGCTCTCGAGCCGGTGATGCGCGCATGCGGAGGCACATGGGTTGCCCATGGCAGCGGGAATGCGGACCGGGAGGTCGCCGACGAACATGGCCGGCTTGCTGTGCCGCCTGAAGCCCCGGCGTACACACTGCGGCGCATTTGGCTCAGCAAGGAGGACGAGCAAGACTATTACTACGGGTTTGCAAACCAGGCTCTCTGGCCGCTTTGCCACATCGTGTTTCAACGGCCTGTATTCCGCACCGAGCACTGGCATGCGTATCGCCGGGTGAACCGCCAATTTGCCGAAGTGATTTTGGATGAGGCTCGGGACCACGCGAGCATCGTGCTCATCCAAGATTACCACTTTGCTCTTCTTCCCCGGATGTTGCGGGAAGCCGCCCCGCACCTCTTGATCGCTCAGTTCTGGCACATCCCTTGGCCGAACCGCGAGGCATTCCGCATATGCCCTTGGGGTGAGGAGATCCTCGACGGGCTTTTGGGTAATGACTTGCTCGGATTCCATATCCGTTACCACTGCCAGAATTTTCTCGAGACCATTGCCGCTACGGTTGAAGCCCGCGTCGACGAAGAACAGTCGTGCGTAACCCGCCGTAGCCGCACCACCTTCGTTCGCCCGTTTCCGATCAGCTTGGATATCGACGCCATCAGCGAGGAGGTACGGAATCCGCAACTTGCCGAGCGCTGTGAGCAACTGCGGAGAGAACTTGGCCTCGAGGGACAGCGGATCCTCCTGGGGGTAGATCGAATCGACTACACAAAAGGCATTCCCGAGCGCCTACGGGCGTTCGATCAACTCTTGCAAAACCACCCGGAGTACCGCGGCCAGGTCACGTTTGTACAAATTGGCGCGCCAAGCCGTAGCCGCATCCCAACATACAAGGCGCTGGCTGCCGAGCTGGACTCGCTTGTCGCCGACATCAACTGGAAGTACGCCTTCGGGCGGTGGACCCCAGTGTTGTACTTGGACATCGCCCATTCCCCCGAGGAGGTGCTTGCCTTCTACCGCCTGGCAGAGGTTTGCGTCGTGAGTTCGCTCCACGATGGCATGAACCTCGTGGCCAAGGAATACGTCGCTGCCAAGCCGGATCTCGATGGTGTTTTGGTGTTAAGCCGCTTTACCGGGGTCGCACGGGAATTAGAAGAGGCCTTGCAAGTCAATCCTTACGCCGTCGACGAACTCGCCCAGGCCCTGCACGTAGCGCTCAGTATGGATGTGTCCGAACGAAAGGCCCGCATGGCGGCGCTGCGCGACACGGTCGCTCGCAACAACATTTACCGCTGGGCCGGCAAGATCGTGAGCGCCATGGGCAGAATTGCGGCGCGCAGGCGTTTCGAAGGCACGCTGTGACCGAGCTGCTCACCCCAGGGAGTTGGTCGCACGTCCTTGCTGCCCTCGCACGCGCCCCTGCACTCTTCTGTTTCCTTGACTACGACGGCACCCTCGCTCCAATCGCGCCACGCCCAGAAGCCGCCCGACCGTTGCCGGGCACTGCCGACCTCTTAGGTCGCCTCGCGACACTTCCCAACGTTCAAGTAGCAGTGGTCAGTGGTCGGCGTGCCGAAGAGATTTCCAGCTTGGTACCGGCTTCGGGGATCTACTATGTCGGGCTGCACGGTGCAGAAATTCTGTGGCCCGATGGCCGCCGCTCGCTGGCAGAAGGGATCGAACATCTTGCCCGTTGGTTGGAGCAAGCGCGCCGCCACCTGGACCACGAACTCTCGCAACTGGAAGGAGTGTGGATCGAAGACAAGCGGTATGCGCTTGCATGTCATGTGCGCCTGGCCACGGAAACGGCGCGCGTTGCTGCCGCCAGCGCAGTTCGCAAGGTCCACGACCGCCTTTGTGCCGAGGGGGCTCCTCTGGAACTCCTCGAAGGCCACTGTGTGTACGAGCTTCGCATGCGTGGAGTGCACAAAGGCAATGCAGCGCTCCGTTTGCTCGCTACTTTCCGAGCGGATGCCCTTCCCATGTACGCTGGGGACGATGCGACCGACGAGGACGCATTTCGGGTTTTACCGTCGAACGCGGTAACCATCCGCGTCTCTGCCTGTGACGTTCCCACGGCCGCCCGTTACCGCGTGGAAACTCCCGAAACTTTATCTCAGCTACTGAAAGCGCTGGTCGAGGCGCGTAGCAGCACAGCTGGATCCTCTCCACAAACGAATGGGCAATAAGCGGGAGATGCAACTCCGACGGCTGCGGCTGCTACGGCAGCATCAATGCACGCAAGTAGATGGCAACCGTCAGCATCACGAACAGGCTGAGTAAAATCCCAGTCATAGCCCGGATCCACTGCATGGGGGTGAATGTGGAGTCCACGTCTTTCAGCAAAAAAGCGTACGCGACCACCGATTGGGCACAACCAATGTGGGTCCAGCACCCGCCCAGCGCGTAACCAGCGATTTGTGCCATGGAAAAAAAATGAATCAGGTGGGGATCGAGATCGTGCAACGCGCGGGCGGCAAAATCGGCGACGACGTTGTTGTCCAGAAGGGCTGACAACACCGTAGCAGTGGCGAACTGCAACCAGGCCATATGCGCTTCGCCCCAATGTGCGATTCCGGTCCGCAGCGCTGTCTCTAAGCGGTCAAAAAAGCTCGCCACTTGCATGAGCGTGATCGAAAGAAACAGCGGAAGGAGAAACAGATATTCTCGGTACTCGTGCCAAGCCTCCAAGAGTGCCAGCCGGCGCATGCGCGGAAGCGACCAAATTCCAGCCAGGGCCACGAGGAAACCCGCAAACGACGCATAAAATAGCCGAACGTGGTGATCGATGGCGTGAGCCACCAGAAGCACTATGAAGGGAACGAATGCGAAAAGCCCCACTCGCTGAGCAAAGACTCGGCGGCGTTTGATGCGCCGCAAAATGGCACGCACCGGAGCCTCTGCTTGGCGGGCTGCAGCGGAATCGCCTGCAACTGCAAGGCGATAATGCTCGTCCAAAGCTTCGGCCAACTCTTCGTGCACGTAGGCACCCAGCAGTTCGCGGCGGACCCGTTCCGGGACATTTTCTTGTACAAGCGCGACACCAAGCGGAGTGCCGTGGTGGAGTCGCTCCACCAACGAAGGCAACCGCTCTCCCACCAACGCCGCCCGCGTTTCTAGGAACTCGATGGGCGTCCACACCTCACCATGGCGCTCTGCTTGGAGAAAGCGGACGTCCGCCGCGTACTGATCGAGAAGATCCAACTGTCTCCATGCGACACGGCTGCCACGAAAACGGCGCCACAGACTGCAGGCAACCACGAAGTAACTTGCCACAGCCAAGGGCGCGCAATAAGCGAGGAAGAACGCGTCATCGAGGTGCGGACGAAGGTTTGCCTTCATGATCAGGTTGGGAGGCTCTCCGTAAGCGAGCCACATCCCGCACACCGTAGTGACCACGGTCGATACCATGACTGCATAGCGCACGTCGGCAAGCTTTGCGTCGGCCAAAAAGAGAATGATCACCAAGATCCGCAGGGTCAGGCCGATCATGGACACTCCGTCCAAGATCCCAGAGGCAAACGACACGAGCGCCGTGATGGCAAGGACCGTGGGCACTACGGCGCCCCGGTTCGTTCGCAGCAACCGAAAGCTGATGCTTTCCAACAGCCGCGTTTGCGAAACAACCGACACGAAGAGTGTGAGACCAAGCAGAAAAAGCATGGTATCGGCGTGAACAAGCCGGTCGAGCCCCTCCAGCGTGAAGAGGTGAAACGCGACAACCCGGAGTAAAGGCATCCAACCTTCGCGCGCAACGACTTCGCGCATTTCTGCGTGAGGCCACCAAACCCACCAAAAGGTAGCCACCACCACGAGCGCCGCACCATAGGTCAACGCGTTCTTGTCCAACCGGTAACGAATCGAGCCAAACACAAACAGCGCGAGGACCGTGAGCAGCATTTCTACGCCCAACAACCACACCGGCAGCGGGCGAAGCGCACCTAGAACCGAGACCAGGATTGCCGCCACGACACATCCAGCGAGAAACCACCGTGCCGGCAGCTCCACAATTTGCGTCTTCCCTTCCGACTGTTCACTCACTTCTGCACGCTCCTCCCCACGTAATGAGGCGACAGGCGCAGGAGTTATCACGCCACCAGGCGGCACGCGAGGGAACGCCAGCTGACCTTCCTCACGCGAGACTCCTCGCCAGCAACCCGTTCGCCCTCGAACCACCTAGCTCCATGTTGATCCTGGAGTCGGTAGGGCCCAGGGACCTGGCACCGCTCAACTCGAGGGAAACGCCGCGCAGATACGCGGCGACCTTCCACTGGCTTTCGGCCTCGCTTGACAGCTCGAGCGAACAAACGTTAGTTGCTGGCGCCATGCACGGCAGCGGAGCGAAACGGCGTAGCTGGCCTATGCTGCTTCCCACCGACGTCCGCTTTTTACGCCTGCAAGCAGCGCGCACTGGCGACCAGCGAGGTCTGTTGTTCCAAGACCGGCTGTGGTCGTATGGCGGACTCGCGGCGTGGGTGGAAGCGCTTGCCACGGAGCTGGTCGCCGCCGGATGCACGACGGGTCAGCGCATCGCGTTTCGGGTTCCGAACTCTCCCTTGGCGGTCGCTAGCCACTATGCGGCCTGGGCCATCGGAGCAACTGCAGCCCCTTTGGCGGCACGCGCGAGCAACGAAGAAATCGCGCGCGCACTCGACCATCTCGAACCGCACGCTCTTCTCCTGGATCCGGAGTCGGTCGCGCCTCTCGAACCGGTCTGGCGAGGACGTCCCCTTGCGGTACTCGAGTGCCCGCCAACGCCTGAAGGAACCGTACGAGTGGTGTCCCACCCTGGTAGGGATGCGTCCAAGTCGCGAAGGAGCGTGGCGCGGGGGCTTGCCGTTCTTGCAGGCACGTCGGGAACCACGGGAAAACCGAAGGCGGTCATGCTGACCCATGAAAATCTATTCTGGTCTGCGTTGGCGTGCTCGGCCGCGCGCGGTGACAACGGAACCGAGGTAGGAGCTGCGCTGAGTGCTCTCAGTCACACGCCCGTGTTTGTATCTCACGTGTTGTGCCGGATTTTGTTTGGGGCGACCGTGCTGTTGTTTCCGCGCTTCGACGTTGACGCGTTGTTCTGGGCCGTCGAACGGTACGGAATTACCGATCTCACGCTCATTGGGGGGATGGTCTTCGATGTCACTCGCCAGGGCAGCGTACCGCCAGCAGTGCGCGAGCGCGTACGCAAGGTATCGGTTGGTGGCGCATTTACCCCGATGAGTGCAAAAGAAGCGCTGCGCGAAATTTTCCCGCGATCCGAAATCATCGAGGCATACGGGCAATCAGAGGCTACCAACGGAGTCGCCATGGCCCGCGGCAGTGCCGTATTCGAGCATCCGGGCACAGTGGGCCGGGCCAACCCGCACGTCGTCGTACGTGTCCGCAAGGACGACGGTTCATGGGCAGCACCAGGGGAAGAGGGGGAAATCGTGGTGGGCGGCCCGACAACGATGCAAGGATACTGGCGGGACGCGGCGGCCACGCGACAAGCCCTGCGTGAGGGCTGGCTCCACACCGGTGATCTCGGCCGCATGGATGAGGCGGGCTTTCTGTATATCACTGGCCGCGTGAAAAACATCATTATCACCGGGGGAGAAAACGTGTCGCCGGCAGAAGTCGAAGAAGTTCTCCGTCGACATCCGGCAGTGGCGGATGTAGCGGTGCTGGGCACTCCCCATCCAAAGTGGGGAGAGCAAGTTACCGCAGTGGTTGTTCCCTCCCCTGGAACCTCTCCGAATGCGGACGACCTTGTCGCCTTCGCGGCGCAACATCTCGCTGGCTTTAAAAAACCGCGGCGCATCGAGTTCGTCGATGTTTTGCCTCGCAACGCGATGAACAAGGTCGACTTGGCAGCGTTGCGGGCCCGCTTTGTCTCGCCACGGGAATCGAGTTGAAGTTCAGGAGGTTACCGACATGAAGAAACAACACGGCCCACTCCACGGAATTCGGGTCATCGACTTCAGCCATCAAGCCGCCGGCCCGTGGTGCACAACGCTACTCGGCGACATGGGCGCCGACGTTTGGAAGATCGAGAAGCCGGGGCGCGGCGACAGCATTCGTTACGCCCGTGGGGCCGACCCGCGGATCGGCAGCTACAACTTTTGGGGCCTCAACCGCAACAAGCGTTCGGTCGCGATCGACATCAAACACCCCGAAGGAGCACGGTTGGCGCGTGAAATGGTGCAGCAAGCAGACGTGGTGGTCGAGAACTTTCGGCCGGGCGTCATGGAGCGGTTAGGTCTCGGCTACGAGGATTTACGGGCCCTCAACCCGCGGCTCATTTACGCGTCGATCACCGCCTTTGGCAGCCGGGGACCCATGGCCCAACAACCCGGGATGGACCTGATCCTCCAGGCAACGGGAGGCATGATGGGCCTCACGGGGTTTCCCGATGGTCCTCCGGCAAAGGCCGCTGGTCCGGTCGCTGACATTTCCTCGGGAATTTACTGTGCGTACGCCATCGCCCTGGCCTTGTTCCACCGCGAAAAAACGGGCGTGGGGCAGCGGATCGACCTTACCATGTTGGATGCAGTGATCTCGCTCCTCGCGGACATCTCCACAGCTTACCTCAACACCGGCTACGACTACCCAAAATTTGGCAACGGCCACCCTGACCTCGTGCCCTATCAAGCGTTTGCCGCAAAAGACGGCTACTTTATTCTCGCATGCCTCACCAACGCCTTTTTCAAGCGGCTGTGCGTGGCGCTCGGTCGCGCAGACCTTCTCGAAGATCCCCGGTTTGCCACGAACACCGCTCGGTGCCAGAACCGAGAGCTCGTGGTCTCTACCTTGCAAGAAATCTTCCTCACGAACACGTGCGCGCACTGGATCGCGCTGTGCCAGGAACATGATGTCCCGGCCTGCAAAGTGAACTCTCTCAAGGAGTTATTCGAGCTCGAGCAACTCAAGGTGTTGGGCTCTGTGGCCGAGTGGGAACATCCCCGCCTAGGCCCCTTTCGAACGATGAATGTCGTGTTCCACATGAGCGAAACCCCTGGCTCTCTGCGGATCCCGCCTCCCGAGCTTGGCCAACACACCGAGGAATGTCTGCGGCTGTTGGGCAAGACGGACGCCGACATTGCAGCCCTGCGGGCCGCTGGTGTTTGCGAGTGAGCAGGCATTCGATGCCCATGGAGATGGTCAGCGCAACCTTACCGCAACTCTTTTCGGCGGCTTGCGAACAGTTCGGAAGCCGGGAGATGCTGGCGTTTGCGCCCCTTGGGAAGGTCACCGTGCGGCTTTCCGGACTGGAGCTGCGGGCATTGGTCGACGCTGCCGCTACGGCGCTAGCCACGAAGGGAGTGACCAAGGGTACGCACGTGGGCTTGCTGTGCACGAATCGGCCAGAGTGGGTGGCGTGGGCGTTTGGCGCATGGCGGCTTGGGGCTGTGGTCGTGCCGCTATCGACGCTGTGGAAACCAGCGGAGCTCGCCTTTGCGCTTCGACATGCCGACGTGGAACTATTGATCGG
This sequence comes from uncultured Binatia bacterium (SeqCode), assembly GCA_964534275.1. Taxonomy (GTDB): domain Bacteria; phylum Desulfobacterota; class Binatia; order HRBIN30; family HRBIN30; genus HRBIN30. Next base: position 102,196 of record CAZHQG010000005.1, on the reverse strand, counting down.
GATGCGCACCTTTCGCCAACGCAACTACGCTGCTGACCTCGCGGCGGTGGCGCCAGACGTCGCCGGCATCAGCGCGGCTACACCTCTTTTCTCGCCCAGCGTGCCAACTTTACGGCACCTGCTCTTTTTCGAGCCGGAAGACAGCGCTCCGCCAACCATCCCCGCCAGCGCGCCTGAGCTGTCCTCTCACGTGGAGGCGTTAACGGACCGGGTCACTCCTGCAGATCGTGCTGCGATTTTCTTTACCTCCGGCACAACGGCGCAACCGAAGGCGGTCGTGCACGCCCACGAGTCGCTCGTCATTTCCGCCAGCCGCATCGCCCAAGCGTTGGGAATCGATGCCAGCGACACGTGGTGGGGACACATGCCGCTGTTTTGGACCGGAGGCTTCGTCTTGGGCTTGCTTGCCACATGGAGCGGCGGCGGGCGTGTGGTCCTGCAAGAGCGCGTGGAACCAGCTTCGACTTTGCGGCTGTTGGAAACGGAACGGTGCACCATCATGGCCGGTTGGCATCAAGCCGGCCCGTTATTGGAGCATCCCGATTTCTCGCGGGAAAAAATTGCCTTGCGAAAGGGGTCCATCCACCCGTTGGCCGAACGCTTCCTGGCCACTCCTCATTTTGCTGTCGGTATGTACGGGCTCAGCGAAACGGCGACGTGTGTAGCTTGCGCCCGTTGGGACGACCCCCCGGAAGTGCGTACGAGCTCGTGTGGTCACCCGCTTCCTGGCACCGAGGTGCGCATTGTGGATCCGGAGGCCGGCACGGAGCTCCCCCCCGAGGCCACGGGCGAGATTTGCGTGCGTGGGGTCACCCTGATGGAAGGCTATTACAAAGTTCCACGCTCGGAAACATTCGACCCCGAAGGGTTCTTCCACACGGGCGATTTAGGATTCCTCGACCACGATGGCCGGTTGCACTTCGTGGGTCGCCTCAAAGATGTCATCAAGACAGCCGGCGTAAACGTCTCCGCCGCCGAGGTGGAAGAACTGCTCGCACAACACCCCGCAGTGGCAGCCGCGCACGTGGTTGGTGTTCCCCACCCGGTACGCGGTGAAAACGTGGCTGCGTTTGTAGTCTTGCGCAACGGCGCGTCGGCTTCGGATGATGACCTCCTGGAGTTTTGCCGGCAACGGCTCGCAAGTTACAAAGTGCCGCGGCACGTCTTGTTCATCGAAGCCGAAGAGGTTCCGCGCACGGCGAGTGGGAAGATCGAAAAAGCGAAGTTGCGCCTCCTGGCAGCAAAACGACTGCAGCAGGGTGCACGAGAAACACCAACCACTGGGATCTCGGCAACGTAAACGGCGCGCCCTACAAGCCGAACTCCCGCAGGCGGCGGAGGTCCTTGGTCCAGTCCTCTTGCACGCGCACAAACAGCTCCAAATAAACCTTCTTGCCCAGGAGCTGTTCGATCTCTTCACGAGCTGCCTGGCCGATGGCTTTGATGCGGCGGCCACCCTTGCCAATCACGATGGGCTTTTGCGACTCCCGCTCGACGTGAATCGTCGCATGAATCACGGTTACATTCTCTTTTTCTTCGAAGCGATCCACCGTTACCGCGACGGCATAAGGAACTTCCTGGCGTGTCTGCAACAGCACCTTTTCCCGAATGATTTCCTGCACCAAGGCCCGCTCGGTTTGGTCGGTCAGGGTTTCGGGATCGTACAACCGCGGGCCTTCCGGCAATTTGCTCGTGAGCACCCGCAACAGCTCGGGAAAATTCGCCCCTTCCAAGGCGCTAATCGGCACGACATCCACCCCGGGCAGCAACTGGTCGAGCTGGGCCAAGATGGGGAGCATGGCGTTTGGCTTGAGGCAATCGATTTTGTTCAAGGCAACACAAAGTCTCGGTGCAAAGCGCTTGAGTTTTTCGGCGATTGTTTGGTCCTCCGAGGTGACCCCCTCAGCAGCGTCCACGACCCACAGGATCACGTCTGCTTCTTCCATCGCCTCTTCCGCTACTTGGACCATGCGGCGATTGATCAGGGTCTTGGCCTCGTGCAAACCGGGCGTATCGACGAACACGAGTTGCGCCTGCGGAGTCGTCAACACCCCGCGAATGCGACCTCGCGTGGTCTGTGGCTTTGGGGTGACGATCGCAATTTTCTGTCCGAGGAGCTGATTCAGTAGCGTCGACTTGCCAACGTTGGGGCGCCCCACTAACGCCACAAACCCCGAGCGGTAGGTCGCTTCTTTCTCGTCGCTCTTTGCGATTTCCGCCACGCGCCGCTTGCTAGCAGGACCCAGGCTGCCCGCCAACGAGCATCCGGCCCAAGCCGCATGACTGTCTCCCCGCTCTTATCCCGGCCTCGCCAAACCCAACTTGACATTCCGCGGACAAATGGAGGACAAACAGAGTGTTCGTCGGTTCACGCCAACGTTCGGATTTTTTCTCGACAAGGAGGGGAGACACCATGCGTATCTGGCTAGCTGCAGCGGTGCTCGTGACAGCTTGTACGGTCGGCACAATACGGGAAGCGCGCGGTGCTTGCGGGGCTTGCAAAGCCGAACAAGTCACGACGGCAACAGCCAACGCGCTGTTGTTCGGGGGGACGGACGCGGCTGGCGGAATTGGAGACTGGTACCTGACCAACGGCAAGTTGGTTGCCATCATCGACAACATCGACACGGAAACAATTCCTGCGGTGAGTGGCAGCGCCACGGTGGACCTCACCTCGTCGAACGCAGTGCAAACTGGTGGCACGTTGATCGACCTGGGAATCAAGGGCAAGCACAACGATCAGTTTCCTCAAGGCTTCAACACCGGCGGACTGAGCCTCGCCAATGTGTTCTTGTTCCGCAAAGGCGATGAGGCCGCTTGGGGCCTACCGGCCGGAAACAATCCTTGCGCAACGGTGGAGGCGTCGAATCCCTGGTGTCCGACGGATCCCGACTGCGCCGCGATTACCGTCTACGGAATCATGCTTGGGAGCTGCACGTCCCCCACGGATTTTTGTTCTACCCGTTCGAATCCAAAGATGCGGGTGCGCACCACGTATAAGGCGTGCAAGAATCAGCGCACCCTGTTCATCAAGACAGAGGTTTGGAACCAAAGCGGCAACCCCCAAGCGCTACCCATCTTCGATGTCTTGCTGTGGGGTGGGCGTGGTTTAATGCCATTCGTGCCTGACAAGGGACGCGGTTTTACGCATCCCGTTCTCGACCTGTCGAGCACTTCCGCTGTGGTTGCAGCATTGACATCTGCACCGTTCTTTGCGGTGCCTGGCAATGTCGACGCCAAAGACGGAATTTTGGCTCGGAACAAGAAAGCAGGAGCCATTGCTTACGGTTACTTCGCCGACGGCGGGACAGACGACTCCAATGGCCCGAACCCCGGGGGGACACAAACGGTGATTTCGCCCGCCTTCAACATGCAAAGCTTGCAAGGCGGTTTCCTTTCGGCGGCAACCTTACCTACGCTGACCTCCCCGCTGCTTCCCAACAACGCCTCCCGCATTTTTGAACGTCGCATCGTTGTCAGCGAGCTTCGCAACGATCCGGCAGCCGTAATCGGAGATCAACGAAATCCGGAAAGTATCTTGTTGTCGAGCCCACTTGCGTTGGGCACCGTGTCGGGTGGTTTTCAACCTTCCTCCCCCGTTGAGGGAACCATTACCTTCATCCGGGTTGGGGGGCCAAGTTTTGCTTCCGTCGGCCCTCAGTGGGCCTTGCTGAACAACGCTCCCATCTCAGCGGTTCGAACAAAGAGCAAATTCAGCAAGATCCTTTTGCCCGAAGGTGACTATAAGGCCCATGTCGTGGTTCCCGGGCAGGATGACTTTTTTACGTCGCAATTCACTGTGACAGCGGGCATGAACACCGTGATCCCACCGATTGCCCTAACCAAACCTGGAAAACTCAAGATCGAGGTGCGCGACGCGGACACCAACACCGGCATTCCAGCAAAAGTTTCGCTGAGTCCCTCGCCAAATATGAAGCGCGAGTTTGCGACGTATACGTTCGACACGCGCAACGGCATGTGCTCCAACAACCTCTCGCAGGCTTGCACAAACGATTCGGACTGCGGCTCCGGAAACACGTGCTTCCGAACTTGCACAAACCAGGTGCCAGTCGCTTGCGGAAGTGGCTGCCCTGCTGGTTTCGTTTGTGCCAGCGATGGGCGTTGTCGAAAGCATGCTTGCAATGCCGACTCGGATTGCGATCCAGGGTACTTGTGTCGAGCCAACACCAGCGATGGAGAGGCGGGCGTACCCGGAACGCAACCCGGAGGCGGACAGCTTCACGTCATCCACACCGACGCCAAGGGGAAAGCGGTGGTGGACATCAAACCTGGCACGTATACGGCGACCATTTCCCGAGGACCGGAGTACACGATCACGCAGGTCGCCTCTGTGACCGTAACCAGCGGAGCGGTGACCGATCTCGGCGTACAAACGATCAAACGAGTGGTCGATACCACCGGGTACATGTCTGCGGACTTCCATATTCATTCCGCGCGTAGCTTGGATTCCTCCGCCCCACTGGAGGCGCGAGTCCGGAGCTTTGCCGCCGAAGGTCTCGAGGTGATGGTCTCCACAGACCACGACATCAACACCGACTACTCGCCCATCATCAAGAAGCTCAAGATGCAGCCGTTTATCGCTTCTATCGTCGGCACCGAGGTCACCACTTCGGTTCCCAATCCCCCTTATTTGGCGAACGCTTGGGGGCACATTAATGCTTGGCCGTCGATCTTCGATCCCAATTTGCGCCGCTCTGGTTCCGTCGAAGACGAAAGTGTGAGCGCCAATGTGATCTACGATCGACTCCGTGCCCAAAGCAACTTCCAATGTATCGGCGGTAGCAAAAACGGACTGCCCTGCTCTTCGAACGGGAATTGCCCCGGTGGTGCGTGCCTCGACGTGGGCGAGCAAGTGGTCCAGCTCAACCACCCCCGAGCTGGGCTGGGAGGGGTCGTGAATATCGGCATGTTCGACAACATTGGTTTCAACCCCCCGGGAGCGATCGGCACGTGTCAAATGTATCCGGTGCGATGCTCGACCAACTCCTGTGCGGGAGGGACGAATGACGGCAAGTCCTGCACGAGCGATGCGGATTGCACAGGTGGTGGGCGCTGCGGCTGCAATAGTGGGGGAATTCCAGGTGCAGCAAATGGTTGCAATGCATTTCTTCTCGATTTGAACATCGTTCCGCAAAGCACGCTGTGTTTGAGCCCTGGATGTGGAAGCGGATTCGAGAATCCCAACGGAACTCGCAACATCGACTTCGACGTGATGGAAATTGACAATGGGGGGAGCCGTGCCGGATTCGACGACCTCAAGCTCGTGCGTCGCGACTGGCTCAGTTTACTGAACCAAGGCGTCGAGGTCGGTAAACAAGGGCAACGCCACCCGGTGTGGGGCACGGGGGTGTCGGACTCCCACCGCCTGGTCGTGGAACTTCCGGGTTACTCGCGAACTTATGTGGGGGCCGGCGACTTTCCACCGAGCGGGGTCATCGACATCAAAGCGTTCAACAACGAAGTCCTCGACGGGAACATGAGCATTTCGTCTGGCCCATACATCTCATTCACAGCGGACAGCGGCGGCCCTCCGGTGCCGATGGGTTCTACCCTCGGTCCCAGCGTGACTTCCGTTCACCTGCACATCCAGGTGCAAGCGGCGCCTTGGGTACCCGTCGAAGAGGTGCGCATTATCAAGAACGGATGTGTCATTGCTTGTTACAACAGCACGACCACTCCAGCCGTGGCACCGAATCCCAGCAATCCGTTCGAGCAAACGAATGCAAATGTGGTGCGCTTCAATGCGACGATCTCGGATTCTGTCTCCGGAGATAGCTATTACATCGTCGAAGCAAGCCAAAACTTGCCGCTTACAGGCAAGCCTCCTGTGGATCCGGTGATGAATCTCGTTGCTAAGGATGCGCTGCCTTGGGCCATGAGCAACCCGATTTTCGTCGATGGCGATGGAGACAATGACTACACTGGAATCTCTCTTTCCCCTGGCGCAGGGGAACCGACTTGTCCGGCCTTGCCACCGTCATGCTCCGCCGGGGCCGCAACCGTCGGACTATACGCTCCGTCAGTGATGGTTGCGGAAAACGGCTCCGCCGAGCCGAAGTCCTGGCTCGCGAGGTTGTTGGGTTGGGTCGGAGTTGGCAAAGCCGTGGCGGAAAGCGACGGGGCCCCTCGGGTGATGGACGACCAGGAACGAGTCCGTCAGCGGGAGGAGGAGGCTCAGCGTGGCGAGGGCGAACATCTGCCATGGAACCGCATTATCTTCCCCACTCCTCCACCGACCGCGAACCCTCCACAGCAGTAGGCTATCCCTTGGCCGAGCAAGCGAGGGCTCACCGAACCCGGTGGGCCCTCTTGTCTTTGGCGCTCGTTCTAGCGGTTGCCGGAGCTGGGCGTCTACTCGCCCACTGGATCCCGCCAGAAACCATCATTGCCAATTTGAGTACGGACGGCCTGTTGCGCGAAAAAGTTGGCGTGCGGCGTGTGGAACGGCAAGGTCGCGTTCTCATCCTTCGTGTGGATCACGACGTGTGGGCGCGACTGCCCGCCGATGATCGCCGTGCTCTCGCGGAGGAATGGCTTCGAGTTTGGCGACACAACGTGGACCAAGGTGTCGTGGCCGTGGTGCGCGCAACTGACGACCAACCCCTCGTGAACTACGACGCCACTGGGCATGCTCGCCTAATCGACGAACGTTGACCGGCACTGGCCGACGATTTCCAGCGATGTGCCAAGGCGCTTCCGCGACCAGCGGTAAAATTCAACCTCTGCCCGGTCACCATGCCGAAGATTCAGAGAGACGTAAGTCGCGCACGGCACAAAGGTGGGGCCCAAGCCAAGGCTTGGGTTCTAGGGTCGTCAGAAAACAGCCCTGGCGATGCACCGTAATGCCCGCCTAGCCTTTTCAAACGCGCTCTTCTGGATCGAATAGCTTGCGGTGCTCCTCCAAGGCAAAGCGGTCGGTCATCCCGGCGATGTAATCACAAATGACGCGTTCTAGGCTTTCTTCGCCGCTTTGCCAGCGGACGGCAATGTGCGGGGGGAGAAGGCCGGGTTCAGCTCGGTAGGCGCAAAACAAGTCTTCCACGACCCGTTGTGCTTTCGCCATCATGCGCGTAACGCGGTAGTGGCGGTACAGATTCTTGAACAGAAATTCTTTGAGTTCCATGCGTTGAGCGTCGAGGGCTGGACTGAAACCCACCAGCGGCCGCCCGTACGCGCGCACGGCTTCGAGCGAGTCGATCCGTTCGTCTTCCAACCGACGGCGGGTAGCCGTGATCAGGTCGGTAACGAACAAGTCGATAAGCCGTCGCTGCACCTGGTATCGCCAAATGCGGAAGCCCGCGTTCGGCCACTTGCCGCGCACCTCTCCGAACACTTGGCGCCACAACTGGACTTGTTCCAGTTGCTCTGGGGAGAGCAAGCCGGATTTCAGCCCGTCGTCGATGTCGTGGGTGTTGTATGCGATTTCGTCGGCATAATCGACAAGCTGCGCCTCTAAGGTGGGGGCAGCCCCAGGATCGAAGCGCTCCGCGAGCGGCTTGTCGTACGGGGGCGAGTGCTTGACGATCCCCTCGCGGACTTCCCAAGTAAGGTTGAGTCCTTTGAACGTCGGGTACCGCTCTTCGAGAAGCTCGACAATCCGCAAGCTTTGCGCGTTGTGCTCGAATCCCCCAAACGGCTCCATCAGCCGGTGGAGCACCCGCTCCCCCGCGTGACCAAACGGCGTATGGCCCAAGTCGTGCGCCAGCGCGATTGCCTCGGCCAAGTCTTGATTGAGCCGGAGTGCCTGCGCCAGTGTGCGAGCAATTTGTGCGGCTTCCATCGTGTGGGTCAGCCGTGTCCGGTAGTAGTCCCCTTCGTGATTGACGAACACTTGGGTCTTGTACTCCAACCGCCGAAACGCCGTCGAATGGATGATGCGGTCGCGATCGCGTTGAAACGGCATACGAAACGGATGTTCCTCCTCGCTGTAGTCGCGGCCCCGCGAGGCACCGCTACGAGCCGCATAGGGAGCGAGCAACGCGTTCTCGATCCGTTCCAGTTCGGCGCGGGTCATTTTTCTCTTATACGGCGCTAGGCAGCGAATCTGCAACCGAGGCCGCGCCGTTTGGTTGAGCAGCTCACTGCATTTGCTATACGGCGCCAATGAATTTCGTGTCTCCTACGAATGCGGAGGAGCTGTTCGGCGACGCCTTCTTTGGCGCCGCGGCGATCGAGCAAGCGTTCGGAGCCTCGATCCCTGAGCCGCTTCCCCCTATCCCATTTTCTGCAGACGTCCTCCAAGAGACCGCTGCGCAGGGATGGATGCTGGTCTACCGCACACCAACGCTCGCTGGAGTGCCCTTTACGATTGGCGCTGCTTCCGAGCGGTTTCCTGAGTTGTTCGATGCGCGTTTCCTCCGCCAGGTGGGCTACCAGCTCAAGGACGAATGGGGGATTTTGCTCGAGCCGCTCGCACATACGGAGACGCCCCGAGCAGGCTGGGCGCTGGTGACCAAACGGGTGCTTCCAGCGACCCGCAACCGCAGCTACCACGAACAAACCCAAATCTTGGAGCGCTGGAGCGAACCCTGGCGGAAGCAGGGACTCGTTGCCTACCGTCGGCTCGCCGTGGAAGCCGTATACGATTGCATCCTTGCCTTTCGTTCGCGTGGGGAGCGGCTACTCGAGCGAGAGTGGGATTGGTCGGCCTCCTCCACGCTCGACGGTGGCTACTTGAACGTGGGGGGATTTACGCCCCAGGGTCTACAAATTTTCAGCTACTCTGCAGCAGTTCGTCATGGTGCCCTCGGAATATGCCCGCAGCTGACGGTAGCCGCTTAAGGAGTTGCCGATGTACTTTGTAACCACCAAGCACCCAGATTACGTGCTCTTTTCCATGACCCCAAGCGAACGCGCGGCGGTCGGGGTGACCGAGAAACAGGAAGTGCACTTCCTGGTGCGCGACGCTCAAGACGGAAAATGGCGCATCTTCGCGAAGTGGAATGCGGCGGAATTTTCGCACACGGACTTCATGGCGGCGTGGCACTATCGCGACGAGCCATCAGCGGCAGAGGATCTCTTGGAGGTTCTGCCGGCCGAGCTCCGCGAGGCTGCCCGGCGAGCGTGTCTGCAGTAAGCCCCTTCAGTCCCTGCAGGCAACGCCCTCCTGCTAGCAGTCAGCTTTCCAGGTCGCGTTCTCGATTGCGACGACCGTCCCCTTGTTGCCGCCCCACGCCCCTCCCCGACGAGCAAGCGCCCCGAGCAGCTTCAATCAGCCGTCGCTGCCGCAGCCAACGCTTGCTGCAACGACCGGTTACGGCGCGCGAGCTGATAAGCGGCCTCGTTCAACTCGGCAACAGAGTTTCCTCGAGCCGGGAAAGTGACCTCGTTCACCTTCTGTTGCAGCCGAGCCAACTCGCTCGCGCTGAAGTTGCAAAGTTGAGCAGTCGAGTTCGCAACAAAATCCAGCAGCACGCGCACCAAGGCTTCCGAAGCAGCATCGATGTTTACTTCCCGCCCGTACACCAAGGCGCGCATGATTGTCGTGCCCGTCCCTGCCGTAAGCATCTTTCTGCAACCCAAAACATCGCGGGCCTCCGGATCGACAATACGGAAGCGCCCATCGCTTTCCGTCACGGTATCTAAATCGAGGGGCAAGGGGCTATCAATGCGACCATCGGCAAAATCCACCCAATCCAGTTGTGCCAGGGAGACGGGCACCCCGGAACCGACCGCACTGACCCCCTGAAGTGCTTGTGCCGGAGCCGCGAGGATTCCTTCGAACGCAATCTGCCAAGCGGGGCTCGTGCGTGCCATCACGCCGTTCGGGGCCAAAACGAACCCAGTAACAATCGGGTCGTTTCCGGAATCGCCCGGCAACACGACAACGCCTGACGAGCCATCGCTACCACATCCCCAGATGCTGCTCGCGCACATCGCAATCGCCAACGAAGCCGCGAGCGCACGACACCTCCATCCTCTACTTCCCAGCATGTTGGAACCTTTCGTTCTCAGCAAACCTGCAGCCCAGCATGGCGACCGGTAACTGACCACCAGGCCTCTACAATTGTCAAGCATATTTGCACTCTCTGTGCAGCAACAAGTGGCCTGTCTCCCTACCACGCCACCGTCAGCCGATAAAGTTCGCGAGTGAGTACAAGCTCAAACTTTCACAAGTGCTTCCTCGCCCACGCGTTCGGAAGTTGCTGGAGAAGCAGCAACGAGTGTGGTAACGGAGCGCCGCGGTTCGGAAGATGAATCCAAGCGGAGCATTGGCCGGCTTGAAAATCATCGAGTGCGGCGGTCTGGTCGCAGCCGCGTACGCCACCAAGTTGCTTGCCGACCTCGGGGCGGAGGTGATCAAGGTCGAGCCGCCATGGGGAGATCCGGCGCGACAGCGTGGTCCATTCCCGACCGGCACCCCGGACCCCGATGCCAGTGGGCTGTTTCTCTACCTTAATTGCAACAAGCGGGGCATCGTCGCTGACCTCGCGACCGCCGAAGGACGAGAGCTTTTGTATGAACTCGTACGGGGTGCCGACCTGCTTATCCACAATGTACCTCCGCCACGCATGGCCAGGTTCGGATTGGAGTACGAGAGCTTAGCTGCTGTCAACCAACGCCTTGTCGAGGTTTCCATCACACCGTTTGGAACCGTGGGACCGTACCGCGACTACGAAGCGAGTGATCTTACGCTGTGGGCCGCAGGTGGTCTTGCGTATCTCAACGGTGCGGGTCCGGGCAGCGACGACTTACCACCGCTCAAGCCCTTCGGGTTACAGGCCGAGTTTCAAGGCGCCCTCAATGCGGCGGTCGCGGCTCTCGGGGCACTGTTTGCGCGTCGTCAAACCGGCACAGGTCAACATGTCGTGGTTTCCATCCAGCAGTGTGTCGCTTCGATTTTGGAGCTTACGTTCGAGTACTATCCGTACATGGGACTGATTGCCTCCCGTTTGGGCCAGAAGCCAATCCAGCCATTGGATTTCTTCGAGTGCCGCGACGGGTGGATTTTCGTTTGCTGTGTCGAGGAACACCAGTGGGAGCGCTTGGTCGAACTCATGGGAAATCCCGAGTGGGCCCGGCTGGAGATTTTCTCGAACCGCCTCGCGCGAGGGCGAAATTGGGATGCACTCAAGCTCCTCATGCAAGAATGGATGGCCACGCAGTCTGTGAAAGATCTTTACCACGCCGCACAGGCGCGCCGGATTCCCCTAGCGCCAGTATCCACCATGGGAGACCTCTTAAAATCGGAGCACCTGCAGGCACGCGGGTTTTTCGCCACGTTTGAAAGTCCTTCGTGTGGTCGGGTCACGATCCCTGGGGCGCCCTACCGCATGCAGCGCACACCATGGCGCCTGCGAACGCCAGCTCCACGGCTCGGGGAACACACGGCCGAGGTGCTGGCGGGGATCCGCAGTGGCAACCCGTGGGCGCACCAGGGAACGCCCGGTAAGGTCGCGAAAGAGAGCGGGTCATGAAACCTCTGTCCGGCATCCGAGTCGCGGATTTCACCTGGGTGTGGGCTGGCCCTTTTTGTACGCTTCAACTCGCCCATCTTGGAGCGGAAGTCATTCGCGTAGAGAGTTCGCTTCGCCCGTGCGTCACCCGCCTTCTGCCTCCCTGGCCGGATGGCGAGCCTGGCGTGAATCGGAGCGGCTACTTCAACCAATACAACCAAGGCAAGTTGAGCCTGGCACTCGATCTCAAGCATCCTGAAGGCATCGCGGTAGCCAAGGATTTGGTACGTGTTAGCGACGTCGTGTGCGAGAACTTCGCCTTCGGAGTGATGGATCGCCTGGGATTGGGCTATGACGCACTGCGTAGCGTGCGCCCAGATATCATCATGATTTCCATGTCCGGTTATGGGGCTACGGGACCCGAGCGTGAGTACGTGTCGTACGGACCGGCGCAAGTTCCTCTCTCGGGGCTTTCCTCGCTGACCGGCTATCGGGGTTCGCCGCCGATGCACGTGGGTATCTCGTATGGAGACCCAACCGCTGGACTCCACGCCGCAGTCGCCACACTTGCCGCTCTGTGGCACCGAGAGCAAACCGGCGAGGGTCAATGGATCGATCTCTCGCAGTGGGAAACAACCATCTGCATGATCCCGGAGGCAATCATGGAATATGCCTGGCACGGTACGCAGCCAGAGAGAAATGGCAACCGGGACCCATGGATGGTTCCTCATGGAATCTTTCGGTGCGCGGGGGAGCAACGCTGGGTCGCCGTCGTGGCGCGTGACGATGCTGAGTGGCAACGTCTCGCTCGTGCAATTGGCCGAAACGACTTGGCCGAGGACCCGGAGCTTGCAACCCTAAGCGGTCGGCGGCAGGCGGTAGAACGAATCGAGCAAGCCATCGAGGAATGGACCCTGCAGCGCACCCCTATGGAGGTAACCCAGGTTCTTCAGGCAGCCGGCGTCCCGGCCTTTCCTTGCTACGACAGTCGCAACCTCGCCGAAGACGAACACTTGCGCGAGGAAGGGTTTTTCGTGGAGCTCGAACATCCTGAAGTAGGGCGCAAGTTGCACCTTGGAATTCCGTGGCGCATGTCGGGCACGCCCTGCTCCGTTACCCGGCCTGCACCGTTGCTCGGGGAGCACACGGAATTTGTGCTGCGGAACGTGCTCGGCTACGACGACGAGCGCATCCAAAACTTGCTTGCTTCGGGAGCCTTACGATGACCGCCGCGTCCCCACTCCGTCACGAACGAAACCTCCATGAGCTTTTCTTGCTCAATCTCGCCCTGCAGCTTTTCGACGGAGTCGCAACCTACCAAGGCTTGCGGCTGGGCTTTCGCGAAGCCAACCCGCTCCTAGTTTCTACTTTCAACCTGTTGGGCGTGGAGCAAACTTTATTGCTCTTCAAGGCTCTAGCGTGCGGAATTCTGCTCCTGCTCTATCGGTACCGCCACGTACGCTTAGTGCCGACGGCGCTTGTTCTCGTCGCTGGAGTGCACTTGACTCTGTCGTTCATTCCGTGGAGCGCCAAGCTTCTATCGGTTGCGCGCTTCAGTTTCTCGAGTTTCTAAGAAGGCCCGCGCGCGTTCTACTTCGACCGCGACCAGGCTTGCCTCCTCCGTACAGCGACGGCGTTTCGGCTGGAAGCTACTGAGAGATCGCTGCTGCCTTTTGCCGATTTCTTTTTCTCCGCCTGGGAACAAACGGTAGAATTTTGTGGCGGCGCGCTGCACGCAGACGGACCCGCCCAATTTTCGCGCGCAGTTCGGGAGGCTGCGCCAGAAGTTCCTCCTTCCAACGCATCAAGTTGCGCCGAAAGTACTGCGCATCGATGTTCAGCACACTGCAAATAGACTCGAAGGAGAACACCCAGGAGCTGTCCGTTTCCAGAAACCATTCTTCGGCTTCTTGAAACAGCCGGCGCGAGCGCGGGCGAGTCGCTCCCGCGTACTTTTGGAAACACGCAACGGCGTCTTCCAAAATGGCCAGCATCAATCGTCGTTCCCCCTCGAGCACCCGCTGTTGCCGCATCCTCTGATAAAACTGGCTCGGCAGAAGAATCTCTGGCGACACCAAACGCGGGAGTCCGCCATCGAAACTGGTTCCGTCGTACTCTCGCGACCGACGAAGCGGTGTTCCTTCCATTCCGCTCTCCCTCCCGTAAGAGTTTGTCTGTACGGACCAAACTGGCTTGAGTTGCACGCTAAGTGCCAGCGATGGCTTCGCGTTCCCTCTCAAGCCAAAATCTGAACTACGGTTCGAATCTTGGCGGAAAAGTGCAACGTTTCAATTCTGCGGCGAAACAAATCGTTACGCCCAAAGCGTTCTAAAAGAGAACGCTAATTTGGGAGGCCCAGAATCACGACGCACGAGACCGCGCCGGGACCGCCCACATTGTGTGCAAGCCCAAGCTCTGGATTTTTCACTTGCCTTTCACCACATCTCCCTTGGAGCTGAGTCACACATTCGAAAATCATCCGAACGCCGCTGGCCCCAATCGGGTGTCCGAACGATTTGAGTCCGCCACTAGGATTAATTGGCAGGTCACCGGTGAGAGCTGTGCGGCCCTCGCGTACCCATTGCGGGGCCTCCCCTTTTCGGCAAAAGCCGAGGTCCTCCATGTTGGTGAGTTCGGTCCACGTAAAGCAGTCGTGAACCTCGGCAAAGTCGATCTCTTGTGGGCCCACTCCAGCCATGGCGTACGCCTGTTGCGCAGCTTGCTGGGTAGAGCGGAATCCGAGGTAGTCGAACGTCGGGTCAAAATACGGGCGACCCGAGGTCACGGCAAGGCCAACGCCTTTGACGAGCACGTAGTCGTGTCGGAACCGCCGAGCGATGTCCGCTCGGCAGACAATCGCCGCGGCTGCACCATCGGTGGTAGGGCAACAGTCGAACAACCCGAACGGCCAGGCAATCATCGGCGCCTGCAACACCTTCTCTTCCGTGATTTCCATTCGAAGGTGCGCTCGCGGGTTACGTGCTCCATTGTAATGATTTTTCACTGCAACTTTGGCAAGCGTGTCGCGGCCCACCCCGAAGGTGTGCATGTACCGGTTCGCCGCCAGGGCAAAAAGGCCGGGAGCTGAGTTTCCCTTTGCCAACAACGGGTGGCCAAAGCGGGGCAAACCTCGCCCTGGGCGGTCTTTCAATTTCTCCGCACCTAAAACCAACACAATGTCGTAAGTGCCCGATGCAATCGCGAGACATGCGTTCCGGAAGGCATCGGTACCCGTCGCACAGTAGTTCTCCACGCGAGTGATTGGGCGGTCGTACAATCGCAATGCATCGGCTAGCGAAGCTGCAGACTTTCCGCCTCCGGGGCCGGGTAAATACGTTCCTAAGTACGCTGCTTGGATCTCACGAGGGTCGATTCCCGCGTCCGCGTACGCTTCGAATGCAGCCTCGCAAATGAGGTCTTCGTAGCTCTTCTCGAAGAGGTCTCCGAACTGGGTGCAACCAACTCCAATGACCGCTACCGCGTCCCGCATTGGTGTCGTTCTCCTACGAAACGATTTCAACGTACCGGCCGAGCCTTCCAGTAGTAGTTATGATTATGCCCTCCCTCATGCAAACGCCGGTAGGTCAAAACTACCGGAGTACCCACTTCTACCTCGCCATCCACGAAATCGGTCACCTGGAGATACAGGCGACCGCCACCATCGAGATCCACCACCGCCATCGGTAGCGGATGCTCTACGTTGGCAATCAAGTGGTCCACGGTGTAGGTGAATACCGTGCCTCGACGGCTTAATGGTACAGTTTCTAGTTTCTCCGGTGTCCGGCAGTTGATGCAAACGTGAGCCAAGGGGTACTGCACCGTCCCACACACCTGGCAGCGGCTCCCGTGTAGGCGAACATCTTGCTCCAGTTCCTTGAACTCGAGAACGTTTGTAATTGCTTCGCCTCCATCGTCGTCCCGAAGAAGCCCGCGGTATTTGAGGTACTTTTGGTACGAGTGCAAAGGGGTTTTTGCTGCCAGCCACTCTTTCCAGGATTTTCCGGCCCTGCCCGTGCGGACCAGCTCCGTTGTGCGCAGTAAGAGGGCGTCCGCGCCTTCGCCAAATCCAGCAACGACCACCCATTCTTCAGGCCGTGCCTCATCGAGCGCTGCACCCAGCGCAAGCAGCGGGTCTGCAGCCCCGGCACTGCCGATCGACTGCCCTGGCGGTTCCACCAATTGCATCCGAGGATCAAAACCCAGGCGGCGAGCAACCTCCGCCGCGGCACGAGCTTCGGGAGCGTGCAACGCAAGCTTAGCAATGTTTGCAGGTCTCAAGCCGCGACGTTCCAGTACCGCGCGGATCGCCTCGGCTACATCCCGAACGTAGCCATACGTCTGCGAGAATTTGCCAGGCTGGGCTCGTACGAACGGACTGGTATCGGTGCGCCAAAAATAGGTGAATTCTTCGTTTATACTCGCGCTGTCCACGATTTCTGCCGCCACCTGTTCGCGCGCAACCACAACCGCAGCGCCAGCGTCGCCCAGGAGGCCCTCCCACTCGGATTCTGGCTCCGCCAAGCGGGCCTCAGCAGCGAGCACCAAACAGGAGGAGATGCGGCCACTGCGCACCGCGTTTTCCGCCGCAAGCAGCGCGTGCAAACCGGCACGTGCCGAGCCCCCAAAGTCCATGCAGCAAACTGTTCGCGGCAAATCGCACACCGTGGCAGCATATGCTGCCAACTGCTTCTCGCGGTACGGAGCGCTGGTGCTCGCAAAGAACAACCCGTCGGGAGGTTGGCCCAATGCATCGGTACACTGGAAAGCAGCCTCCAATGCGAGGGTAAAAGCATCCTCGTCGTAGTTACCTACAGCCACCTCACCTTTCTGTACGCTTGCGCGGCCCCAAGCCTCCGCGATCTGGGCCAAACTCAAACGCAAACGAGGAATATAGGCGCTGTACTTCGCAATCCCTACCATGTTTGCTTCCTCGCATACTTCCGTCCAATCAACACCAACAACCCCAGCATGGCGAGCCATGCTCCGGTACCGGTTTGCCCCGGACTCACCGCACACCCCTTACCGCTGACGCACACCCCACCAGCAAAGCATTGCGGCGTGGGCGTGTCGGTCGGTCCAGGCGTGTTCGTGGGGGCCCGGGTTCGCGTTGCCGTTGCTGTGGGAGTCTCCGTTGCGGTCGGTGTTGCCGTGGCTGTGGAAGTCGGTGTTGGGGTGCTGGTCGGCGTGGCAGTGCGGGTACGCGTTGGAGTGGCGGTCCACGTCGGTGTAGGGGCTGGCAAACTACTCAAGAGAACCGACAACACGCCGCTAGCGCCGGCTGCGAGAATATCCGTGCGACCATCGCGATCCACGTCTGCAGCAAGCAGAATTTCCGACCCAGCCCGAACTGCGCACCGCCCTGTCACTGGTTCGGTCTGGTTGCACGGGTTCAGCGACTCCTTGAGCTGCCCCGCGCCGTCGTTGAGCAAGAACGCGATCGCGGCCAAGCCACGACTCAGGACCGCGGCATCCACCGCGCCGTCACGATTCCAGTCGCCCACCACCAATCCGCTGGGCTGAGGGAGGGGAGCGCGAAGTTCAGCCTGGCGTGTGGAGCCGAAGCGAAAGCCGTCTCCGGGCAACCGTTCTCCCAGCAAAACCGCCAAGGTTCCGGAGGTACCCCCGCCAATGACGACGGTATCGAGCACGCCATCGTCGTTCACGTCTGCGGCTTCCAACGCCGCTGGTGCAACCGTCACGCTGCGCGCATCCGCGCGCTCGAAAAGCGGGAATCCATCTCCAGTTAGCCCATTTTGCAAGTAGGCAGCCACAATGCCGGTCGCTCGTGAAAGCGTGACGATGTCGGGGGCAGCGTCACTGTTTAAATCGGCAACGATCAAGCCGGTGACCGGACCGCCACTGTCGATGACGCTTCCGAGGGTAAACCCCGAGTTTCCAGCGTACAGCACGATCACGCGATTGTCGTTGCCGCTCCCCACCACTAGGTCACGCCGTCCGTCACCGTCTACGTCGGCGATGCGCACCACCAATGGGTCGGTTCCGGCGGAAACGGGGGTACCGGATGGAGACAACATGCCGTCGCCATCGTTGCGCAGGATCACCAAGCCGGCGTTGGTTGCCACTGCTACGTCAGGAAAGCGGTTACCATCAAGATCGCCGGCATCCAAACCAGCGGGAGTTGCAGCGAGAGTGACCGTCAGCCGCGTCACAGCTCCCAGGCAATCTCCCTGTGCAAAGCGGGCGGGATCCACCAACCCGATCGCCACCTGGTTTGCCCCGGGGTCGGAAAAGATTGTGTCGGCTGTTCCATCGCGATTCAGATCCGCAGAGGTGGCCGCCCCAACGGTACCGGCAAACGGGACGTCGCACACGAGAAATTCCTGCTGCCCGTAAGCAGGAGCAACTAGCCCCACACCGAGTGCCAGCAGAAACAACCAGCGCGATTTTTTGCACTCAACCGTCCGTACCTTTCTCCCTTTTCCACAAGGCCACAATCTCGCCAACAGCGGAGGGAGAACAAAGATCCACCTAGCCGGCCCAGCGCGGCCGAGTTCCTGAGGGATCACTGCACAGCCGCCCGAAGAGAGATTCAGGGTGCCCGGCTTCGGGGTTTTTGTCGCAGTTAGCGTTGGTGGAGGAGATGGTCGGCGAGTGGCGGTGGGAGTTACCGTTGGTGTACCCGTTGTAGTGGGCGTCGAGGTGAACGTTGGGGAGGGCGAAGCGCTCGGCGTGGGCGTGCCCGTTTCTGTCGGCGTGGCTGTCGGGCGAGGCGTGGGAGTTGCGGGAGGGCGGCTGCTCACCAAAACGCTGACCCCTCCACCCGAACCACCCCCTCCTCTGAGGGCCACTACCACGTCAGGAACTCCATCCCCATCGATGTCATGCACCGCTAATGCTGCCGGTGCTTGTCCGCCAACACCAACCGGCAACGTCGGAGCCGCAAAACTTCCATCTCGGCGCGCCATGAAAAAGATCAGCGTATCGCTGCTTTCGTCTGCCACCGCCAAGTCCTCTAAGGAGTCCCGGTTAAAATCCCCAGCTGCGATGGCCGATGGCAGGCTTTGGGCCGCGATTCCAACTGGGGGTACCAGCAATCGTTGGCTCAACCTGTAAAACAATGCTCCACCCGACGAAGGGCGACGGCCGGTAACAACGGCGACCTCGCCTCTTGAAGGTCCGCGAATCGCGGCTGCAATGTCGGGAACACTGTCATCGGCTTCGAACAGGCCTGAAATTACCGCCGAAGGTGCCCCGGGCAGCGCGAAGGGAGTGAGCGGGCGGAGTCCCCCCGTACCAGGCGGGCACACGCTCGACGTAGGAGTTGCGGGTGGCACCGGTAAGGCTTGCTGTTGAAAGACGACAAAATCACCCGTAGCCTGGCTCGCGATTCCCAGATCTACGCGCGCATCACCATCCAGATCAGCCGCAACAACGAAGTCAGAAGAGCGACCAACGCCAATCACGCACGGCTGGTTGTACACCCGCCCACTTTCACGCAGTCGCGAAAGGACAACCACTTCGTTGCTCGGGTCTCCCGGTTTTCCAAGGACGATGTCCAGTGCGCCGTCGCGGTTCACATCGGCCAAAGCCAGGGTGCCTAGGCCGCCCAAAGGAGCCAGGGGGTTGCGCTCGTTGGGGATAAAGTTCCCGTCCCCTTCGCCATAGAAGAGGTACACTCCACCTTCCCCGACAGATGCGATGTCGAGCTTACCGTCGGCATCCAAGTCCGCCACCCGCACCGCCTTCGGGCCGGGAACTACCAACGCTCGGCCTGCCTGCCATCCCAGAACCTCGCAGGCTGTGGGCGCACCGGTCCGGACCCTGGTCCTGAGCAATACTAGGCGATTGCCTGTTCGGTCGGCGGCTACAATGTCCGGGCTCCCATTGCGGTCAAAGTCGCCCACCGCCACGTCGACAATCTCGCCGCCTATATCGGGCTGGCCTGGATCGCTGGTGTTACAGACGGTGAACGGCGCGGTGGGCACCGAAGTTGGAGACGGTGTCGAGGTAAACGTGGGCGTTGGCGGGGGAGTGCCGGTAGGCGTTGGGCTTTCCGTCGACGGGGTCACAGTTGGGCCGGTTGCCGTGGGGGTCGGCGAAGCGCCTGGTCCGGAAGCGCCGGTCGTGTTCACAAAGACCCGGAGCTCGTCACCCGCCTGCGACAGCGCAATGATGTCCGCCTTACCGTCCCCGGTCACGTCAACTGCCGCTACGGTCGCCAAGTTTCCACCCAACGCAAAATTCTGTTTCTGAAAGCCATTTTCGTCCGGTAGGATCTCGGGTGGGAAAGGCGGTCCTGGGTCATAACACAGCTCGCTCGGCTGGCGACACAGGAAATTGATCCCTAGTCCCCCGCTCGCGTTACTCACAACCAGGTCGAGCTTTCCGTCCCCGTCGAGGTCTCCTGCCGCGAGATGAACGGAGTCAATTTCGACGAAGTCCGTATTCCCCGAAGAAAATCCGCCACCACCGTCGCTGATGAGCAAGGTCACTTTCGTATCGACGTCGACTCCGTTGACGACTGCCACGTCGTCAAAGTTGGTGTCGCCCCCGAAATCCCCAACGGCAAGCCCACCCGGACGTTCTCCTACCGAGAACAACCGCGGTGTCTCGAACGTTCCGTCGCCCTTGCTCAAAAGAACTGCCACACGGTTGCCATCCCGGCTACTGACAGCGAGATCCAGAAAACTGTCTTGGTTAAAATTCCCGGCTCCGATCGCAAAATTGCCCCGGGTCCCTGCCCCTGTCGAAATGCTCGCCACAGGAAAGTCCGTGAAACGACCATTGCCCTGGCCTTTGAGCAAGTGGATCGTCGACGCACTCAGAACGGCCAAGTCGAACCGGCGATCCCCGTCGAAATCGGCTGCGACAAGGTCCACCGGTGCCGGGTCCACCCGAAAACCATCGAGAAAATCGTCCTCCGCTTCGAAGAGCAGTTCTGTCCCCTGCAGAAGCACGCTCACACTGGCGCCACCAGAATTTGCGGTCAGGATGTCCATGCGCCGGTCGCGATTGACATCAGCGAGGAGTACGGCAACCGGACCGTCAGCGGTGTCTGCAGTGTCGTGCTCTTCGAACCGTCCTGCTCCTTGATTCAACAAAACAGTGACCTGATTGGCATCCGGTTCAGCAACCACGATGTCTGGCAAACCATCTTCGTTCAGATCGCCAACAGCGAGCGCCCGCGGACCGGGATTTTCCCCCGCATCCACTTGGACACGCGTCGCCGCCTGAAAAGCAAGTTTCGCCTGTGCCGCAGCACTCACCAAAGTGGTGGCGACAACCGTCAACAGGGCAACAAACGCGACGCGCGACATTCTTGTACCAACGGTCCTTTCAAGCAAAACGGGCCGGGACACCGATGACACCCGCCACCTGTGCCCGGCCCGCGCCCACCTTGCAAACAGTCGAGTGGCACTCCTTACCTGCCACCAACGACGGCCGTACTGCGGAACGGACTACATCATATCGCCCATGCCTCCTCCTGGCGCGGCCGCGGGCTTTTTCTCCTCGGGTTTCTCGGCAACCATTGCTTCCGTCGTGAGCAACAATCCCGCCACAGAGGCAGCGTTTTGCAGAGCGGTGCGGACCACTTTGGTTGGGTCCACGATCCCCGCCTTCATGAGGTCCTCGAACTGCTCGGTCAGCGCATTGAACCCGAAGGCACCCTTGTTGTTTTTCACTCGGTCGAGCACGATCGAGCCTTCCCAGCCGGCATTGTTCGCGATCCAGCGTAGGGGGTCTTCCATCGCACGCCGCACGATATTCACGCCAACCATTTCTTCTGGGGAGGCCTCCACTTTGTCCAGGGCTGTGGATGCCCGCACCAACGCCACTCCGCCGCCGGGCACGATCCCCTCTTCCACCGCGGCGCGGGTCGCGTGCAGAGCGTCCTCTACCCGAGCCTTCTTTTCTTTCATCTCCACCTCTGTTGCAGCCCCGACGCGAATGACCGCAACGCCGCCGACCAGCTTGGCCAAACGTTCTTGTAACTTTTCGCGGTCGTAGTCCGAAGTGGTCTCTTCGATTTGGGCGCGAAGCTGTTTGATGCGTCCTTCGATATCGGCCTTCTTGCCCGCTCCCCCTACAATGGTGGTGTTATCCTTATCGACAACGATTCGTTTCGCCCGCCCGAGGTCGTTCAGGGTGATATTTTCAAGTTTAATCCCAAGCTCTTCCGCGATGACTTTGCCCCCGGTCAAAATAGCGATGTCTTCCAGCATCGCCTTTCGCCGGTCGCCAAACCCGGGCGCCTTCACTGCAACGCACTGCAAAGTACCGCGAATTCGGTTGATCACCAACGTGGCTAGTGCTTCGCCTTCCACATCCTCGGCAATCACGATAAACGGTCGGCCCGTGCGGGCAATTTGCTCGAGGATGGGGAGCAAGTCCTTCATCGAACTGATTTTCTTCTCATGGATCAGGACGAAGGCATCTTCCAGTTGGCACTCCATCTTCTCAGGGTCCGTGACAAAGTAAGGGGAGAGGTAGCCGCGGTCGAACTGCATCCCCTCCACCACCTCGAGAGTGGTTTCCAACCCTTTCGCCTCTTCGACGGTGATGACCCCTTCCTTCCCGACCTTCTCCATTGCGTCGGCAATAATCTCGCCAATGGTAGGATCGTTGTTCGCGGAAATCGTGCCAACCTGGGCGATCTCCCGTCGCTCGCGCGTAGCCTTGGCCATCCGTTTCAACTCCTCCACGGCCACGGCCACCGCTTTGTCGATTCCCCTTTTTAAGCTCATCGGGTCGTGCCCAGCGGCCACCATTTTTGCCCCTTCGGTAAAGATCGCCCGCGCAAGAACGGTCGCTGTGGTCGTGCCGTCCCCCGCAACGTCGGAGGTCTTGCTTGCCACCTCTTTCACCATCTGGGCGCCCATGTTCTCGAACTTGTCTTCGAGCTGGATCTCTTTGGCGACGGTCACACCATCTTTTGTGATCGTTGGGGCGCCAAAGGCCTTTTCAATCACGACGTTGCGACCCTTCGGGCCCAGGGTCACGGTCACCGCGTCGGCCAGAATCTTCACGCCTGACAAGATTTTCGCGCGCGCTTCCTCGCTAAATTTGATGATTTTTGCAGCCATTCGAGTTGTCTCCTTCGCTACGGCTAGCCTTCGATCACGCCCAGGATGTCTTCCTCACGCATGATGAGATACTGCTTCCCTTCGATTTCCACCTCACTGCCGGCATACTTACCGAACAGGACCCGGTCGCCCACCTTCACACCCATTGCGACCCGATTGCCCTTTTCATCCGTCTTCCCCGGTCCCACAGCGACAACCTTGCCTTGCTGCGGCTTTTCGCGAGCACTGTCCGGAATGATAATGCCACCCTTGGTTTTCTCTTCTTCTTCGATTCGCTCTACCAATACTCGGTCCTGCAACGGCCGAATTTTCATGCCTTCACCTCCTGAGATGTTTTTCTTCAAGGCGGGGGAAGAAAACCCGGCGGCACGCTAACCGTTTGCGAAAAACTTTCAAGGGTTGGAGCTTGGTTGCACCTGTCCTTTGAGCGCGTTTGGGGAACCACCGCGGGTGATCGAGTTCGCGAGGCAGTCCAGCGTCCGTGCCAGGTCGGCATCCGCTTGGCGGCGTTTTTCAATGGTTCGAATTGCGTACAGCACGCTCGTGTGGTCTCGCCCGCCGAACGCGGCAGCGATTCGCGCAAGCGAGGCGCTTGCAACCGAGCGGCAGAGATACATGGCTACTTGGCGCGCAAACGATGATACCCGGTCCCGCGAATGAGCAACGAGTTGCTCCACGGTAATTCCGAAGTAACGAGCAGTTTCACTCTGCACTTCCTCGATCCCGATCTCGCGTACCGGCTCCGCCGCCATTTCCGGGCCCAGCAGCGTTTCTACGAGATCGACCGTCGGTTTCTGCCCCATCATTTCTACGAACGCAAGCACGCGGTTGAGAGCCCCTTCCAGTTCGCGAACGCTCGGTCCGCACCGCTGAACAATGGCGCGCACCACGCAATCAGGCAGCGTGTGGCCCCGGTTGTGGGCTTTTCGTTGCAAGATTTCGCACCGCATCTCTTGCGTGGGGGGCATGACTTCCACAAGAAGCCCGCCTTCGAAACGACTTCGTAGACGCGCCTCGATTCCTGGAAGCAAACTCGGAGGTTTGTCGGAAGTCAAAACCACCTGGTGTTGCGCTTCGGCCAACGCTTGAAAGGTGTGGAAAAACTCCTCCTGCGTACGCTCTTTTCCAGCGAGGAACTGAACATCATCCAGAAGCAACAAATCCAAGTGGCGGAAGCGCTCTCGGAAGTCAGCCATTTTGTCCGTCCGGAGCGCGTGAATCATCATGTTCATAAACGTTTCTGCCGAGAGACAGCCGATCCGCTTCCCCTCCGGTCGCTTCAGCACCTCGTTTCCAATTGCGTTCACCAAATGCGTCTTCCCCAGACCGACCCCGCCCCAAACAAAGAGTGGATTGAACCTGCGACCCGGTGTCTCGGCTACGGTTTTGGCCGCCGCAGCAGCCAGCTGGTTTGCCGGCCCTACGACAAAGGAGGCGAAGTCATACTTCTCCACGAGTCTGCCCACCTTGAGTGCGCTCCGAGCACCACGCACGCGGGTACTCGTTGCAGCGTTTGGATCGCCGACATGAGAGGGAGAAGCCGCCGTACTCGGCTGTGACCGAATCGTCAGGACAAGGCGCATCCTCTCCCCTTGCGGAAAGGAACGCCGCAACACTTCTTCAATCGTCTTCAGCAAGTGGCGGCCCACCCACTGCCGATGAAACGCACTGGGAGCCTCGACGCGAATCTCGCCATCTTTGCACGTCCATTGCATGGGCTCGATCCACGTCGCGTAGTTGCGCTCGCCCACCGTTTCCCTCAGTTGCGACAATGCCGCCAACCATTCGCCATCCATCTGCGCGCAGCCCTCCGCTTTGCTCGCTGGACTGTGTCGGTTCGCGCAGCGCGTTTCCACACGGGGGACAATTTGCCCAAGGATGTCTCCGGATGACAAAAACGTCCTCCCATCCCACAACCCAATCCACACCCGCCTCTACTGCACCACATCCACCCAACAGCCGACCCTTAGCAGCAGTGCGCTTGACCGACCTCGTCATCGTGTCTCACGACCTCGCTGTTGATCGATGCCAACTGCGAGGGCCGCTCAGTACTGAGATGGCTCTAGCGAGTCAACAATGAGGCAAGGCGAGCTGTAATTGCTGAACTCGGCGAGCGCTTTTGCTCGCCGACAATATCGTGGCACGATACAGGTATGGAGACATCCGTGCCGCGCAGGTTCTAGAGGCGCGAAATTACGAGATTCCTGGCTCAATGGCCGGTGCGCGATTCTTCGCGGGCAAGCAACAAGGTGCGACGCAACGTCTCCGCATCCAGCGCTCCGCGCACGAGCTTCCCGTTCACCACCATCGTCGGTGTCGAATTTACACCGATGCGCGTCCCGAGCCTCACGTCTTCTGCAACACGGGCTCGGGTGTTCGGATCTTGCAAGCAGCGGTCGAACGCCTCGAGGTCCAGGCGCAACTCTCTTGCGAAGTCGCGCAAGCGGTCGCGGCGAAGCTGCTTCTGGTGTGTGAACAACAGGTCGTGGTACTGCCAAAACTTTCCTTGCGCACCAGCGCATTCGGCGGCGGCCGCTGCTTCACATGCCACAGGATGAAACGGAGAAGCCACCAGGGGGTTGCAAGCAGAGTCCAAGGGAAAATGTCGAAAGACCACGCGGACAAGCGCCGGAAAACGGCGGCGCGTTTCCTCCAAGGCATCCCGCAAGGCCGCGCAATGAACGCACTCGAAGTCTGAGAATTCGACGATGGTCACGGGGGCGTCTGCCGGGCCGAGGGCGTTGCGAGAGTCCACCGAGAGATCCACGGAGGGAAGGCGTCGAAACCAGTCTGCAAAGCGGGGATCCATCTGCGCCACTTCCGCCGCGCTCGTTGGTTCGTTCCAGCTCCGCGCGACGTCCCAAGCTGCCGCTCCGACGACAAGCAGCAACGTGGCAGCAACGCCCGCGTATAGATACATATCGCGACGAAGCGCGTTTTCTTTTTCTTTCCGGCCGATGACTTGGACCTCTCGATGCAACCGCCAGCCCGCCACGAAATTTGCCAAGGCGACGAGGTAAAGTCCGCTGCACAACATGCAGAAGCTACGCAGCACCCCAAAAGCAATGAAGGCCATATAGATGGAAAATGCGGCACCGGCCGCGAGTAAGCCAACCAGCACACCAACCAATCGGCGGCGGTTCGTCGAATTGCGCTGAAACAATAAAGTCGCCGAAAGTGCCGCAACCAATAAGTAAAACATCGTTGCCGCTGCAGAGACAGACACTCCGGCAAGCTCTGCCCAACGGCTGCTCAGCACCACGTCGCAATTGATCACGTGGTTGACGTTGCAGAAACTGCTGAAACCCGCGTCGGTTTTTAGTTGGCGGTGAATCCGTTCAGCCTCGAGGGCAATCGCGATACCCGCCAGGCTGATTACCAACACCGCAAGCAGCTTCCGCCGATAGGATTTGCTTTCCATCCAGCTCCTTCGACCTCGCGCATGCAAGTAGCGATTTTGCCCGACAAAACACAACCAAGGTGCAGTAACGTGCGCGCTGCTCGGCCTTCAGGCACGCGCCGGTGCCAGCACGCGCAGGTACTTCCAGCCACGGTCCTGAAACTCGACCACAGCGACAGGCTCACCCGCACGATTCACGAGAAGCGCACGTTCGCCTGCTGTGCCCTCGGGAAGTCCCGAGAGTACATCACGAGCGCCTTGCCGGACACGTTCCTGCAGTCGATCTGGAACCGGAAACCGCCGCAGGTCAGGGAGCGCACTCCCAATCGAAATCAACGGGGCGTGTTCGCCTTTTTTTAGCTGATCCAGCGTCACGGCTTGTTCGATCCGAAACGGACCAAACCGTAAACGGCGGAGCTCTGTAAGATGGCCCACGGTCCCCAAAGCGGCAGCGATCTCCTCGGCCAGTACCCGAACGTAGGTTCCCTTGGAGCAACGTACGCGAAAACGCACCATTCCTTCCCCGACGACTTCGAGCTCGAGGAACTCGATTTCGACCTCGCGTGGCGGACGGTCCACCACCAATCCCTGACGAGCCAGTTTGTACAGCGGGATTCCGTCTCGCTTGATGGCAGAGTACATGGGAGGCGTTTGCAAGCGTCTGCCCCCTACACGTGCAGGAATCGTAGCCAGTCGGCTCCCAATGTCCGCTGGCACCGCAATTTGTTCCACCACCCGACCGGTGGGATCGCCCGTGTCGGTCCGAGCACCTAATACGAGTACGCCTACATATTCCTTGTCAGCGTCCGCCAGGAGTTGCGCCACCTTGGTCGCCTCCCCGATACAGAGAGGAAGAACTCCGGTGGCAAACGGATCCAAGGTGCCAAGGTGCCCCGTTTTTTCCCGCCAGAGTTTTTTTGCCACCCGCACGACGTCGGCCGACGTCGGCCCGGCGGGTTTATCGACCACCAAGATCCCGTTCATGGAGTCGTTAGCTTACTCTTTCCGCTCACCGGCCCGATGCATAGCCTGCGCCAGTCGTTCCAGTTCGGGAAGTGACGAGTCGACTTCGAACGACAACTGCGGAGCCCTTCGGAGTTGTAATCGCCGCAGTAACTGTGCTCGCAAAAATCCAGTGGCACTCTGGAGACCGGCCAGACAACGCACTTGGGCTGCCTCGTCGCCTAAACAGCGGAAGCGCACGTGCGCTCGCGCCAAGTCGTTTGTGACTCGGACAGCCGTAATGGTGACCGATACCACGCGCGGGTCTTTGACTTCGCGGAGGATCAACTCCGCCAACGCTTCTCGAACGGACTCGCTAACTCGTTCGGCTCGCCGTGAGCTCATTTTATGCGACAACTGCCTCGCCGCCAGGAACCGGGGGCTAGACGTGAAAAATCTCGATTTCTTCCTCGCCCAGCTCGGCCAACTCCATGGCGTCGATGAACTGCACCACCTGCCTCAGGGCAGAATCCACTTCGCCAGCATCCGTGCCGACCCGCGAGAATCCTAGTACCGCTCGCTGCCACAAGTCATGCGCATCGCATTCGGCGACGGAAACGTTAAATGTGTTCGCTACCCGGGCCTTGATTTTTTTTAACACGCCACGCTTACCCTTGAGGCTGTGATTCTCGGGTAAGAAGAGCGTAAGCTTCAGGACACCGACAACCAACTGACTGCCTCTTTTCCCTGGGCCCGTCCCGCGGAGGAATCCTAGGACGAAGGGCCCGCGCTACGGGCGTCGAGCCACTTCTTCCTTGCGGAATGCCTCGATGATATCGCCGACCTTAATGTCCTGGTAATTCTCCAAGCCAACGCCGCACTCGTAGCCGGCAGCGACCTCGGTCACGTCCTCCTTGAACCGCCGCAAGCTCGCAATTCGACCGGTGTACACGACCACGCTGTCGCGTACCAATCGCACCTCGGCGTTGCGCAACAGTTTGCCATCCAACACTTGGACACCAGCAACATTACCCACGCCCGGTACTCGGAACACCTCGCGCACCTCTGCACGCCCCAGCGGCACCTCGCGGATCACCGGTGCGAGCAGCCCAGCGAGAGCGTCACGGACGTCGTTCACAGCGTTGTAAATCACGTCGTACAAGCGGATCTCGACGCCTTGGCGCCGTGCCTCTTCCGCGGCTTTCGTTTCTGGCCGCACATTGAACCCAATCACGATGGCATCCGACGCCGCCGCAAGGTTCACGTCGGATTCTTTAATCCCGCCGACCGAGGCCAACAGAATATTGAGCTTCACCTCGTCCGTCGAGAGTTGCCGCAAGGCGGTCGAGAGCGCCTCCACTGAACCTTGCACGTCCGCCTTCAGCACGACGCGAAGCTCTTTCACTTCGCCAGCCTGGATTCGGTCGTGCAAATCTTCGAGGGTCAATCGGGCGGTTTTCGCGAGTGACTCCTCCCGAAGCTTGGCTTGCCGTTGTTCCGCAATGCTTCGCGCTGTGGCTTCGTCCGGTGCCACCACAAAGGTACTTCCAGCCTCCGGTACGCCATCGAAACCTAAAATTTCCACCGGCGTCGACGGCCCGGCTTCCTTCACCCGACGCCCTTTGTCATCGATCAATGCACGCACGCGCCCAAAATAAGGGCCGCACACAAACGGCTCTCCCTCGCGCAGGGTTCCTTGCTGGATCAACACCGTTGCTACCGGTCCGCGACCCCGATCAAGCTTTGCTTCGATGATCGTCCCTCGCGCCCGCCGATCAGGGTTGGCCTTCAGTTCCAGGACGTCGGCCTGGAGCAAGATCATCTCCAGCAGTTCTGGAATCCCCTCTTTGGTTTTTGCCGAGACCTTCACAAAAATCGTGTCTCCGCCCCACTCTTCCGGCGCCAAGCCGCGTTCAGCAAGCTCACGCGTCACGCGTTCCACGTTGGCGTCGGGTTTATCGATCTTGTTCACTGCCACGATGATCGGAACGCCGGCGGCACGCGCATGGTCGATCGCTTCCACCGTTTGCGGCATGACGCCATCATCCGCTGCGACAACCAGCACCACGATATCGGTGACCTTGGCACCCCGGGCACGCATTGCGGTAAACGCTTCGTGACCAGGGGTGTCCAAGAAGGTAATCTTTCGGCCGTCGACCTCTACCGTGTACGCCCCGATGTGCTGCGTAATTCCCCCAGCCTCTTGCGCGGTTACGTTCGTTTGCCGGATGGCGTCGAGCAGCGACGTCTTGCCGTGGTCGACGTGGCCCATGATGGTTACGACCGGCGGCCGCGGCACCAGGTTTTCTTCCGCCCCAACGACGGCCGGCTCGTCTTCTAGTCGCGCCTCGAGGTTGTCGGCCACTCTTTCAATGGTGAAGCCAAACTCCTGCGCTACGAGGGATGCCTCGTCAAAATCCAACGGCTTATTCACGTTCGCCAGCACCCCGAGTTCTAGGAGCTTTTTCACCACCTCCGTTTCCCGCACTGCCATCTCGCGGGCCAACTCGCGAGCCGTAATGACCTCCCGAGCAATGCGAATCACCCGCTTGTGAGCACGAGGAACGGTGATCTCGGTCTTCTGCACTTCCTGGCCGGGTGCGGGCTTCTTCTTTTTCGGCAGTTTGTTCCGCCGAATCCCAAGTTCGACGGCATCGATCGTCTCTGCCCGCTCTACGACACGCCGCTTTTTCTTTCGCGGCCGTCCCTCTACCGGGGTCGGGAGCGGAATCGCCGCCGGAACACGCTCGAGGGGCTGACTCCCCGGACGCTCCCGTGGCGCTCGAGCACGCGCTGTGCCCTGGCGGCTCAAGTCGATTCGCCCGAGTACCTTCGGGCCTCGGCGCGCCTGGCCGTCGGCCGGTGCAGCACCTTGATTTCCGGGCACTGCGGATCCGCTACCGGTCTGCACCTGAGCCTCGCCATCGACCCCCTGGAGCTTGGGATCCCCTTGCAACGCGCTCGGAGCACCTGGTGAGTTCTCAAGTGTGCCGAGCGCAGCAATCGCGGACTCATCAGGCAACGGTGCAACACTTCCCGTTTCAGTCACGGTCGAAGGCGCGCCAGCGGACGGCGAACCCTTTTCTACAACTGGCTCGCGTTCGAGCCCCGGCAACGCTCCTGATAGGGACTCCACCTCAGGTAGCGAAGGGGGCACGAGATCCTCGGTAATCGGAGGTAGTGGAGCCAAGTCTGGAGCACTTAACGGCTCGGCAGAAAGCGGCTCGACCAGGCCCACCTCTCCGGTGACCGGCGACTGCAACCGGGCATGTGATGCCGCCTCAGTCCCAACTGCTCCCACCGGTTGGTCCAGCTTCGGCCGGCGGCGGATGATATTGTCACTCACTCTTGTTTCCACGTGTTCTTGGCCTTCACGCCTGGTAACAACAGTCTCTCCGATCACTACCGTACCACCCGGGGACTCGGAGGTTTCAAGAAGCTGGTGGAGTTTTCGAACCTCTTCCTCGGTGAGGCCGCTTTGCGGCTTCTTGCCCCGAATGCCCGCTCGCTCGGCCGCGGTCAATACATCTTTGATGTCGCGTCCGAGTTCCTTGGCAACGTCTCTTACTCGTTTGGTTCCAACCGAAGACATTCCGTGATTTTTTCCTTACGTTTCAAGTTTCTTTTGTTTAGCGCTTTCCTTTAAACTCTGCACGAGGCGTCCCCGCGCTGCCCGGTCGACGTTGCGCCGCAATGATGGCACCACCCCCTTGCGCGCCGCGAACCTTTCCCAGCAAGCAGTACTTCGATGGAGATAGGCGCCCCGTCCTGGACCCACTGGATCGGCCACCAAGCGACCGTCGTCCGCGACACGGAAACGAAGCATTTCTTTCTTCGGTGCAACTTGACCGCAGCCAACGCACCGGCGCAGTGGGGTGTGGTGCTTCGGCATCCTCCCTAGAGTTAGGACCCGCGAGTTTCTTCCGCAGCCTCTACTGAGGCAGACGGGCCTTCTTCGGAAAACTCTTCTTCTCCTGCATCCGAGGTCATTGCGGAAGGAAGGTCGGCTTCGCTCGATTGTTGTTCCGCTGGGTGTTGCGCAATCCAGTCCCGCGCGCGTTCCTGTAATTCCCTTGCTTTCTCGGGGGTCAGGTTCTCCGCTTCCAAAAGCGTGTCGAGATCCGCGTTGGCCAGATCTTCCACTGTGCGAACACCAGATTCGTACAGCTCATCGGCCAGAGCTTCATCCACACCCTCGATTTGCATCAAAGCAAGCCGAGCGTCTTGTTGTTCCTTTGCGACCTCCGACTCGCTCTTTACCGTTAAATCGAAGCCGGTGAGCTTCGAGGCAAGGCGCACGTTCTGGCCCTTGCGACCGATTGCCAACGAAAGTTGGTCGTCGGGCACAATGACCTCCATCTTGCGCTCCTCGTCATCGATAATGATTCGGCTCACCTTGGCCGGCGCTAGAGCGCGGCAGACGAACTCTGCAGCATCCTCGCTCCACAATACGATATCGATCTTCTCGCCTCGTAGCTCTTGCACCACGGCTTGCACGCGGGTTCCTCGCGGGCCTACACAAGCGCCAATCGGATCCACGTCGGGATCCTTCGAAGTTACCGCAATTTTTGCCCGCACCCCCGGCTCCCGTGCCGCTGCCTTCACTTGGACAATGCCTTGGAAAATTTCCGGAACTTCATGTTCGAAAAGCTTGATCAAGAATCCCGGGTGGGTTCGCGACAGCACAACCCGGGGACCCTGGCTTTGGGACATCTCCACATCCAGGATGTAAGCGCGGATTCGGTCGCCTGGCCGATACCGCTCTCGCGGAATTTGCTCCTTTTCCGGTAACACGGCTTCCGTGCGGCCGAGGTTCACGATGATGTTCCGCCTGTCCAGCTTTTGCACCGTACCCAGGTGAGTCAGCTCGCCCTTGAGCTTTTTAAACTCGTCGTAAACAAGCGCGCGCTCAGTATCCCGGATTTTTTGGAGCAGGTTCTGGCGTGCTACGTAGGCGCCAACTCGCGAGGAAACTTCGGGAAGCTTCTCCAAGATCTCATCCCCCAGTTGTACCTCCGGATCTTTTGACCGCGCCTCTTCGAGCGAAATTTCTATGTTGGGGTCTTTTACGCGCTCTACGACCGTCAGCACCCGGAACAATTCTACTTTGCCGATTTCAGGATTGTACTTCGCCTCCAACCGAGCAGATGGGTAGTTCCGGCGCGCAGCAGAAAGAATTGCTTGTTCGACCGCCTCGATGACAACATCACGGCCGACGCCTTTCTCTCGACAGATGCTTTCAATCATCCGACTCAGTTCCGTTTGCACCGGCATGCTTCACCTCTCGCCTCTTTAGGAATCCACCACGAGATTCGCTCGCGCGATTTGATCGAAACGGATCCAGTGCACCCCAACTTCATCACGCACCTGAATCCGGTCTTGGTCGACTTCCTCGAGTACACCGGAGAACGTTCGCCGGCCCTCCACCGTGCAGCTCGTGCGCACCCGGACCTTCCGACCGACATAGCGACGAAAGTGGTCTGGTCGGCGTAGGCGTCGATTCACACCGGGCGACGACACTTCGAGCGTGTAACTGCCCGGCACAAAATCGTACACATCGAGCAGGTCGCTTAGTTGGCGGCTGACCTGGCTGAGCTCGTTGAGCGTCACGCCGCGGCCATCGCGCCGATCCAGGAACAGGCGTAGCACAAGCCCCCCCTGCTCCCGCCGAAACTCGATGTCTACGATTTCCATACCTTCGCTTTCCACCAGTGGCTCTGCGATCTGCCAAACCTGGCTTGGGATGTCCTGGTTCACTGTCATTTTCCGAAACAAAAAAAGTGGGCGAACGGCCCACTTTTCCTTTTAGTGGTCCAATTGTGCAGGGATCGTTCCTAGCACACTACGGGCGGCAGCCGCAAGAACTTGAGACCCGCGCTGAAAGCACCCGTGGTACGGAGCTTAGGGGTCCCGCGCAAGCGCGAAAGGCTGCCCACTAGGGCCCAACACCTTACAACGAATCGCGCTCGTGCAAAGTCACAAGCTCGACGATCACGTACGTTCTCTGACCACGCGGCGTACGCACCTCGACCTCGTCTCCCACTTCCTTGTGGATCAGCGCCTGACCGAGTGGGGAACTCACCGAAATCAGCCCAGCCGCCGGGTTCACTTCCTCAGGCATCACAAGTTCGTAGACGGTGCGGGTACCGTCCTCGACGTCCTCCAACGTCACTCGGCTTCCGTAGCCCACGACCCCGCGTGGCACTGAGTTCATGTTGTAAAGCGACAGCTGCTGGATCCGCGCCTGCAACTGAGCAATTCGTGCCCGTACGTACTCCTGGCGATGCTTTGCGGCATCGTATTCTGCGTTCTCGCTTAAATCCCCGTGGCTTGCCGCTTCCTGGAGCTCCTTCGGCAGCTTGCGGGTCAATTCATACTGTAGGTCAGAAAGTTCTTTCTTGAGCTTTTCGATGATTGGGAGATCGTTTGGCATTGCTTAAATCACCCCCCGTTGTTCCAGTTCTTGTAGTTCTTCTTCCGTGAGACCCAACATCTCACAGTAAACTTCACGGTTGTGTTGCCCTAACTCCGGCCCTAACCACCGAACCGCACCTGGCGTACGCGAAAACTTTAGCGGTAGCCCAGTAACCGGCACTTTCCCCAACGTCGGATGGGGTACCTCCACAACCATCTCTCGCGACAGCACGTGTGGGTCGGTCAACAGCTGTTGCATTTCCATCACCGGAGCGCAAGGAACGTTGGCCCCTTGCGGGCCAAGCACCTCCAACACCTCGCTTACGGTGCGCTCTCGCACCCATTCCTCCACGACGCTGTGTACTTCGTCGTAGTGTTCCAGTCGGGCCTGGGGCGATTTGAACCGTGGATCTGTACCAAGCTCTGAGCGGCCGATTGCAGCCATCAGTGCACGAAAAAGCGCGCTGTTCCCCACCGCAATGACCACCCAACCGTCGCGGGCACGAAAGCAGTCATACGGTGCTGTAAACGGATGACGGTTCCCTAACCGCGGAGGTTTCCGCCCAGTCATTGCTGTAAGCGTCAACCAGTTGTCCGTCATGCTGAGGATGGCATCCATATTGGACACGTCCACAAACTGGCCTTGGCCAGTGCGCTGTCGATGATGGAGTGCACACACGACCCCGAGGGCAGCAAACACACCGCCAATAAAGTCCCCTAGCGCTCCACCTCCACGCACCGGCGGCCCGTCTGGAAATCCGGTCAGCGCCATGAGTCCACCCATGGCTTGTGCAATGATGTCGTAGCTCGTTCGCCGGGCATACGGGCCCGTTTGCCCAAATCCCGAAAGGGCCACGTAGACAAGACTCGGGTTATGGGAAACGAGCACTTCGTAACCGAGCCCCCACTTCTGCATGGTTCCAGCAGCAAAGTTCTCCACCAGAACATCGGCTTTGCTCACTAGTTTACAAAGCAACTCCTTCCCTTCTGGGGTACGCACATCAAGTGTGATCCCCTTCTTGTTCCGGTTCAGTGCGGCAAAGGCCAACGGGACTCCTTGAAGGGACGGGTAACCGTAGCGCCCGTCGTCTCCTTTACGTGGCAGTTCGATTTTCAGCACCTCGGCTCCAAGGTCGGCGAGCAACATCGTGGCGTAAGGTCCCGCGACCACGCGCGTCAGGTCTACCACGCGCACATCGGCTAAAGGGCCGAACATCACCGGTAGAGCACTCACTCGCCGAGGACTTCTTTGGCTTTTTGGTGCGCGCTATCGCCGCGGTAGGCCGAAGCGCTCTTGTTCATCCAGGTCCAGGCATCGCGCCAGGTTTCATCCCCATGATGCAAGACCCAGTACATCGCCCCGATGCCTAACAGAAAGCCAAGGAAGAACCGTTTGAACGCGTTCATGCCAGCCTCAGTGTATGAGCAGTGGCAGTACCGAAGTCAAACGCAAACTTTCGTGCCCCACCGGAAGGGCGACTACTCCTTTGGATCCACGAAAATCGTGAGTTCGTCCCTCCCCCAGCGATCGTCCACATCATCGATTCGGCAAGATACTTTGTACTCGCCAGGCTTCTTGAATACGTGGGTCGGGTGTCGCTCTTTGGAAGTTGTCCCATCACCAAAATCCCAATGAAAGCGCGGTTTCTTCAACTCTTCGCCCAACAGATCCAACGTAAACTTCACCTTGAGCGGAGCCTCACCACTGTCTGGCTCCGCCTCGATCGTGAACAAGATTTTCTTCAGGAGCTCCAAGTCTTCTGCACTAATGGTTGGTAGCGGAGTCGGCGCTTTTTGGGGGGTCGCAACGCTTGTGGCGCTCTCCGTTTGCTCTGGAAGCTTCTCCGCCGCCCACCCTCTCGGCGCAGCCAACCACAAGCCCACAACTAAAACTACAAGCACAAGTCGCATGGCATCCTCCCTCACACCCGCCTTTTACTGGAAGACAAGCGCGTGGCTTCTACCGGATGCGTCTTTTTCCCGCAAGGTTGCTCCGCTTTCGGATTCGAAAGGCTACAGCGGCTTCGACCAAAGCTCTTTTGCAAGCTCCGGCGCGCCCGATGCTTCCCGAAATTCCTTGCCAAGGTAGAATTTGGTCGTGACGATCTGGGCAACGTTTGGCGCGCTTCTTTATCCCCCCGTGTGTGCAAGCTGTGAGAGCCTGTGCGTTGGAGAACTCGCTTTTTGTCCGCAATGCGCGAGGAATGTCCAGCGAATCGTGCCGCCCATATGCCGCTGCTGCGGCCTCCCCATTGCGGCAGCAGGCTCCGTGGACATTCTCTGTGGAGACTGTTTGTCGGAGCCTCCTGCGTTCGGACGAGCCCGCGCTGCCTTCGTTTACGCCCACAATGACGAAGGGAGCCCGATCGCGCGAGCGCTGGCGCGGTTTAAATACGGCCGCATCGTTTCCCTGGCAGGTCCGCTAGGCTCGTTGTTGCGGTACGCCGGCCCTTTGGATGCCTTTGCGTACGACTGGCTCACCCCTGTGCCCCTATCGCTGGAACGCTTACGCTGGCGCGGGTTCAACCAATCCCTGTTACTAGCGCACGCCTTGAACACCGGCACGGTTGCCCCCGCTCTTCTCGAACGTTCTCGGCCAACTCGTGCTCAAGCAGAGCTGAGAAAGAAAGACCGGCGCGGAAATGTGCGGGGGGCCTTTCATGTGCGTGCAGGTGCCGAGAGCCTCGTGCGCGGCGCCCGCATCCTGTTAGTCGACGATGTGCTCACCACGGGCTCCACAGCGAACGAATGTGCACTCGCACTCCGCCGTGCTGGTGCACGGGTTGTCGATGTCCTTGCGCTCGCGCGGGTAACCTTGCTTTGAAGACACCTGCGAACGTGTACACCGACAAGCTGAAATGGGACGACCGCTACCGCCGCGCTGGCGACACGATCGGACCACCCTCGCCACTCGTGGTACGGTGGGCCGCCAAGCTTGCAGGGCCCGTGCTGGACGTGGCCGGAGGGAACGGCCGCAACGCACGATTTCTGGCCGAGCACGGACTCGAGGTCCACGTCATCGATATCTCACTAGCGGCGCTCCAAGTGCTGGCACGACAGCGACGGGAAAGACAACTGCAGATCTTCGCTGTCGCTGCGGACCTCGAGCAATTCCCGTTGCCGCGCTGCCGATACGGCACCGTACTCGTGGTACGCTATCTCCAGCGCTCCCTCTTTTCTGCCATCAAAGCAGCACTACGCCCAGGAGGCCTGGTTTTGTACGAAAGCTTTATCGAGGACCAAAAAGCGTTCGGGCATCCGAGCAACCCTGCCCATCTTCTCCGACGAGGCGAACTCAAACACGCGTTCTCGGATTTCGAGCTGCTCGAATACGAGGAGGGCTTGCTGGAGGATACAACGCCCGCCTATCTTGCGCGGCTCGTGGCGCGCCGGCCATTCACCTGCGATACGGTGGCAACGCCATAAGGAGCACTCCATGCGACTTATTCTCACAACTGCCGCCCTCGTGCTGATCGTTTCCGGGTGCAACTCGGGAGGTTCCGGTTTGACAGTGACTCCATCCTCCCCATGGCCGAGGTTCCGCCACGACTCGGCACACACCGGTGCGGGGATCGGCCGAGTTGCCTCGCCCAGGGGAACACCAAGCGCAGTTCCTGTCGATGCCTCGCCGCCGCTCTCCCCGGTGCTTTCCTCCCCGGCCTTGGGGATCGACGGTACCGCATACGCACTCAGCGAACACGGCACATTGATAGCAGTACGCAGCGACGGCACAGTGAAGTGGCGCACAGCCGAATGCTCTGTGTGCAACGACGGCAACTTGGAAATTGGGACGACCCTTTCGTCACCAACGTTGTTTGCGCCGCCGCGGGGTGCGGTGACCGTTTACTTCGGCTCTGAAAGTGGTCGCATTTACGGATTCGAAGATCGCGCAGACCACGCCGCCTGCACGCTTTGCTTCAACGCCCCCGAAGCAACGCCGGAGCTTGCTGGTGCTCGTTTTTCGGCTCCCGTCACGCTGCTCACCCACGTTGCGACTGGCAAAGTCGTCCAGATCTTCGCCTCGGCCGCGGTGCGGCGCCCGGGAAGGAATTCCGACGAAGGGCGCATTGTTTCGATCTCCGCAAGCGGCGACTTGCTGTGGCTTTATCCGCGGCTGGAGCCGTACCCAAGTCCGTTCGTGACATCCATTGCCATCGGGGCGAGTAGCTCGGCCGTCGCCGGAAGCGCAGATGGTACACTACACGTGCTCAGTTTGCTGCAAGCAGGGGAACCCTTGTGGAGGTTTTTCGTCGGGCCGTTCCAGCACCCCGATACTCCTGTGGCCCTGGCACCGGTCACTGCCGGTGGCGTGGTGTACGCTCTAAGCACGAACGGGCGCGTGCTTGCCTTGTCCAATGCTAGCGGTAGCCAGGTGTGGGAACGGACCCTCCCTCGGACTGAATTGGCTGCTTCACTCGCATTGGGAGTTCAGGCACTCCCAGGAGAAACGCCCACGGCAACGATTCCCGTGCCACTCACGCCGACCCCCGCCGCTCCCACGATACCGGAGCCGTCTGCCGGCTCTCCAACGCTATCCGCTCCGCCGACAACCACGCCGACCCCGACCCCCACACCGACACCTCTGGGCCTTACGTCTTCTCTGTTCATACTCACCAAAGACGGCCGTTTTCTCGCCCTAGACGCGCGCAACGGCGCCGATGCGCCAACAGGAGATGTCCAACAAGCGATCGATGGAGACGTACTGTCGAGTCCGGCTTTATCGCTCGATGCATACCTTGTCTTCGGTAGCACAGCCGGAATGTTGTACGCGATCGAAAACCGCTCTGGGCTGGCGGCTTGGCCCCCGATCGCGCTCGCTCCCGGGGTTCCGATTCGCTCCTCGCCTGCAATCGCAGCGGACGGAACGATTTGGGTCGGAGCGGACAATGGCTACTTGTATCGGGTTGGAGGGCAGTGATGGGTGGTCAGCTTTCTAAGATTGTCCATGCGGCGATCCTTTGCGTCGGCACGCTGGCGTTGGGATGCAACAGTGGGGGCGGGATTCGCTGCTCTTTCGACCAGCCGGCGCGGCTGGCAGCTTCCAGTTGGCCGAAGTTCCAACGGGACCTGCAAAACACCGGCGCGATTCCAGCACCACGGTTGCACCCCCAGGCACAAGTGCGTGCCCAGTTTGCTGACCCCTCTGGCCTGCCTTTCGCGTCCGGGCCCGTACTCGGCAACGGCAGCGCCTCCACGACCAGTGTAGACAGTCGTGTTTACATTGGCAGCGCGAGCGGGACACTCTACGCCCTCGCGAGCAGCACATTGACGCCGCTCGGCTCGGCGGAGTTCTCCTTCTCTACCGCGAGCGCAATTCGCACCACGCCACTGGTCGCAATCCGACAGGACGCGGAAGCACTGTTCTTTGGTAACGAGAGCGGCTTTCTCTATGCCGTTACCCAGACCGGCAGCCCTCAGCCCCAGGTTTGGCCGCTCAACACTGGTGGAGCCATCGGCCTGGCTCCTGCCCTCAACCCACTCGATGGAACGGTTTACGCCACAAGTGCAGCCAACGCGTTCTATGGCGTGTGCCCCAACGGCGTCCGCCGCTTCGCAAACACAAGCATTGCTGCGTTTGTCAGCGCACCGGCTATGACGCCAGACGGCAAGGCAGTTTACGGGGGAGACGACCGGATCCTCCGCATGGAACGGGGCGATGGATTTTTGCTGTGGAGCTTAAGCCTTGCTGCCCCGTTGCGCAGCGCGCCAGTCATTGAGTTGGATGAGGAACAGCCTGAGACCGTGCGAGCCATTTATGCAGTCGATACCAGCGGACGACTTTTCAAGGTTAGCGCTGGCGGGCAATTGATTTACAGCACCGCGCTGCTCGACGATTCACGAACCGACACGGGGCTCGTTTCTGCGAGCCCGGCGCTCCGAAAAGGCCGGCTTTATGTGGCGACGACTGGTGGAGACCTGCTTGCCGTCGATACCGGGACCGGCACCCCGGTTTGGTCGCTGTCGCTCGGCGGAGAGGTCCACGGCTCGATCGTGGTGCTCGACCACGGCGATGGGCTCTCGATTACCGTGCCGAGTAGCGATGGCAATATATACGTAGTGCCGGACCTTGGCCCGGCCCCAGGTGGGGTCCAAGCGCTTTCTGTTGGTGCCCCGGTGCGCACGCCACTTGCGGTCAGCGTAGCCGAAGAACGAACTGCGCTTTTCGTCTCGGACGATGCCGGCCGAGTGTCGCGGCTCGAGTAGAGGGATCTACTTGCGTACGAGCACTTCGCGCTCGCCGTAAAGCTTTTTCACCTTCACTGCCCCTGGGGGCGCCACCGCCAAGCACAGCTCGCACAGCGTGCACTCGTCGAGATTTTTTTCCACCACCTCGAGGGTTTCCTGCGGTCCCAAGGCGAAAATGTTCACGGGGCACACTTCCACAAGTTTTCGAGCCAACTCAACGTTTCGCGCCACCGCGGGACCGACTTCCACGTCGATAAACAATGCCATTGGCCCTCTCTCCTCTCGTGCCCTTACAAGCCCAAGCGCTGCTTGACCATGCCGGGGATGTCTTCGATGCGCTCCGCGACGGAAATGCCGGCCGCCTCCATGCGCGCGATTTTTTCAGCCGTGGTGTCAGCCTTGCCTTCCACGATCGTACCAGCATGCCCGAAACGCATCCCGGGCATTTCGTCCATGAACCTTCCTGCCATGAACGCCACGATGGGCAAGCGCGACTTTTTCTCCACCACGTACTGGGCAAGTTCCGCTTCCATCCGGCCCCCAGGCTCGCAGTAAATGACGATTGCCTTGGTCTCCGGATCCGCCTCGAACAACGGCATGAGATCCGCGTAGGTCGAACCAATGATGGGATCGCCTCCGATCGACACCGCAGTGGACTGCCCAAGCCCCGCAGCACTGAGCGTGTTGCACATCTCGGTGGTCATGCCCCCGCTGCGCGACATCACTCCAATGAAACCCTTCTTGAATGCCTTGCGGGCGTCCTCGGCGCGACCACCCAAGCCTCCCATTTTGGCTTCGTCTGGCGATAGGATTCCTAAGCAGTTCGGCCCAATGATTCGCGCCCCGCGCAGTTTGGCCATCTCGACCATTTGAGCCACCTCGTAGCGCGGGATTCGCTCGGTCACGATGACGATCAGCTTGATGCCAGCGTCGAGTGCTTCCATCACTGCGTCGCGGGTAAACGCCGGCGGAACGGCCACCACCGACCCATCCACACG
Source organism: uncultured Binatia bacterium (SeqCode) (assembly GCA_964534275.1). Taxonomy (GTDB): domain Bacteria; phylum Desulfobacterota; class Binatia; order HRBIN30; family HRBIN30; genus HRBIN30. The sequence goes on along the minus strand of CAZHQG010000005.1, from coordinate 61,794 downwards.
CGTACGAGAAGTGATTTGCCGCACGGTGTCATACACCGGTACGCCGTACACTTCGCGGCCGCCACGCCCGGGCGTGACTCCGCCAACAATCTTCGATCCGTAATCGAGGCACTCGCGGGTCATGTTGACCGCTTCACGCCCGGTAATTCCCTGGATGATGAAGGTCGTATCCTTCGTAATCAGAATGGACATGCTCAACCCTCGCGCATCTTCGCCACTGCCCGCCCAGCAGCTTCGTACATCGAAACGGTGCGGTCGCAGTAGTCGACACCGTAGTCCTTGAGGATCTTGAACCCTTCGTTTTCCCACGAACCAGGAATCCGAAAGATCGCGATTTTCTCGGAAGGCTTGTAGCCCGACTCGATGACTCCCTTGATGACGCCGCGTGCCACCAAGTCCACCCGAGTGTTCGAAACGACGTTCATCATCACCGCGATTTTCTTCACTCCGGGCTTGGACAAGATAAGCTTCGTGAGTGCACAGGTTTTCGCCACGCTTGGATTGCCGCCGATCTCGCAATAGTTCGCCGGGCGACCACCGTGTTTGCGAATGGCGTCGAACAGCGTAAGCGAGCCTCCACCGGCGCCGATGATCAGCCCCAGGTCCCCGTCGAACTCGACCACGTTGCCAGCCACGCCTCGCGGGTCTGAAGCATCGATTTGCGCCCCGCGAATTTCGAACTCCGTTGGCGGCCGTGCTTGGCGCTTCTCTGCCGGATCGATGCCAAGCTCCTCGAGTAACGCCTTCTGGGCCTCTCGAGCATCGTCTTCTAAATCGACGTGCCCGTCGAGACACACAAATCGTCCGTCCTCGAGCCGGGCAAGCGGGTTGATCTCAGCCAGCGTGAGCCCGTGATTTTGAAACGCCCGCGCCAACTGTGCAGCAATGTGCGTCAGCCGCAACAGAGGCGTGCCGCTCACTCCAAGCGAGGCAATGAGTTCTTTTGCCATGTAGTCCGAAAACGGATGAATGGTCGAGAAATGCCGCTTGGCAATGTGCTCCGGATGTTTCTCTGCCACCTCCTCCACGTCGATGCCGCCCATGTCGCTAAAAATCATGACCGGCAACCGCGCGAAACCGTCCCAGGTAACGCCCAGATAGTACTCCTGTTCCACAGGCGCTCGGCCCTCCACGAGCACACCACGAGGCGTATGCCCCTTGATCACGAGGCCCAGAATTTTTTCCGCCGCATGCGCCGCTTCGGTGGGCGTTTCCGCAAACAACACGCCACCAGCCTTCATCCGCCCGCCGGTCAGCACCTGTGCCTTCAACACCACTGGCCCGCCAATTTCCTCGGCGATCGCTGCCGCCTCCTCTGGCGAGTGCGCTACCCGCGAGCCCGTCGGCAACGGAATCCCATATTTGCCGAACAACCTCTTAGCCTCGTACTCGTAAAACCGCATACGGCGAACTCCTCTGTGCCCGCAAAACGAGAGCAGGCCGCGTAGCCATTTCGGTTCCGTAGGTCAACGGACCATCCCGTGCTGAGCTTTCGCGAGAGCCCCGGGCGTGCCGCCCTGCGTCACGTTCAACGCCCTTACCACATGGGCGCGATCCAACGCGCACTCTGCTCCCGCGAACTCGAGGTTTCTCGACTCTCCGCGCTACAGATCTCGAGGGAGTAAACGAATGTTGCCCGCTAACCGCACAGCGGCAAAGTGGCGCAGGTCCAATGTCGCAATCGCCTCTGCACGGCGGCGCTCCGCCACGGCCATAACCACCGCATCCACAAGACCGAGCCCCAGGGCACGGTGCCGCCGGTTCAACTCTTCGGCACGCTCGAGATCTGCCGGCTTCCCCCATTCTACTACAAACGCACCCGCTGCGAGGTCTTCGCAAAACGCGTCCGCCACTTTTGGCCCTAAATGCGTGCGCGCAAGGTAGTCGACCTCCGGCAAGATCGCCCACGGTAACACCCAGGCAGTAGGGTCCTCCTCGAACAAGACACGGAGGACCTTATGATGGCGGTCGTCCGCATCGAGCAAACCCAACACCGCCCCGGTATCCGCTACGATCATGAACGGCCCAATCCTTCGAGCAACTCTTCCGCGCGTTCGCTTAAGTCGGACCGCCCGCTACGCCCCTTGCCGACGCTTCTGGGCACCACCGCCCCGTGCTCGCGCGCATAGATCGCCACTGCTTCGCGCACGAGCTCGGCGGGCTTGCGGCCTTGCTTGCGCGCCAGAGCTTTCAAGCGCTCGTAGTCCGCACGATCCAGGTAAACAGTCGTTTTCAGCGATTCAGACATATGGCGCCATATACATCATGGTGCCGCGCTTTGCAATAGGGCACCAAAGCGCCCGCAAATCTTTCGTTACCGAAAACGTCGCACGATGGTGGCTTGAGCAAAACGTCCCGCGTTTTGAGGCCTACGTAGGTCAGGACTCTTGTTCCGTGCTTGACGGCAGCGAAGCTCGCCGGCTGTCCAACTTCCGACCAAACGCAAGTGAAGGGGCGTGAAAAAGTTTGCCGCCTGCCAAGCCTCCTTCTACCACTCCACCACCCACTCGGGAGCGTTCGTCGGGTCCGGCAAGTACGCACAAACGTAGCCGCAATGGATGGTCGTGCGCAGGTGCGAGGTGGCCTGAGGAGCAACGACGGATAGTTTCTGGAGAGCACGCCGAATCGCCTTGCTCACGGCGTGGCGGCACCGCTCGGTGGAAGGATTCTTCTTGTGCTGCCGCCACGCGCGGCCGATCTCGGAGCGCAGCCACTCTTGCTCCCGGTGGAGAACTACTTGCTGCCCCAGGTCGTTCGCACGTTGGGCTTCATCCAACTCCTCCTCCACCTGTTGCAACCGCGCCTGGAGTTCTCGGAGCGCCCGGGAATCCAAGAGCGGTTCCAAATCGCTCTTGCTCGCAGCGAACTGTTCCCCCTTGCTGCCCGAAGCAAAACCATCCGCCGGGCTGATCCACGCCAACATTTCCGCCACATGCACCCGCTTTCCTGGGTGCTTGACGAGCAGAGCCAGGTACCGAAGCCCCTTACAATCCCGCACCCGACAAATTTCCGTTCCGAAGCGCAAAAACCAAACGTCTGACTCTCGACGAAGTAGAGCCGTACGCGCAGTTCGCGCGTTTCGCCCGGAACCAGTGCTCTCGTTCGAGCCAGCACCTGAAAACTCGTCGCGAACCCCCAGTTGTTCCAGCAGCGCATGCAACAGGCCACGCACCATGGCGAGTTCGGACAACACGTTCGACAAGAGATTCTGGACCGCTTGTCCCTCGTCGCGCTCGAAGGCAGGGCCCACCGGGTCGCCCTCCGGCGTCGATAAAGACTGTTGCCCGATGCGCACATCAACGGCTCTTTCCGCCGCGCGCTGGGGTCCAGCGTAGTGCAGCGAGGATCGAACGCGTTTGTTCATTTGCGAATCCCGAAAGTTCATGAACAACCGCCGAGCACACAGTTCACACCGGCGACAAGCTCCTCGATGGTAACCTTGTCGTCGCCATTTTGGTCGGCCATCGGGCATGCCCACGTGGGAAGTGTCTCCATCGCGGCCACCACTGCCCGCACTACTTCGTCGACCGTCACGGTACCGTCAGTGTCGCAGTCGCAAGTCAGTGGGCGGAGTTCCGGACAGGGAAACGGCAATATCGCCAACATGCCGCCATCTCGCCACGATCCGAACGACCAGGTGCGCCGAGGATCCAGGCTGGCGGCATCGAGTTCCACCAGCCACGCGGTGGCTCTTCCGGCCGGTGCGGTGAAACCACTAGCCCACAGAACTTCTTGCGGTCCCCACTTGAGGTCGGCCACATAGCGATACTCGAACCGACTGGAGTCGTTTTCTATTTCCCACGCAGCAGTGGCGTTGCCAGCACCCGTATCAATCCTGACTACGCTTTCGTACTTTTCAGGCAACCCAAACGAGAACTTCAAGGCGTAAACCACTTCGTTTTCCGGAGCCAGCAACAACCGCATGTTCCACCATTGCCCAAGCTCCAACGTGCGGCGAATGTCGCCGGACAAAGTTGCCAAAAGCCACAAGTTCGGGCGCTGGGTCACTAAATGCAGTGCCTCTCCACCCGGGGACACAGCCATGTCCTGAAGCGACGCACCCGCCGGCAGCGGCGGGGTCCACTCGCGCCGGAATTCCAGTGTGTCCGCATCGACGACCTGCACTCTCACGCTGCTGCCTTGGTTGATGCCAACAAGCAATTCGTTGCGTTGAGCGTTCAGAGCAAGGGCCGCCACCGAACCCTCATAGCGGGTCTCGCGTCGAACCTCGCCGTTTGCAACATCGAGCAAAAGCAACCGCCCTTGCCCAGCACTGTAGAAGAGCCCCTTGCCTGCGAGTTCGAACCCTTCGCCTGCGCCGGCCTCGAGGGCGAACCGCCGCACGCGGCGCGGCCGCGGACGTTCCTGCACCCTCACCTTCGCGGCCCAGGTCCTGGAAGATGCCCGTGGTGATTCGCTCGCCCGGCGCAAGTAACTTCAAAAAAGGTGCCGTGTTCGAAAAGCAAGCGACCCGATCCGGAAAGGCAATATCGGGACACTTCGAAGGCGCAAAATCTGCCGCATCGTATACCGCACCAACCCTCACGACCCCTGGGACACAAGCTGGGACGGTCAAAGCGTCGGTTCGGCGGTCGTTGCCACTCGCGGCTACCACCAGCACATCTCGTTCGCACCACAAGCGCCGCACCCTGGCAACTAGCTCCGCCTCTTCCCTGCACGGCTCCTGCCTCAGCACTGCTTCGCCCTGTCTCGCAACCGCCAAGCTTATGTTCACTGCCACGATTCCAAACTGGAGCGCGTGCTCTGCCACCCAATCCAGTGCCTGGAGGACGCGCTCAAAATCCCCTGGGTCCGCCCTATCCCTAACCACCTTTAACCCAACCAGGCCGGCGGACGGGGCGACTCGATAAGCAATTGCAGAAACCCAAGTACCGTGAAAGGCCGTCAGCAACTCGTCAGGGACCTGCGAGAAGTCATTATCCAGCCCACTGAGAAAGTTGCGGTGCCAAAGGACGGCGCAGTCGGGGCTACCTGGGCCGAGGGCACAGCCCGGGCCAAAAACGAATTGACCGCCAGCGGTCAAGTTCCAAAGGAGGCCGCTATCGACCACCGCAACGGCACGCCGCCCCACGTAACCGGCTCTCCACCAACGGCTGCCCAATCAAGGGGAGGCTCTCGCTCAATAGCGGCTCCACGGTCCAACCGCGATCCCCCACTGGAACGACGACTTCCCGTACCAGCGGGTGAGACAACACTTTGCGCAACACATCTAGATTCGGCACGATGATGACAAACGAGGGGACGTTTCCGACAACTGACGGCACCTCCGCACCATAATCACGCAGGGCACGGACTAGGCTCTCGTTCAACGACCTCAATTCAATTGCAAGCACTGCTTGCTCATTCGGTGACAACGTTGCCCTTTCCGTCCGGTTTGGGTTCCTACTCCGAGCCGCGCGCTCCGCTGGGTACGTATCGACGATCACCGCAAGCCGGCGCGCCTTGCCGGCTGCCAAATCAGCGACGACTTCGGCTGGCGCCCTTTTCTGTCGCACATCGATGCGGTCCACACGCCACTGCAAACGCTCTCCAGAGCGGCGCGAAAGCGAGCCGGCAATGGCAACTTGCGGCTCCACGCCGAAGCCGAGACTGCCCCAATTCCCTACGAACTTGCCTGCTAAACGGCCACGAGGATTGCGCAAGCGGCCGCGGACGCTACCCCCGTCCCTCACGGTCGCCGACAGGTTAAGAACCTCCCGTTCGTCCTTGGAGCGGAGCGTCACGCTACCGCTCAGTCCCCCGTCAGGAAACAGCGTCACGGTCCCTTGCCACTCCCCGAAGTCGTCGGAACCGTGACGCCACCAACGGCCAGAGATCTCGATGATCGTACCAGCCGACTGAGCGAGCCCAGCACAGGGAATGCTAACCAGGAACACCACCACAATACACCGCCCGCTTGCTCTGGTTAGGTCACAACCAGCCGTCACCATAAGCTGGCGCAGCCACCGATACCACCGCAAAGCCAGCAAGAAGATCAACATCACTGCCACATGTGTCCAGGGCCCTTCGCCGCTGCGGGCTATCGCACAGCCTCCGCCTCCGGGCGGCTGACTCACGATCACCGCACCGCTTACCCGCGTGGGTACGATGGCAGTTCCGGCGCCATCAGATGCGTCGGCAAAGTCGTTCGCTAACTCATATCGCCCGGGAGCTGCGCTCGGGGACACTTGTACCCTGCAGGTGAACAATGGACCATCGGGCAACGTTGGTCTCTCGCTACCCAAACCAACCAAAATTGCCCGCAAAGTGTCGCAGGTCTCGTCCCATTGCCAGCAACCTGGAGGCCAAAAGGCAAACCGCCCTTCCTGCGCCACCCCCGGTGCGACCCAGCAATCGGGAACGCCACGCTCTCGCTGCGCCACTGGTGTATACCGCGGATCGAAAAAGATATGCACGCCCGCGCCACGGACATCGTGACCATTTTTTCGCAGGCTCACATTCAACTCCACCACCCAGCCGGGTTGGGCAGCAACCGAACCAACAATGATCTCCGGCTGCGCCAGTGCCGTTGCAGCGCAGACAACACTGACTCCAAGACACCAACTGAGCCAGCCGGACACACAACCTTTACGCAAAACACGGAGGGTACCCACGTAGCGCCTCCAAGGGTGGAGCTCGGGACTGAGCCGGAGCTCTGTCGGCCGGGTAGTTCGCCGCACGTTCATGATTGCGCCTCCAGAAAGCGTATGTGCGACAAACCTCGTCGCAGTTGGGACATCTTCTGGTTTTAAAGCCCTTTCTCTTCGGCTTACACGCCACCCTCGGCGTGCAACACGTGGTCTACCCTTGGACGGGTAACAGGATTGACGAACCGGAACCCTCCGCCCAGACAACCTTCCGTCAAACCCTGCGCCCGTGCGGGTAGGGGGATCGAACGATGGCGCGTATCGGAGGATGACCCCACACTCGCCGCTGGCCTCGAGGAGGCTCGACGACAACACCACCCCGTTACGCTGAGACAAGTTCCCCAAACGACGACGCCACTCCCGCCGGAGCATTGCCCCGAAGCGGCTCTGAGGTGGGGGCGCCGTCGTCCGTTTACACGACAACGCCGCGCGGAGCGGATGGCCAGCAGGAATCAGCAGGACAGTGGCACCCGATACGGCGCCACTCACCCCTTGCCAGCGACCGCGTCTCTTGGGAGAGCCCGCGAGGCCAACGAATGGCTTTCCATGGAGCTCGCGTGTTCCAGTGCAGGGTTGGCACTCCACTAAGCATCGCCGCCTGAGGTTCCAGTTCGAGTCCCGCATCGAAACGCACCCCGAGAACTCTCGAACACGCCCCTTTTCCGGAACGGTCACGAAACACTCCCCTTCTTCGCCGCCAGCCGTGCACTTGACAGCTCGTGCCCGAGCGTGGCAGAGCTGCAGGCTACGGCAAGAGGAATTCCAAACGGGGGACCGGGTCGGTGTCAACGAGAACTTCGTTAGCGTCGCGCAATTCCCGAGTTGGAACGTGCGCACGCTCGTTGTGGTGGTTCGGAGCGCTTCTTCCCCTGTTCGCATTTGCCGCACCCGCACACGGCTACAATTGTGGCGGCCGAGAATTTCGCCTTGTCGCCGTTTCTGTTTGGCCTACTGAAGCAGGAGCAAGCGCAGATTACTCCATAGTCGCCCAAATGCCTGGTCTATCGGGATGCGAGATCCTGGTAGACACGGTGATCACGATTCAGTTTCCTGGGGACACGGACACATCCACAGTTTCCGGCGGGATTGTCAATGGTGCAACCATCGCCAAATGGGTCGCCCGGTCGGGACCGTTCCTTTCGTTTCGGTCGCCCATCGAAGTGGACAGCTCGGGTTTGCTGAGTCTCCAGGTGTGGGGGCTAACCAACGACTCCACCCCTGGAACCAAAACCCTAACGATGTCTGCCAGCCCAGTACGCAGCGGCAGGATTGGAGCGACAACATCTAGTTTGTTCACTTTGCGCCCCCCTTGGTGGGCTCCGGTTCCCACGCCCACTCCGACATCGCCCCCAGGCCCTTGCAGTCTGCCAAGCACCACCAACTCGTGCATCCCAGGCGGTGGAAAGCGCACCTCCAACTGTATGTTCGAGTGGCTTCCCTCGGCTGCGGTGCCCCGGGATTTCAGCGGGCAACCGCGTAATCGCATCGTTTGCCACGAAGGGGACCCGCGCTGCGATGCGGATCCGGACCTGGGCAATGCGGTTTGTATGGTTGCCGTGCAAGCCTGTATCAACAACCGCGACCCCCGCCTACCAGAATGCGCACCCACCAACGTGGTGGCGGCACGCGTGCGGCAGCCCAACCCACGCCACTTGCGCGATGCCAGCGATGCCCGAAACCTCGACCAAATCGAGTATCACTTGGGTTTAGGTGGTTTGGGTTTAACCGTGTGGCGAACCAATGCGCCGGCATTCCTCGGTACGGCAAACTCTTTGCCGGACGTTTGTAGCCCCGCTTTTCTAGTGGAAGTGCCCCTTCGGAACTCGAGCAAAGGCCTCAAGCGCACGCGGAAGCGTTTCGACGTGAAAGTTTTCAACTCGTTTGGCGATACAGACCGTAATTTGCTCGAGATCGAGTGCCGGCCGAGTACATGCGGCGATGGCGTCGTGCAACCAGACCACGAAACCTGTGACGACGGGAACCGGATCAATGGCGACGGATGCGACCAAGCGTGCCAACGGGAACGACCCTCGACAGCCACTTCCACGCCGACAGCTACGCGAACGCCAGCCGCAACTCCAATGCCCGGTTGCGCTCCCATGAGGCCTGCTCCGGTGGGCCCAGCGGTGTACGTAGAGGATCTCCACTTGAGTGCCCCTGGAGAGGCAACTGTCAGCGTGCGGCTGGCCACAGGCGGCGCGGAAATCGCCGGCGTACAAAATGACATCCTTTTCGACGACAATGTACGCATTCGCGCGAATTTCCTGGGGCGGCCGGATTGCGCAGTAAACCCTGGCATTGACAAGGGCTCTACGAGCTTTGCGTTTCAGCCGCCAAGCTGTTCCGGCAATCTGTGCACTGGGTCGAGGGCGATTGTATTCTCCGTTGACAACGTAGCCCCAATTCCCGACGGAACTTTGCTCTACACCTGCGGCATCAGCGTCAGCGGAACGGGGGGCGTCCTGAACGTGGCCAACGCCCGTGCCGCTGATCCGAACGGCGGACTGGTTCCCAATTTTTACGGTAGAGAAGGTGTTGTCTGCGTGTCTAACTTGCAAACGCCACCGTCCGCCACACCCACGCGGACTGGTACACCCACACCAACGAGAACGCACTCGGGAACACCCCGGCCTACGCGGACGCCAACACCACCGACGGGCGCGGTCATTTGCGGTAACGGCATCGTCGAGGGAGATGAAGAATGCGACGATGGCGGAATTTGTCTTGGCACGAGCAAGGCGGGCCAGTCGTGCGCACGCGATGACGATTGTTACGGCGTGACTGACGAATACAGCGGCGTGTGCCAAGGCGGCGAAAAAGCGTATACGTTGTGCCACAGCGACGAGGACTGCCCAAGTGGTGCCTGCCTGGCGTGCTGGACCTTTGGCGGCGACGGCTGCGCTGCCAACTGCACGACCGAAACGATCGTGGACTACCAACTTGTCCCAGGGGTGGTGCGACCTGACCAAACCTGCGAGCCGGCCACCAGCTGTGCCGTAGTGTGGGGCGATCCGTTGGTCATCGGATTGCGTCTCCGCGGTTCGCAGCAGCTCAAGATTGGAAAGGAACGCGCTGGGCAAGTTCCTGTGGTGGTTCCGGTGGCAAGCGTTCAGTTCGACCAAATCCCCATTTCGACCCTAGCCTGCGCATGCATACGCGCCGCGGAATACAAGACGTGCGGTGGCGGCATTTTCCTCCCGGACGGGACGTTCGCTGAATCTTGCACCTCTGGATTCGCGAGTTGGCCGCAACCGTGCCCGGCGAACCGGCCGTGCACGTCCGCCTTTGGCCCGGGCAACGCCGCTAGTGGAGTGATGGGCTGCGAAAGCCTCGACAACCTCAACGTAGACACAACACAGAACAGTTGCCCTGAGGCAGGCGAGCCTGGTGGGCCGGTACAATTAACCTTGTCGGGAATTGGCGGCCCTGGGAGCATGCTTGTTGCAAGCGCCATGAGCATTGGTACTTCCATTGGCGCTTGTCAGCCCACTTTTTGCACGGATCTGGATCCGTTGATTTCGCGTGGCGTCCCATATCCTTTCCTGCTGACCACCGGCCAAGCTTGCGCTACGGTGTTGTGCAAGAATGACGACCCAGGATATCCCGCAACGCCGAGGTGCGTGCTGGGTCAAACGGTGAGCTGCGCCAATCTCATCGCCGGGAACATCACCGGGCTCACCTTGGGCGGCGCTTTCACGGCACTGGGGCAGCAAACCTTGGGAGACATCGAGGTCACGACTACCTTCGTAGCACAGTAGATCCAACGCTTTCGGCCGGTGGGACGCGGCCGCTGAGAGGTGGGTCAAACCGACGAAACCAATGCTGCCGTACGCTTCGGAACTCATCGACAACCGACTCGTCTGCCTACCTGGGGGATCAGGAACTACTGTACCCGACGGCCAATCGCTACATTCCGCATGCCGTGCAAATCAGCTTCCGCAATCAACCAACGAGGTCGCTCCCCGACGAAATTGCCAACTTCATTCTGCCTAGCCCGCCTGAACCGGGGTATCTACGCTTGCTCCGCAGCGGGGAGCTAGAAAGACGTGTTTACCGAGCCTTGCGGGAGCTGGAGCACTGCACGATGTGTCCACGGCTGTGCCGTGTCGATCGGCTACACGCCATTCCAAACGCCTCAACCGCGGAGGATTTGCAGCATCGAGGAACCGAACGCCGCGTTCCCGCCTACATCCCGAAAGGGACGGCATGCTTCACAGGAAGGTGGGCTCGCGTAGCCTCGGCGTTTCCCCATTTTGGCGAAGAAGATTGCCTCCGCGGATGGAACGGCTCCGGCACGGTGTTCTTTTCCTTTTGCAATCTCCGCTGTGTGTTCTGCCAAAACTGGGACGTGAGCCAAGCAGGAGAAGGACAAGAGCTGCGCGCGGAAGAGCTCGCCGCCCTGTTTCTTCGCCTTCAACGAGAGGGCTGCCACAACATCAACTTGGTTACGCCGGAGCACGTCGTGCCGCAGGTGTTGGAGGCCGTTTTTCTAGCCGCTCGTGAGGGCCTGCACCTACCTCTCGTGTACAACACGAGCGCGTACGATTCTCTAACCAGCCTCGAACTTCTCGACGGCGTAGTCGACGTTTACATGCCGGACTTCAAGACGACCTCCCCAGAGTTCGCAAAACGATATTTGAAGGCTCCAGATTATCCGCAGGTGGCCCGCCAGGTGATCCGGGAGATGCACCGCCAAGTGGGGCCACTCCGGTTCGATCCGAATGGGCTCGCGTGCCGCGGGGTCCTGGTTCGCCACCTCGTGATGCCCGGCGGACGCGAAGACAGCACCGAGGTGCTGCGGATTTTGGCGCAGGAGGTGTCGACCGATACCTATGTGAATCTGATGGACCAGTACCACCCAGCCGGGGCAGTCACCCGAGGGAAATACCCGGAGCTTTGCACGGGCGGAGTGCGCCAACTTCGAGACGAGCTCGAAGCGATTGCTCGTTCCTTTGGTCTCTGGCGCTTCGACCACCGCTGGCGCAACGCGCACAGCGCGTTCTTTTGAGATCTCGGCGTGCGTACGCTCAACCGAGCACGAGTTCCGCCATTGTACGGATCACGCTCGGGTCGTGAGACATGATGAGGAGCATCGTCACCGGACTTTCTCGCCAGGCCTGCAATCGGTCGCGAATGCGTTCTTTCGGCCCCACCAGGGAAATCTCGTCGGCAAACTGGTCGGGCACAGTGGCCACAGCTTCGTCACGGCGGTTTTCGAAAAACAACTCCTGAATGCGGTTGGCTTCTGCCTCGAAACCCATCCGCGCCATGAGTTCCTTGTGAAAGTTGCGTTTCTTCGCGCCCATTCCGCCAATGTAGAAACCAAGCATGGCTTTCACGGGCAGCAATGCAGTTTCCACGTCGGTACCGATGTTGACGAATACGAGCGGCGCGATGGCAAACCCCGGCTTGGCATGCCGAATTTGATCGGCGTACACCTCCGGGCGGTACGGAGAGTAATACAGGGGAAACCATCCATCGCAGATTTCCGCAGCCAACGCGACATTTTTGGGTCCCTCGGCACCCAACCAAATAGGCAAGTCGCTGCGCAGCGGATGGGTGATCGAACGCAACGGCTTTCCCAAACCCCAGGCACCAGGGCCCGAATATGGCAGTGGGTAGTGCGGACCCGGATTTGTCACAGGCGCCTCTCGACGAAGAACCTGTCGGATAATGGAAATGTACTCGCGGGTCCGCGCCAGCGGCTGTCCGAACGGCTGCCCATACCAGCCTTCCACGACCTGCGGTCCGGATACTCCCAAGCCCAAGATTACGCGCCCTCCAGAGAGATGATCGAGGGTCAAAGCAGCCATCGCCGTCGCCGTGGGGGTCCGCGCCGAGATTTGGGCAATCGCTGTACCCAGCCGGATCCGCGATGTGTGGGCACCAACCCAAGCAAGGGGCGTGAATGCATCGGAACCCCAAGCTTCCGCGGTGAACACCGCTGAGTATCCCAGGCGCTCTGCTTCCTGAGCGGTTTCCACGAAACGCTCCGGCGGGCGAGCCCCCCAGTATCCAAGTTGTAACCCCAGCTCGAGCTGCTTCATCGTTCCCCTCGGCGGCGCGTTGGCATAGTCGAAGAGTATGGAACGCGCAAATTCGGCTCTCCTTGCAACTTTCGGTTGCGTGCAAGTCGCGGTCTCGACAAAATCACGGGGCGGTGGAGATCCGCGGTTCGAGGAGGAAGCATTGAGCGCACAAAGATCCTGGCAGATGCTTGTCAGTGCCCTGGTGTTCGGGTTGGTTTTTCTGGCTTCCAGTCTGCCTTCGCGAGCAGAAAGCGACCACCGCTCCGTTAGCGACATGCTGCTCGACTGGATGAAGATGGGCAGCGACGAATGGCTTCGGCGGGCAGAACAACAATTTCGAGAGGGGAACCTCAAGGAGGCCGTCAAAGCCGCAGAAGAAGCGGCGCGACTACGCCCAGGATCGGCTTACACCCACCGCCTGCTCGGCTACCTGTACGCAACGCTCGGACAAAATCGAGAGGCCCGCGGGGAGTTCGAACGTGCGGCCACGTTGGACCCGAAGTTCCGTATGACTCTTGCGGATTTTTACTTGGCTCAGGCATGGGCCGAGCTGGAGGCGCAGCTTCGTCGCGAACCCAACGACCCCGACGTTGCACGCCGGCTACGCGCCGTGGCTGCCCTTGCCGAGCTCAATCCAGAAGTGAAAAACCTCTTGCGTCACCGTATCGAGGGGACAGAGCGGGCGGAGGCAGAACTGGCCCCGCCGCTCCTTCTTAGCGAACGCGCCCCTTATGGCCTGGTCGTGGAAAAACGCGCGCAGACCGCGCGCCTGTACCGCTGGACGCCCACGGGCATTGTGCTCGAACGCACCTACCCCGTGACCACCGGACAAGCCTCCGGCGAAAAACAACGCCGAGGAGATCTACGGACACCGGATGGCGTGTACACCGTTCAAGATTTGATCCCCGGGGAGAAGCTGCCGGAGATCTATGGCGCATTTGCGCTGCCTTTGGACTATCCGAATGCTTGGGACCGCCTCCGCGGCCGGGATGGCCACGGCATTTGGATTCATGGCAGCGACCGACTGACCCAACCCTTTCGCCCTCGGGAGACGCGCGGGTGTGTGGTCATGCGAGAAGAAGATTTGCTCCAACTCGTCCAGTTGGTGTCCCCACAGCTCACCCCGGTCGTCATTGCGGAGACCGTGTCCTACCGACCGCCATCAGAGTGGCGCCAATTGTTTGCTCCTCTTGCCGATGGGACCACTGGCGGCGACGGGGAACTCGTGGCCGCTGCGATGGGGCCGGAGTACGTAACCGCAATCTTTCTCCACGCGGAGCGGGTACTCCACAGCTACCACGATCGCAATCGAGCTCTCACCTTCGTTGCCCGCGAGGAAAAGCGGCTGCCAACCACAGAGGAATGGCAAGAAAAACTCGCTCTTGTGTTACCGCAAGAGGTAGCCGCTCTGCAAAAGGTGGAAATCGACCGCACCTGGGGGCTCCCTCGCTTGGTCATTCAAACCAGTGCTCCCGCTCGACCGCGCGTTTTTCGCCAAGAAGCAGCCGACCGTTTTTACCTCGATTTGCCGGGAGTCCGCCCAGGGCCAGTGCCGGAAACCTTGGCGGGTGACGGAGCTTGGATCCGACAAGTTCGCATTGGAGCAAGCCACACCGATCCTCCGGTCACGCGGGTCGTGGTGGATTTGCATCAGCCTATCGGTTACCGAGTGACGACAAACGGTAATGCGACCGTAGTCTCGCTGGTGAAACCGTAGCGCATTCCACTCAGCTGCCAGCACCACCCTTTGAGGGAACTCCTTCAACCGTCGCGAACGTTTTCGTCCGCAGTCGTTCAATTTTGTCGTCGTGCGGACACCGCTCGGGCTCGTTGCTTACAACTGGGACCTTTTCCTGAGCATCATGCGTGATGGCATGCGCCTTGCGCATTGCAGCTCTTTCGTGTGCGCAAGAACCAAAGAACACACCTGTGGCTGCAAAAGCCGGCTCTCCACTCCCAGGCCTGGCTTTCGCACCACGACCCAGTACGGACGTGACGAAAGGGGGGGACGTGGTGGATGTCGAACGCTCGATTTCGTCCGAACACTTGTTTGCGCAACGCTTGCGACGCGCCCTTTTTCTGATCGCGATCGCGCTCGTTGGCTTTGCTGTTGCCGAGTGGTTCTGGAGCAGGGAGCACATACAAAGTCTCTACGCCCTAAAGTTCGTTGAGTTCACCGCCGTTCTTGGCGGCCGGGCGCTGGTCGGCAGGCTGCAATCGCGCAGCATGCTCGCCGCGGTCGCGCTTGCGGTGTTCGCGGTGCTCAGCACAACTGCGGCTACGGCGGGAATCATCGTCCGCGACCCGAACACCGTTCCCTTTGTTCTCGCGATCCTCACGTTGGCGGCTGCAACCGTGTTGCCGTGGCGATGGCAAGAACAGCTCGTTGCGGTGTGTTTTGGGACAGCCGCACTCGCGCTCCATTTCTGGGGACTTCAACCCATCCCTTGGTCAGCCCTGGGTTATGGCTACGTGACCGCTCTCGTTGCTTTTTTGGCCTCGGTCTATGTGGCCGCAGAGCTACAGCGGTTTCGCGAGGAGCGCGAACGCGTCGAGGCCGAACTGCGCGCTGCACGCACCGCCGCGGAGCAGGCAAACGAAGCGAAGACGCGGTTCCTCGCGAACATGAGTCACGAACTCCGAACACCGCTGAACGGAATCATCGGTATGACGCAAATTGCGCTGGAGACGGATCTGAACGAAGAACAGCGCGAATATTTAGAGATCGTACGGATGTCGGCCGACACTTTGCTCGCCCTGGTAAACGACGTCCTCGACTTATCGCGCATGGAAAGTGGGGCTTTCGCGCTCGAACCGATTCCGTTTTCCTTGCGCGAACGGGTTGGCGAGATCATGAAAGGACTCGCAATCCGCGCACACCAGAAAGGGTTGGAACTCGCGTGGCGCGTGGCCCCCGATGTGCCAGACGCCCTCGTTGGTGACCCCGCCCGCTTGCAGCAGGTGCTCGCCAATTTGGTCGGCAACGCCATTAAGTTTACGGAAGTGGGCCACGTTTTTTTGGAAATCGAGTGTCAGGGGGCGCCCTCAGCTCAGGAGGTGATCTTGCACTTCGCGGTTCGTGACACCGGTGTAGGCATCCCCCCTGATCGACAGCAGCACCTTTTCGAGCCGTTCGAAAGCGAGGCCGAAGTCAGCGGCATCAGCCGAACGGGGCTGGGTCTGGGGCTTGCCATCACAAGGCGATTGGTGTCCGCCATGGGTGGAACGATTTGGTACGAGAGTGATCCTGGACAGGGCTCTCATTTCCACTTTACCGCCCGTTTCGCGCCAACCGCTACGATCGCTTCCACCGTTCCCCAAGGCCTACCATTCTCCACAAGTACGAAAGTCTTGTTAGTCGAACCCCACAGAATCACCCGCAATGTGCTCACCGAAATTCTTGCAGGATGGAGTCTGCGAGTCGCAGTTGCCAGCACGGCTGCCGAAGCGCGCGCGCTGCTGGATCGCGCTGCGAACGAAGCCGCACCGTACCGCCTCGTTTTTCTCAGCAGCGAGTTGCCGGATCAGAGCGGTCTTGCACTCGCAGAACTGATGGTCACAACACCGCGCTACGAAACCCCACACATCGTGCTCCTCACTGACAGTACGGCCGTCGGAGACGCTGCTCGTGCCCGAGCCATCGGGTTGGGCCCACCGATCATCCGGCCACCAAAATACGACGAACTGTATCGTGCCGTTGTCGCCGCATTGAGTCCGGCAAGCCGCCCGCAATCGTTCTTCCGCCTGCTCCATGACACCGCCGCGCGTTCGCCCGCACGCAGCGGCCCTCGGAGAATCCTCGTTGCTGAAGACAATCCGATGAACCAACAGCTCGTCAGGCGGCTACTCGAACCACGCGGCTACGAGGTCGTTGTGGTGAGCAATGGTGCCGAGGCCGTGGCCGCGCTGCAAAAGCACGACTTCGACCTGGTCCTCATGGACCTGCAAATGCCCGTGATGGATGGCTTTACGGCAGCCCAGGCGATTCGCGCTACCGAACCCGTGGATCGACCGCGAGTTCCCATTGTAGCGCTCACCGCACATTTCCTTCCCGCTGATCAAGAGCGCTGCCTAGCAGCAGGAATGGACGGGTATATTCCCAAACCTATCCAAGCTCAGCGCTTGGTGGAAACGGTAGAGGCGTTCCTTGCGTTCGGGTCCACGGCACCGCCAGCACCCAACGGAAATCCTCCGCCAGCAGCCGGAGGGCCCGGACAGAGCCAGCGTGGCCGAGCGCACTTTCCTTCCGTTCACTGAAGCATGCTTAGCGCATCCCGCCGTCAACCCGCACGATCGCCCCGGTCGTGAAGCTCGAAGCATCGCTCGCCAAGTATAACGCTGTCCCGACGATCTCGTGCGGCTTACCAATGCGACGGAGCGCCGCCTGGCTTTGCACATAATTCTCTACGGCCTCCCGATCCCAGTATCGAGCGACGTCGGTAGCAAACGGACCTGCCTCGATGGCGTTCACGCGTACTTTGGGGCCGAACGCGTGCGCAAAGGCGACGGTCAACGTGTTCAAGCCTGCTTTCGCAGCAGCATACGGCGCCTCAAAAGGAGTAGGTCGCTCCGCTGCCACGCTCGTAACATTGATGATCACCCCTCCACTGCCTTCGGCCATTCGTGTGCCGATCACGCTGGCCAAACGAAACGGTCCCTTCAAGTTCACCGCCAAAACCTTGTCGAAGAGATCCTCGCTCACATCGCGTAACGACGGATACAGCGGAGACATGCCTGCGTTGTTCACCAAGATGTCCACACGGCCAAATTCCTTGTAAGCAGCGTCTACCAAGCGATCGATCTCCTCCCAACGCCCGACATGGCACGCAACGGGCAAGGCCTTGCGCCCCAAAGCCCGCACTTCTTCTGCCACGCGGACGCAGTTCTCCAGTTTGCGACTTGCCACCACCACATCCGCACCAGCAGCAGCGAATGCTCGGACCATCTCCCGCCCCAATCCGCGACTCCCACCGGTGACGAGGGCAACCTTACCCGTCAGGTCAAACAACGACTGCAAGTGAACCTCCATGGCAACGCCTCCTCACCGTACGTTACGCCCGGTGGTACCCATGCTCAAGAACGCGCGAGCAAGCAGGGAACGCCCGGGAACGCCGCACGCCTCCTCGCGAAGGCGCGTCCGTGCAGGACAATCTGGAAAAGCGGTCTTTTCGCGGCCTTGCAACAACGCGTGACCGGAGAAGAAGAGGAACTGTACGTTGAAGTACCGCGCACAGGTGGACCGAGACGAAACCGTTCTGCGAGACTGCGCTGGCATTGCGTCCCTGCGGGGCACTTGCCACAAGGAGCACGGGCCGGCTGTTTCGATGGGCCGGGCAAAACTAGTAGAGCTGCGGAAACGACACCGTACGACCGGAGGAGCGCATGCGACTGTTGCGGGCATTAGGATGGATTGGAGTCGGACTCGCTGGCGCGTATGCCTTAGCGACCATTGCGGTGTGGCGCGGTGAGACCGTCAACGCAGTTTGGTTTCTCGTTGCGGCCGTCGCTGTATACGCGGTTGCGTATCGCTTTTACAGCGCTTTCCTTGCGGCCAAGGTATTCGCGCTGGATGCTTGCCGACCTACTCCTGCGGAGGTCATTAACGACGGTCGTGACTTCGTACCCACGAACCGGTGGGTCGTTTTCGGTCACCACTTCGCGGCCATTGCGGGTC
Source organism: uncultured Binatia bacterium (SeqCode) (assembly GCA_964534275.1). GTDB lineage: Bacteria > Desulfobacterota > Binatia > HRBIN30 > HRBIN30 > HRBIN30. Next base: position 43,444 of record CAZHQG010000005.1, on the reverse strand, counting down.
CGGGACCACTCATCGGACCAACTCTGGCCGCACAATTTGGTTATTTGCCGGGTACGCTGTGGATCCTTGCTGGGGTCGTGCTCGGGGGCGCCGTACAGGACTTCTGTGTGCTGTGCGGTAGCCTGAGACGTGGAGGTCGCTCGCTCGGGCAAATGGCCAAAGACGAAATCGGCCCGATCGGTGGCTTTGCAGCGCTAGTGGGAGTGTTTTCCATCATGATCATTCTCATTGCGGTGCTGGCTCTGGTTGTCGTCAACGCGCTCCGCCACAGCCCGTGGGGCACGTTTACGGTGGGCGCCACGATTCCCATTGCCATGATCATGGGTGCATATATGCGGTGGGTCCGCCCCCACGATGTCCTCGGTGGAACGATTTTAGGGCTCGTGCTCTTATTCCTTGCCCTGATTGGGGGACGGTGGGTCGATCAGCATCCCGTGTTCGGGCCGATGTTTACCCTCACGGGAACGCAGCTCGCATGGGCCATCATTCTATACGGGTTTGCTGCCTCGGTCGTGCCCGTGTGGCTTCTGCTCGCTCCGCGCGATTACCTATCCACCTTTGTCAAACTCGGCACAGTCTTCGCGCTAGCTCTCGGCATTCTCGTGATGCGTCCGCAAATCGAGCTGCCGGCCGTAACCCAATTCGTTGACGGCACGGGGCCAATCTTCGCCGGAAAAGTCTTTCCCTTCTGTTTCATCACGATTGCCTGTGGCGCGATCTCGGGCTTCCACTCGCTTATTTCGTCGGGGACAACTCCCAAATTGCTGCGCCGCGAAACCGACGCGCCCATGATCGGATACGGGTGTATGCTGTTGGAGTCGTTCGTGGCCATCATGGCTATGATTGCAGCCGCATCGCTCAAGCCTGGGGTGTATTTCGCGATCAATAGTCCTGCTGGAGTTGTCGGCTCCGATCCGGTGGTTGCCATCGCAAAGATCACATCGTGGGGATTTCCGGTCACCGTGGAAGAAATGGAGCAGCTGGCACGGGACATCGGAGAGCATACGGTGTTCGCGCGCACTGGAGGCGCACCCAGCTTGGCCGTGGGAATGGCACATATTTTCGCAAATGCGTTGAACGGAACTGCAATCGCGCTTTGGTACCACTTCGCAATCATGTTCGAAGCGCTGTTCATTCTGACGACCCTCGATGCTGGCACCCGGGTGGGGCGCTTCATGTTGCAAGACCTGCTCGGGAACCTTTGGCCAGCGCTCGGTCGCACCGCGTGGTATCCAAGCATTCTGCTCACCAGCACACTGGTGGTCGCGGCCTGGGGGTACTTCCTGTATCAGGGAGTGGTAGATCCGCTAGGTGGGATCAACATCCTCTGGCCCTTGTTTGGCATCGCCAATCAGCTGCTTGCAGCCATTGCGCTGGTGGTCATGACGACGATTCTCGTGCGGGAAGGGAAGACCCGCTACCTCTGGGTCACATTGATTCCGCTCACCTGGCTGCTGGTGGTTACCTTCACTGCGGGCTACCAGAAAATGTTCTCTTCCGACCCCAACTTGGGCTTTCTCGCACAAGCACAGTTCCTCGAAAGCCAGCTTTCTTCTGGCGCAATTGCGGTGGAGAAGATGCGAGCCACCAAGGCCCAAATCTTCAACCTGCGGCTCGATGCTGCGGTAACAGGCTTGTTTCTTTTCCTCGTAGCGCTGATTCTCTTCGAGGCTGCCAAGGTGTGGGTACGGGCGTGGCAAACTAGACCCGCACAACCTGCAACTGCTCCAGCTACCGACTAGCTGTCATTCTTGAACGTGCGGCAGCGCACCGGCTCCGCCTGACGGGACATATCCACACAGTAGGAAGGACGGCTGCCGGCAAAATGCCGCAGGCGGTTTCCCCCTGGGTGCTCACCGAACAAGACCCAGCGCGTGCTCGACCACAGAGGATTTCTCGGCTTCCTCCAACCAACGCCTCTCCGTCGCGGCCACGCCTCGGGCCGTGTATCGTGCGACGTACCGGGGTACCGGTGGGCTGCACGAGGTCATTCTGTCGTCCAGCGGCTGCCGAGCGGTCGCTTTGCCGCCCCCGAACACCAACCAAGACGCAGGGGCATGGTGTGTCGGGCGGAGCCTCCTCTTCAACTCGGGCTTACCGCTCGCCACACGGCAACCCAAAGACCCGCTTCAACGAAACCACGGGGGTAATTCATCCGTGACTTCTTCGGACGTGCGGGGCGAGGGCCGCGGGGGCCTGGTGGGGGCGGCCACCCCTGGAACCGCACGTTCTGGAGCAACGCCTGTACGCTTCGCTCTTGGACTTGCTGCGCCCTTCGGCGTTCTAGGTGGGGGCAGGGGCGCTACGCGCGCGGGTGTCGGAGTTTCCCACAGCAAAGGGAATGCAGGAACCCGGATCACTCTAGTGGGTGTCGGTGGAACACCTTGCCAACGCGGCCCGTTGGGCATCTTTTTCGGGACGGGTTTCTGAGCACTCGCCGGCGTCGGACGCGGAGTCGCTCGGGGGGTACTCGTGGGCTTCGTTTCCGAAACGCCTGGAGTAACGGGCGCCGGTTTCGTTTCAGGAGCAGTTTCTCCGCTCAAGAACGCTCGGAACACATTTTGGCAGTCTTTTGTCGAACGCGCGAAGGAGAGGTCGCGTAACCACCCAGGAACAGTGCCTGTCTTTTGCCGTACAGTCGCCTCGATGCGCAACAGGTACTCTTCGGCTGCCGCCAGGGTGGCCTCAGTAGCTCCCCCACGGGGACCCTTTGCAAGCACCGCACGGCGGACGCACACGTCAAACGCTTCTTCGAAGAGTTTCCGCTCGTCCAGTTGGGCGAGCTCTGCCTCGCTCTTGTTGTCTCGCTCGCTCTCCCAGCGCCCGAGTGCTGCGCTTGCCCCCCAAAACACCACAAGGAGCGCAGCGATGCTCGCGACCCGACGCGTTCTCATGGTGTTGTCCTTGCCCGCACGACCCGCCCATTGCAACGGGGCTTTGCTCAGGAGCTCCACACTCAAGCTGGAAGCGGCCCTTCCTTCAGATCCGAAGATTCCAGCTAAACCTGCGGTCTCTTACGGGCGCGGAACGCCAACGGAAAAGCTCAGGTTTGCCCCGAGGCTAGTCAATCGATGTCGGCTGCGCCCACCGGCCGCGCTTCGGAAAGAGGCAAGTAGCGGAAGGCGAGCCTACCGCCCACGGCATCCACCTCGACACGACCGCCATTCTGCAAGCGCCCAAACAAGATCTCGTCGGCCAATACGCGCTTAATTTCGGTTTGGATCAAGCGCGCCATCGGCCGCGCACCGAATGCACGGTCGTACCCTTTTTCCGCCAAATACTGCCGCGCAGCCGGTGTAATCTGCAAGAACACTTGCCGTTCGTTGAGTTGGGCGTCGAGCTGAGCGATGAATTTGTCCACCACTTTCTCGACGACGTCGGGGGTCAATGGCTTGAAGTGAATGATTGCATCCAAACGGTTGCGGAACTCAGGGCTAAACAAGCGCTCCAAGGCTTCTTGGCTCCTGTGCTCGTTCGACCGTCCCCCGAATCCGATGGGAGCCGCGGCCATTTCCTGAGCGCCCGCGTTTGTCGTCATGATCAAGATGACGTTCCGGAAATCCGCCTTGCGGCCGTTGTTGTCGGTCAGCGTGGCGTGATCCATCACCTGCAAAAGAATGTTGAACAGATTTGGGTGGGCCTTCTCGATTTCGTCCAACAACAGCACTGCGTGGGGGGTTTTGCGAATTGCATCCGTGAGCAGCCCGCCCTGGTCGAAGCCAACGTAGCCCGGGGGAGCACCGATCAAGCGAGACACCGTATGGGCCTCCATGTATTCGCTCATGTCGAAGCGGATGAACTCGATCCCCAAGGTCGACGCGAGCTGCTTGGCAACTTCCGTTTTCCCCACTCCGGTCGGTCCCGCAAACAAGAAGCAGCCCACCGGCTTTTCCGGCTGCCCTAATCCTGCTCGCGCCAATTTGATCGCCGACGCAAGCGTGTGGATGGCCTCGTCCTGACCAAACACCGAGAGCTTCAAATCGCGCTCTAAGGTTTGCAGCCGTTCACGGTCCGATACCGACACGGAACGGGGCGGGATCTTCGCCATCTGAGCCACGATTTGTTCCACGTCTTTCACCCGCACGACACGACGTCGTTGCGTGGGGCCGCCCTCCGCTTGCAGTTTCGCGCCGGCCTCGTCGATGACGTCCAGCGCCTTGTCGGGGAGATGGCGATCGTTGATATACCTGGCCGCAAGCTCCACAGCCGCCTTCAACGCGCCGCGCGTGTACGTCACGCCATGGTGGCGTTCGTAGTGTTTCTTCAAGCCCCGCACGATTTCGAGGGTCTGCTCTACGGTCGGTTCGGCAATTTCGATCTTTTGGAACCGGCGCGCTAGAGCCCGGTCGCGCTCGAAGTAATTTTTGTAGTCCTGATACGTGGTTGCTCCAATGCAACGCAATTCTCCGGCCTGCAAAGCCGGCTTGAGGATGTTCGAAGCATCCAGGGAACCGCCGCTCGCAGCACCAGCGCCGACCAAAGTGTGGATTTCGTCGATAAACAAAATCGCGTTCGGCTGCTTACGCAGCCCGGCAATCACGCCCTTCAATCGTTGCTCGAAGTCACCGCGAAACCGGGTGCCCGCCAACAGTGCTCCCATATCCAGTGCGTAAATTTTGGCGTTCTGCAGCGAACGCGGAACCTTCCCGCGGTGAATCATGAGTGCCAAGCCTTCAGCCAATGCCGTTTTCCCCACACCAGGCTCGCCGACGAACACCGGATTGTTCTTGCGACGGCGGCACAGCACGTGTGCGGTGCGCGCTAGCTCCTGCTCGCGACCAATGATCGGGTCGATCTTGCCAGCCGCCGCCTTGGCAACCAGCTCGGTTGTGAACAAGGCAAGCGGGTCCCGCCCTTTGCGCGGCTCTCCTTCGAGCTCTTCTTCGTCGTCGTCCTCGTCGCCTGCCGGCAACCGTGAAAAATTATCTTCGAAGATTTTGGAAACCCCGTGCGAGATATAGTTCAGCACATCCAAGCGGGTGATTCCCTGCTGCTCCATAAAGTACGCAGCATGGGAGTCCTGCTCTCGAAAAATAGCCACCAGCACGTTGCGGGCCTGAATCTCCTCTTTCCCGGCAGACTGCACGTGTGCAGCAGCGCGCTGCAAAACACGTTGAAACCCTGTGGTTTGCTGGGGCTGCACAGGCAATCCGTCGGGCACGCGCTCGAGATGGCGATCGAAAAAGTTTTCCAGGGCGCGCTTCAACGCGTCCACGTCGCCGCCACAGTGCCGAATGATGTCGATGATGTCTTCATCATGGAGCAAGGCATAGAGGAGGTGTTCGATGCACACGAATTCGTGTCGGCGTCGTCGTGCCTCGTTAAACGCCAGAGCAAGAGAAATTTCCAGTTCGCGGCTGATGCGCATCTTCAAGCCTCCTCGATGCTGCAGCGTAGCGGGTACTCGTGCTGGCGCGCTAGAGCCTCGACTTGGGCTACTCGCGTTTCGGCGATTTCGCGCGGATAGACACCAGCGACGCCGATGCCGTTGTGGTGTACGTGCAGCATGATGCGAACCGCCTCGGTCTCCGACCGATGAAAGATGGTCATCAACACGTACACGACAAACTCCATCGTCGTGTAGTCGTCGTTATGTAGGAGCACCTTGTACAGCTTCGGTTGTTCCAGCTTGCGCCGGGTTTTGGTTTTCGGGGTTGTGGAGACCTCACCTTCCCATTCAGGTCGCCGCTCGCCCATGGACCCCCAGATTAGCAGCGGCCACCGAAGCAACAACCAATCATTCGCTCGTCGCTATTGCGACAAACACATCCTAGCTCGAAAGCGCCCTTACGAACGAGCGCAAGCGGGCACGACCAAACTAGGAGTCCCTCGACCCGTCCGAACGCCACCTTCTCGAGCGTGCGGCGGGACGACTATACCCGCTAGCGAACGCGCTCTTGTGCGGATGCCTTCGGCCTGCTCAGCGCGCCCTGTGGGCAAGCGCTGCGACCAGTGCATCGAGGTCTTCGACGGAGTTGTAGAAGTGTACTCCCAGATGCAAGCAACCCTCGCGGTGGTTGATCGCGATGTGCTGCTCGTGCAATCGATGCATCCATTGCTCGGCGTTCTCTCCGGCGGGAGGACGCAGCAGTAAAATTCCTGACCATTCGTTTGCGCCGCGCGGACTGGACACGGTCCACCCCAGCTCGCCTACTCGTTCCACAAGTTCGGCCGTCAGCGCGTGGATTTGAGCCGCGATGCGTTCGATCCCGAGTTCGTCCAGCCACTGAACCGAGCGTTCCAACGCGGCGATGCCCACAAGATTTCGCGATCCCTCCTCGAAACGCCGCGCTGACGATGCAAAGCGCGTGTCGTAGGCAACGATGGGGCCCTCTGGCTCATGCGGATCGGCCAGGCTTCCCGCACCGACATGTTCCACTCGCATCCGCGCACGCAACGACTTGTCGACGTAAAACACCCCGATCCCTGGTGGGCCCAACAACCACTTTTGCGCCCCCGCTGCGGCAGCCCCGATCGAGAGAGCCCGCGCACGAAACGGCAACGCGCCCCAACCTTGCACCGCATCGCATACCAGCCAGGCACCTCGCTGCTGCACGAGCGTTCCCAATTTTTCCAGGTCGTGCCGGAAGCCGTTATGAAACTCCACCCAGCTGACAACGACGCAGCGTGTTCTCTCACTCCACGCCTGTGCGAACTGCTCCAGCGATACGCGCCCGTCACGAGGGTACACCCAACGCACTTGCAGATTCTGACGAACCAGGAACGGCAGCACGGTTGTGGGATGGCTTCCCCAAACCAGCAACACTTCGTCTCCGGGCTGCCACGGCGCACTACTCGCAAACCAAAGCAAGCCTTCGCTGGTGTTTCGGCAAAACGCGACGTCCTCTGCACTCGCCCCTAAAAAGGCGGCAACGCGGGCGCGCGCTCTCTCGACGAGACTCGGTGCCTGGAAAATCTCGAAGACGATCCCGTCCAACATGAGCTTCCGGAGCGTGGCCTTCGCCGCCGCAGCCGCACGCCGGGGCAGCAAGCCCAACCCATTGGACGCCAGGTATACGTACCGCCGCAACGCCGGGAATTCGCTGCGAATCTCTGAAAGCTCTTGCGAATCGAACGGCTTGCTCGATGCCACATTGTCCCGGGCACACATGCCCGCCTCGCAGCGGCGTGCCGTCGCACCGTCGCACGCCGGTGGATCGACAATCTAGATCGGCAAAGCCACCAAGCCGCCTCCGTCGATGACGAGCGTGTGCCCGGTCATCCAACTCGCTGCATCGGAGGCCAAAAACAGGGCCGCTGCCGCAACGTCTTCCGGCCGGCCGAGACGTTTGAGAGGATAGCGTTCTGCAACAAGTTCGCCCCGCCCCTCTTCCCACAACAACCGCGCAAAGTCCGTTTGGACCAAGCCTGGAGCGATCGCGTTCACGCGGACCTTGGGACCAAGCTCGGCGGCAAGCTGGCGCGTCATGTGAATCAGTGCGGCCTTGGTAATGTTGTACACGCCCAGCAGCGGGCTTGTTTGCAGGCCACCCACCGAGGAGATGTTCAGCACAACGCCCCCGTGATCTTTCATCCAGTGCCGCCATGCAAGCTGGGTCCACACGAACGGGCCGCGCAAGTTCACCTGCACCGTTTTGTCGAATCGAGGCAAGTCGGCTTCGATCAAAGGTCCAGCGTACGGATTTGTGGCAGCGTTGTTGACCAAGACGTCCAAGGCGCCAAAGCGCTGCAACGTCGCATCCACGCACGCCCGAGCTTGCTCCTCATCGCCTGCGTTTGCGGCACAATACGCCACGTCCGGCCCTAACTCGCGGGCAGCGTGCACCAGCTCATCCGCCTTGCGCGCCGAAATCATGACCTTGGCTCCCGCGTCGTGAAATGCCTTCGCGATCGCCTTCCCAATCCCGCGCGAACCGCCGGTCACTAGTGCCACCTTGCCATCCAAACGTAACTCCATTGGGTTCCCCTCGTTCCAAGTCAGTCCACAGCACCGCGCTGCTGCAATCGCGCCCAAGTATCTTTCAAGGTAACAGTGCGGTTCAGCACCAGCTTCCCAGCCTTCTCCGTGTCTGGATCCACGCAGAAATAGCCAATTCGTTCGAGCTGATACCGCTCGCCTGGCTTCGCCTGTGCCAGGCTTGGTTCTACCCAGGCGTGCGAAATCACTTGCAAAGAGTTCGGGTTGAGGAAGCTCTTGTAATCGACGCCATCGCGTTCCAGCCCGGGGTTCTCGACGGTAAACAGGCGGTCGTACAAGCGCACTTCCGCTGGGATCGCATGTGCCACGGACACCCAATGCAGGGTCGCTTTCACTTTCCGCCCGTCGGGAGTGTCGCCGCCCCGCGTAGCCGGATCGTACGTGCACCGCAGCTCCACGACATTTCCCGCAGCATCTTTGACCACGTCACGACACGTGATGAGATACCCGTAACGAAGCCGCACCTCGCGTCCCGGCGCCAGGCGGTAAAACTTCTTCGGCGGGTTTTCAGAGAAATCCTCTGCCTCGATCCACAGCTCGCGCGAGAACGGCACCTTGCGCGTTCCCGCTGCGGGATCTTCTGGATTGTTCACGGCATCCATTTCTTCCACCAGATCCGGCGGATAGTTTTCGATCACGACTTTCAAGGGCCGCAGAACTCCCATCACCCGTGGCGCACGGCGGTTCAAGTCCTCACGAATGCAATGCTCGAGCAGGGCAATGTCGACCAGGGAGTCCCGTTTCGCTACCCCGATCCGCTGGCAGAAATCGCGAATCGCCTCGGGCGGAACGCCACGCCGGCGCAAGCCAGCCAAGGTCGGCATGCGGGGATCGTCCCAGCCGTTCACATACCCGCCCTCGACCAGCTCCACGAGCTTCCGCTTGCTCAACACGGTGTAGCTTAAGTTGAGCCGCGCGAATTCAATTTGCTGCGGGTGGCAAGGGGTTTCCAAAGTGTCCAGGAACCAATCGTACAACGGGCGGTGATCCTCGAACTCTAACGTGCACAGCGAGTGGGTGATCCCTTCGATCATGTCGGAAAGTGCGTGGGCAAAATCGTACATGGGATAAATGCACCACTTCGTGCCGGTGCGGTGGTGGGGCACGTACTTGATGCGATACAACACCGGGTCGCGCAGGTTGAGATTCGGCGACGCCATGTCAATCTTGGCGCGCAAAACACACTCGCCTTCGCGGAACTTCCCTGCCCGCATTTCCGCAAACAAGCGGAGGTTCTCCTCGACGCTGCGATTGCGATACGGGCTTTCTCGCCCCGGTTCGGTGAGCGTGCCGCGATACTCGCGAATTTGCTCGGTACTCAAGTGGCAAACGTACGCTTTGCCGCGCCGGATGAGCTCCACAGCATAGTCGTACAGCCGCTCGAAGTAATCGGAAGCAAAGAAGAGCTTGTCTCCCCAGTCGTAACCCAGCCAGCGGACATCCTCTTTGATCGCTTCGACGTATTCTTTGTCCTCCTTTTCCGGGTTGGTATCGTCGAAGCGCAAATGGCACACCCCGCCAAACTCCTGGGCGACGCCAAAGTTGAGGCAAATGGACTTGGCATGGCCAATATGGAGGTAGCCGTTTGGCTCCGGTGGGAAGCGCGTAACGACCCGCCCGCCGTTTTTTCCCGCCCGCACATCCGAAGCGATGATTTCGCGGATGAAGTCGCGCGGAACGCTGCCTTCGCTCATAGCTACCGTCGGTGCTTTCGTGTTCGTCATCGTGTGGCTTTCTGCTTGTAGGGAGCTTGCATTTCCTGGTCAACGCTAGTGGGCTTGCACAACGCTGCGCGCTGAGGACTACTACAGCGTGATGGCGTTCATTCACACCGAGGACATCGGCAACGTTCGCGTCCTGGCACTGAACCGGCCTCCGGCCAACGCAATCGAGGAACAGCTCCTACGCGATTTGCAGGCAAGCTTAGTGGCAGCACGCTCCGACTCGAACATCCGCGCACTGGTCCTCACGGGGTCTGGAGCTTTCTTTAGTGCGGGATTTGATTTTCGGGCTCCACGGCGCAGCGAGGATGCGGCGGCGGCATTTTACGAGCTCTACCGCGACGTCCACTTGGACCTGCTTCGCTTTCCGAAACCCACCGTCGCTTGGATTCAGGGTCACGCGATTGCAGGAGGTCTCGTACTCGCGTTGGCGTGCGATTACCGTCTGGGCGTGGAGGGCGAGTACCGGGTAGGCCTGAACGAGGTTGCCGTTGGCGCCGCGTATCCTCGGGCAGCAATGGAAATCGTTCGTTTGCGTTTGCCGCATGCCCGCGCGGCGGAACTCATGCTCGGCGCAGCGCTGTACCCAGCGGCACAAGCCGTGCGGCTCGGGTTGGTCGATGAACTCCTTCCCTCGGCCATAGCGCGGGAGACCGTGCTACGCCGCGCGAGCCGCTTGGCGAACCTCCCCGCAGAAGCGTACGCACATACAAAAGCAGCTTTAGTCGCTCCCGCTGTCGCTGCGATTCTTGGCGAAAGCGACGCCGAGGCACGAGAAACAAGGGCCGTCTGGCAATCCCCTGAAGGCCGAGCCGCTCGCCACGCGCAGCGGCAGCGGTTGCTGTCCGACAACTCAAACAATCGGTAGCGTGGTGCGGCAAGTCAGCGTGGTCGCTCTACACCACCCGCAACGCCAGTGATCCGACGAACGCAGCGACCACAGCCGTGGCGCGCCGATCCTCTCCCCCAACCCAAGTTTCGGCCGCTCCCCGCCCAGCAGACTCTGCCGGCAGCACTGTGAAAAAACGGAGGCCGCTACACGCTCCGTGCAGCAACTTTCGAGCAGCAACTTTAAGGTTCCACCACCCGCAACGTGCGATCGACCCCAACGTTCTCCCATGCGGCGACGGTGCCAGAGCCGGGCCATACTACTTCGACGCGAGCAACTGGCTCTCCGCTTTCTCCCAGGCCAAAGTGCACGGTGCGTTCGCTTTGTCCCAGGTAGTTGCTCCCTCCATCGACCTCGCGCATCAGCGGCGCGGAAGATCGCGTGGGCCACACGCGCACCCTGGCGTGCAGGCCGTCCCGATTCGTGCGGGCGCCGACCACGCGGACCCGTAACCAGTGTCGTCGGTTTCCACATTGGTTCCGATACAGTGCAGGCCGGTCGGAATTGTTTGCCACAAAAAGGTCCACATCGCCGTCCTGGTCGTAGTCCCACACCACGACCCCACGCCCCTGCCGCCGATCCTCGATACCCCATCGTACCGCGACTTCATGCATGGAAGTCCCGGTGTTCTCCCAAAGGCGCAAAAGGTCCTGCTCGTAGTCATCGTCCAGCTCGGGCAAACCGATGGCATCCAGCGTCGGCAGATGGATGCCATTCGCAACCACTAAGTCCAGGTCTCCGTCGTTGTCAGGATCCCAAAATGCCGCTCCCCACGCCCACCCAGCATCGCGCACACGGTATTCATCGGTTACATCCGCGAACTTTCGGCCGCCGAGGTTCCGGAACAGCCGGTTTCCACTCGTCCCCCAAAAGCACCCTTCGGGTCCTTGGCACCGAGCTTTCGGGTCCCAAATCGAACTCACGAACCAGTCCAAACGGCCGTCCCCATCGATATCCCCTACCGCGGAGCCCATTCCGTTCTCGTCGGTGCCGACTCCTGCAGCAACAGTTCCGTCGACAAAAGTTCCATCGCCGTTGTTCCAAAACAGGCGGCTAGTACCGAAATCGGCGGCGATCAGCAGGTCCGGCCAGCCATCGTCATCCATGTCTGCAAAACGAGAGGTAAACGAGAACCCAAAGCCCAAATCGGCTCGCAGGGGCGGAATGTTTTCCAGCGCGACGCCTGCTTCTCTCGTTACGTCTTGAAAATGGCCAGGCTTCGCTGTCCCCAAATTCCGCAGCAAGCGTGCGTGCGATGGCGCTCCAAGGCGATTGTATGCTCGCGGGCGCCATTCTGTCACATGAAGGTCCAAGAAACCGTCGCGGTCGTAGTCGCCGAAGGCGACGCTGAACCCAAAGTGTGGCTCCAAGGTCGCAACTGCCGCGCCCCGCGGCACACCTTCCTCGGTAAAATGTCCCGACCCGTCGTTGATGAATAAGTAGTGACGGCGTTGGTCGGCACCAAGAGCGGTGGCGTAGAGATCCAAGTCGCCGTCGTTGTCTACGTCTCCCCAAGCAACTCCACTCAGGCGAGCACCGAACATTCGCACTCCAGCCTCCGCCGAAACCTCGTCAAAGCTTCCGTCACCTCGATTGCGGAAAAGCAACAAAGAAGGTTCTCGGAGCTGAGTCACGGCCAGATCCTCGCGACCGTCGCCATCGAAGTCGCCAGCGGCAGCGCCCGCGGTGTAAAACACCTGTTCGTAAAACGGAGGAGGCCACGGCGGCTCATAGTGCACGTAAGTCAGCCCAGCTTCCGCGGCCACGTCGACGAAGCAGGCTGCTTGTGTTGGCGGCGGAACGCTGGTCGGATTCGGGTCGGGCGTCGCCGTTGCGGTGGGAGCGGATGTACGCGTCGATGGCGTCCAAGACGGCAGCGGACTTTCCGTCATCGAAGGCACCGGCGTCGCGGTTGGATGCGAGCAACCGTTCAAGGCGGCAACAACGGCTTGCACGATTTCTTCGATGGTCACTGTGCCGCTCGAATCCCGGTCAGCGGCAGAGCACGCGCCGAGCGGACTCATCCCTAAAGCAATGCGCACCGCGAGCACGATCTCCTCGACCGTCGTCGTACCGCTGCCGTCGCAATCGCCCGGGCACCCCGGGCTCAGCGGCTCCGCCGCAACCGCCGTCGCCCGCAACCACGAAGAGAGCGCTAGCCACAATTGGGCACCCCTGCGCGCGTACTGGCGCAACCTGCATCGGCCCACAGAGGCAGCCATGGCTCGGCTTCTACCCCGAGCCAGCCGATGTTGTCCACACAAAATCCACCCTTGGACAAGCGCCCGGCCATTGGGGTAGGACGAACGCACACGCATGGCGCACAACTCCGAGATCGAGCAGCACAACACAGTGTATCTCCTGGAAGTTTCCTCCCCCACAGAGGAAAGGCTGCTGCGCAACTGGCTCCGGCAACGTTCGCAGCGCGCAGTGGTTTTACGAACGTCGGGCCCCGGACGTTTGCCCCGACCCTCCCCGGAGTTCGATGCGATCCTCGCGGACCCTACAGAGCCCCGACTCGCACCGGTGCGGGTCATTTGGCACCCGCCTCATCGAGGCGAAAGTAACGCCGTGCGATGGCGCGATCTGTTGCCGTTTGGTGATCCGCGGACCCCTGGGCGCATGCGGCAGTGGTTTCTCAGCCGGTTTTCCCGCCACCGCTTCGAAATTCTCGAGGCTCCGGCGGCTTCGGTTTCGGAGCTCCGGGCTCGCTGGCAGCGAGCGACGACTCAAGACCTCGCGCACACCGTTGGCTTGAGCGAGTTTGTCTGCCGACAGGCAGCTCTAGCACTTGAACGGGCAGAGCGTCGTCATCGAGGAGCGCGCTACAAGGTTCCTCGGTTCGTGATCGAGGAAATCTCGGCGCGGGCACCTTTTCGCGCCGGCGTCGCTGCTTATGCCAGCCAACTCGGCAAATCCGAAACACAAGTCCACCGGGAAGCCATCCGCTATTTGCACGAAATCGCCGCAACTCATGATCCGACCGTAATCGACCTCGTCGCGAATCTTACGCGGCGCATCGTGCAGCGCGGGTACCGAGCCCTCCGGTACAGTCCCGACCAACTCGCGAGGGTGCAAACACTCGCCCAAAAAGGGCCCGTTTGCTTCCTCCCGGCCCACCGCTCGAATCTGGATCACTTGGTTTTGTTCCTGGCTCTTTACGAAAACGGTCTTCCACCAAACCACACCGCGGGTGGCATCAATATGAACTTTTTCCCGGTTGGGCCGCTCGTGAGACGCAGTGGAGTCTTTTTCATCCGGCGCACGTTCCGCGACAATGAACTCTACAAGTTCGTGCTCCGGCAGTACGTCGATTACTTGCTCGAAAAGCGGTTTTCCTTGGAGTGGTACATCGAAGGAGGCCGCTCGCGGTCGGGCAAACTCTTACCGCCGCGCTACGGCATTCTTTCTTACGTGGTGGATGCGTACCGCCGTGGCAAAGTGGACGAAGTGTACCTCGTTCCCGTGTCGATCACTTACGACCAGATCCAAGACCTAGCCGAGTACGCAACCGAGCACCGCGGCGGCGCAAAAACCCGCGAAAGCTGGCGCTGGTTGGTTCGCGTCCTGCGTCGCCTCAGGCGTCGTTACGGGGACATCCACTTACGCATTGCTCCCGAGCTTGCGCTCAGCGAGTTCATCGCGCGGGAGTCCATCGCGACCCTGGCCGACCCGGAAGAAACCAGTCGCCCCATCCAAAAACTGGCGTTCGAGCTTTGCGTGCGCATTGCCCGTGCGACACCGCTCACGCCCACCGCGGTGACTAGCTTTGCGTTGTTGTCGGTTCCGGACCGAGCGCTCACCGCAGGAGAAGTTACAGCACTCGTAGCAGATCTTCTCCGCTGGGCGGAAACACGGGAACTCCCCACCACGGCGGGGTTTGCCTGGGGTACAGTTTCGCAAGTCACGGCGGTCCTGGAGGCTCTTGTGGAAAACGAGGCGGTATCTTGTTTCCGCCAAGGTGAGGAGCCCGTGTACTTGGTCAGCCCAGAACAGCAACCGGCAGCCGGCTACTATCGCAATACGGTCGTGCATTTTTTTCTTGGCGGAGCGATTGCGGAGCTCGCGTTGTTTGCCGTACGCGACTCTTTTCTTGCCCGCCAACGCACTGGCATGCCCGTCCATTCTCACGAAGAAGCCACACAGGAATTTTGGCGGGTCGTCTTCTGGCTTCGCGACCTGCTGAAGTTCGACTTTTTCTTTCCCGATCGCCAGCAATTCCGGGAGGAAATCGACGCCGAACTCCGGCGTGCGCACCCAGACTGGCAAACATTGCTCGCGCACGCGGACGGTGTCGACGAATTGTTCCATCACTTGCGTCCGCTTCTCGCGCCGGCCAGCTTGCGACCGTTCTTGGAGACCTACTGGGTGGCAGCTCAGGCTGCCCTTTTGTGGGGCGATCAGGCAAACGAGAATCGCTTAGGCTTCGTTTCCCAGTGCGGGAACTTGGCACGGCAGTTGTGGCTTCAACGGCGCATTCGCAGCACGGAGCCAACTTCCCGCGTTTTGCTCCAAGCTGCGGTGGATTTAGCAAGCTACCATGGCCTGCTTGGACCTGGAGTCGACCCGGTGCGCCGGAAGCGATGGGCAGATCAGTTGCGAGCAGCGCTGCTTTGGCTCGATGGCGTAGCTGCACGCGCACTGGCTCGCTTCGCTGAAGAAGTCGCACTCCGAGAAGTGCCTTCCGCCGGTTTCGCGACCATGGCGACGCCCAAAGGCGAACCGGCATCGCCGTTGTCGATCTAGAACGCCCCCAAGATGTCCGTGCCCGTTGCCGAATTCCCTGGCTCGGACGAGCTTTTAGTGCTTGCCAACGCCGGCAAGAACGGCCCCCACCGTTCCGCTGCCTCGCACCCTTGGAGTGCCCGATGAACCGCGCTGATGATCTCGTCGATCGTCACGTCGCCATTGTTGTCCACGTCGGCCGGGGGGCAGTCGTGACGATTCCGCAATCCAAGCGCAATGTTCACGGCCACAATGATCTCATCGATGCTCACGACGCCATTCCAATTGCAGTCGCCGGGACATACGAGCTGGGACATCGCCGGCGGCACAAGCAAGCACGCAGCTCCCAAAATGAAGAGACCCAGAAGCACGGCGCGCACAGCACCTTTCGACGCACCAACGAACCTGTCGGCTCTCATCATACGCTCACTGGTTGGGCATGACTTGGTACACCCAGTGGCCGAAGGGTGCAGGGCGCGCCTCCGGGCGTTTCCGAATGTTGTAATATTCGATGCTCGCTTGCAAATGCTGGCGAATTTCGTTGCGGTCGCGACGTGGAAGTCCGCTCGGCCGCTGTTGCACTAAGTCCAAGAAGTAGTTCGTGTAGAGATACGCTGCCCATCCGGGCGACACCTCACCGGTCGCCGCACGTTCTGACAAGACGAGATAAAAGTCCCAAAGTTCAGGGACGAGCTGCGGCGGAGGCGGCGCCAGTAGCAAAATCTGGTGGACGGTACGGATCGTCTCGTGGGCCACCGTAGAAGCAGGCGGAGTGCTCAAATCCGGAGTTGGCTCACGCCATCGCCCGCCTTCCGCCACCGTGGGAGGGCCTGCTCCCGCGCATGCGAGCGCCAGGAGGAAAGCCAAGCTCGCCACCCGTGTGAGCCTAAGACGCTGCATTCTTAGGTCTAAACACCAGAACCGGGTGTGCGGTCAACTGTTCCAAGCGTGAAGAAAGGGGCCGGCGGTACGGATCGCCGGCCCCACAGGGTGTGGGGGTGTAACGACACCACCACGACGAAGGACGCTACCTTGCACAAGCTCACTGTGCGAGCTTGTAGAGTTCCACTGCGTTGCCCGCGCAAATTGCGTAGCGTTCCTCCTCGGGCACCCCCGAAAACATTTCGTTGGCAAGCTTACGCGTGTACGGCCAGTCGCAAATATGGTGCGGGTAGTCCGTCGACCACATCATGTTCTTGATTCCCACCGCGTGTCGGTTGCGGATGCCGTAAAAGTCCTGCACGAACGTCACGAGCCAGTTCCGGCGGAAATACTCGCTGGGCAACATTTGGAGTTCCACTTTCGCCCAACGGCGATTGCGGAAGTAGCGATCGTCGAGTTGCTCCAAGAAGAACGGGACCCACCCGGCGCCGGCTTCGACGGAAATGAACTTCAACCGCGGAAAGCGGTCGAACAATCCCGACAAGATCGTCTCGGCGATGATATTGGGCATCGTGTCCAGCCCGGCGCACGCATAACCCACGATGGTCTTCGCTCCGGTGCTCAGCAAACCCTGCCCTTCCATCATCCCCGTACTGACTTGTGCCTTACCACTCTGCTTGGAGGCAACGCCCAAATGGATGCTCACTGGCATCTCGAGTCGCTCCGCTTCAGCCCAAAACGCATTGTCGTCCACAGTAAGCGCAGGAGCCCCGCTCGGCCAACTCGACAAAATCACGCCCCGCATGCCGAGCTGCTTGGCGCGGCGCATTTCCGCAATCATTTCTTCCACGCCCAGGTTCGGCATTTGGGCAAGCCCAATGAGCCGCGAAGGATCGGCGGCCATGAACTCCTTTGCCATCCAGTTGTTGTAAGCTTGGATGCCCGCTTTGTGGAACTCGGGGTCATCGTCGAGCATGAAATGGCGCATGGTGCGCTGCGATGGGTACAAAACCTCCGCGTCGACGCCGTCGATGATCTGTTCCTTCACCCGCTCCGAACCGATGAACGCGCCTTGATTCACCTTGTCATACCGGGCACCCGTCCACTTGAACTGGTCATAGGTCCTGCCGGGATAGGTCGTCACTAAGCCCAGCGGCACAGGTGGGGTGCCAGGGCGGTACTGCCACGCGTCTCCTCCCTCGGCGTCCTTTACCAACTTTGGTGCTTTGGGAAGGAACTCTTTCGGGAGCCACTTCTCCCACAAGTCGGGCGGCTCTACGATATGCGAGTCCGCTGAGATGAATTCGTACCGTCGTTCTGTCTGCATCTCTTCCCTCCTTCTCCGGTGTGCTCTTACAGCCACCGTGATGTATTGAGTTTCGTGGCTCCATCTCGTAGGGAAAACCGATCGAGGGCTCTGTGACCCATGTCACACTCGCTGCCCGTAACGATCGATGCCGACCTCCGCACCCGGTGGACCCGCGACTGGGCGCTGCCTCCATCGGCAATCGATCGCCTCTTGGAGGCCGCGGTGTACCGGACCTATCCGCCACGAACCGCAATCCTTCCGCAGGGAAGCTCGCGCAGTACCGTCTTCTTTCTGCTGCGGGGGGAGGTCAGTGTTTCCGTGTATCTGCCCGACGGGCGGCGGGTGTTGTGTGCCCTCTATCAACCAGGCACGATTTTCGGATTTCCTCTCGTTGACAAGGAGCGCCCTCGCTGGAGTTCAGCCGACGCGTTTACCGAAGCAACGTTGGCACTGATCCCTCGAGCGGCCTTCGAACGCGTCGTGCACACGCTCCCACCGGCAACGGTGGCCGAATTTTTCAACCGCCTGCTAATGCGCCAAGCTCGTTTCGCCATGCGCCTGCTACACTGCATGGTGTTGGATCTTCCTGGCCGTCTCGCCCTCGCCTTCATCGAGCTTGCCGAAGCCTTTGGCAGGCACACGCCAGAGGGACTGCAACTAACGTTACCACTTACACACGAGCACTTGGCAGAAATGGTCGGTGCGTCTCGCGAACGCGTGAGCAAAGCAATGGCAGAGTTCGCCCACCAAGGTTGGATCCGGTACGGCCGGCGTTCGATCACAGTTTGTGATCTCGATGCCATCCGTCAGGCTGCAAGCCCGCGCACCAATCCCCTCGCGTGAGGGCAACCTACAACCGCACGTCACTACGAGGCGGTGCCCACTGCGGCGCTCGATCGATCCACTCCCACAATGCCTCGAACAACCCATTGCCGGCGGGCGACTCGTCGTCCGCGGTGAGAACGTCCAGATGGACGTAGCGATCCATCAGCATCGTCCGGAAACCGTCCGGCACCGCCGCCCGCTCTGCGCCGTTACGCAATCGCGGTGCAATCGAGTTCTTGTACGAATCGAACCGGCTCAGATTTGGCACCAGACCACGCGAGCCACCTGCGGCAAACACCGGCAGGTCCACCCGCGCGTTCTCGGTCACTGCCAAACCGTACTGGTCCAGGCGCCAGTCGCCCTCTCGCGCGACATTGAGTCCGGTCACGACCCCCACATCCAACGTCAGCCGCGCGGGGAAGTACCATTCGATAAAGTTCGAGGGGCCACGGAACAGCATGCCCGCGAAGGTTTCCAATCGGGTCGGATCCAGGCGCGTCGAGTCGTCGGCAGCAACGCCTTGCCACGAGTAGGTCGCCGCCGGATCCAGCGGGGCAAGCAAGTTCCCGAGCGGACCAAGGAGCTGCGACAGCAACGCTGCGTTCGGGTTCGGGCCGATGCGGCCCCCAGTGGCGCTGCCCAGCGAAACTCGCGTGAACGCCAGTGGCTGGAAGTCGTTGTCGAAACCGAACCCTAACGCCGCACGATTCGTTGCCGCAGGGATTTGGGTAGACCCGAACAACAAGCTGAAGAAACCACCGTACAAGTCGGCATCGGGAGAAATCGAGTCTGCTTGGCCAAAATCAGGATGGGCCCGCATGCCTAGGATCTCAGCGGTGATGAACAAATCGCTGGAAACGAAGGGCTCGAGCGAGCTTACGGGGTTCCCAGTCCGCAAACTTTGCAAGCTCACGCGCGCTAAGCCGCCTGACACCCCGGTGGTTTCGTACGCTTGTTGCGAAGGAGGCGAGGCGCCCGGATTTGGGGCTCCTTCGAGGAGGATCAACCCCGACAAGAGTTCGAAGCCAGCGTACGATCCAAAGTTCCAAGCAGCATAGATCGGCGCAATCGAACCGCCGAGGGAATGCCCACCTAAGATGATGGCGGCGCGCGGGTACCGACGCCGAGCTTCGCGAATGAGTGCATCGAGGTCCTCGACATGCACCCGTATGCCCCACTCTGACAAAAAGCGGAGCTGTTCGCTGCGCAGCAATCCCGCGAATCGCCGCCCTTCGACTTCCGCTCCACGGAAGTAATAGTTTTTCGCGATCTCGGGATTTCGCTCTCTTTCTGCCGCATCCAGCCCCGTGTGGTCTTCGAGCGCGTTGGAGCGACGGTCTACCGCCCATACGGCCACGCGCCCCCCACTCCTGACAATCAGGCGCCGAGCAAGGTAGTCAAAGTTGTTCGCCCCGCCGAGAAATCCTGGCATAAAGACCACCACGCGATCGATCTCTTCGTCGCGGCGGGCAGAGTCCTGGTACACCAACGCACGAGCCCGGTTCAGTTCGGGAGGTGTGGCAACATTGGCCACAGGGTTTGCTAGAGCAATCGCACCAGGTACCGTGAGTACGTAGGGATGGATAACCGCCCCTTGATTGCCCTCAGGTTTCTCTCCATCGTCCCCGCACGCGACGCTCCATACCGCGACCAGAGAAACCACCCACCAGGAGTTCGCTTTCCACCATCCCTTCATGTTCTCCTCCCGCTACGACGTTACCTGACGTAGACGTACGCGACTAGCCTGATCGTTCTTAAGGCACAAACGCGCCTGACAAAAGAGGGCGTCAGGCTGTGCGCGGAGAAAACCCGCGTACTTCCGTGCGGTGGGAAAGGCCGAAGACGCCGGTGGCCTTCGTCCAAGGTGATTTTCTTGCGAACTTTACCGTGACGGGGCGGGACCGTTTGGCGGGCGCAAGCCGCGATATAAATGCCCTCGCTCCTCGCGCAACTCTGCCAGCCGGCGCTCTGCCTCCCGCACCATCCGCGGGCGGTAGTTCAGGAGGTAGTACGCAGCGATGATCACCGCGACCAAGGCAAGGCCATGATCGGGATGCGCCTCCAAGTAGGTCACCGCGCTTCGAACCATGTCCAACATCGTTCCTCCGGGGCTGAGAACGCTTGTCCACACAGCGAAAATTGTGCCCGCTTGAGAGCCCTCTACCGGTTCAATAGGGAGAACAATGATGTTTGCCCGTTGCCGCAAAGTGCCGTTTTTTGTCTGCCACTTTGTTGCCGTCTTGGCTTCTTTCTATGCGGTTTGCGGGGTCGCTGAAAGCGCAAATATGGCCTCGGATCGAAGCGAGGCCGCGGCGGAACCATCCCCACCTCCTGCGGCGCCTTTAAGCCCAACGTCGTCCGGGCTCGCCGAGCAACCCGCGCCACCTCACCCCGCACCACTCGTTTATCGTATCGTGCTCGGACAAGAACGAACGCACGTGGTTCAGCCAGGAGACACTCCGGCTGGGATCGCCCACAAATACCAGGTCGGTACAGCCACCTTGCTGCGGGTCAATCGCATTGCGGATCCTCGCCGCCTGCAGATCGGCCAGCGTTTATTGGTTTCGAACCGCCACATCGTACCAGCCCCGTTCGACACCGGATTGGCCATCGATCTCCTGCGTTTGCGATTGCATTGGCTACGCGAAGGCCAACTGGTTGCAAGTTACCCCATCGCGGCTGGGCGTCCTGCGTGGGAAACCCCGCCCGGCCTTTATCGCATCACTGGGCGTCGCCGCGACCCAACGTGGTACGTACCTGTCTCCATCCAGCGAGAGATGCAAGCAGCAGGACAACCAGTTCGAAAACGCGTGCCCCCTGGTCCAGACAACCCATTAGGCAAGTTTTGGATCCAGCTCTCAGCACCCGGCATTGGCTTACACGGAACGAACGCGCCGTGGAGTGTAGGGCGATATGCCACACACGGGTGCATTCGGTTGCACGAAGAACACGTTGCTCGGCTATTTGCCGAAGTGCCCGACGGCACCCCCGTGGCCATCGTTGCCGAACCGGTACGCTTAGCACGAACAAGCGACGGAAGAGTGTATCTCGAGGTGTTCGACCGTCCTGATGTGTGGAGCGCGGAGCGGCTCGCGGAAGTCCTCCGCCGCTTAGGATGGTACCGCAGTGTTCACTGGGAGCGCGCGAAACAAGCACTGGCCGACCGCTGGGGTGTCGCGGTGGACATCACTGCCGAGCCGCAGTGGGAGTCGACCCGCAAGGACTCAGAACCTGGCAGCGGCTTCGCTGCAGGCCAGTAACTGCACGTCTTTAGCGGAAGCGTCGAATTAGGTCCGACGCCACTTCCAGAATCTCCACCGTTGCCGCATCCACAAACGACTGCCGTTCCTCGCGCGAGGCGTTCAAGAGTTCCGGAACACGCTCAGCGAACGCAGCCTCCAAGGCGTCGAATGCACGGCGCACCAGTGGCAGGCGCTCCTCCCAACTTTGCTCCACGCGTTCGAGAAGGCGGTGGAATTGCCACCATGCCGACCGGTCGCTGTCCGACTCGCTCCCCTCGGTCAACACGGGCGGGAGAGCAACGTCGAGGAAGATCGGGAAAAACACACTTGCGCACGGGGAGCCGAGGCTGGCCCAATACAGTGTTTGCTTCGGCTCGCTCCGCAATTCCGCAACGACGCTTGCCGTCGTTGTTCCCACAGGGTCGGCATGCATGCAAATGGAGAAATACTCCGGGTCTGCCGGCGTTACCCCAGCACGGGGATCCACGCGACCGTAGTGATCGCGCAGCCATCCGCGTAGCTGTGCCGCGTCGACGCTGCCCTGAGCGCGCTCGAGCAGTGCGCACGTGCGGCCATAGCGACCACTGGAGATGACTTCCGGTGCCACAGTTGTGTCGCGGTATGCACGAGCAAAATCGAACCGGTCCGTAGAGTCTCGCGGCCACCACCCCTGCTCCACAGCAAACGCCACGGTATCGGGGGACAGCTCGTCCCAATCCGCTCCGATCGTGAGATGGTTCGATACACTCGCCACCGTGGATACACGCTTTGCTGCCCAGTGGCGGCCTGAGGTTTCCCAAACAAACGCCTCCACCGGATCCGCGATGACAAAGGAATTGTGATAAGGCCAGTCCTTGTCCGCGTACCCCGAGCCGCCTTGCCCATGCGCAGCTAACAATTGCACCATAACCTCGAGCGCCTCGCGTGCGCTCCGAGCCCGTTCCAGTCCTAAGCGCACCAAGTCCATGCCTAGCAGCCCCGAGGAGTCTACTGGCTCCTTCGTAAACACCGTATGGTTCCCAATGGCGACCCCGTGCTCGTTGACTCCATGTTCGAAGCCCCAGCACCAGTAGGGGCGGGAACCAATCACGCGATATGTGTGCGAGACCTGAGGAATGGTGATGTACGTGCAACGAAGCTCTGCCCCGTGAGAGTGATCGGCAGCAGGAACGTCGCACAAGGGCTGGCATTCCAAGGCCGGACGGTCGCTGTTTTTCGCGAACAGCGTGATCCCAGCAGCGGATGCTCTTGGCAGCGCCACGAGCGAGTCGCAACTCCATCGAAAAGGTGGCACGAGCATGCGAGCCCCTTAGCTTGCTTCGCAGTGAAGGAAAATCCACCGCGAAGTTGCACCACTGGTGACGAACACTGGGGCGCTTGGTAACAAGCACGCTCGCATCGCGCAAATTCGTGATGAAGGGAGGAGCGTATGGGACCGTACGAGACCGTGCAGCTCGAGGTACAGGACGAGATTGGAATCGTTACGCTCAACCGCCCCGAGCGCCTCAATGCGTGGACACCCACCATGGGCAGAGAACTCGTGGATGCGTTTCGTCTCCTCGATCAAGATTCCGCCGTGCGAGTGGTCATTTTACAAGGAGCCGGACGGGCCTTCTGCTCCGGCGCAGACCTTGATTTTTTCCGTAGCCAGATTGATGGCCAAACAATGGAGGGCGGGGTGACCCGCAGCGAAGAGTTTCCCCTACTGCTGCGCTCTTACTCCAAGCCAGTCATTGCTGCGTTGCACGGTTACGCCCTCGGAGTTGGAGCAACCATGGCTCTGTTGTGCGATCTGCGCATTGCCAGCCGCGACACGAAGCTGGGATTCTTGTTCGCACGCATGGGAGTGATGGCCGAGCTGGGCTCCACGTATCTCCTGCCAAGGATGGTGGGCCTCGCACGGGCCAGCGAGCTGCTATTTACGGCGCGAATGTATTCCGCTGAACAGTGCGCCGCTTGGGGGCTGATCAACGAAGTCGTAGCCCCCGGAGAAGCCGCCAGTGCCGCTCTTGCCCTCGCTCGCGAGATCACCGCCTGCGCGCCCCTGTCGCTGCGGTTCACGCGCCAAGCGATGTACGAAGGACTCGAAAACTCCTTTCCGGCACAGTTGCGCTTGGAGTCTTTTGCCCTGCACTACCTATACTCGACTGCGGATCATGCAGAAGCGGTCCGGGCCTTTAGGGAAAAGCGCCCACCCAAGTTCCTGGGCCGGTAATCTCCTTACCTGAAGAGCGCCCAAACAAGCAGCACGTGGCAGCAAAGACCCGCACCAGCGCGCTTGTGGCCGTGCCGACTGCATTGCAACCCGGCACACGGGAGCGTCTCCTCAGGGGCCATGCGGCGTGCCTCGTGACTGCCGCATCAGAGGAAGCCGATGTGTCACCGGCTCAGCAGCAGCCGGCTCGAGTTCTGCCAACCGTGGGTTCACGTTGCGATAGGTCCCTGTTCGGGCGTGCCAAGCGATCACAAGCAAGCCCACGCCCATGACCAGCGATTCACGCACCAACCGCAGCGAAGTTTTCCGGTCGCGGTATGCCACCGACACAGCCACTTCCTCCACAGGCACCCCCAGCTCCTGTGCCGCAAGCAATACCTCCACATCGAACAGGTATCGAAGAGAGCGAATCCGCTCGAAGAGCTGCAGGGCGACGTCGCGTCGAAACGCTTTCAAGCCGCACTGCGTGTCGGTAAGCGGCAGCGGCGTCACCCAGCGCAAAAAGCGGTTAAACGAAATACCGATCAAGTGGCGCCGCGCTGCATAGCTGAGGGCATCCATGCGCACTAACATTTCCGAACCCGCTAACCGGCGCGATCCGATGGCAATTGGAGCCCCTCCGAGCACGCGCTCGACGACGGCACGATAACTCCCCGGGAGGAATGGTGCGTCTGCGTCCGTGAAACATACCACCGGACACGAAGCGTGGCGAACGCCCTGATATACAGCCCATCCTTTCCCTCGGTTCTGCGGACAGCGAATCACTACGACGTCGGGCAAACTTGCAGCAACAGCCGGGGTGGCGTCTGTGCTCCCATCGTCGACCACCAGCATTTCCACAGGCAGCGCTAACCCGGCGAGCTCGTGGCGAATGCGATCGATGGTTTCCCCGAGCGTGTCGGCGGCGTTGTAGGCGGGAATCACCACCGTCACCGCCTGATTTCCTTGCTGCCGGGTCATCACCACTCAGGCCCTCGCGGTCCGTTCTTTGCCAGGCCTTAATCGCGGCTGCAAGCACGGCGCCATAGGAGCCGCAACTCAACGGTACCGAATGTCCGCCTTGCGGCGTAATTCCTCGAGCAGCGCTTCTCGCACCCGTTCGCGTTCACGCTTGAGTAACACCGCGGCAATTTTGGCTCGTGCCTCCTCGATCGGGATCACACCCGACCCGCGCTGCCCTGTCACCTGGAACAAGTGGAACCCGTCGGCACCTCGCAGCGGCTCTGTGACCTGCCCGACCTGTAGCTTGGATACCGCCTGTTCGACCTCTGGCGACAGCTCGTCGCGTCCAAGCCAACCCCAATCCTCAGCATCGAAGATCTCGGTTGGGTTCTCTTGCTGGTTTCCGCTCGAGCGCATCATCCATTGTTGGCGCAATTCCTGCGCTCGGCGTTCTGCATCGGCCCAGGCGGCCGCAGAATTCCCTGCGATCGGAACGAACGTATGCCGTAGGCGCACCTGGGCCGGGTGGCGAAACTCCTCCCGGTGCCGATTGTAGAACTCTTCCACTTGTTCTGGAGGCACACGCACGTTTTTCCACAGCACACCCTCCAAGAAACGCTGCACCACGAGGGACCGTTCGGTATCCGCGCGAACACCAGCAACTGTCCAACCCCGCTCGGACAGGGCCTTCTCGTAGTCTCGTTCGCTTGCGAATTTTTGCTTGGCACGAGCGATTTCCCGATCTACGTCCTCGCCACTGACCGAAACGCCCTGCCGCTTCGCCTCTTGGTACAAGAGTTCGAAATCGATCAGCGACTCGAGGGCCGACCGCTCCCACTCTTCTCGCCGTGAAGGGTCCTGCGCGTCACCATGGACAGCAGCCACGCCGGCCACAATTTCCCGCACTGCCGTCCTTGGGATCGGTGCACCATTGACCACGGCGGCAGCTCCTTCGGGCACCACCTGGTGCGCGGGCTCTCCCGCCACCCCAGTAGACCAAGCCAGGGCGCAAATCAGCACGCCCAACACGAAACCCGCGGTGGAACTCATCGGAGCGTTGACGAGAGCCCATAACGCAGCCGGAGGGCCCTCGCAAACCGATCCCCCGCCTTGGCTTCGCGCGCAAAACAAGTCTCGATTCCTTGCAAACCGCGATCGACCGCGTCAAAGTACGCACGCTCACGACCGGGAAGGAGGTGGACCATGGCTTTGGTGGCTCTGGTTGGCAGGCTGCTACTGGCAATGATTTTTTTGCTCTCCGGACTGCACAAAATCCCGGCGTTTGCGAGTGTAGCCGAAGACATGGCCAATCATCGTGTACCTTTTCCAGAGGTCGCTCTCATCGCCACCATTCTTATCGAGGTGGTTGGGGGAATCGCGCTTGCCGTTGGATACCGGACACGGGTTGTCGCGGCTGTCATTGCAGCCTGGTTGGTGGTCGTCACCATCGTGTACCACACGAGTTTGGTTGTCGCGCAAACCCAAGACCAGACGATCCAGTTTCTGAAAAATCTCGCGATCTTGGGAGGACTCCTTGGCCTCGTCGCGAACGGCCCGGGAAGCTTAAGCCTCGACGCCCGCCCCCGTCGCAACCGCATCGTGGTGTAAATCCTCGCGAAGCGGCAAGTTCGTCCTTCTGCATCGATCGACCCATCGGGCTCCTGAGGGGCTGCACGAGTCGAGACAACCCAGCGCAACACAAGGAGGAGCTCCCATGGCGGGCGTTTTCAGGATCGTACTTTTGCTCGTTGTTGCAGCCTCAGGCATCGGGTGCGCACCCGGCCCAAATCGGGTCAACATACAGTTCCTCGACTCCGGCCAAGTACTGCCGAAGGATCTCCCCTTTTCGGAAGCCGTGCGGGTGGGGAATACGCTTTATCTGTCCGGGCAAATTGGGATCGTCCCCGAAACGGGGAAACTCGCGCCCGGCGGGATCGACGGTGAAGCGAGGCAAGTAATGGAGAACATCAAAGCCGTTCTCCAAGCTCACGGCTACGCGCTGGAAAACGTCGTTCGCTGTACGGTGATGTTGGCGGACATCTCCGAATGGGCTGCCTTTAACGAGGTATACAAATCGTATTTCCTTGGCCGTTACCCGGCTCGAAGCGCCTTCGCTGCTGCCGGCCTGGCCATGGGAGCCCGGGTAGAAGTTGAGTGCATCACAGCTAAGTGACCGCGGCCGCGCGCACGTGTTGAAGGCCGGCAGGCGCACCCCCCTCGAACTCCTTTTCGAACCCTTGGATGTTGGAGCCGCGTCCAACCTGGCGGCCACATTCTGCACCGCGTCCCTGCCCGTCCGGCGCAACTCGCTTGCATTCGTACATGGTGCTGTTTAATCGCACCCCCACCATGGCACGTTTCGCCCCAGACACGCTTCGCATTGCCGCGGTGCAAATGCGTTGTGGCGAAGACCGAGAAGAGAACCTTCGCAGAGCTGTGGAATTCATTCGCGCTGCGGGCGAACAAGGTGCGCGCATCGTGTGCCTGCCTGAGCTCTTCTGCACTCAGTACTTCTGCCAACGAGAAGATCCGGCTTTGTTCGATTTGGCCGAGCCGATCCCGGGGAGCACGACGGATGCCCTCGGGCGCGCGGCTGCGGCAGCCCAAGTGGCCGTAATCGGGTCGGTCTTCGAGCGCCGCGCCCCGGGCTTGTACCACAACACTGCTGTGGTGTTCGAAGCCGATGGCCAATTGTGTGGTGTATACCGCAAGCTCCACATCCCCCACGATCCGCTGTATTTCGAAAAGTACTTCTTTACGCCGGGCGACCTCGGGGTACGTGTGTTCTCCCTGCGCGGTTGGAAGGTCAGCGTGTTGGTGTGCTGGGATCAGTGGTTTCCGGAAGCTGCGCGGCTCGCTGCGCTTGCCGGTGCACAAGTGGTCTTTTATCCGACTGCAATTGGCTGGCATCCAGCCGAAAAGGCTGAGCACGGAGTCGACCAGTACACAGCGTGGCAAACTGTCCAGCGCGGCCACGCCGTTGCCAACGGGATGTTCGTCGTTGCGTGCAACCACGTGGGGATGGAAGGCAGCCTGGAGTTTTGGGGTGGATCCTTTGTCTGCGACCCGTTCGGCCGGTTACTTGCCCAAGCAAGCCACGACCGCGAAGAGCTTTTGCTTGCCGACTTGTCGCGGGCGACGATCGAGGACACTCGCCGGAACTGGCCCTTCCTGCGCGACCGCCGTGTAGACGTGTACGCCGGCCTCCTGAAGCGATACCTAGACGAAGAGCCTCAGTGAAGATGCAGCTCTTGCCGGATCTCCCCGCACGGCTCGGCTACACGATGCCCGCCGAGTGGGAACCACACGAAGCAACCTGGCTTTCCTGGCCCCACAAGGAAGAGTCCTGGCCGGGGTTATTCGATCGGATCCCGCTCGTTTGGGTCGAGATCGTTCGAGCCTTGGTGGCTTCGGAAGAAGTCCGCATCCTTGTGGGCAGCGCGGAAATGGAAGCTGCCGCACGCCAACTCCTGATGCGGGAGCGTGTGTCTTTGGACCGAGTGCGCTTTTTTCCTGTCCCGACCAACGACGCGTGGGCGAGAGATCATGGCCCTCTGTTCGTGGTCAACCGCCGCGAGCGGAAATCCGCGATTGTCGATTGGGAGTACAATGCCTGGGGCGGAAAGTACGCGCCGTGGGACCTCGACAACGCAGTACCAAGCCGCGTTGCCGAGCTGCTTGGGGTTCCCGTGGCACAACCCGGCATCGTTCTCGAAGGCGGCTCCATTGACGCAAATGGTTGCGGAAGCCTCCTGACGACGGAAAGCTGCCTTCTCAATCCGAATCGGAACCCCACACTCACGCGAGAAGAAATCGAACGCAAACTGCGCGACTATCTGGGCGTTCGCCATGTCTTGTGGCTCGGCCAAGGAATCGCCGGCGACGACACCGACGGGCATGTCGACGACCTGGCACGCTTTGTCTCTCCGCGCCGCGTGGTCGTAGTTTCTACGGAAGATCGATCGTCCCCGGATTACGAGGTGCTGGCCGACAATCTCGCGCGACTGCGCCACATGCGAGACCAGGACGGCGAGCCGCTGGAGGTCGTTCGATTGCCTATGCCAGATCCGGTGTTTCACGAAGGCCAGCAACTCCCTGCGAGCTATGCGAACTTTTACATCGGAAACACCGTTGTCCTGGTACCGACGTTTCGCGTACCTCAAGACCGTGTCGCTCTGGAAATCCTTCAGCAGATGTTTCCTGAGCGGCGCGTTGTCGGGATTTACGCTCGCGATCTGGTTTGGGGTTTAGGCGCTATTCACTGCGTCACCCAACAACAACCCCGACCATGAGCCGCAGAAAACGCGCTCACCGAGGCGGCGGATCGCCTGACGCACTTGCTTGCGTAGGTGCCGCGACAAACGCTGCGTACGCGCCTGTTGCGGATAAGGTCGGTGTTGTCCGCGGCAACCCGGTCACCGGTTGACGGAAGAGCAACACGGCAACCTGAACCAAGTCGCCAGGCGCAAGCGCTCCGCCCGCATCCAAGGCGGAAACCGTAAATCCCACAGAAACCGGTGCGGGCGTTGCTGCTGCACCAATGGGACCCAAGATTTGCCACGGCCCATCGCTTCCAACTTTGCGCAGCCCCAATACACCCACGGTTCCCGAACCCGCCTCGGCGAACTCCAGTTGCACTTCGCCCGTGCAAACCCCGGTAGCCGGGGCGCAGTCGAGCGTGACCCCCTCGGGAGAGCGGACCACCGGACCGCCGGCGGCGTTCTCTGGCAGATCCGGTGCGAGTGGGCAGACCAGCAAGTTCACCTGGCCAGAGCGCACGCATCGCCCAGTCGCAAGGGCCGTTTCGATGGCTGCATTTTCTGAAGCAATCGCATCAAAACCGCTCGAACCACTCCCACCACCGCAACCAACGAAACCAATAGTCCAAGCAACGTACAGGAGAACTGCCAAACGCAAGCGCCACATAAGGCCTCCGCATTAAATCGCCGTCGCTGCAACCAGCACGTTGAAAAAACGCGTGTCCGGCGATTGCTCGGCTGCAAATTCCTCCGCCAACGTACGCAAAGCATGGTCGAGTCGCTGGCGAAACTCTTCCATGCGGGACGATTCGATGTGCAAGAAATGATTGCGCAGGTAGGTGCCTGTGTTTTGACCCGCCAACACCAGTTTGTCCAACAATGCCTTGGCAAACAGGGTGCAAAACTCCATCGCGAGCGCCACTTGCTCTTCACGGTCCTGGGCAACGTAGTGGCGGGCAATTCGGCGCACGCGCTGGCCCCGAACCTCGACGATCCCGCGCTCGCGCAGCAAGGATTCGACCTTGGCCTCCATGCCGGTGGCGCTCGCCCGCGGAGACTGCCCCTGCTTTCGGCGCCTAGCAGCCGTAGCGAATCCCTTTCGCCACTTGGCTAGCGAGATCCAACTGCCATCGTCGGGAAGCGCAGCAATTGCTTGGCTCACCCGCACGGCTAGCTCGGCATCCGATACGCCTTCCACAGCCCGCGGCGCGGCGAGCACGCGGCGAAGCTCCTTGCCGAAGGCATGCAACATGCGGTCGCGCCACAACAACGCGAGGAGTTCGTGGGGATCTTGCCCGCGAATGGCGGCCAACCGACGTACGAGCGCTTCACTGGGAAAGCGCTTCCCCTTTTCGATGTAGCTGAGCATGACGGGATCGATCACGCCGCCAAGAACTTCCTTGGCAAAACGGCGCACGGTGTACTCCCGACCCATCAACACTCGCGTCTCGTAAAAGACGTCCTTGATCTGGCGCACGCTTGGTCGAGACCCCGCCATATCTCCGGCTTTACGCAACCCTGCCTTGCCTTGCAAGCAAACAATTCGTGTTTCTGTTCCGAACCCTTTTTTTCGCCTCTGCCGGCGACCCGTCCGCCCTCTGTGTGCAGTTTCCCTGGCCTTGGCGCGCCACGTCCAGACCCTTCGGCCGGAGACAAGCCTCCGAATCGAACGCCAGTGCACTCGTGCACGCGGCCTGGGGGCACACGAGCGTCCGAACACCTGTCGTCCGCCATCGCGAGCGAATGGCAAGGGCCTGTTTCGACCGGCTTCTCACCGGTAAGCCCGGACCGGAGGAACGATGTGCTAGAAACGCCCACTCCACGCGGCAAACGAGCGTGCAAAGATGGCGGCCTGCTCGGGGAGCGGCGCTCCCGGGAGCGCCTAGCGCCCGGGTCGATGCACCGCGTCCGGTAAGGCGTTCAAGTTGGACACGCAGCCACAGCCGCAAACATGATCCGCAACTGGCGCTGCCAATGGCACGCTCGTAAATTGCGGCTCACACAACCGCAGCGCGGCTTGCCGCTGGTGTTCCCCGAAGGGTGCTGGTCGCTTCGCGCCTCCATGCCTCGCGCGCGTGCGGAAAAAACCGCACCGCGCTGGGCAGCCAGGGAATGGCAAGCTGAGTTGCCAACACGGCCACTCGAAACACCTGCTCCTCCCATGTTGGCCACGACAGTCCATAGCGCTGCCGCAGGGGCTCGGGCAGCAAACCGGTCGTGAGCAAACGCACTGGAGGCATCACGCCTCGCAGCCACAGTGGCTGGGTCGGGTTCAAGATCGCCGCAGCGATTTCGCGACTCTCGTTGCTTACAGCCAATGAGTCGCTCGCCAACATGTGGCGATAGTAACGCTCGAACTGTACTCGGGTTTTAGGGACCAAGTCGTTCGGAATTCCCAAGATACGAGCCACGATGGTCGACTCTTGGTAATACCGGTCGCGCTCCTCCTCGGTCAAAGGCCGGAGAAACATCTCGAACACGCGCAGCGCCGTATCGACGAGTGTGGCGTGTACCCACAACATCAGGTGCGGGTCGTTGGCATCGTACGGCGTGCCCTTGGGAAACGGTCCGGCAGTTTCGCGGAGCCGCCCGCGCACGCGTGCGTGCCGCCGCTCGATCTCGCGAACCGCGCGAATGGCGTCACGCGCGGGCGCGAACGTAATCCGCAGCATCAGATCGAGCGTGCGATACAGTCGATCCAGCGGCCGTTCTCGAAAGTTGCTGTGTTCCGCTACTCCGGCTGCCACCAACGGGTGCGCTACCTGCAGCAACAACGCGCAACCACCACCGGCAAGTAACACGGCCTCGCGGTTCACGCGCCAGGTGACCGACTGCGGCCCCAATAAACTTCGGTCGAGATCGACGGGCTTTCCACCCACGGCATATTGAAGTCGCTCCTGGTCTTTTGCAGAAACCCGCTTCCCCGCTTCTTGCATTCGCTGCACCCTCCGCAAGCCAAAAACCTCTTACCCCACGGTTCTTCTCTTTGTCTACACCAAACAGACAACTAGACCGGAGGACTTGGCATGCCCTCGGAGGGCGTCACGCAGACTTTTCATCGCCCCCATCGCAACGGGTTGCGTGCACGCAGGCGGGCTTGCTAGCCCAGGACCCCTCGACGTGGGCACAAAGGCTTCGAAGTACGGCGAATGACGAACGACACGATCGATTTGGTCACGCAAACGGCTGTGGATGCGGCGCGTGCAGCAGGCGAACTGATCCGCGGGGCTTGGCACTCCACTCGGCAAGTGCAGTACAAAGGACCGGTCGATCTCGTCACCGCAACCGATCGTGACGCTGAAGCTCTCATCTTGGAGACCATCCGCAAGCGTTTTCCCGACCACGCAATCGTAGCTGAGGAAGCAAGCGCCAGGACCGCCGCCGCGATTCCAGAGCCAGGCCAACCCGCGTGGTACGTCGATCCGCTCGACGGGACGGTCAATTTCGTGCACGGCGTGCCGCACTTCGCGGTTTCCATCGCATTTGCGTACGGAACGCAGGTGGAGGTCGGCGTGGTCTTCGACCCGATGCGTAACGAACTCTTCGTGGCCCGGCGCGGCCACGGCGCCTCGCTCGACGGGCATGCAATCCGCGTATCCAGCACCGGTTCCATCGAGCGCGCCCTCCTCGCCACCGGCTTTCCGTACGACCGGCAGGCGCGAGCTGCGTATTACGTGGGCTTCTTGCGCGACTTCGTCGAAGCCGCGCAAGACGTGCGCCGGTTCGGTTCGGCTGCGCTGGACCTCTGCTGGGTCGCCGCTGGGCGCTACGACGGATTCTGGGAGTGGCGGCTGCATGCCTGGGACGTGGCCGCTGGCAGTCTGATCGTGACGGAGGCCGGCGGCATGGTGAGCACGTTCCGAGGGCATGCGTTGGACTTGTTTGGCGAACAAATTGTCGCCACGAATCCCGCCCTGCATGCCCAAATGTGCATCCGCCTCATCAATCGCCTTGCGATGAGCGACGCCTAGCCTCGCCCGCATCGCCTCGTTGTCGAATTTCCGTTTCTTCTTCTCCCGCGCGGACCAATGCGGGTAAGCCGTCAAGGCTTCTTTGGTTGTTGCGCAGGCGATAGTCGTGCAGGCCCTGCGGCCCTTTTCGTAGCGCCCATTCTGTGAGCTGCTTCCGTTCACCCACGAATTGGTAAAGCGGCACCCCGTAGCCACACGACTCAGCCACGCGCGTGACCTGCACCCGGATGATTGCCCGCACTCCAGGAAGCGGTGGAAAAATTCCGGAAAGCGCAGCGAAGTCGGGATGTTCTGGGTCGATGACTTCGCCGCGGCCGTGCACGCGCAGAATCTTGGGTGGCCCTTCGAACGCACAAAACATCAACACGATGCGACCGTTTTCCCTCAGATGCGCAATGGTTTCCACCCCGCTTCCAGTGAGATCGAGGTACGCAACGGTGCGACTGTCAAGCACGCGGAACGTATCGAGTCCTTTGGGCGACACATTGACGTGCCCTTCCGCAGCCAAAGGCGCTGTGGCGACAAAAAACACGTGTTGCTTCGCAATGAACTCTTGAGCTGCTTGGCTCAAGAAATCAGTTGCCGTAGCCATGCTGACGCTCGCCCTTGAGTTCGCTCACCAGTTCGCGGCGTCCAGCCAGATCTCAGCTTCTGGAGATGGAAGCATCTCTAGATCGATCACTGCTCCTGGGCTCGCGTCAGGGATGTACGTTCCGTCGCTGAGAAGGAACGCAAATGCTTGCCTGGTCGCCTCGGGCACATCCACGGTGACCCCGTGTCCGTCGAACTCACCGTGCCCATATTCTGTCATCACGAAACGCCAGATCCCACTGCAGCCCGCTGCCGATAAACATCCACGCGACACGTTCAGGTTCGGTAGCTGCATTGCAAGCGCGAGATCTTCTGTGGTCCGATTGGGGACGACGGAGTCGATGATTCCCTCGTGCATGAGGATTCGCTTTGGCGGTGCTCCAGGAAGCTGGCGGCCAGGAGCGATCACGTACGGCGCGTAGTTGATTGGGTCCGCCGGGTCCATCGCCCATTGCGCAGTCTGCTGAAAGCGGTGAAGGAAAGGGGCAAAGTACGGGCTATCCGGCGCAATCCCAATGGTGATGCCCAAGAGCGGCTCGAGCAGTTGCCCAATGTCACGGGAAGCCAAAATATTCGGTAAACCGCCTCCGGGAACGCTCAGCATACCAACCCGGACTTGCGACTCGATTGCCATGAACATGGTGCCGATGATTCCCCCGAGCGATCCTCCGATGTAGTGAATCCGCTCGGGGTCGATTTGGTCGAACGGCGGAATCCCCGCAGCGTGGGCATTCCGAATCATGCGCGCGAGCTGCAAGAAGTCGGCGATGGTTTGACGGAAATATTCCCGCGTCGTGGCGATGTTCTGCAAGTTGAAAAAGTTCGTCACGTTGCCGCGGCGACCGTGCTGCAAGGCGGAGATCGCGATGCCCACCATGGGAATTTGCAAATTCGTCCGCGCAATCTGCGTCACATCGCGCCCCGAGCCGCCAAGGCCATGCCCAAAAATAGCCACTGGGTAGCCGTTTGGTGGACGCTCGGCTTTGGGAAAGACCATGTAAAAGTCCACCTTGTTCGTCGTCGGATTCACCGCACCGGTGATTCTCTGCGGGTCGAAGGCCCCATTAGGGCGATCGCGAAAATCGAACGACTCGAAATAACCAATGGCAACTGCGGCGACATTCGGCGTGGAGGGAGCCCCCATCAGCCCCGCATAGCCAGCCGTACCTTCGGGAAAGAAGCCGGTCTGCAAATCGCCCAAAGGTCGGTCCAACACGGGCAAACCGGGGACGAGGTCACCTGAGTCCAACCGCTGCCGAATGGCCAAGAGGTCATGAAACGTGCTCTGCGTCGTGAAGAGATCTGTGAGCACCAAACGGTTGCGCGAAATGCCGTAGCTTCGCTCGAGAAAATCCCACAGCGGTACGAGCCGCTCGCGCCACCGCGCCGTGTCAGGGTCCAGATTTTCGCCGGCCAGGAGCCGACGAAACGCTTCTGAAGGACGTACCCGAAACCCGTCGACATCTGTGACGCTGTCGGTAACGATCACCGCGTAGGTGGTCCTCGGCTCGAGTGGTACCACGGGTGCCACTTCGAGAACCTCGTCTGGTGGGTAATACTGAGCGGTGATCGGTACGGGTGGTCCGGACAAGTCATCGTACTTCAGGACCCAGATCCCACGCGGGAAGATCCCCTCGTCCACAACGACCGGGCGATCGAATGGAATTCGGATCGGCGCGAACGTGGAAAATCCATCGAGCATGCGGAGCTGTCGCGCCACTTCTTCAGCGTACGAGCGTGCGGTGGCGAATTGCGGTGTGTCCGGCAACCGAATGCGCAAGTAGCCCGAGGGGACGTTGAGCCGCCCATCCGGGCCTACGAGCCGGTCGCTCGGAAATGGATTCCGCGGGTCCTGTGGATCCAACGCGTAGAGCAGCCGCGCGGGTTGGGGCATGGTTGTCGCGGTTGGCGTCGGCGTCGAAACCAGCGTAGGAGTTGCAGGCTCCGGTGTCGGCGTGAGGGGCGGCCCGACCGAGATCTTTCCCGGCGTGGCTTGCGTTGGCAACCGTCGCCCAAATGGGTCGGAGAAGATGATGTTGGTCGCATTCAAGTAACAGGTACGGCCACCCGCCTCGCGCGCGGTGCGGTAGCGGCAGCAAAATAGGCGAGTCACGTGTGCCGGAATCGGCACAACATTGTCCAGGCTCACCAACAGCACGCGCATCGCACCTGGCCTCAGGATCCGGTTCTTGAACGTTCCCCTTTCGGTTTCCGGATTCACGGTACAGGCCGCCTGATCGTCCACGGACGCTTCCGGACTCAAACAGGTCGGGTCGAACAACAAGTCCAACTGCAGGCCCGCGATCTGCCCATTGTTATCCGGCACACTCGCGCACGCATCGAATGCCTCGCCCGCAGGAACCGTGACCGAGTTCAGCGTCAACGTAACCGGTGGGAGAGGAGTCGGAGGAACCCAGGTCGGCTCCTCAGTCGGCGGCACCTGGGTTGACGTTGCTGTCGGCACCGGGGACGCCGTTTCTTGCCGACCAATTTCATTGTCGCCACAACCAGCCCACAACAACGCCAAGCCAGCAATCAATGCCGCAACACTCGTCCTCGCCATGCAGCACCGGCGCTACTCCGACGCGCGGAGAGAGTCAAGCCGCGATCCCAGGAACGCTTCGCATGCGAGCCGTGGCAACTCGACAAGAGCGCAACCGTTTGCCATGCGGCTGTGGCTCTCAGCCGCTCGAAGAGGAAGTTGTCAGCCCCTCCAGTGGTGCCCACATGAGCCATTCAGGAGCCCACCTGCGAAACTCAGGTGACCGCCAAACCCAGCGCAAGGCACCGAGCAACTCATAAGCAAACACACCACGCAGACCGACCGTACCTCCCGGGCTGAATAGAATCTTTCAAGCCAGCACGATTCGGCGCGGAGCTCACACAACAACATGCATCGAACGGCAAGGCGATGTTGTGCGTCAGCTGGCGACTGGGAGCGGGCTCGGCGGGGCGCAGAGGCTGCGTTAACGAGCCCCGGGCGTGCGAACCGGCAACTGGGGAGTACTGCGTGAAGACCCGTCGTGGGCCCCTGGCGTTGCATCGAGCCAGCGAAAACTCGCAACCGCTCGCTCGAAGATTGCCAAGTATTCGCGAAATTGCGGTGTGGGCTCGATATAGCCCGCAATGACTATCTGGACGAGCTTCCCCCGCTCCTCGAAGCAAACCGCTTCGCTGAAATGCGGAGGGAAGTCCAGGTAGCCTCCCCCAACCGTACGCACCGCCAATACCTTCCGCCCCCCGATCACCTTTTCCTGCCAAGTTGGATGCTCGGTTGGGTACACCGCCAACATCTCCGCGCACCCGCTGAACGACTCTGCCGGAGCCACCCCCACGCTGATCCAGACCTCGCCGGCATCGTCTCCACCATGCGGACTCCTTCCCACTAAACGCGTGAAGTGTTCCGTACTTGCGGTGCAAACCGCCTCCGAAGCTTTCGGATCCGACGCCTCCGGGCAGCGGCTGCCCCAATCGTCGGGATACCAGATTTCGAACCGCCAGGTGGGATGCACCATAGTTTTTGCGCCTGCTCTCGCAGGCGGCAGCGTCACTACGGCGTAAATGGCTGCCACTAATAGAGCCAGCCGGACAGCACCTCCGCCGAGGCCCCAACTCTCGACTTTACAAAGAGAACAGCGATTGCTCCGCATGGAAGTCATAGACAGCCCCACTGTGCTTCGTTGATCGCGGTGATGATCTCGTCGACGGTAATCTCCTGATCGGGAACGTACATCTCAGCCGACGGGCAAAAAGGAACATTGTACCACAAGGCCACGTTAACAAGGTGCACGAGATCCGCGATGTCCACCGCCCCGTTGCGATTACAGTCCCCGCAGCACGTACCGCGGTAAAGTAGATCGCCAGCGTTGCCCTTGTACGATTCGTAAAACCCCGTCACGTTGGCAACCCAATTCCCACAGCCCGATTGACACCACAGCTCGCCGATTTCTGCGATGGTCCGGCGAGGGCGGTCATTTACTGTGCAGTTGCGGTCCGCGAAGTTCACGTAGCAGCGCCCAAGGAAGGCAGTGACCCACCGCGTCGCCTCGACCCAGGTGCGAAACGGACGACACCTGCCGCCTTCCAGTACCCCCCAGGCATTGTTCACGGCGGGACAAGGACCCCTCGTACCAAACCCTGATTCCTGCCCAGCGATCGCTAGCTGCAGACGCGGATCCACGTTGACATCCGGCCTCGCGGCCACCTCGAAACTTGCTCGGACGACTGCCACGTCAAGCAGGGGGCTACGGCCCGCCGTGTACCGTGCCACTTCGTCGACCCAAATCCACGCTGGAAAACACGGGCCGGCAGAACTTGGCACCGACCAAAACAGCATACCCATGGCGTAAACAAACCGCAAACACGGCGCTTCTCGCGTGCTTCATTTGGTCCCCTCCTTCACGCTTACGCTCAAGCTGCGCACCATGCGTTCCAATTGCGATCGCAAAAACGCGTAATCCACTTCCATTCCGGCCACAGTGAGCCGAAACAAATACGCCCGCCCTCCCAGCTCCCGACAGACGAACGCCTTCACCACCGGGTACGTGGTGAAAACCTGTGCCAGTTGCACAAGCGGAAGCGTCGCTCCGTCTACTTTCACTGTCAGCATCGCTTCCGGATCCACCGGGGCGTGGTCCGGCAACTTGTCCAACCACGCAGCGCACCGTACGCCCTCCGCGCCACGCATCACCAACACCTCCGCGTGATTCTCGGGCAACACTTTCGTACCCGCTGGTGCGCCAAGCAAGTTGAGCTCCACGTAAGCGTTCTCGGGGCAAGTCGACGCCACAAATCCACCGTGCTCCCCCGTAAGCCGTTGCCTGTGGAACTCGAACGGGCCCCACAGTCCCCCTTTCCGTGTTACCCACAGCGCCTCCGGCTCCTTGTGCACATACCAGCCGTCGGGGTACCACACCGTGTACCCAGCATCCGGGTGGGTGAATGTTGCCGCGCTTACAGAGGCTGCCCCAAACAGCAGGAAGAGCAATATCACTGCATTGCACCGTTTCATCGCTCGCCTCCTTGCACCCGGACTCACCCTGGCGCAGTGGTAGCCGCGCTGGCACTTAGGCGACGCTGTTCCTAGCCAGAACTTGTTCCCCGGCCACGCAGCCAAAATCAACCTCGACTACCCGCGGGAGGCACCCCGGCATGCTGGAGTAACCCGTTAACGTGGCAGCCCACTTGAAGTAGTTCTAGAGAGGTCCCGGTAAGGCTTCAGGCGAAGACTGGCGATAACCTTCTCCCAGATGTCCACGTACTCGTGGTACCTGCGGGTGGGCGTACACACGTTAAGCAAGAAGACAAAAAGGCGATTTCCGTCAGACCAACAAGCCCATTGCAAAGTCATTTCCTCCTCAGCTAGCCGGACCATCAAGAACCGCCGACCGGCGATCACGCGTTCGTCCCATTTAAGGTAAGGTTCTCCCGGCTTCGCCTTCTCCTCGAGTGCAGCCCGGCACGATTCGCCCTTCTCGACCCGAAGCGAAATCAACGCGACGTCGACGTCATCGGGGCAAGGGTCGTTCGCGTACCGCTTCATCTCTTCCGCCGAAGGGATACCAGCGCTGAACCAGGCATGTGCATCGGCAGGGGGCTCGCCCCCATCCCAGTCGTCGGGAAACCAAAGCGTATACCCTTCATACGGGTGGTCGAAGACTTTGGCTCTGACATCGCTCGTACCGATTGAACACAGTAATAGAGAGATCACTGTTATCCCCATTGAAATTCCTCTTTTCATCGTTTCAGTGCCTCCAACACCTAGTAGTTTGCGGTAGGACAACCCAGGAGTGCTTCGTTTACCCCGATTAGCACTTCGTCTACGGTGATCGATCCGTCGGGGAACCCGTTCGTCGCTGGGTCCGTGTCCGCCAGGTCCAAGGTCCAACAAGCCTGTAATGGGAAATTTCCAAGCAGTACGTTGATGCCAATCAGCAGGTCGTTTACAAAGGGAACCCCGTCGCCACTACAGTCGACGCAGCAGCCGCCCGCCCACTCTAGACGGTCGCCAGACCCATCGGGTGTCGAGGTGCCACCAAAGCGACGATAAAAGAAACGCACGGCCCGGGCCCACGCAGCACACCTCGGGTCGTTTTGGCCACAATAGACCTCGCCGATCAGGGGGATCGTGTTCCTGAGGGGCCCCCCGCGAGTACTGTTGCAATCTGCATTTAGGTAACAACTGCGGAGCAGTGCGCTCACCTGCTCTATTCCGTGCTCCCAACTCCTAAATTGCCGACAAGAGCAACCATTCCTGGTGCACGCCATGACGCCCCACGCGTTATAGCGGCTGAGGCATATCTGAGCCGCAGGATCTGTACCGAACCGCGTTTCTTGTCCGGAGATGGCCAAGGGAAGTCGCGGGTCCAGTGCCCATCTCCTCCCAGACTCGTACGCAGCCAAGACCAACCCGCGCGTCAGGAACGGGCCGTTCGGGGCAAGAGCGGTTAGCGTGCGAAGAAAGGTGGGTGCCGGGAAGCAAGGAGCCGCGATCGCAGGAGTAGTGAGGACTTGCGAGAGAAACAACGTGCATGATGCTGCAATCTTCCTAAGCTCGAGCATCCCTGTTCCTCCCTCATTTCGAGCCTAAAGCCTTCAAGGAACCGTGTGCCCGCGCGATGATCCGAAAAACTTGTTCTCGATCTGCGTCAGGCCCCGCGGCGACTAGCCTAATAACAAAGGGCACGCCTGCCAGCTCTTTGCATGCAAGAGCATAGAACACTGGCCAAGGGGCGTACGGCTGGGAAACGAAAGAGTGTACCAGAACATCGCCCCCGGTCTGGGGTATGGACCGTGGTGAGTCGAGAGAACCCCAGGCAACCCGTCGAAGAATGCCCGCAACGAGTGTTTCACACGCTTGCTTCTCCTTTTCTCGCCACACCGCCAGCTCCGCTGCCCCCTCCGGCAGAATTTGCTTGCCGCCCACATATTGGTCTGGTGGGATACTGGAGGCGACAAAAATTCCGGTTGCATGTTCTGGGGAGCGCCTTTCTAAGACCACTCTCGCGCCCGCGTTCCACAACTCGGCTGGCGTCGCCACCGGTTCAACAATCGCCGGCTCCTTGTGCACATACCAGCCGTCGGGGTACCACACCGTGTACCCAGCATCCGGGTGGGTGAATGTTGCCGCGCTTACAGAGGCTGCCCCAAACAGCAGGAAGAGCAATATCACTGCATTGCACCGTTTCATCGCTCGCCTCCTTGCACCCGGCGCGCATCCGTTCCCGTATTCGAGCCAGAACTGTTGCCTTGCCGGAGCCGCCGAACGATGGCGTCCCTGGCCCCTGCCGGCAAAGGCAAGGTCAGACGCAGCACGCCGGCGCCTCCAACTTCTCTGACATACGCACGCAACGCGCTCCGGTGCATCTTGCCGCGGACAATCGCCCGCACGGTGCCGTTCAGGTCGTAGATAAGTCCCTCCACTCGGTTGGGCTCGTCAAGTTGCAAGTGGAACTCACCCACACGGAGGAACGTACCGCCAGTCAAGGCCACGCGCCCCGCACAGCCGTTGCCACGGCACTGGAAATCCCACGCAACCCACGACGAGGCTTCCGATGGGCGACGCACCGAACACCGCAACCGATCCGGCGCATGGGCCCTGTCGCCCTGGCAGCCGGACGACAAAAGACGCCACTCGCCGATCACGCTTGGATGCTGGCCTGCAGGCCGCTGTGCTGCAGTCGGCTGGGCAGCGGTGAGCCCGACCATCAGGAGTACTGCCGGCCCTCCTCTGAGCGAATGCGTCCACCGCGCTACCAACAGTGCCAGCCATGCAACCAACAGAGGCAAGGCGGAAGGCCCTCGGCCTTCCGTCACTGGGGTCAACGAACATCCCGGTGCAGGCGGGGGCGAATTCACGAATACCGTTCCAGGTTGCAAGCTGACCGGTAAAGGGGCCATGTTACTATCGATGGCCATCGCGTTAGACAGCGCGAACGGTCCCGTTTGTCCTCGCGGAGCGTTGGAGTGAATTGTACCGACACACGTGGCGAGTACGCCGTCGGGGAGACGTGCGTGTGCCTGGAGTCCGCCCGCTGCCCCCACCGAGTCGACGGTAGGATAAACCAACAGCCGCACTCTCCCTGGATACCACGGGGGCTCCTTTCCCGAGCCGTCGAAGCCAAGGGCCGCAACCGCAGGATCGAGCGTGCAGTCGGCAAGCCGCATCAGAGCTTGGGGGAATTCCACGTCCACCTGCAACGCGACCGGTTCGTCGTTGGCGCCTG
Source organism: uncultured Binatia bacterium (SeqCode) (assembly GCA_964534275.1). GTDB lineage: Bacteria > Desulfobacterota > Binatia > HRBIN30 > HRBIN30 > HRBIN30. Next base: position 1,709 of record CAZHQG010000005.1, on the reverse strand, counting down.
TCAGAACCACGGCGACCTGCACGGCGCTGCCCGGGTCGCCGCTTACAGATGGCACCGTAATCCCTATGCCGAGAGCTTGCCGTGCCAACAGCACTGCGGCAGCACAGCCGACCAGAGCGCGTCGTAGCGTCATTGCCAGTCCCTCCCGTTGCTCCGTCGAAAACAGCGTGCCTCAAAAAAAAAAAAAAAAACAATACCCCTTGCAAAAATTTTCATGCAGTCCGTCGCACATGCCGGCCGTACAACCAAATTGCGCGAACCGCGGGTGGAAACGGCCACACGATGTTGCACCGGAGCCCGTGGTGGAATGGCCCGCGAGCGCGGGGGCTCGCGCGTCCACACCTATCGTGAGGCGACCCACCGGGTCGCCCCTACATTGCCTGCCGGTACGGGGCCGGGTGCTCTGTCAGCGCGTTTCGGTGCGGTGTAGGGGCACGGCGCCGCCGTGCTCTTACATGCCGCCGTGTGTAGCCATGCGCTGGCTCGGGCTGCGAGCTGCGTTCAGGAAATGAGTTTTGCGTAACGATCGAGAAGCGGCAGCACTTGATCTCGCCCCGCTGGCGGAAGCCCGAAAATCACGCGCTCCACGTGCGCGGCACGAAAGGCGTCGATCACTGCAGGGTCTGCAGGCACAGAATACACGCTGATGGAAATGGTCTTCGGATCGCGCCCCTTTTCTTCCGCCAACTGCCGAAGCTGCTCGATTTGCTGGATCACCGCCGTACCGCGCACGCCCAGGGGCATCCATCCATCGCAGTAATCGACCACGCGCTGCAGCACTTGCTTCGAGTGCCCACCGAGCAAGATGGGCGGATGGGGCTTTTGCGCGGGCTTGGGCCACGACCAAATCGGATCGAAGTTCACGAACTCTCCGTGGAACTCGGGCTCGTCTTCGGTCCAGATCTTCTTCAGCGCCGCGACTTGCTCGCGAAGCTTCTTCCACCGCGTGCGAAAATCGGTACCGTGGTTCGCCATCTCCTCTACGTTCCAACCACCTCCGATCCCGAACACGAAGCGGCCCCCGGAGAGAAAATCCAGCGTCGCAACTTCCTTCGCCAACGTGATGGTATCGCGCTGAATGACGAGGCAAATACCCGTACCTACCTTGAGGCGGTGAGTCACCGCCGCTGCCATTGCCAGTGCCACGAATGGGTCGTGGGTGTGCCAATATTCTTTTGGCAAGTCGCCGCCCCCCGGCCAAGGCGTACGACGATTCGTCGGGATGTGTGTATGCTCCGGGAAAAAGAGCGATTCGAACCCACGCTCCTCTGCCTCTCGCGCCAGTTCGTCTGGCCGAATGGCGTAGTCGGTGGCAAAGATCATCAGCCCAAACTGCATCATTGTCGCCCTCCCATGGTGGTTCTCCGCAGCCTACTCACCTTGCTGATTGGAGCTGGCCTTCTTTTGCCCCTTGTGCTTCGCACCGCCCGCGTGAGGCGTGGCAGGAGTTGCCGCCGGTGTCGCCCCTGCTGGCGTCGGACCCACAGGACTTTTCTTGATCTCTGGCGTAGGCGTACCGACGCCACCGGGGGTCTTTGCCGGTGACGTCGCCTTGGTCGCTTCTTTCGTCGGCGCCGGTTTTTCGGTGCTTGCAGGAGTGGCTGCTGCCGTGCCCTGCGGAGCAGCTTCGCCCTCCGCCGCAGCCGGCTCCGCCTGCATCGCAGGTTGCGGAGCAACGGGCACCCCTCCTGGGGCGCCCGCGGGCACTG
>CAZHQG010000004.1:93768-190961 GCA_964534275.1 uncultured Binatia bacterium (SeqCode) | reverse complement strand
CAACGAGGAGCCTCGTTTTCCGCAGCGATGTGCTGCGGCCCCATTGAAGCGCCAAGGCAGGTTCCGGCTTGCCGTGGAACGAGTTCTCGTTTTCCGCAGCGATGTGCTGCGGCCCCATTGAAGCCTGTTCGGCAAGGCGGGTTCCGGCTTTGCCGTGGGTTTTCCGCAGCGATGTGCTGCGGCCCCATTGAAGCTTGGCGCTGGCTTGGCTACCATACACGCATGGCCTAGGTTTTCCGCAGCGATGTGCTGCGGCCCCATTGAAGCCGTGGTTTGCCGAACCCGAAGGCTTCCTCTGCGTGGTTTTCCGCAGCGATGTGCTGCGGCCCCATTGAAGCCTATGCAACACCGGCAAGCTATGAAAAAAACTTAATGTTTTCCGCAGCGATGTGCTGCGGCCCCATTGAAGCCCCTATGTTGTCGGAACCGAAGAGGAACCGACACCGTTTTCCGCAGCGATGTGCTGCGGCCCCATTGAAGCTTCGACACACCGACGCTCGGTGATACCGACGTGGCGTTTTCCGCAGCGATGTGCTGCGGCCCCATTGAAGCTAATACGTCAGCCGGGACACTAGCAGCCCGGGCTGTTTTCCGCAGCGATGTGCTGCGGCCCCATTGAAGCCCCGAGCAGACCCATTGCGAGAGCGATGGGCTCGACGTTTTCCGCAGCGATGTGCTGCGGCCCCATTGAAGCAATGATGATCTCGTGAATCTATTTCGCTGCTTGCAAGACGTTTTCCGCAGCGATGTGCTGCGGCCCCATTGAAGCCCGCAAGCGACACGGTGACCGTGGCCGTGCTGCCGGGTTTTCCGCAGCGATGTGCTGCGGCCCCATTGAAGCGCAGGCGGTGACTGGCGAGCGCGGGCGCATCGACGAGGTTTTCCGCAGCGATGTGCTGCGGCCCCATTGAAGCGTCGCCCGGGCACGGGACGCTCTGGAGGAGGTGTGGCGTTTTCCGCAGCGATGTGCTGCGGCCCCATTGAAGCTCATTATTCGCCAAAATTCGCGCATGCACACCCTGCGGTTTTCCGCAGCGATGTGCTGCGGCCCCATTGAAGCACATGGAGCCGGAGCTCGGCCATATTAAACGCTATGTTTTCCGCAGCGATGTGCTGCGGCCCCATTGAAGCCTCAAGCGAAAGCGCACCTGTGATGCGACGGACAGCAGGTTTTCCGCAGCGATGTGCTGCGGCCCCATTGAAGCCCTGAGCGTGGGCTACTTGCTCGTGCTGGCTCATACGTTTTCCGCAGCGATGTGCTGCGGCCCCATTGAAGCAACGCAAACGCCAACTATCACGAACACGCCGACTCGCGTTTTCCGCAGCGATGTGCTGCGGCCCCATTGAAGCCCGCGTCGAGCCCATAGGTGGAGAGCGCATACAGCGTGCCGTTTTCCGCAGCGATGTGCTGCGGCCCCATTGAAGCCGGCACGCCCTGTTGGTCGGCCGCGATGCCCACGCGTTTTCCGCAGCGATGTGCTGCGGCCCCATTGAAGCCCCACGATGAGGCGCGCTCGAGGCCCGCCTGCTGCGTTTTCCGCAGCGATGTGCTGCGGCCCCATTGAAGCCCCACGATGAGGCGCGCTCGAGGCCCGCCTGCTGCGTTTTCCGCAGCGATGTGCTGCGGCCCCATTGAAGCGCCAAAGAGGAGCCTCTTCGCCAACGAGGAGCCTCGTTTTCCGCAGCGATGTGCTGCGGCCCCATTGAAGCGCCAAAGAGGAGCCTCTTCGCCAACGAGGAGCTTCGTTTTCCGCAGCGATGTGCTGCGGCCCCATTGAAGCTCGAGCGCATGCTCGGCCGCACGATCATCGCCACGTCGTTTTCCGCAGCGATGTGCTGCGGCCCCATTGAAGCCTGCTTGCAGAGCCGTCCGCGCAGGACGCGGTAGTGTTTTCCGCAGCGATGTGCTGCGGCCCCATTGAAGCCGTATCTGCCAGATGCCCGGATTGCGGATGTGCTCACGTTTTCCGCAGCGATGTGCTGCGGCCCCATTGAAGCACGGATGCTCGATGCGTACGTTGGCCAGATGCCGCGGTTTTCCGCAGCGATGTGCTGCGGCCCCATTGAAGCTTCGGGCCCCGGCGTGTGTTCTCTGGCGTCGAACGGCGTTTTCCGCAGCGATGTGCTGCGGCCCCATTGAAGCACGTCTTCGGCGACAAGCGCCCCTTCCGGCACTCCGTTTTCCGCAGCGATGTGCTGCGGCCCCATTGAAGCGTCCGCCGGGGCTGCACGGTTTGCCCTTGGCTCTGGTGTGGTTTTCCGCAGCGATGTGCTGCGGCCCCATTGAAGCGAGGCGCATCTCTAGTGCCTGGGCTAGCTCGGCATGTTTTCCGCAGCGATGTGCTGCGGCCCCATTGAAGCAAGAACTACCCTGCCCCAGTTCCCAATTGTGCCGTGTTTTCCGCAGCGATGTGCTGCGGCCCCATTGAAGCCTGTAGGTGCAATGGAGTACAGATAAATCTGTACCCAGTTTTCCGCAGCGATGTGCTGCGGCCCCATTGAAGCGCTCATTAAGAGTAAAAGCGTTGCGGCTTGGTGCAAGGTTTTCCGCAGCGATGTGCTGCGGCCCCATTGAAGCCTGCCCGCTGATATTCGCCCCTGCCGGCGCGGGCCGACGTTTTCCGCAGCGATGTGCTGCGGCCCCATTGAAGCGGTTCGCGTAGCGTGTTTACATAGCGTGTTCGCGTAGTTTTCCGCAGCGATGTGCTGCGGCCCCATTGAAGCCCGACCAGGATGCCGTCCTGCTTGCCGACCGTGCTCCTGTTTTCCGCACCGATGTGCTGCGGCCCCATTGAAGCCTCATGCGCCCCTCCCGAGCTGTTGTCGGAGCACATCCGCGTTTTCCGCAGCGATGTGCTGCGGCCCCATTGAAGCGTCGATTACATCTACGCTGGGACGCCAGGCGAGGCCTGTTTTCCGCAGCGATGTGCTGCGGCCCCATTGAAGCAAGGACAGCGCGCAGCGCCCGATTTTCATGCCGGGTCAGAACGTGTTTTCCGCAGCGATGTGCTGCGGCCCCATTGAAGCCCGAACCGAAGCTGCCCGTGGGGCAGCCCGAAGCTGTTTTCCGCAGCGATGTGCTGCGGCCCCATTGAAGCCTCGCGAGCGTGCTCGATGGTCCGGAGATCCGGGACACGTTTTCCGCAGCGATGTGCTGCGGCCCCATTGAAGCGGGACTAGTAAGCTAGAAAAGTAGAGGCTAGGCCGCGTTTTCCGCAGCGATGTGCTGCGGCCCCATTGAAGCTTTTTCTCCCATTCCTCGCGCAATTCCTCGAGCGCGGTTTTCCGCAGCGATGTGCTGCGGCCCCATTGAAGCTCTAGCTCTGGTGGTAGCTCGATATCCGCCGCCATCGTTTTCCGCAGCGATGTGCTGCGGCCCCATTGAAGCGAAGTAGAGCCCGCGGTCGTCTTGCCGGAGCACGTCCGGGTTTTCCGCAGCGATGTGCTGCGGCCCCATTGAAGCCAATGATAACGCCAAAAGTTGCATGCGTTGCGCTGGTGGTTTTCCGCAGCGATGTGCTGCGGCCCCATTGAAGCTTCGGCGAGCCGAAACTCGAAAAGCGTCTCCGGCGGTTTTCCGCAGCGATGTGCTGCGGCCCCATTGAAGCCGTCCTGGAACAGACGATGACGCGGTCACAATCAAGTTTTCCGCAGCGATGTGCTGCGGCCCCATTGAAGCTTGACTATCCAAACGCAACCGTTTGCCAATTGCAAGAAGTTTTCCGCAGCGATGTGCTGCGGCCCCATTGAAGCTCTCCCTTCCGGCCGCGGCCGTTGCTGCACAATCGTGTTTTCCGCAGCGATGTGCTGCGGCCCCATTGAAGCTCTTTCTGTTCCCAGTACCCAAAATTGATTGGTCGCGTTTTCCGCAGCGATGTGCTGCGGCCCCATTGAAGCAAGCCCGTTTGCGGGCCTTGGTACGTCGCCGAGACCGTTTTCCGCAGCGATGTGCTGCGGCCCCATTGAAGCCAGGCGCTCAAAGCTAATGCTTCCGTCACGGGCGAGGTTTTCCGCAGCGATGTGCTGCGGCCCCATTGAAGCCCATGAAATTTTTAAGCGGCGAAAGTGGGTAAGCTCGTTTTCCGCAGCGATGTGCTGCGGCCCCATTGAAGCGCCCGACTGCGGCGGCGTGCAATATCCAAATTCGAGGCCGTTTTCCGCAGCGATGTGCTGCGGCCCCATTGAAGCTCCACCATATATACCTCCTATGTATTTGGATTAAAGTTTTCCGCAGCGATGTGCTGCGGCCCCATTGAAGCTGGGCTACGCGGAACCGCGGCCCCATTGAAGCTGGGCTACGCGGAACCGTGGCTCCGCCGACGCGAGGTTTTCCGCAGCGATGTGCTGCGGCCCCATTGAAGCTTGGGGCCCAGACGATCGGCACCGCGGGCACTACGTTTTCCGCAGCGATGTGCTGCGGCCCCATTGAAGCCGCGGCCTCGCGCATGTCGGCCGCGATCAGTTGAACGTTTTCCGCAGCGATGTGCTGCGGCCCCATTGAAGCGAGAAAATGCTCGGCGCTAGCGCGCAGCGCGTCCTGTTTTCCGCAGCGATGTGCTGCGGCCCCATTGAAGCGCAATCTGTTCCGCACATTGCCCACGGAACCGCTCAGTTTTCCGCAGCGATGTGCTGCGGCCCCATTGAAGCGGCTGGGAGGTGTGGCGGTGCGATGCCCAGGATATGTTTTCCGCAGCGATGTGCTGCGGCCCCATTGAAGCGTGCCAGCCGTAAACCAAGCGATTCTCTTGTCTAGCGTTTTCCGCAGCGATGTGCTGCGGCCCCATTGAAGCGTGCTCAACTGGATACACCAATTTACCATCCCTCGAGTTTTCCGCAGCGATGTGCTGCGGCCCCATTGAAGCTTATCTGAAGTGCCGTTGCTGCTTGAAAAAATAGAGTTTTCCGCAGCGATGTGCTGCGGCCCCATTGAAGCATTGGGCCACACTCGGGACTATCGGTGCCGGCTGGGTGTTTTCCGCAGCGATGTGCTGCGGCCCCATTGAAGCCCTAAGGGCGACATTCGCCGCCGTCTAGTTAAGGACGTTTTCCGCAGCGATGTGCTGCGGCCCCATTGAAGCGTCACCCCGAAGGGAGGTCAGAATGGCGATAGACGTAGTTTTCCGCAGCGATGTGCTGCGGCCCCATTGAAGCTTCTCTTTGGTTGAAACTTCTAAGCCGTAGATCCAAACGTTTTCCGCAGCGATGTGCTGCGGCCCCATTGAAGCGAGCTCCCGGAGATAGTCCGCGCTTGCCTGGCCCGGTTTTCCGCAGCGATGTGCTGCGGCCCCATTGAAGCCAAAATGCGCGCTACGAAGTTCAAGAGCGGAATGAGTTTTCCGCAGCGATGTGCTGCGGCCCCATTGAAGCCCGTAAAGCCGATCGGCAAGCCTTCCCGTGCAGCCGGTTTTCCGCAGCGATGTGCTGCGGCCCCATTGAAGCGTGGTGGAAGGCCTTGGCCTTCGTGGTGGAAGGCCGTTTTCCGCAGCGATGTGCTGCGGCCCCATTGAAGCGTATAGTTGGATGTTTCGTGTCATGATATCCTCCTCGTTTTCCGCAGCGATGTGCTGCGGCCCCATTGAAGCCCGACCAGGATGCCGTCCTGCTTGCCGACCGTCCTGTTTTCCGCAGCGATGTGCTGCGGCCCCAGTGAAGCAGTGAGAAGAGAGGAGTGAGGAGTGAGAGTTTTCCGCGGCGACGTGCTGCGGCCCCATTGAAGCACTAGAGCGTGGCACTGCGGGGCCACCAGCACCACGTTTTCCGCAGCGATGTGCTGCGGCCCCATTGAAGCAAGGAACTAGTTGCCCAAACACTGGAACAGAACCGAGTTTTCCGCAGCGATGTGCTGCGGCCCCATTGAAGCTATATTCAATCAATTCTTTGTTTGCTTTGGTCATGGTTTTCCGCAGCGATGTGCTGCGGCCCCATTGAAGCTTCCGTTGCGGGCCTATAGTTGTAAATAGCCTGCAACTGTTTTCCGCAGCGATGTGCTGCGGCCCCATTGAAGCCCCACAAGGGCAAGGTCGGCAGCGGCTTTAGCCGCTGTTTTCCGCAGCGATGTGCTGCGGCCCCATTGAAGCTTTTGGCGGCGTGTTCCTCATCGAGCTCGCGGAGCGGTTTTCCGCAGCGATGTGCTGCGGCCCCATTGAAGCTATGCAGAAATGCAAGATAAGGGGCGTACGCGGCGGGTTTTCCGCAGCGATGTGCTGCGGCCCCATTGAAGCTGGGGCCGCTGCGGTCGCTCGGCCTCCGCCTCGATCACGTTTTCCGCAGCGATGTGCTGCGGCCCCATTGAAGCACGATCTGGCGCTCGTTACCCGCATCGAAGCTGAACGTTTTCCGCAGCGATGTGCTGCGGCCCCATTGAAGCAGCGCATGTTTCTTCGAAGTCTCCGCGCTGCATCGAGTTTTCCGCAGCGATGTGCTGCGGCCCCATTGAAGCCGCGTTTAGCGCGTACTACTTGCCAACACCGAACACGTTTTCCGCAGCGATGTGCTGCGGCCCCATTGAAGCAGGGAACGTTCGACGGCGCGGGGGTCTGGGACACGCGTTTTCCGCAGCGATGTGCTGCGGCCCCATTGAAGCCGAGAAGCCGAAACTTCACTTCTCCCCTAGGAGAAGTTTTCCGCAGCGATGTGCTGCGGCCCCAGTGAAGCAGTGAGAAGAGAGGAGTGAGGAGTGAGAGTTTTCCGCGGCGATGTGATCGCGGCACCAGTGAAGCAGTGAGAAGAGAGAAGTGAGGAGTGAGGAGCGAGAGTTTTCCGCGGCGATGTGCTGCGGCGCCAGTGAAGCAGTGAGAAGAGAGAAGTGAGGAGTGAGAGTTTTCTGTGGCGATGTGATCGCGGCCGGGACACCTGTGCCACCACGCGCCACGGGCGACCCACCGGGTCGCCCCTACATCGCCATGGTCGTGTCGCTTGTCGACACGGTCGTGCGCGGGTTGTCCGCGACCCATCGCAATGCGTTTGCGCAGGTCGCGCATCATCCCCGCCCGCGTGCCGCGCTTCGATCAAGGGCAGTACCGCTGCGGGGCGACGGCCAGCGGGTGTTCGCGCATTGTTCCTAGGCACCAAGCAGTCCGATGCCTCGTTTGGTGTGCCTGGTGCTGAGCGATCCCATCCAACGACTTGTGATCGCGGACGATGTGTTCGCCCTCGTTGCGTTGGCCGCGGAACCGCATCCCCCGACCGGATGTAGGAACAAGCACCTGTAGTTCGCCCTGTCGGGACGAGGAACAAGGACTGGTCCTACGGGTTGGTGATCCTAGGGAGATCACAAGGGCACGGTAGTGCGGTTCGGGGGCACGGCACCGCCGTGCTCCTACACAAATGGCGCACGATGGTTTGCAACAAGGGCGCCGTGCTCCAACGACAGTGAACGATCCGGTCAACCAGTTTCCGCATCGGTGCCCAACGTGATGCAAGCCTGGAGATGCCTCACCAGATGCACGGCACCCCCGTTCGGGGGCACGGCACCACCGTGCTCCCACAGGGGTGATGGGGAACGTGGGCACGCAGAGGAGTTGCGCTGTGCCACCACGCGCTACGGGCGACTCACCGGGTCGCCCCTACATCGCCATGGTCGTGTCGTTGTCGACACGGTCGCACGCGGAGCACCCGCCACACACGCCCAGCATTCGGTTTGCCCTGCGATCCTACTTCCCTCTTGCCTAAAGGCGAAAATTTGGCGAAAAAGCGGGGCATGTCGGTACTTCCCTGTTTCGCCCGCGAAGAATCGCAATTAGCACTTCTTCAAAGGACCTCTGGGGTCCGGCGCGGGGCCGTACAGGAACCCGTCGCGCGGGTTTCGTGTGGAATTCCGGAACTCGACCGGTTGCTGGGGGGTGGGTGGCCCCGAGGGCAACTGAGTGAGCTGTACGGGAAGCACTCGAGCGGGAAAACCACCCTTGCCTTGCAGTTGCTGGCAACGGTTACCCGAGCCGGAGAAACCGCAGTGTGGATCGATGCTGCCGATGCTTTGCACCCGCTGTCGTTGGTCGCAGCCGGGGTGGAGTTGCCGCGAGTGTTGTGGGTTCGTCCGCAACGCTGGCAAGAGGCATTGCGCTGCGCGGAAATCGTCCTTCTGGGAGAAGGCTTTCCGCTGGTGGTTCTGGATTGGGGCCACCACAGCCCTCGGAGGGCAAGTCATGCCTCCTGGATACGCTTGCAACGAGCAGCCGCTCGCGCGCAGGCGGTGCTGTTAGTGCTGGCTCCTTGCAGCGTCGCGGGAAGTTTTGCTGCGTTGCGCGTGCGCGTGTCGGCTCGGGAGGTTCGCTGGCTTTGCGCCGGAAAACGCAAGTTCTTCCAGGGCCTGTGCGTACAGGCTGCCATCGAACGCAACCGCACCGGTCCCGAGGGGCGCTGGGCACTTTGGGAAGTTCCGCGCACTGCTGGTTCCAGCTCTGTGTGCGCTGCGTGAAGGAGCGACACCAGCCTGGAGGCACAACCGATGCGCATTGCTTGCTTGTACGTGCCCGCATTTCCCTTGGCTGCATGGGTGCGCGCAGAACCAGAGTTGCGGAACGAAGCGGTCGTCGTGGTGCAGCGCAGCGACCCGCGCAGTCCGGTGCTCGCCGCATCGCGCGCCGCGTGGCGGTGGGGAGTGGCACCCGGGATGCGTTTGAGCCAAGCCCAAAGCCTGTGCAGTAAGCTGCATGTACGGCCCTTGGCCAATTCGGTCCTCGAAAGCGCTCGGGCAGCCTTGATCGATACAGCCGCATCGTTTTCTCCCGCGATCGAACCTGCCGAGGAGGGAACGGTCTACCTGAGTCTCGCCGGCTTGATCGGCTCGCAATACGGATCGGAGGCGGAGTTTGCCACGAAACTTGCTGCACGGAGCGAGCGCTTGGGGCTCCCGGCTCGTGTGGCCATTGCCCGCACAAAGACGGCTGCGCAGTTGGCCGCATTGCGGAGCGAGGGTGTTACCGTGCTGGCTCCCGAGGAAGAAACGGACTTTCTCGCTTCGGTTCCGGTAGCTGCCCTCCGGCCGTCTGCGGAACTGCTCGCCACACTCACACGCTGGGGCATTCACACCATTGGCCAACTCGCTCGCCTGCCCATCGATGGAATCGCCACGAGGCTTGGTCCAGAAGGCCTTGCACTCGTGCGGCGCGCGCGAGGGGAGGACCCGATCCCTTTGCAGCCGCGCCCCTGTCCGCTCGTTTTCGAAGAAAGCATGCAGTTCGATTACACGATCGACAACTTGGAGCCGTTGACCTTTGTGCTGCGGGCCATGCTCGAGCGCCTGACGGTTCGTCTGGAAGCACGCGGGTGTGTGTGCGCTGGACTGCAGCTTTCTTGGCATTCTCCTGGAATTGGCTGGGACGAACGCACCTCGTCCCTCGCCTACCCCAACAACGAACCCAAAGCTTTGTTGGCCGCGCTTCGCTTGCAGCTCGAGCAGCATCCTCCTTCAGCACCTGTGGACGCAATCCGGCTCCGTGCAACTCCCGAAGTGCTGCGCCCTGCCCAACTCGAGCTTTTTCGGCCCAACGGACCCGCCCCTGCTGCCTTGGCAGCCACTCTCGCCCAATTAGCCGCACTGTGTGGCAACGAGCGCGTTGGCGCCCCTGCTGTGCCGCATTCGCACCGACTCGATGCAGAGCACCTGGTCCCCTTCGGCTCGTCCACTGCAGCCACGATGCCTCCTAGCAGCCCTCCCCCGAGCGCACTCCCGCCGCTCGGATTGCGGCGCTTTCGCCCCCCAGTGGCGGTGGAAGTCTTTTACGAACGCGAGCGTCCGGACTTCATTCGCGGTGCTGGCCTCGGCGGGCGCGTAGTGTCGTGGGCAGGACCGTGGCGGGTCCACACAGAATGGTGGTGCCCCGTCCCCTACCGACGCGATTATTACGATGTGCAATTGAGCGATGGGGGGCTGTACCGGCTCTTTCGCGAGGCAACCTCGGGAGAGTGGTTTGTCGACGGAGTGTACGACTAATGCACCAGCGTTTCCCCGATGCACGAAAAGCGTCGCAACCGTTCTCATGGACTACGTAGAACTGCACTGTCACTCCGCTTTTCACTTTTTGGCGGCTGCTTCACTGCCAGAGGATCTCGTCGCACGGGCTGCCGCCTTGGGTTACAGCACTTTGGCGCTCGGCGACGCGGATGGCGTGTACGGAGCCCCGCGTTTCTATCGGGCTGCGCGCGAAGCAGGGATCCGGCCTCTGGTGGGCTGCACGTTAACCTTGCGGCCCTGGAGCAACCCGAACGAGCCTCCTCCCAAGGGCACGACAAGCCTGTATGTGTTGGTCGCCACGCGCACCGGTTATCGCAATTTGTGCCGTCTGCTGACCCGCAACAAGTTAGCCTTTGCCAAAGGCGAAGCGGTGCTCACTTGGAAGGAGCTCGAAGGATTGACCGATGGGCTCTTGTGCCTCGCGCGCGAGGCCGTGTTTTCTGCTCCCGGGCATTTGGCAACGGGCGCATTGGAAACGCTGTGCCGATTGTTTCCCGGGCGGTTGTACCTCGAGTTGCATCGCCACGACGACCCGGTGGAGGAGTGGGAAAACCGCGTCTTGTGCGATGCGGCCACCCACTTTCAATTGCCCGTCGTAGCCACAAACGACGTGCGCTACGCCACACCCGAAGGGCAGTCGCTGCTCGACGTGCTCACGTGCATTCGGCATCGCACCACCATCGACGCTGCGGGATGGTTGCTCGAGCGCAATGCCGCACGCCACCTGCGCCCACCTGCAGAAATGGTCCAGCGGTTCCGCGATCTTCCCCGTGCAATCGCCAACACTCGTGCCATTGCCGAGCAATGCGAGTTCACCTTAGCCAACCTTGGCTATCGCTTCCCCGATTATCCTCTGCCTCCCGGGCAAACCGCTCACGAACATTTGCGCGCTTTGGTGTATCAGGGGGCGCGGGAACGTTACCGCACGATCACCCCGGCAGTGCGGCGCCAGCTCGAGCACGAGTTGGCCATTATCGGGAAGCTCCAACTGGCGGGATACTTTCTCATCGTGTGGGACATCGTTCGCTTTTGCCGCGAGAACGGCATTCTTGCCCAAGGCCGAGGATCCGCCGCCAACAGTGCGGTGTGTTACGCGTTAGGCATCACTGCGGTCGACCCTGTGGGAATGGACTTGTTGTTCGAACGTTTTCTCTCCGAAGAACGAGGAGAATGGCCAGATATCGACATCGACCTGCCTAGCGGCGACCAGCGAGAACGCGTGCTGCAGTATGTCTATCGCCGCTACGGCCCCCATGGCGCTGCCATGACTGCCAATGTCATCACCTACCGCGTACGCAGCGCCGTGAGAGAAGTTGGCAAAGCCCTGGGATTTCCTGCCGAACAAGTCGATCGCTTGGCCAAGTTGCTCCACCGGTTCGAATTTCGCGATCCGAAGGACGACCTTGCCCTCCAGCTCCGTGCCGCGGGGCTCGACCCGACAGCACTGCGCACGCGTCTGCTCGTAGAACTGGTCGAACGGATCCAACACTTGCCGCGCCACCTTGGCCAACACTCCGGCGGGATGATCATTGCGGCCGGGCGTTTGGATGACATCGTGCCCCTGGAGCCGGCGCGCATGCCAGGACGGGTCGTGGTGCAGTGGGACAAAGACGACTGCGCCGACCTCGGCATCATCAAAGTGGATCTGCTCGGTTTGGGCATGATGGCAGTGCTCGAAGAGGCCCTCCCCTTGGTGCGCCAACACGAGGGCATCGAACTCGACCTAGCGCACCTACCGCCGGATGATCCGGCCACGTACACCCAGCTCCAACGCGCAGATACCATTGGCGTGTTCCAGGTAGAGAGTCGGGCGCAAATGGCCACCTTGCCGCGACTGCAACCACGCTGTTTCTACGACTTGGTGGTCGAAGTGGCCCTCATCCGGCCTGGGCCGATTGTGGGGCAAATGGTGCACCCGTACTTGCGCCGGCGCGCGGGCCGTGAGCCCATCACTTACCCACATCCCTCGCTCGAGCCCATTCTCAAACGCACCCTCGGAGTGCCGCTGTTCCAGGAGCAACTGTTGCGGATCGCCATGACTGTGGCAGGATTCTCCGGTGGGGAAGCAGAAGAGTTGCGTCGCGCCATGGGCTTCAAACGTTCCATCGAGCGCATGCGGGCGATCGAAGCGAAACTGCGCTCAGGCATGGCAGCACGGGGAATTACCGGGAAAACTGCCGATGACATCGTGCGCAGCATTACCTCGTTCGCGTTGTACGGGTTTCCTGAGTCGCATGCTGCAAGTTTTGCTCTTCTGGCGTACGCTTCCGCGTACCTCAAAGCGCACCACCCCGCCGCGTTTGCTTGTGCATTGCTGAACAATTGGCCGATGGGGTTTTACCACCCGGCAACCATCGTAAAGGATGCCCAGCGGCACGGCGTCCGCGTGCTGCCCATCGATGTCACCCGTTCTGCGTGGCGCTGCACTCTCGAGCGCATGCCAGACACCAATGGCAGCGTCCTTTGCCTCCGCTTGGGCTTGCGGTACGTTCGCGGCCTACGAGCCGAAGCTGGAGAAGCCATCGTGTCAGAACGCACAAAAGAACCGTTCCACTCACTCGAAGACTTCGTGCACCGCACCGCTTTACGTGAAGACGAACTCGCAACTCTGGCCGAAATCGGCGCCTTCGCAGCGTTCGGCCACAGCCGGCGAAGCGCTTTGTGGCAGATCGCTGCCGTACCCCGAGGACCTTTGTTCGCCCGTGCAGCCATCTCGGCTCAAGCTGCAAGCGAGCCGAAACCAAGCCCGCTTGCAGATATGGACCCGGTGGAGCGAACCCTCGCCGACTATCGCGGAAGCGGTGTCACCGTGGGGCCACACTTGATGGCCCATTGGCGGCCACATCTGAACGCACGCGGAACCCTCCCCGCACGCTCCCTCGCCCACTGTGCCCACGAGCAATGGGTGCGAGTCGCCGGACACGTGATCGTACGCCAACGGCCAGGTACCGCTAAGGGATTTTGTTTTTTGACCCTCGAAGACGAAACCGGGTTAGCCAATGTGGTGCTGACCCCAGCGTTGTTCGAACGTTACCGCACGCTCATTCATACCGTAGCGCTTCTGGAAGCCGAGGGGCCCTTGCAGAAAGTGGATGGAGTCATCCACGTACGCGCATGCCGCCTCCGTCCTCTGGAGCTCCATCCCCCGAGACCTCCATCCTCTCCGCAAGTCCCCCGTGGTGCCCAGACACTTTAACCGCAATTCCTTCACTTCCCGGTATTTTTCTGCCGCCTCGACCGACCTCCGACCCAAGAATGGCGCACAAATGACCGAACAGGATGCCGCGGGAACGCTTCCTGCAGGCTGGTTGTCCTACCATGCGCGTCGTCGGAGCACTCAAACCAGCCACGTGGCGAACAAGGGCAAGCGTGCACCCATTCGCCGCCACGAACAGTCACCCGCACGATATGGTATGGGCAGCCGTGTTGCTCGCGGCGCTCACGATCCTCACCTTGTTCGTGTCGGTCCCGGCGCTGCCGTAGCCATTTTTCCTACCCGCTGCCTTCGAAACGCGTACCCGCATCTGGTCCCGCAAACGACCATCGCCCATTCGCGGGCGCACAAACGGTAAGTACCATGCGCGTCACGTTCGGCGGCCACTCGGGCTTCGCGAAGCACCAAAGAAGTTAGGAACGCTCTTCTCGACCCACTGCCGTGGACCCAGCCTGTTGCCCATGCGCGGCAGACTTCGCTTTCACTGTGAGCCAGCGACGTGCTCACTTCGGACCCCCAACGCAGGCAGTCGTTACCTCTACTCGCGACGCCTACTCTCTTACTTTGCTGGGCACAAAACGTGCTGCCTCTGGACTCTCCAGCAGGAACGAAAAGCGTTCTCAGCCACGTCGGAAAATAAGAAAGTGAGCCCATGCAAGTCGAGCGCAGGCGATCCCGAGACAGTTTCGACCGACTCCATTTGTTACCCTCAGCGAATCTGCGGCGCCGAGGGGAACCAGCACGAACGATTGTGGAAAGATTTTCGTCGAGGCCCCTGTTTCGTACTCCAGAGAAGCAACGCTATTAGGAGAACCCGGTGGCAACGTTTGCGTCGGCGCTAGCTGAACTTTCGGCAGTGGCGGGCCGGACTTTGGAACCGGAGGCCGCCAACGCCCTCGTGCGCGCCCTTGCGACGCTGTACGAAGAAACACGAGACCAGGTCACCAAAACAGAGTTCGCTGAGCTCAAGGACTCGGTGGAACGCTTGGTCCAAGCGCAAGAAGCACTCACCGTAGAGTTACGGAGTCTTGCCGAAGCGCAGCGGCGCACGGAGGAACGGGTTAACGAACTTGCCGAAGCGCAGCGGCGTACGGAAGAACGGGTCAACGAACTTGCCGAAGCGCAGCGCCGCACGGAGGAACGGGTTAACGAACTTGCCGAAGCGCAACGGCGCACAGAAGAGCGGGTCAACGAACTTGCCGAGGCGCAGCGCCGCACGGAGGAACGGGTCAACGAACTTGCCGAGGCGCAGCGGCGTACAGAAGAGCGGGTCAACGAACTTGCCGAGGCGCAGCGCCGCACGGAGGAACGGGTCAACGAACTTGCCGAGGCGCAGCGCCGCACGGAGGAACGGGTCAACGAACTTGCCGAGGCGCAGCGCCGCACGGAAGAACGGGTCAACGAACTTGCCGAAGCGCAGCGGCGCACAGAAGAACGGGTCAACGAACTTGCCGAGGCGCAACGGCGCACGGAAGAACGGGTCAACGAACTTGCCGAGGCGCAACGGCGCACGGAAGAACGGGTCAACGAACTTGCCGAAGCGCAGCGGCGTACAGAAGAGCGGGTTAACGAACTTGCGGAAGCGCAGCGCCGCACGGAGGAACGGGTCAATGAGCTTACCGAGGCGGTCAAGGAGCTCCGACAAGAGCTAAGGGACCTAGCAGAAAGCCACAAACGGCTGGCACAAAGCCACCACGAGCTGGCACAAAGCCACCACGAGCTGGCAGAAAGCCATCGACAGCTGGCGCAAAGCCACCGCGAGCTAGCAGAGAGCCACCGGCAGCTTGCAGAAGAACATCGGCAAACTCAACACGAACTCCGGCAACTTACCAAGCAGGTCCAAGAACTCGTTCGTGATCATCGCCGGACGAGGGAACTTCTTGGCACGCTTTCGGACACCGTAGGGTACGGACTTGAGGACCGAGCGATCCGCTACTTACCCCGGCTTTTGAAAAAGCAATTCAACCTCGTCGTGCAGGGCTCGCTCGAGCGGAGGTGGGTGGAGTATCCAGACGGACGTACAGACGAACTCAACATTTTTGGCGTCGCGCTCCAGGAGGGGCGCGCCGTCACCCTGCTTGGCGAGGCAAAAACGCTCCTCGGCGCAGCGCATTTAAACAAGCTCGAAAGGCGGCTGCAGCGGCTCGAGAAGCACGGGATTCTGGGCGCGCATCGCTTCGTGTTCGTTGTGGCTTACAGTGTGGATCCGAAGGTTGCCCGCCTGGCCCAAAAGAAAAACATCACGATCATTCCCTCCTATCGCTTGGGCATCCCGTGGTGAACGTGCTTCCGGACGATCGGCGAAGCAGCAACTCCGCGAAGTGGCGTTGACCCGCGGAGCAACACGCCATAGGATCCCGCGACGTCATGAAGCGTTGGTTCGCTCTTTCCGCCATCGGGCCTGATCGACCCGGCATCGTCGCCGACCTCGCAGAGCTCATTTACGAGTGCGATTGCAACCTCGAAGACTCGAGCATGACGCTGCTCGGCTCCGAGTTCGCGGTGCTTTTGCTGCTCACGGGCGAGGGCGAAGATTTGGAACGGCGCCTTTCCGCCGCTTGTAAACGCTTGGAGTGGGAGAAGCGGCTCACGGTGTTCTTCCGGCCCTTGGAGGGAGAACCGATTCCCTACCGCGTGGCCACCGGTGCGCGACCTTATCTCCTCGAGGCCACAGGCGTAGACAAAGCTGGGATTGTCGCACGGATTGCGCGTGTGCTCGCGCAGCACGGGGTGAACATCACAAGAATGGAAACGAGTTCGCGACCGGAGCCAGGTACGGGAACTCCCATCTACCAAATGTCGATTGCCATGGACGTACCCGCGCGCACCGACATTGCCCATTTGCAAGCAGACCTCGAACGAGCTGCTTCGGATCTTATGATCGATGTCCAACTCACCCCGGCTCCGGAGCCGCAATGAAAGTCCTCCGACTAGGCTTTCCGCCCGCTCGTTCGCCGGCGGCAGCAGATGTTTCCTGCGCCGGCAGGAAACCAAATACACCTTGAAAAATGGTTTCCGCGCAGCGCAGTTGGTGCTAGCAAGGTGGTGTCGCAAAGGAGGCGCACCACATGTTTGGACTCGGCGTTCCCGAACTGATCATCATCCTCGTTGTGGCGCTGATCATTTTCGGACCAGGCAAACTGCCGGAAATCGGGGGAGCGCTCGGCCGAGGAATTCGCGATTTCAAGCGCAGCTTCGAAGGCCGTGACGAAGAGGACCCCAAGAGAGTGGAAGGCAGCAGCAGCGCCAAAGAGGATCGGTCGTCGCCTTCGTCATAACGGTGCTTGCGGGCGGTCACGAATCGCGCGGAAGCCCCAACAGGCGTTGGGCAATGATATTGCGTTGAACCTCCGAGGTCCCAGAAGCGATCGTCATTGCGCGTGCCATCAACCAACCGTATTGCCAAGCGCCGCCACGCACGACGCGCTCGTCGCCCCACCAAAGCTGCGCATAAGGGCCCTGCACGGTTACCGCAAAATCCTGCAGCCGCTGGACCAACTCCGAACCGTACAGTTTGAGTACCGACACGTCTGGCGGGGTCCGACCATGCTGCAGTTCGCTGACCAATGCGAACCCGTGCAAACCCATGATCGCAACTTCGATGTACAGTTCGGCAAACCGATTGCGAACGATCGGGTCGGTATGTGTTCCAACGTCACGCAGCCACCGATGGAGCGCCGCCATGTCGATCTTCCGCCGCACGTAATCGACAAGCAACAACGTGCCGCGCTCGTGGCCTAGCGCGGTCAAAATGACCTGCCAGCCGCGGTGCAGCTCGCCGACCAAGTTTGCCGCCGGCACCTGGACGTTCTCCAGAAACACTTCGTTGAAGTCCGGGTCGCCGGTGATTTCTCGCAGCGGGCGGATCGTTACGCCGGCAGTACGCATCGGTACGATCAGGCAACTGATGCCCAGGTGTGGTTTTGCCTGAGGGTCGGTCCGGACGAGAAACAAACCAAAGTCCGCCTGGTTCGCGTAGGTGGTCCACACCTTTTGGCCGTTCACCACGAACGCGCCATTTTGAAGTTCTGCACGGGTTCTGAGCGATGCCAGGTCGGACCCTGCGTTCGGCTCCGAAAATCCAAGGCACCACAGTTCCTCGGCGCTGAACAACTTAGGAAGGTACCGTTGCTTTTGTTCCGGGCGTCCAAACAAAAGCAGCGTTGGGGCGAAGATGCTTACCGCCGCTCCGTTCACCAGCGGCGGGGCGTCCGCACGCGCCAGCTCTTGTTGCACTGCTAGATAGTCCAGCAAAGAGCCGCCTCGCCCGCCAAATTCCTCCGGAAAGTGCGGCGCGACCCAGCGATCGCGCTGCAACGTTGCTTGCCAATTGCGCAGAAATTCCACCCGCTCCGCAGTGCCGGCGCTGCGCCGAACTCGCTCCCATGCCTCCGCCGGCGGCTGGTGCGCAGCCAACCAGGCGCGAAACTCCCGCCGAACCTTCTCGACGCTCGCAATCGGTTCGAAGTCCATTCGTGATTCAATCGATCGATTGACGCGAAATATGCGAAGTGGTAGCGGATGTCAAATCGCAACGTCCAGATAGGGAGGAAACAGACGATGCTGCTCGAAGGTAGGGTTGCGGTCGTGACAGGAGCCGGACGCGGAGTGGGCCGGGGAATTGCGTTGGAATTGGCTCGAGAAGGGGCGAAAGTCGTCGTCAACGACTTAGGCTGTGCTGTAGATGGTCAGGGCCAGACCCAAGACCCCGCGATGCAAGTTGTGGAGGAAATTCGATCCTTTGGCGGACAAGCGGTGCCAAACTACGACTCGGTCGCTTCGTTCGATGGTGCGAAACGAATCATCGACACAGCGATCGAGCACTTTGGCCGGATCGACATCTTGGTGAACAACGCCGGCATCTTGCGTGATCGTACGATCATGAAGATGAGCGAAGACGACTTCGACGCGGTGATTGCTGTGCACCTGAAGGGCACTTGGAACTGCGGGCGCCACGCGATTCCGCACATGCGGGAGCAAAACTACGGTCGGATCATCAACATCACGTCCAGCGCGGGGCTGCGCGGAAACTTCGGCCAAAGCAACTACGGTGCGGCGAAAGCTGGAATCATGGGGCTGACGTTGTGCTGGGCGCTCGAACTCGCGCGGTACGGCATTACCGTGAACGCCATGGCTCCTGCTGGGCTCACTCGCATGGTGGCCACAATGCCCGGAATGGAAAACAAAGAGCCGCCACACGAAATGCACCCGGATCGGAACGCTCCGATGGTCGCGTTTCTCGCCTCGGAGAAGGCCGCCCATGTGAACGGCCAAATCTTCGGCCGCCGCGGCTATGGTTTTACATTGTTCCAACAACTGCGCCCGATTGCCATGATGTACAAGCCAGGAGGACTGACCGCTGCGGAAATCGCCGCCAATTTCGACGCGGTGTTTCTCGAGCATCTCCAGCCCATTGGCATTCCGCAAATGCGTCGCGACGAGAAAAAAGAAGAGAAAAAGGAAGAAAAGAAGTAACCGATGCAAACAGCAGGGATTCGTTCCACTGGTGCCTACATTCCCATGTTGCGGCTTTCGCTCGGAGCGATCAGCGGAGGTCGCAAGGCGAGTGGTGGTTCTGGAGAGCGGGCAATCGCTTATTTCGATGAAGACGCCGCGACCATGGCGGTTGCCGCAGCAACAGCTTGTTTAGAAGGAATCGATCGAAGCCAAGTGGACGCTCTGTACTTTGCCTCCACCTCGTACCCGTACCGGGAGAAACAAGGTGCAGCGCTGATCGCTAAGGCTTTAGATTTACGGCGCGAAGTCGTCACTGCCGATTTTGCTGATTCCACTCGGGCCGCCACGGTCGCGCTCCGCGCCGCAGTCGACGCGGTGCGCGCGGGCTCTGCCCGCAATGCCCTCGTCGTGGCGGCGGACTGCAGACCGGCCCCGCCACGGTCGCCCCTCGAGCGGAACTTTGGCGACGCTGCCGCCGCGCTGCTCGTAGGAACCGAAGAGGTCGCCGCGGTTTTCGAAGAGCAAGTGTTTTTGGCCGAAGAAATCATCGACGTGTGGCGCACGGAGTGGGACCGCTTCGTTCGCTCATGGGAAGAGCGGTTCGTCGTGGAGCGCGGCTATTCCGAAAATGTGCTGCAAGCAATCCGTGCGTTACTCGAAAAAACTGGCGCCCGCCCCCAGGATTTCTCCAAGCTCGTAGCTTACGCACCGGACGCGCGTAGTTTGGCCGGCGTGGCTCGCGCCGCGCAGTTCGATCCGAAAACCCAGGTGCAGGATCCATTGTTCGGCCGTCTAGGAAACTGCGGCGCGGCATTCGCTCCGATCCTTCTGGTTGCAGCCTTGGAACAAGCCCGGCCAGGCGAACGTTTCCTGTGGGCAAATTACGGAGACGGGGCAGACGCTCTGGTTGTACACACGACCGAGGCGGTTCAGCGACTCGCCAAGCGCCGCGGGGTGCAGTGGCATTTGGCACGACGGCGCGAACTGGCCGATTATGACCGGTACCTCAACTACCGCGCCCTCTATCCTTCGGACGGCGACCGTCGAGGGGGCCAAGGAGTGTCCGCAACGGTCCACTACCGCGACCGTAACGAGGACATCGCATTTCATGGCCAACGCTGCAGACGCTGTGGAACGGAACAGTTTCCCTTCCAACGCGTATGCTTCCAGTGCTTCGCACGTGACGATTTCGAAGAAATCCGCCTGGCCGATCGCCAGGGCAAAGTGATGTCGTTCACGTTCGACTACTTCGCAGGGAGCCCGGACCCACCTCTCATCGTGACCACGATCGAAGTCGAAGGCGGTGCGCGCGTGTACTTGCAAATGACAGACGCCGTGCCCGAGGAAGTCAAGCTGGACTTGCCGGTGGAGTTCACCTTCCGCAAGATTCACGAGTACGGCGGCACGCCGAACTATTTTTGGAAATGCACGCCGGTCAGGAGCATCGGTTGGTAAACGTCACAACGAGTCTTTTTAGAACCGTGCCGAACGAGGAACGCGTATGAACCCAGAAGCCATTCGCGACAAGGTTGCCATCGTGGGAATGGGTTGCTGCAAATTTGGGGAGAATTGGGACAAGGCGCCTGAGGACATGATCGTGGAGGCCGCGTTCGAGGCGTACGAAGATGCGGGGATCGACGAACCGCAAAAGCAAATCGAAGCGGTCTTTTGCGGGGCCGTGTATCCCTCGAAGGGAACCGCCGAGGTTGCTGACGCGTTGAAACTCTTTGGGCGGCCGGTCAGCATGGTGCAAAATTACTGCGCCACAGGAACAGATGCGCTGCGCTTCGGCGTGTTTGCCATCGCGTGCGGCATGTACGACACAGTGATGGTCGTCGGCTTCGACAAGCCCAAGGATCGAGGGGTCAGTGGACCAAGCGCAGTTACCACTGGCGTGCGTGGCTTACCCATGACCCCTGCTGGGTGGTTTGCCTTGTGCGCTGCGCGCTACTTCGAAACCTACGGAGCAAGCCGTGAAGACCTCGCGAAGATTGCCGTGAAGAATCATCACAACGGCACGCTGGCGCCAAAATCGATGATCAAAAAAGAAATCACGGTCCAGGATGTTCTGCAGGCGCCGATCATCTCGTGGCCTTTCGGATTGTACGACTGCTGCGCACAGTCCGACGGGGCGGCAGTGGCCATCCTGACGCGCAGGGAACTCGCCAAAAGCTTCCGTGACGACTACGTGCTGATCCGCGCGATTACCATTGCCCTCGGACCGAACCCGCAGTCCGACCCCTCTTTCGACTTCTTGCGCTGGAAGCCTACGATTTACGCTGCTCAAGACGCTTACCGTCAGGCCGGCATTGCAAACCCAGCGAAAGAAATTCATGTGGCTCAGGTTCACGATTGCTTCACGCTTACCGAGCTCTTGACTTACGAGGATCTCGGGTTCGCGGAAAAAGGATCTGCGAAGGAACACATTGCTGCCGGAACCTTCGAACTCGGTGGGGAGCTGCCGGTCAACACCGACGGTGGCCTCAAGTCGTTCGGTCACCCCACCGGTGCCACAGGAATCCGGATGCTGTACGAGAATTACAAGCAGCTCCAGGGGAAGGCTGGTCCTCGGCAGGTGAAGAACGCCACCGTCGCGCTAAGCCACAATCTCGGCGGCGCACCGCAAACGTGCGGGATCGCGATCGTTACGATGCCCTGACAACCAGTCGGGACCGAGACCGAAAGAGTACCCGCGGTCGCGGTACTCACCCAGAGGCTCCTTCCAGGCTCGCCGACCTCCATGCGAGTCGACAAGGCTCTTCCTCTCCCAACGAGAGCATCGGCGACGGTAAAGGAAGCGGCCTGCTAACGCGTACTGAGTGTGAAGATGCCCAGTGACGGCACTCTGCCTCTGGGCGCCGGTCAGACCGCGTCCGACATAGGTCCGGAGGAACCCCCGCCACGATGGGAAGTGGAGCATTTTGTTAGGGTTCCTGGCTAAGTTCGGGCGGCAAAGGGAACCAAAGAGGTACCTCAAACTAAAAGAGGAGCACCCCCGCCGACCCGCACAAAACCCAGCCGCAAACCGAATTTCTGTTCGCGCGCCCGAATTCCTCAACAGTCCCAGCGAATTGCCGACAAGCCCACACTGTTTTCGCCACCGAGAAACTCGATCTCGATTGCGGGGGTTTCGTCTGGCTGAGGGAGCACGACCGACGCAAGTTGGCGCCCGGTTCCTCCCAGCGGAATTTCGCCCGTCCACTCTCGCTTGGCGCTTGCGTGCTGATACGGGCGGACCGCGAGCGGTAGTTGCCGCGGTTCAGGGTCGAACTGGCGGAGCTCGAGCGCGAGACGCGAGCAACCCGGCCGCGTGCGCAAATACGCCATAGCTCCAGCCGTCCCGATCCTACGTACAAGGACACCATCGGAACTCTCTCTTTCCAGCCAACCTTTGCCAAGCTGGATTGCGTCATTCTCCCCCACGCGCACGTATGGCCGCCGCACGGAGACGTAAAACTCCGTGTGGTGGAACAACCAGGAAGGGTAATGCCAACAAAACTGCCCTCGCCGGCGTGCCCGCACAAAAATTTGCTCGCCGTAATTGAGACCGTATCGAAGGCGCAGGAGCCAATGGAGCGCGCGGTGACCGAAAGGTCGGTGCTCGTGGTTCGGG
This sequence comes from uncultured Binatia bacterium (SeqCode), assembly GCA_964534275.1. GTDB lineage: Bacteria > Desulfobacterota > Binatia > HRBIN30 > HRBIN30 > HRBIN30. The sequence continues at coordinate 168,722 of CAZHQG010000004.1, read as the reverse complement.
GCGATATCCTCGACCGAGAGATGTTCCACCTCGAACCCGCAGCCCAAAAGCAGCTCTCGAACTTCGGCAGCGGTGTATTCTCGATTGTGGCGCCAAGTTGGCCCGAAGGCCAGCGCATAAGGGCGATAAATGTTTCGACCGTGGAGCAAGTCCACCACGTTGCGCAGGCAAGCGCTGTTCGGAGTTGTGAGGACCAGCCAGCCGTTCGGTCGCAGCACGCGATGGATTTCTGCCAGCATGGCAACCGGATCCGTCGTCAAGTGTTCCAGCACTTCGCAGCAAAGCACTCCGGCGAAGCTTTCGTCTGGAAATGGCAAGTCCTCACGTTCCACGTCGTACAGCTCGCTCGCAAATTCATGCGTTTCCCCCAGAGCCGGCAAGCGAATGATCTTGCGGAATTGCCGCTCCCCACCTGCAAAAAAATCTACGTGGGCCAGGGAATACTGATGGAAGCGTTTCATCAGCAGAGCGAACGTGTACGGAATGCTCCCAATCTCGAGGCAGCGATCTCCGCTCTCTGCCGGCGGCACGAGTTCGAGCGTGCGGCGAAATCGGCGGATGTTCCAAGTGGTCCAAGTGTGCCAGTCCGCTCTTTCCGGAGGCGGCGTTTCGACGGCAAGGAGATAGTTACGAATTTCTTCCTCGGAATAGTGCGGCACCGTTCCTAGTTACGCAACTCCGAGGTCCAGCGCAAACGGGTGCCGCCAACGAAGCAAACCCCTGGCGGGCCGCCGGATTGGACGCGCTTCCGCCCCGGAGCATGGTTGCCCGAGTTACAACTGGGCTGCCACCTTCCGGATGCTCGGGCGGGAATGTCCCTCTCACTTCCACCATCGAACCTGAAGCGCCCGCCAGGAGACATAGATCCGAGCAACCTGGAGGCGACCGCTCGAGACGAGGCATGGAAATCGTTGTTCCGTAAGGAAAATGCCTCGAAGGGCCTTGTCCGTCACGTCGCGGATAAGGCGCAATCTGCGGAGACGAATGACAGCAAAGCGCACACGCACCACCGTTGGTGTGGCGCAGGTGGGTCACCACGAACATTGTTCGTCCTTACGAGCACCTGGGTAGCTCCGCGCCCGCTACCGGGCGCATCGAGCAGCCGCCTTTTCAACCGGCTGCAGCGCCACCGTCTGCCTCCGCACCACGGTGCCCTGGCATGTTCGGGTTGGCGGGTTTCCCTAGGTCACTCTCCGACTTGGAAGGCACGCCAGAACGAGTAAGTGTGGATCGCGTTACTGACAATCCACATCGCGGCCAGCCCTTGAAAACTTCTTGCCGGCAAATCTCGGAGTGCGACGTACGCACCCAACGTGGAAACCACGTAAGGCGTGGAAGCGAAAATGTCCCAGTCGGCGTAATACCCAAACACTGGAAACCACACAGAGGACAAAAACAGGAACCCCAAACTACCGACCGCCAACCATTGTGCTACCGGATCCGAGCCGCGAGCTCGTAGGAGTGCTTCGGGCAAACACAAAATTCCTACCGGGGCCAACACCAATAAGCAGTTCACGATGTCCCGCAGGTGCTTCCAACTGAAGAAGTCGTAACCGCAATTTGTGATGCAGTAGGCTTTGATCCACTGGATCGGCGCCGCCACATTGCCCCACTTCCCGCCGGCATATGGTGCGCCCATCCAAGCGTAGCCCGCGATGAGCACTACCGGCGCCAGGAACGCCGCAACCCCTGCCAACGCTTGTCGACGTGTTGCGTTGCGCCAAAGGACCCAAGCATGAGCTGGCAGGAAACTCAGTGCGCTCCCGTGCATCAAAGCCGCAAGCGACAGCAAAACGCTGGATGCAAGCATCCAGCCGGTCGTGCCAGACTGAAGCGCTCGGGTGCCCGAGTACACGTACCAGAACAAGAGTGCCAGCGACTTCGGCGTGCCCTTCTCCGGATAGCCGTAAAACAACACGCTAAAGCCACCGGATAAAATCATCAAGAACAGTAGCGGCCATCGGTCGGTGAGGCGTTGCGCCCAGAGAAACAAGGCGACAGCGCTCAGCGCCCCGCTCAAGACGGAGACGAGTTGGCAAGCTTCCGATGGCCAGAGGCCTAACGCATACCCCCAATGGATCGTGTAATACCAGGTCAAAACACCGAGCGGCTCGGCGGTCTCCAACTTCCATTGCGGGAGCGGCCACTGGTCTATCCCGTGCAGGTCCCCGAGCCAATGCTGCACCCGCAACGCCAAAAACCACCCGCCGGAGAACGCGGCGATCGCGCACGCCCATAGAGAACGGCGGCGCACATCCATTGTTGGCAATCGTGCAACCCGGCCCGCCAAATCCGCAGTGACCATCAGCACTGCAGTTGCAAGAGGCAAGTAACGGACTTTTTCCAACGGGAAATCGCGTAGGCCGGTCCACAGCCACTGGTCCACACCCCACGGCCAACCGTCGGACCCAGGCGTCGCAAAGCACACGTAGCCAAAAACGAGAACGACCGTGTAACGAATCCATGCCGACGCCAGCATCTTCAACGCACTCCGACCTTAGCGCGAGCCGCTCTTACAGACTTCCGCCAGCGCCTTTGTTTTTCGCCGCCGGTCCTCCGCTCCGGTTGACCAGCACTTCTTCCCAGCGGAAACTCTCATCGGAGCAATCACGGTTCTTCGAACCCCGAACATCCACCTGTGCCCACAACGTCGCTAGCCGGACGAAACGTCGGTCGAATGCAGGCAACCTTTGCAGACTAGATCCGATCTCCGAGGACAGGAAGTCGGCGCAGGTACCGAAATGCGTCTTACGCAGATCGGTCACGCCGCCCACCGTCACGCTGCTCGAAGTTTGCGTCAGGCGCCCGCCACCTACTGCTGCACTGGATGTCACTTGGTCTTGGCTCGAACATCGCCCCAGCGCGTAAGGACCGCGACCGGCAGCAACAAAGCCATCATGAGGGCACTGTATCCTTGCCAAACTGGCAAGTAGGTGCCGAAGCGATCGAACATTGCGGCCGAATAGACGTTGGCGACCATCGTGCTGCCCATGCAAAACGACATGGCCACCCCCATCCACCGGCCGATTTGCGCCGGCCCGAACAACTCCGCTAGCGCGAGAGCCAGCAAGGCCACTACGCCACTGTTGACGGTACCGTAGAAAAGTGCCCACCCCAAAAAGCCAAAGTTCGAGCCGACATTCCACAAAAGCAGTGCGCCCACAGCAAGCCCACCCACAGTCACGCACAAGGTGGGACGAGCGCCCCAGCGGCCTGCTGCTCCCCCGATCAACGGTGCGCCGAGCGCGCCCACGAGAATTTGCACGCTCAACACCCGCGAAGCCACGATTGGAGACAAGCCTAAGTCGGTCAAGTAAGAGTGCAGATGCAACTGCACCGAAGTGATGAACGCATAGATGCCCACGTACACCAAGACGAGCAACCAAAACGCCGTACCGGGGGACTTCCGCGTCTCACCGTCCGTTCGTGACGCCAGCTTGGGACTTCGCACCTCTTTGCCATCGTCGCGTCGCAAGACCAAAGCCACGAGTGCCGCCAGCGCCAAGTAAGCCGCTCCCACCACCACCAGCGCTGCACGCCACCCATGACGTTGGAGAATCGCAGCCGTAAGAAGGGGAACGGCACTATTGAGCAAATTATCGCCCCCGTTGAGGATGCCCACCGCCCAACCGCGGCGCACGGTGAAGTGACGCACCACGAGTGCCGAAGCGGCCACCGACCCAATGGCTGCCTGTCCAGGCCCGATGGCTCCCATCACTGGGTAGAGCCAAGCCGAAGAAGGCAACAACGCTAGACCTACAGTGCCCAATCCCACCACGCACGCCCCAGCAACTAACACAGCTCGGGCCCCAGCCTTGTCCGTTGCAAGCCCAACAAGGGCCAAGGCCAACACCATGAGCAGCATCCGCAGGCTCATTGCCGACGCAAAGGTCGTGCGATCGATCTCCAATGCTGCGGTCATCGGCTTCATCAACACGGAAAACGCCAAGGACGAAGCCGATTGCGCGCTCACGGCACATACCCCAACAAGGAGCAACAGCCAGGCTCGCCACGGCTCGCCCCAAAGGAGAATACCGCGTTCCGAAGTCGTGGCCTGCGAATTTCTAGTCGAAATAGTGCCCGGCATTCACATCGAGCGCCTGCCCGGTTACAGCACGCGATAAGTCGGAGGCAAAAAACACGACGGTGTCTGCGATTTCGTCCGAGTCGGGAATGTGATGCAGCGCTGTACGCCCAGCGATGTCCTCGCGCACGGCCTCGAAGGAACGGCCTTCTCGCTCCGCGAGCCAGTGAAAATAACGGGCTAATTTCTCGCTCCAAATGTACCCGGGAACCACGGAGTTCACCCGAATCCCGTAAGGGCCCAACTCCTTTGCCAGGGTCCGAGCTGCCACCAACAGTGCACCCTTGGACGCGGCATACCCTCCCATTCCTGGCTCGATCACGCGCGCAGACATGGAATTGATGAACACGATCGAGCCTCCACCTGCCTCCCGCATCGAGGGCACGACCGCTTGCGTCAACTGCAGCGAGCCAAATACGTTCACCTCGAACACGTCCCGCCAGAGCTGCAGATCAACCTCCTCGAACCGCGGCTCCACACCACCCCGAAACGCGTTGTTTACCAACACATCGATGCGCCCGTAACGCTGCACGGCCGCCTCCACCAAGGCAGCGCACGCGTCGCGAGAAATCACGTCGGTGGGAACCGCGAGACTCTCCCCGCCCGCAGCCGCAATTTCTTGCGCGACCTTGGTCAAGTACTCGGCATTGCGAGCGGCGAGCACGAGGCGCGCCCCCTCCCGAGCAAACGCCAAGGCAACACTGCGGCCTAGTCCGGGACCAACACCGGAAACGATTGCTACCTTGTGCTGCAGCAACATGTGGATTCCTGCGCTTAACCAGGAAACACACCAGCAATCAACACTCTTCCCGATGACGGCTCCGGTGAACACCCAGACGGTACACGCTCATCGCTCAGCTTCAACTCGCGCATGCACCGCCGGCGTGTACGTGAAGAACTCGAGTCCTTGTGAGGACCTTCTCGCTCGTGCTCATGCGATGCCCCGCACCACGATGTTTCCAAACGTGGAGCCCGGTCGAGCCAAAAGAGCTCTGGCTCCAGGATGCCCACGAGTTCCCTGCACATTGCCACACTCGTCCGATGTTTGCGGGCCAAAGAGCAAGCTTTGGCTCGGTCTTGCTTGAGTTCGAGCGCACGAGGTAGTCTCAGGATCGGCATCTCGACAGTTTCCACACGAGGGAAGGGGAAAGGATCCAAATGAAGCCGCGAATTTGGTTTTGGGTCATGCTGATCACGATTGCGCCTGCCACGTTTTTCTTGGGCTGTGGCAGCGACGGTGAACCGCCTGGATTCGCCAATGTCCCCGGCGGAGCGAACGCTTGCGGAGACCGCTGCGTCATTTTGTCTCCCAGCGACGACGATCAAGAGACGATTCAACGCGCGCTGATCGAAGCACGTCCGGGAGATACGATTTTGTTGCGCGCTGGCGTGTATCGCCTGTCTGGACAGCTCTCGCTCGACGTGGACAACGTGACCATCCGGGGGGAAGGGAAAGACCGCACCATTTTGTCGTTCCGCAACCAAACTTCCGGCGCTGAGGGGTTGCTCGTCACTGCCAATGATTTCACGATCGAAGACTTAGCCCTCGAAGACAGCCCGGGAGACCTGCTGAAAATACTTGGTGGGAAGAACATCACGATCAGGAGAGTACGGGCCGAGTGGACGCGTGGGCCCAACACCGAGAACGGCTCGTACGGATTCTATCCCATCGAGTGCACCAACGTCCTCATCGAGGACTCGGTGGTCCGTGGCGCTTCGGACGCCGGAATTTACGTCGGCCAGTGTCACAACATCATCGTCCGCCGCAATTACGTGTACGAAAACGTGGCGGGCATCGAAATCGAAAACTCGACCGACGCCGACGTCTACCACAATACCGCAACGCACAATACCGGAGGCATCCTCGTGTTCAACTTGCCTGGCTTGCCGTTTCTCGATGGTCGGCGCACCCGCGTGTTCGACAACGACGTCGTCGAGAACAACACGCCGAATTTTGCCCCTCGGGGTACCACGGTCAGTGCAGTGCCCCGCGGTACTGGAATCATGATTCTCGCCAACGACGAGGTCCAGGTGTTCCGGAATCGCTTGCGTAGCAACGGAACGTTTCAAATTTTGATCATCAGCTACAACACGGCGCAAATCATCGGGAATCTGCGAGGAGCCGACCCGCGCTACGATAAGTACTCCGAGACCATCTTCATTTACGATAACCTTTACGAAAATGGCGGAACGGACGGCGACCCCGACACGACCGAACTGATTGGTCCGATTACTGGCTTGCCCTTGCCGGACATCTTGATCGATGGTTTCGAAGACTCCCGAAAATACGTGAACGGCAAGCTTCCTGACTCCTTGCGCATCTGCATCCAGGATCCAGCGGCGCGCTTGTACAATGTGGATTTGCCCCGGTTTGGCGGGCAGGCAAGTAATGCGCGCGAGCCGTACGACTGCCGCTTCCCGCTTTTGCCTCCCGTGGTGATTCCTGGAGTCAGCGAGCAAGCACCTCAGCCGCTACCTTTTCCATCGCCACCGCCGGCAACCCCGACTCCCGTAGCCATCAATGCGGAAACCCGCTGCACCGTTGCGCCTGGCAACAGCGTGAATTTCGACGTCAACGACGAACCGTGCGAGTTCTTGTCGAGTTATCGGTTCTTCGTGGGTCCGATGCGGGAACTCCGGCCGAACGATGGGGTCACGCCCTACGACCTCAACACGCAGCTCTTTTCGGATTACACGAACAAACATCGCTTCGTTTACTTGCCTCCAGGGAAGAAAGCCAAGTACGACGCCCAAGCTTCCTTCGATTTCCCTGTGGGAACCGTCATCATCAAGAATTTTGCCTACCCGTACGACATGCGCGCCCCGCACAGCGGGGAACGACTGCTCGAAACTCGCTTGCTCATCCGACGCGAAGACGGTTGGATCGGTCTCCCCTACGTCTGGAACGCTGAGGAGACCGAAGCGCGGCTCAAAGTGCTCGGAATGCCCTTGCGCGTAACGGCAGTCCAAGCGGACGGACAGCCCGCCACGTTCGATTACAATGTGCCAAACGCAAACCAGTGCAAGGAGTGTCACCGTGAATCGTTCAAGAACACGGGCCCCATCGGCACCAAGGCACGCAATCTGAACAAAGACTTCGCCTACGACACCGGGATCGAAAACCAACTGGTGCATTGGACGCGCATCGGGATTTTGGAAGGCGCTCCGGCCGATCCAACGCTTGCCCCCCGAGCAGCGGTGTTGGAGGACCCGACAAGCGGCACCGTCGAAGAACGAGCGCGTACGTACCTCGATGTCAATTGTGCGCACTGCCATAACCCAGCCGGAGCAGCACGCACGACGGGGCTGTTCCTCGGCATTGGACAAACCGACCCGTTGGCCTTGGGTATCTGCAAGTCGCCCGTCGCAGCAGGCCGCGGGACCGGCGGCTTTCGCTACGACATCGAGCCGGGCAAGCCCAACCAATCGATCTTGCTCTTTCGCATGATCTCCCTAGATCCCGGCATTGCCATGCCGGAACTTGGTCGGCGGAGAGTGCACCAAGAAGCCATCGATGTGATTCGAGAATGGATCGCTTCTCTTCCGGGAGATTGCTCCGGACGATAGCGCGGATGCTGGTAGAGGACGGACGATGACAATCGGGCGTGAAGTGCTGAGCGAGGAGCAGGCATCCCCGAATTACCGCATGCGTTTGGTCCGTTGGCGCCGCACCGGCGACGAGTGTTGGGAGGTTCTCGACGCCCACACCTCGACTCCCGTTGTGACGGGTCTCCCGCATCGTGAGGAAGCGCTGAGAATCGTGCGCGCCTGGGAGCGCTTGAGCCAGCGTATTCCCGGAGGACTCGAAGGGCATATCGTGCCCCACTGATGGGAGGATCGTCGATGCACTCACGCGTCCCGCGCGTCGCCTTGGTTACTGGAATTGCCTCCGGCATCGGGAAAGCGGTGGGGCTACGTCTGGCCAGGGCTGGTTGGGCCGTGGGTGGCATCGACGTGAACCCTGGAGGCGCGTCCTGGGGCGACAAGGTCTCGGAGGCACCGTGGGCGTTTGCCCAAGCAGACGTGGCAGACGCGGACTCGCTCAGCCAAGCGGTCACCCGCTTGCGGGCCGAACTCGGTCCGTTCACCGGACTGGTACACGCAGCAGGAATTTGCGTGTACACTCCACTCGAACAGCTTGCTCCCGAGGTGTTCGACCGTACGGTCGCTGTACACTTGCGTGGCGCTTTCCTGTGCGCGCGCTTCGTGGTGCCGGACATGCGCGCCGCCGGCTGGGGCCGCATTGTCAACATTGGCTCGGTTGCCGGGTTGAACGGCGGCGGCCGTGGCATCGCCCACTACGCCGCGGCCAAAGCAGGGATCGTAGGGTTCACCAAAGCGCTGGCCCTGGAACTCGGAAGTTCGGGGGTCACAGCAAACATCGTCGCACCTGGGCTGATCGATACTCCGCTCGTGCGCGGTTCAGGCCTCCCCGAGCAAGCCATTGCGGAGTATGGGAAGCGCGCACCCGTAGGGCGCGTCGGCGTGCCAGAAGATGTCGCGGCTGCTGTAGCGTATCTCTTCTCGGACGAAGCTAGCTACGTTACCGGGCAGGTGCTGAGTCCAAACGGCGGCGTATATCTCTGACTACCGCAGGGGCGGCAACCTTCCGCGGGATCCCGCATCGAATCAGCGATCTGTTACAAACCCGCGTTGACCGCCCGTGGGGTGGGAGTTTCGTTCAAGGACAGGTATTTCGTCACCCAACCGGTGCACAAGCCACCCCAGGTCGCGAACTCCGGATTGTCCGCGCCCTTGTTTCGTTCATTCGTCCGAACAAGAGCTACAAGACCACGCCTAGGCAGAACACGCGCACACACCCCCTGCTCTCAAGAGCATTGTCGCGCGCACCTCTGGAAGCGCAGCTGTGGTATCCACTAAGCCCACGATCCGGGGCCTTCCGACCCGATGTCCGCACGCGCTCCGTAACGTCCGTCGCGATTTCCCCTTGCGAAGCAATGGAGAAGTCGCGTCAATCAGAGCCCGACTACGCTTCGTCCCACACCAGTTGCGGGCTCCCAACGTGACGCAACCGTTCCAAGGCGGTCCGTTCTAACCGGCGCACCTCGATCGGCGACAAGCCAAGTAACGCCCCGACCTCCCGGTAGCTCCGGCACCGAGACCAGCCACCATATCGGAGTTGCAGAATGCGCCGTTCAACATCCCTGAATCGCCGGCTTTGGCCCTGTAGAATCCCAAATCGTTTGTCCATGGCTCCCCCACCGGCGATCTTTATCCGCCACATCCTGGCCGCAAGCAAGAGAAAAACTTACCAAGGCGGACGCTTCAGCCGGGGCCACCTGCCCGTGGCGATCTGCGGCTCCCGGGCCGAACGGTGCGCGTGGCCCTCTCTTCAACTGTGGAAGGGGTTGCGCAGCAAAATGGTTTCGTTTCGGTTTGCCCCGACCGAAATGAGGTACATGGGGGTTTCCGTGAGTTCCTCGAGTCTCTGAATGTACCGGCGAGCATTCCGTGGCAAATCCTCGATTGTGCGTGCACTGGTGAGTGGCTCGTTCCAACCAGGATGTTCCTCGTACACTGGCTGGGCATTTCGCAGCACCTGCATGCTCGCAGGAAAGTGTTCGTAGCGCTGGCCGTTGTACTCGTACGCCACACAGATCCGGATCGGGTCGATTCCGGTCAGCACATCGATCTTCGTCAGCGCCAGCCCTTGGATGCCGTTGATCCGCACAGCGTGGCGGACGACGACCGCGTCGAACCAACCGCAGCGGCGCGGACGGCCGGTCGTGGCACCGAACTCGTCCCCATCTTGCCGCAACTTCTCCCCGGTTGCGTCGTGCAACTCGGTGGGGAACGGACCGCTGCCGACCCGCGTCGTGTACGCCTTGACGATGCCTACCACACAGGAAATGCGCCCGGGCGGAATTCCCACGCCCGTACATGCGGCGCTGGCCACGGTGTTCGACGACGTCACAAATGGGTAGGTCCCGTGGTCGACGTCGAGCATCGTGCCCTGACCGCCTTCCAACAATAAACGCTGGCCTTTGGACAGCGCCTGCGCGAGGTACACACTCACATCGGTCACATACTTCGCCAGCCGCTCCCGGTACCGGGAGTACTGCTCGTGAATCGCGTCGAACGCAAACGGCTCCTCTTGCAACAAGGCGCGGATATACGCGTTCTTCTCGGCCAGCGTGTTCCGCAGTAAATCGTGAAACGACGATTCGTCCAGCAAATCGGCAAAGCGAATACCGATTCTGGCCATCTTGTCCTCGTACGTGGGGCCGATCCCGCGACCTGTCGTGCCGATGCGGTCTTCTCCGCGAAGGCGTTCGCGCGCCAAATCGATGGCCCGGTGGTACGGCATGATCAAGTGCGCGCGATCGCTGATCTTCAGAAGTTGGTCGTCGAGCAAGTAGCCCCGATGCTGTAGCCGCTCGATTTCCTCGATCAGCACCGCCGGGTCGACCACCACTCCGTTGCCGATTACGCACACCTTGCCGGGGTGCAAAACACCAGAGGGGACGAGGTGCAGTACCGTTTTCTCTCCGCCGACCACGAGGGTGTGCCCCGCGTTGTTCCCGCCCTGATACCGGGCGATCACATCGGCATGTTCCGCGAAGATGTCGACGACTTTGCCTTTTCCCTCGTCGCCCCACTGGGCTCCGACAACGACAACAGCAGGCATGCAGCTCTAACTACAGTTTAATCAAGTGTGCGGAAATGATGTTGGGCAGGCGGCGTAACTTTTCCATGACCACTTCCGGCACTGGGTCGTCCACGTGCACGAGCGACACCGCAAGCCCACCGACGTGTTCCCGGCCTAGTTCCAACCGGGCAATGTTGATTTTTGCTTCACCCAGCAAGGTTCCGACGGAACCGACCACACCGGGAACGTCCCGGTTGTGCAGCATCAAAATGTATCCTTCGGGGTCTGCATCAAGGAAAAAGTTGTTGATGCGCACGAGGCGTACCACCTTTTGACCGAACACGGCCCCGGCAACAACGTTCACCCCGCTCTCGGTAGTGGCCGCTACCGTGACAAGGTTCGAGAACCCCTTCGGCTGTGCAGTTTTCGCCTCGACCACTCGGATCCCGCGCTCTTGTGCAATGGTGCCTGCATTGACGTAGTTCACCACGCTGGACTCCAGCACTCGATTCAGCAGGCCACGCAGTACCGCGAGCGTCAGGGGTTTCACGTCGTAGTTCGCAATGTCTCCCGCGTACTCGATGGCAAGCTCTTTCGGCGCTTGCGTCAACATCTGGCCCTGCAAACTCCCGAGCTTTTCGGCCAGCGTCAGATATGGGGACAGGACTTGGAGCAGCTCAGGACTCATCGACGGCACGTTGACCGCATCTTGGATCACGCCACGCGTGAGGAAATTCACGATTTGCTGGGCAATGGCCACAGCGACATTCACTTGCGCCTCCTCCGTGGCTGCCCCCAAGTGCGGAGTGCAAATCACCTGCTCCAAGCGCAGCAACGGATGATCGGGCGGCGGTGGCTCTTGCGCAAACACGTCCAAGGCAGCGCCGGCGACCTTTCCCGACTCGATCGCCTGTTGCAAAGCAGCTTCGTCCACGATCCCACCTCGGGCGCAGTTCACCAGGCGCACCCCCTTTTTCATCCGAGCAAACGCTGCCGCCCCGATCATCCCTCGAGTCTCGTTCGTCAGAGGAGTGTGGATGGTGATGAAGTCCGCTCGCTCGAGGACTTCTTCGAAGGGCGCGAGCTCCACGCCGAGGCGCTGGGCGACCTCGCGGGAAATAAAGGGATCGTAGGCAATGACGCGCATTTTCAATCCGAGGGCACGCTCGGCAACCAACGTGCCGATATTCCCCATCCCAATGATTCCCAACGTCTTATTGAAGACCTCGGAGCCGATAAACTTGCTCTTTTCCCACTTGCCAGCCTTCATGGAGGCTGTGGCCTGAGGAATCATGCGCGCAAGCGACAGCATCATGCTGATGGTGTGCTCGGCTGTCGTTACATTGTTGCCCGCAGGGGTGTTCATCACCACGATGCCTTTTCTCGTGGCCGCTTCTACATCGATGTTATCGACCCCAATTCCAGCACGGCCAATCACTTTCAGGTGATCGGCCGCTTCGATCACCTCGGCAGTGACGGTCGAACCGCTACGAACAATCAGGGCGTGAAAAGGCCGGATTTTCTCACGTAGCTCTTTCGGTTTCAGTCCGGCCGCTTCCTCGACTTCGATCTCCGGGCAGGCACGCAAAATCTCCAATCCCTGCTTTGCCAGTTTGTCCGCAACCAACACTTTGAACATCGCTTCACTCCGGCAAGCCTTGCATCAGCACAGACTCGGCAGCTCCAACGCCGCGGCCAAGCGCAACATCGTGCCCGAACTTCTTCAGTGCCATTTCCAACGCGCCAATGGCGACCAGGGTATCGAACGTGTCAATGAAGCCCAAGTGTGCAATTCGCACGATTTTTCCTTTGAACTGGTCCTGCCCACCCGCGAACGTCACACCCATGCGGTCGCGCAAGTACGCAACCAGCTTCCCTCCCGGAACACCTTGGGGAACGTAAATTCCGGTGGTTGCCGGACTCGGATGCTCCGGTGCGACCAAGTCGAGCTCCAGCGCGCGCGCTGCCGCTCGCGTGGCCTCTGCTTGGCGCGCCTGGCGTGCGAACGCGCGTTCCAACCCCTCCTCTCGCAGCATCGCTAACGCCTCCCGCAATCCAATGATCAAGGAGATGGCAGGGGTCCATGCGGTGGTATCCTTGGCCAAATTTTCCCGCTCTTTTGCCAGATCGAAGTAAAACCGTGGCAACCGGGCGGTTTTCGTGCGCTCCCATGCTCGTTCGCTCAAAGCGATGAACGCTAACCCGGGAGGTAGCATCAGCGCTTTTTGCGAACCGGTCACCAATACATCGATGCCCAAACGATCCATCGGTAGGTCGTAAACGCCCACCGCTGTGATTCCGTCGACAATGAGCAAAGTTTCCCGCTTTCGCGTGAGCGCAGCAATCTCGGCAACCGGATGCACCACCGTCGTCGACGTTTCGCTCGCTTGCACGAACACCCCACGGATCTCCGGGTGATTCTGCAAGGCTTTCTCCACCTCGTCGACCCGAACCGCCTTGCCCCATTCCACGCGAATTTCGTGCACCGTCAGTCCATAGCGTGCAGCAATCTTGGCCCAGCGCTCGCCGAACTTGCCGCCGTTGACCACGAGCACCTCTTCCCCCGGCGAGAACAGGTTTGTCACGGCCGCCTCCATGGCGCCCGTACCCGAGGCAGCGAGCATCAAAACATCCTGCTGGGTTTGAAACAGCCATTTCAGCCCCGCTTTCGCCTCTGCGAAAATCTGACTGAACTGCGGCGTGCGGTGATGAATGATGGGCTGTGCCATCGCCAACAAAACGCGCGCTGGCACGGGTGTCGGTCCTGGAGCGAGCAAGTAGTGCTTCATCGTACTTTTCCTCCCGCAAAAAAAAACCTGAACCTCTACTGCTCAGAGGCCCAGGCGCACGGCCCACTGAAGGTCAGCACTTCCCCGTGGTCGATTCCACGTTGAACGCCAGTCGTGCAGACCAATCAATGTGTGGCGCTTCGATAGTCAAACCGAACCAGGCTGTCAACGTGCACCATCGAGCGTGGCTCCGCTCCTGGCTAGCGCGAGCCATTGACCAAAGTCATGAACTCTTCCCGAGTTTCCTGGTGGGTGCGAAACACGCCGAGCATTGCGCTCGTAACCACAACGGAGTTCTGTTTTTCGACGCCGCGCATCCGCATGCACAAGTGTTCCGCCCGCAGAACCACGCCCACACCAAGGGGGTCGAGCTCCTCCATCAGCGTGTTTGCGATCTGTGTGGTCATTCGCTCCTGTACCTGGAGCCGCCGTGCGTACACGTCCACGAGGCGGGCAAGTTTGCTGATACCGATGATCTTGTGGCGGGGGATGTAGGCAATTGTGGCACGGCCAAAAAACGGCAAGATGTGGTGCTCGCAAAGCGAGAAAAAATCCACATCTTTCATGACGATCATCTCCGAATAGTCCTCGGTAAACAGGGCATTGTTGACGACCTGTTTCGGGTCCTCGTGGTAGCCCTTCGTCAGGTAGGCGAGAGCTCGTGCAACCCTCTGTGGCGTTTTGCGTAACCCTTCGCGGTTCGGGTCCTCCCCCAGAAGGTGCAGCAGTTCCGCAACCACGTGCTCGAGCGACCGGTCTTGCTTCATGATTCGGAACGTTAACGGAAACGTTCTGCGAAGCAACCAAAGCGTTCGTTCGGCAGTTTCACACGCGCTCGCGCTGCCGATGCAATCTCCGATAATCGTAGGCCGTTGCCATGAACACCAGCAACGCACCAAGGCCGCCTTCGCACTCTCGGCGTAACACGCGCAGGCGTTCGAACCACTCTTGGAACACCACTTCCCACTTCTCGTGCGCTCCGCTGTTGTCGGCTGACATCATCTGCAAGGCCATACAAACGCCTCGCAAGGCACTGAAACGAAGATGGTTGGGGAAGGCGTCCCACTCTACGAGCGCCAACGGACGGGTCCTGTCATAAGCCCGCACGAGTGCCTCGAACGGCTCTAGGCGATACCGCCGTCCGAGAAAGCAGTAACGGTTCACGGCTTGGGCAAGGTCGAACAAGAACGGCCCGCGGTGATCAGGTTCGCAGTGCAACACGAACGCGACTTCGTTTCCGTCGAAGCAGAAACGATCCGGTCCCACTTCCCCGAGAATGGGCCCCCGGGGTAACTTCGCCCCTTCCAGGGCGCTGCCCAGGAATTCGAATTCTTCGTCGAGCACACGCACCGTACGCTTGAGGTGCGCGGGTACACTGGAACGCACGCAGAGGTACAACTGGTGCAGTCGCTCCCAACTGAATCGCTCCTCACTACCTTTCCGGTAGCCTTTCCCTGCCCAGTGATACCGCGCCAGCGTTCGGCCAACAGCGGCAAGATGCCGGAGGTTGCCGTTCTGCATCGGCTGCAAACACCAGCGCTTCACTTCATGCACACTCCAGATCTCGTGGTGCAAGGCGAGCCATTGGCGGCCTGCACGGTCGGACACCGGGACCGGCACGGGCAGGCCATGCCTACGCATGTAAGTCCAGAAGTGTGCCGCCCGCTTGAGCTCAAGTTCCGTACGCTCCCAACGGGAGGCAATGTACATCCCCCGGGCTGTTTCGATGAGCACCGTTCCCAGCGGACAATCGCGCAGCCGCCGGGTCTTGAGCACTTCAGGCAAGCCAAAGGCAGCCACGATTTCGTTCTTGCTGGTTTTCGCCTTGGCGATGCTGTTTTCCATCCCGGCACGCTGCCTTGTTGGTCTACCGACCCGGAAACCTTGCGGCAGGCGGGTCCACGTGCCGGCTACCCTACGCCACCCAGGAGGCCGAAGTCAAGAGAATTTTCGGCTCTTGTTCGCCTCACGGGGCGAGCACGACGATGCCTCACCCAAGCCGGCTCTTCTTCATGGAATTCCCAAAAGCTTGTGCACCTGCGGCAACACGCGTACCCGTTCGTGCTTGCTACGCGCTACCGCGAACAAACGGCACAATCTCTCGGTCATGATCGACGGCCTGCCTCGTTCATCGGTAATGGGTTGCAAAAAGAGCGGCACAGCGGGCGCCAGCTCCTGTACCAGCGCGGCCGCCCGCTGAACCTCGGCAGCGTCCGTGTGCTCGTCGACCAAGACCTTCACGTAACACTCACGCTGCGACGCGAGTTTCAAGAAGTCCCGATGGGCCTCCCAAAACTCCCGTTCCCCGCTGTTACTCGGCAATTTGACATCCATGCTCACCACATCGATGGCGGGCAAAACGAGCGCAAGCTGATCTGGCAACATGCCATTCGTTTCCAGGAGCACTGGCAAGCCGGGGGAAAACTCGAGCAAAAATTGCCGGAGAAAACGAGCCTGGATGAGGGGTTCCCCGCCCGTGAGCGCGATCATTTGCAAACCCGGCTCATCGCACAGGAACCTAGCGACTACGTCGCTGAGCTCCGCTGGCGTTACGGGATTGGTGCGGATTTCTGCAGTTTCGCTTCCGGGCTTCAGCCACCGCCACGTGGGTGTCCGTTCGAGGCTCCCGGGAGTGTCACAGTAACGGCAACGCAGGTTGCAGCCAGCGAACCGGATAAACAGGTGCCGTTCTCCCACGTGGGCACCTTCACCCTGAAAAGAAGCGAATATCTCTGTCAGATAGCCGTACATCGGGTTCGCTCAAAAGTATGTTGCGCAAATCGGCGCTGCGCGTTGCAGGGGTCAAGGGTACAAGACGGCGATCTGCAAATCCATCACGTTGGTGCCCGTCGGACCAGTCACAAAGAGGTCTCCCAACGTGGCGAAGAACTCGTAACTGTTGTTTTCATCCAGGTAACGCATCGGATCCATGCCTCGGTTGCGAGCGCGAACAAGCGTCGTACCGTCCACAAACGCACCTGCAGCATCGGTGGGACCGTCAGTTCCGTCCGTTCCAGCACTGAGTACGGCTACAGGCCACCCGTCTAGAAGGGGCGCGAGCGCTAGTGCAAATTCCTGGTTGCGCCCTCCTCTTCCTTTACCCCGAACGGTGACAGTGGTTTCACCCCCCGCCACTACGCACGTGACGCTTGACGGGTTTTCGCGGAGGCGACCCTGAATCAGGGCAGCAAATTCGGCAGCGGCAGCCCGCGCCTCTCCGACTACCGGCGCATCGAGAACCTCCACGTGCCAACCCCAGCCTGATGCTTGGCCAGCTGCAGCTCGTTTTGCGTCCCTGTTGGCGGCGACCACGCGATAGTGACTGTAAGCCGCTTCTGGCTCGTGCGGCTTGAGCGTTTCCGGCTCGAGGCCAGCCAGTCCTCGATCGATCAAATGGCGGACCGACCGGGGAGCCTCGCCCCACAGGGCAAATTTCTTCAAAACTTGGGCAGCGTCTTCGAATGTGCTTGGGTCCGGCACAGTTGGCCCAGAGCCAATGACTGCGGGATCGTCGCCAACGACATCCGAAATCGCCACGGTGAACACCGGACGCGCCAGGCGACGCAGCAATCCGCCGCCTTTGATCCGCGAGAGATGTTTGCGTACGGTGTTCACTTCGTGGATGCTCGCACCGCTTTCCAGCAACATTCGATTCGTGGCCACCTTCTCCTCCAGGGTTAGCGGCGGCCGCGGAGCGACTAACAAGCTCGATGCCCCACCACTCAGCAGGAACACCACGCCAGCAGCGTCCACAGCATCGCAAAGCGCCAAGAAGCGGTCGGCGGCCTCTATCGAGCGTTCGTCAGGCAGCGGGTGACTGGCCTCGAGGACTTCGATGTCCGGGACCCAAACCTCGTTCCCTGGGTTCACAACCACGGCGCCACGGTAACTTTTTGCTGGCAGATGCTTGCAAACACCGCGAGCCATCCGAGCGGCCGCTTTCCCAGCTCCCAGGATCAACAAGGGAAAGGGCACCTGTACTTTTTCCCCTGCCGGGCCAAGCCACTGAATCGAAGCGTCTGCTACGACCAACGCGCGAGCAACACATGCTTCCGGCTCGACCGCGGCTAAGGCTGCCCAGTACAGCGTTTCGAGTCGGGCCCGCCAGTCCACCATGGGGCCTCAGTGCATCCGCGACGACCGGCCTTGCTAAACCATCGCCCGTACCCGGGGACCTCGGAGGCTAGTTTTCTTCCTCGATGTCTGTCGCACTGAGGTGTCGGTACGCCCGATCGTCGTCGTAGCGCCGCTGCAACTTTGCCTGCTTTTCTTCTTGCGCCTGGCACGAAACGCACAGGCGGGTGAAGGGCAGCGCCATCAAGCGGCCCTCAGCAATTTCAGCTTCACAGCTCTCGCAAATTCCGTACGTGCCTTCTTCGATTCGGTCGAGAGCGTCCTGAATGGCTTGCAATTTTTCCCGATCACGATCCGTGAGCAAAAAGGAAATTTCTCTGTCTCGCTCTTCGCTCGCTAAATCGTAGCTATCCATGCCGCCTTCCTTGCTGACCTCACGGCCTAGTTGCCGATCCTTGTCGATTTCGCGCAAGAGCTGGCGACGCATTTCCAAGAGCTTTGCTTGCATCTGTTTGAGGAAACTTTTTCTCATGGGGACCTCGAAAAGGGCGACGCAAGTTAAATGCCAAGCGGCTTCGTGTCAACCGAGACATCCAGCAAAGGGGTGCCACGTAAGTCGTACGTCGATGCACCAACGATGCGTACTGGGATCACTTGCCCTACCGGCGCAGGTTCTGTCAGATACACCACCCCGTCGATCTCAGGGGCCTGTGTCTCGGTTCGCCCGAACCACCGGCCACGGTGGTCTTGGCCGCACACCAGAACCGGTAAAGTTTTGCCCACTTGGCTCCGCTGGTGTTCTGCGGCGATTTCCGCTTGCACGCGCATGAGTTCCCGGTACCGCCGCCGCTTGACCGTGGCCGGCACTTGATGGGGCAACTCCGCTGCCGGCGTGCCCTCTTCGCGCGAGTACGTAAACACGCCGACGCGTTCGAAGCGTTGTTCCCGCACGAAGTCCAACAACGTACGGAAATCCTCCTCCGTTTCCCCTGGGAAACCAACAATAAAAGACGTTCGGATGGCCACCCCGGGCACGAGGGCGCGAATCCGCGCCAGGAGCAAGCGCAACTGTTCGCCATCCCGCTCGCGCCGCATGGCCCGCAAGATCCGCGTGCTCGCGTGTTGCAAGGGCATGTCTATGTACGAGCAGACCTTTTCCTCCTCGGCGATGACATGGAGGAGGTCGTCGGTTACGTAGCGAGGATAGTTGTACAGCAACCGAATCCACTTGAGTTCTCGGATCCGCGCAAGCTCGCGCAGGAGTCGCGCCAGCGTGGTACCATCGCGCCGGTCGCGTCCGTACGCGGTCAGGTCCTGCGCCACTAGGTTGATTTCCACGACACCGTCTTGAACTAGCTGCTCTGCCTCCGCCAAAACCGAGTCCAAGGAGCGGCTTTCGTGGCGTCCGCGGATTTTCGGAATAATGCAAAAGCTGCAACGGTGGTCGCAACCTTCGGACACTTTCAGGTACGCGCTGAAAAACTCGCCCGTCCGCACTCGCGGCAGCTTGACGTCAGGCAAGACGTGAGCAGCCCCGCGGTAAGCAGCAGAGCGCGGATAACTGGTGGCTGCCAATAACTCCGGCAGCCGCTGGAAGTCGCCTGTTCCGAGAAACGCGTCGACCTCTGGCAGGGCCTGGGCGAGCTCGTCGCCGTAGCGCTGCACCAAACATCCAGTCACGATCAGGCGGCGGTGGGCCGCACCGGCCTTCCACTGCGCCAATTCGAGGATTGTATCGATAGACTCGCGTTTCGCGGCATCGATAAAGCCGCAAGTATTGACCACCACGACATCGGCACTGTCGGGCTCGGAAACGATTTCCGCCCCCTGTTGCACGGCCAAGCCAAGCATGATTTCGCTGTCCACTCGGTTCTTTGGGCAGCCCAAACTCTCTAGGTACACCTTTGGCATCGTGCGAACGGGTTCGTATAGGCGAGGCCCTTCCTGACCGCAACCATTCCTCGACATATCGGCGGCTTGCGAGCGACTCCTAGGGCAGCGTGGTTTCGCTCGCATCGGCGAGCTGCTAGCAGGGCTATGTTTACTTATTTGAGGAGACGGTTTCTGATGCGTCGGTTCTTGCTCAGCGCGCTCGCTGCCTTCGGGGTGTTCACCTTCGCGACCTCCCGTGTGGCGTTGGCTCAAAAGGCGTCTGCTTCATCGGGTGGCCAGGCCGCCGCACGGGTGAACGGCCGGCCAATTCCGTTGGAAGAAGTCAAAAAGGTCGCGCAGGAAATTGCCGAACAAGGCCAAACCAGGGTCGACAGCACGGTATGGAACAGCGCACTCGAACAGCTCATCACCGCTGAACTCCTGCTTCAAGCCGCGAAGAGCCAAGGTGTGGCTGTGAGCGAAAAAGAGATCGATCAGGAACTTCAGGAGATCCAGGCTTTTGGCAAGGATCACCCGTTGGTGGAGTGGCTCCGCAAGACGGACCCGAACCGGGCACGGGAAGAGATCCGGCGCAGCTTGCTTATCGAGAAGTTTCTCGACAAGCGCATCAAAGTAGAAATTTCGCCGGCGCAGGTTCGGCAATACTACGAAGAGCACGCGGAACGTTTCGAGCGCCCCCCAATGGTGCGAGCAAGCCACATTCTCATCCGCGTGCAGGGAAACGACCGCGAATCCGCGCGCAAGCGCGCAGAAGAACTCCGTGAACGGGTGATGAAGGGCGAGGACTTTAGCGAGCTGGCAAAGCGGTACTCACAAGATCCTTACACCGCTGCCAAAGGGGGCGACCTCGACTTTTTTCCGGAGCGGCCCACGCCGGTCGCACAAGCTGCATTTCAACTCGAAGTCGGCCAAGTGAGCGATATTGTCGAAAGTCCTTACGGGTTTCACATCATTAAGGTCACCGCGCGCCGCCCTGCTGGCCGGGCTTCGCTCGAAGAAGTATCGGACGAAATCCGCTCCCTACTCGAAGAAGATCGCCGGGAAGAAGCCGAGGAGGCACTGGTCGAAGAACTGCGCCAAAAAGCGCGGATCGAAATCCTGGTTGCCAATCCTCCCGCGAGTAACGCGCCGACTCCGGAAAAGAAATAAGACCGAAGTCAGTGTCGAAGCCGTCCGCCGGAGGAGTCGTTACGCGTGCTCGGGCACACGATACCCGGCCCCGTGACCATTGCGCCTCTTATGCCCGCTGACCTCCACGCAGCCTCGATCTAGCGAGCAGGCCCCGGGGGCCGTCGCTACATGGAGGTAGAGGCTGCTTTCTTTTGCGCCTTCTTCGGGCGGGACGCAGCTTTTGCCTTTGCCCCGGCGGCCCCTTTACCCTTTTTCCCGCGCTCCAGCTCCTGCCGCACCTCGCGGGCGTACTTCTCCACTTGAGCCGCCACCGTCGCTGCTTGTTTGCGCAATTGGTTGGCCGTTTGCTCCAAGCGCTTCAAGATTCCAGTTTCCTGCACACGCTTGCGGATTTCCGTACGGAGCTGCTTCGCGACGCTCTCGACCTCTCGCACAAGCTGCGTGATCCGATCATTGGTCCCCTTCTCCGCCATGTCCGGCCTCCTTCTGACCCGTTTGTGCGCTGCTTCCCTACCAGAATCCGCGGCGCGTGCATAGTCATCGGTTGCACAATCGCAACAATTTTCTCTCGGAGAGAATACCAGCGGTAAGAAACGCCCTGGCAAACCTTGCCTTTCCATAACGACAGAGTCGCCCGACACAGCTTGGTTCAAGGATTGCAACTGCGCCTCCCCAACGAACCACCAGGAAGAGGCACAGGGGCTATGAGCGCAGCCGATCGTTGGATCTTCGAGGAACTCTTCGGGGAAGACGTCCTTTTACCGACTCAGTACTATCGCGACCTCGCTGCTGACCGTCCCTTACGTTCGGGCGAGTGCCATTTGCTGGCCGCGCTTCTGGCCGACGCCATCCGCTGCTACCAGCGCAACTACAGCGCGCGCGACCGAGCCCGCCAACGTTTGTTTCGCGAAGCCGAGCAGTGGCTCATGGAACCCGAACCAGGCCCGCGTACCGACGGCACGTTTTCCTTCCAGTACGTGTGCGACGTTCTACGGCTAGACCCGGAAACAATCCGCTCGAAGCTCCGCCGATGGAGCGCGGCACAGCCACCTCGGCCAGATCCTTTGCCAGCTCGGCGGCGAGGCCGCCGGCGGCGGGTCGTTTGAGCAGTACGGAGAGGCTTGCATTGGCTCGTGCTCCGATCGTGGAATCGCATTTGGTGGGCGTACGCTCTGCCCACCGAGAGAAAGCAATTTCGGATTAGGACCAACGGCGGGTCGATGTTGGTCTCCCTCGACATCGGCTCAGTTTCGGCTGTAAGATGCGCCGCATGCAGAAGCTCGTCATCCTTCACAATCCACGCTGTGCAAAGAGTCGGGAGGCCTTGAAGCTCTTGCAAGAACGCGGAGTGCCGCTCGAGATTGTCGAGTACCTCAAGCACCCTCTCAGTCTCGACGAGCTCAAAAAGCTCAGACAAAAGCTCGGATTGCCCGCCTCCCAGTGGGTACGCAAGAAAGAGAAGGAGTATGCTCAAGCTGGGCTCTCGAAGGACAGCTCCGAAGCGGAGATCCTGAGCGCCATTGCTCGGTACCCAATTTTGCTGGAGCGGCCAATTGTGATCCGCGGGCAAAAGGCAGTGATTGGCCGGCCGCCGGAAAAGGTTCTCGAGTTAGTGAAGGAAAGTTAAGAGCACGAGCGCTTGTGTGCGGGGCTCACGCCTCGAACCGAATACGCAGCGGTTCCGTGGCCGTTTCCTTTCCTCGGAGCCACACGGCGAGCAACACGCAATAGCTCGCTGGGCGCAGATGCGGGCTCAACCCGTCCCGCGACGGGCTCCGCAAAGGACACGAGGGCGCGGGTCACGCTTCGTCTGGCCCCAGAGGTAACGGAGCCGGTTCGCTCCCCAAGTCCGGAAGCGGTTCTGCCGTAAGAGCCTCTGGTAAGGGTTGAGGCGGTGAAGCAATAGGAGCGGGAGCTTGCTTTGCTTTGCGTCTCTTCCGCTTGTTTTTCTTTTTCTTCTTCTTTGGCCGCTCCGGCCGTGCAATGGGTTGGTAAAACGTCACTGGCCGCTCAGCAGCACCGCGACAAATGTCACAGAGACCGCATGGCGTACCGTCCTCCTCGCCAAAGTACCGGCGCAGAAATACGGCGCGGCACTCTTTGGAGTATGCGTATTCCGCAATCCGGTCCAACCGGCGCACGTCTTGCGTCCGCAACGTCACAAAACGGCCGGCAAGCGCCCTTGCCTGTTCTTCGAACTCGTCCGCCGGAACAACAATGCGAATGCGTTCTTCGTCCAGTCGTACTAGCCCAGCTTCTTCCAGAACCACGAGCAGCGCTTTCGTCTGCCGCTCGTTGAGTTGAGCAGCCAAGGTGAGGGCTTCCATGTCCGGTTCGCGCCCTTCGGCTGCGTACGCTGCAAGCGCAGTGCTGATCCGGTAGAGCTGGTCCGGACGAATACGGCTGGCCTGCTGCAGAGTTTCGTGCACCTCGCGATCCTTTGGATCGAACAGCAAGATGCAGTTGGCCCGTCTGCCGTCGCGACCTGCGCGCCCCGCCTCTTGTACGTACTGCTCCAAGGAAGCAGGCGCCTGAAAGTGAATGATGTAGCGAATGTCAGGCTTGTCGATCCCGAGACCGAATGCACTCGTAGCTACCATGATCGTGCGCCGCCCGCGACGCATGAACAACTCCTGCTCGCGGTTGCGATCCTTCGCCGTCATGCGGCCGTGGTACTTGTGCACGGGCACGCGCATACGCTCGAGCGCACCGTGTAGTCGGTCTACTTCCTTCGTGGTGGCACAGTACACAATTCCGGGCCGGCGCAATCGTTTGATGAACCTCACGAGCGCACGCAAGCGCTCGTTGCCGGTTGCATGCACTACCTCGAACGCCAAGTTCGCTCGGTGCGGGGAAGAGGCCACGATGTCCGGATTGCGCATGCCCAAGTACCGGATGATGTCATCGCGTACTGCTTGCGTGGCTGTCGCAGTGAGGGCCAGCACCGGTGGCTTGCCAAGCTGGTGCAGGCGCTCGCCGATCCGCATGTACGCCGGGCGAAAATCATGCCCCCACTCCGAAATGCAGTGGGCTTCATCCACGGCCGCGAGCGAAATACCGCATCGCAGCAGCACCTCGCCCAGCTCCTCGCTGCCAAGCGTTTCCGGCGTGGTCATCACGAGCAACGAGCCGCCGGCAGCAATCCGGTCGAGCGCTTCCTTGCGCGCCCGGCCGCGCACCGTACCGTCAATGCGCTCCACCGGGATCTTGCGCGCTAAAAGTTTCTCGTGCTGGTCGCGCAAAAGCGCGAGCAATGGGGAAATGAGCACGACAGGCTTCGGCAAGATCATCGATGGAATCTGGTAGCAGGCGGATTTTCCAAACCCCGTCGGCAATACCACGAGCACGTCGCGACCCTGCATTGCTGCAGCAATGGCCCGATCTTGCTCGGGGTACAGTTGCTGGATGCCTAACCGCCGCGCCGCCTCGCGTACCTGTGCTCGGCGTACGATTTCTTCTGGCGGTAATTCCGCCTCGGCCGTGGCAAGTACATTGGGGACGAGAGATGCTTCCTCGTACGCTTCCTCGTCTGCCTCTGCGGACTCCGTCTCCGGACTTGCGTCGGACCCTTCAAGATCGTCCGCCACCACGAGCGGCTCGGTTTCTTGCTCAGGTTCTCCCGCGTGATCGAGTTCCGAGAGGTCGGACAAGAAACCCGAGTCATCGATAAAGCCAAGAGCCGTGGTCTCCTCACCCCTCTCAGCTCCGCTCGGATTCTGCTCGAGATCGAGGAAAACGTTCGTCATGTCTGTCGATGCAGCCGGCAGCTCGTTCGCATCTGCAGAAACGGGGCTAGCGCCGGCCGGTTCTTCCGTCTTTTTGCGTTTCCTTGGCACTTTGTTCACCTCTCACTTTACAACCCAGGCCGAATGCCCCCGGGCGATCCCGAAGAGGGAAGCAACGGATCCGTTGTCTTCACGAGGCTTTTGCCACGAGTTTCAAATCGTCTGGAAAACACCCTCGACGATCGGGGAACAACTTCTATGAGGTCGACTATCAGCTGGTTGGTCGCTTCGCCTTGCGCAAGCAACCTCGGCTCCGGAAGCTCGCACCGATCGGAGCCAACGTGGGCTCTTGTGTTGCAGAAATTCCGATCCTTCGCAACAGGGAAACGCTAAACGGTCGGTCACGCTCCTTCGTCCGAAAGTGCCCAGCCCCACACGCTGTGTGCCTGTTGCAATGGTATTTACCTCCGGCGTTCCGTCTCGGTTTACAGTCCTGAAAATCCAGCGCGCGACCCACTGTTCGCGGCACCTGAAGCCAACGAGCCGCGTCCCGTGAGGACTTCTTCCATCGTTCCGCCGCCTCCAACGCCTGGCGAGAAAGGGCGACCAAATTTTTTCCGAACCTCATAGTGATTCGCAGCGAGCGGTTCCTCCATACCGAACTTCCGTCGCAGAACTTCCTGAACGGCAAATACAAAGCGACCGAGGCCGTAGTTGCGGAAGGGAATCAAAGCGGCGTCATTTGCGCGGAGTCTTCCGCGGGCTCGTCTTCGCCACAACTGCCGCCGCGAGCTTCGGACAACAAAAAGTCACGTACTTCTTCAGTCGATGGCTCCGACTTCCCGTCCACCCCGAAGCGTCGCTGTGAAAATGAACGCAGAACCTCGATGAGCGCTGGCAAATACGGGTACCGATCTCGGTCCGACGCACCGCCTCGACTTCGAAGGAATTCGCTCGCCTTCCAGTAGCAGGTCGCTGGCCGGTAAAATCGATATCCCAGAAGCTCGCGATCGAGGTTCAAACGCTGCGCAAGGTACGCCACCTGGTCGAAAAACTGCAGCACGTCTGCAATCTCTGCAGCACCCCGGCGCTCGAGGAGGGCAGAAGCAGCCCCCGCGCGGACACCGAGCATTTGGTCCGAGTTCCACTCGGCATCTAGCTGCCACAGGACCTGCAACGCGGTTTCTTGTGCGGGTTCAGCGGTTTGTACGTGCAAAGCACGCCAAACCAGAACCCACGTGGCTCCGGCTGCTGCCAGACATGCGCAAGCACTGACCAGCACTGCCGCCGTGGCCAGACGGAGGGAACGGCTTTGTGCTCGTTCAAGTGGAGAAACGCTGCTGTTCATCGCCACCAGCGATCAAAGCACCCAGTCGAACGAGATGGGGGGTTGCTGCGCCGAGTGTAAACTCGATTTGCTTGAGCCAAAGAAAGTAACGGTGGATGGGATAATCCACGTCAATGCTAATCCCCCCATGGATGTGCAGAGCGGCGTGACCGATGCGACTACCCCCTTCTGCGGCCCAGTATTTTGCCGTTGCGACCTCTCTGTCGGAGGGAAGTTCTTCCGCTAGACGGCTGGCGGCTTGCCACATCGTCAAGTGAACCGCTTCGTTGTCAATGTACGAATCGGCCATCCGCTGCCCGACCGCCTGGAACATGGCAATTGGCTTGTCGAACTGTTTCCGATTGGACGCATATTCAGCCGTAATTTTTAACGCCCTCTCGCAGGCTCCTGCCGCGATCGCACACAAGCCGACGATGTAACGGTCGACGAGCCAGTTCAACACTTGGGTGCCGCTGTCGGGTGTGCCGATCAATTCCTCTGCGGACGCTGGCACGTTATCGAGAGTTACCCGGAAATGCGGTTCCCAGTTTGTCGTTTCCTGCCGCTCCCATGAGAGTCCGCGGCGATCCGCTGGCACAAGAAAAACCAGCGTTCGCCCATCCACGGTTCGCGCCGGTACAACCAACCCTCCAGCCCGATGCGCCCACGGCACCGCAACCTTCACTCCGTTCAGTCGCCACTCAGATCCGTTCGGTGTCGCCATCGTGATGGGAGCACGGGCATCCGTGCCAAGCTCGGACAAGGCTGCGGTAAGAATCGCTTCCCCAGAGCACACTGCAGGAATGTATTTCTTCTGGAGCTCTTGGCTGCCAAAGCGAGCTAAGAGCATCGCGCCGCCAATCAAAGTGGGAAGCAACGGCAGCAACACCACATGCCTTCCCTGTTGTTCCAGGATCAAACATGCTTCCACCAAGCCGCCGCCACTCCCTCCCAACGACTCCGGAAGGCACGCTCCCAACAATCCCGCTCGGGCCAACTCGGCCCAAAGCTCGGCATCGTAACCGTCCTCGCTTTGCTCCAGAGCCTTTAGGCGTTCGAGAGTCGCTCGGTCACGCAGAATTTTGTCAGCCAAGTCTGAAAGCGCTCGTTGTTCTTCGGTAAACGAAAAGTCCATCGCCGTCCCGCCTTCCCCTCAAGTAGACTTTCCTTCAGAAACGCGGCTGCACCGGCATCCCCAGCCCGAACAAACAAATCAGGTCGCGCTGCATTTCGTTCGTGCCCCCGCCAAAAGTCAAGATGTGAATGGCCCGCAGCAACTGTCCTACGCGCCCATTCAGCGCAGCCTCCGGAGAACCGGGGCGGAACGTACCCGCGGTGCCAAGGATCTCCAACATTGCTCGCAAAGCCTCGAGGTAAAATTCGGTGCCAAAGACCTTGATCGTCGACGCATGGGCCGGGTTCAAGGGTTCGTTTTGCTCCGCCAGCCAGGCCACTTTGAAATTCATCAGGCGCAAGAAGTCCAGCCGGGCGAAGATCCGGGCAAAATTGAGCTGCACCCAGGGTAAATCGATGACCCGCTCACCAGAGGCCAGCCGCGTCGACTTTGCCCACTCTAGCACGTCCTCCACGACCCCTTCGATCATTCCCGAGCTGCACAAGGTCACGCGTTCGTAGTTCAGTTGGTTGGTGATGAGCTTCCAACCACCGTTCACCTTGCCGACGAGGTTCGACGCGGGCACGCGAACGTCATCGTAAAACGTGTAGTTGGTGTTCAAGTCTCCCATATTCTTGATGGGGACGCAGCGAAAACCTGGCACGTTCGTCGGCACGATGATGATCGAAATGCCCTTGTGCTTCGACTTATTGGGGTCGTTCGGATCGGGCCACGGATCCGTGCGCACTGCGAGCCAAATGTAGTCTGCGTCGGTAGCCAAACTGGTGAAGATCTTCTGCCCATTGATCACCCATTCGTCTCCGTCGCGCACCGCCCGGCATTGCAACGAGGCCAAGTCCGTCCCCGCGTTCGGCTCGGTGTAGCCGATGGCAAAGAAGATCTCGCCGCGGAGGATGCGTGGGAGATAGAACTGCTTCTGCTCCTCGGTTCCGTACTGCATCAGCGTCGGGGCGACCGAGTTGATCGTGAGCATCGGAACTGGCGCCCCCGCGCGCATCGACTCGTCGAAGAAAATGAACTGCTCGATGGGGGTCATCCCTCTGCCGCCGTATTCTTTCGGCCAACCAATGCCCAGCCAGCCATCTTCGCCCATTTGCCGGACAATGCGCCGAACAACCGGCCCGACCCCTTCGCTTCGGCGAATCTCTTCCTTGATCTCGGGAGTCAACAGCTTCGCGTAGTAAGCGCGTAGCTCCTGACGCAACTGTTCATGCCGTGGCTCCAATGCCAACCTCATGGCCTTGCTTTTCCCTCCTCACGCATTGTGTCGTCTCACCGTAGTTGTGGTGGCGCATCCCGCCGCCCGCGGTGCAGTGCAGTTAATACAAACGCGTCGTTAATGAAACGCCCGTTTGGCTCTTCCACGTCCAGAGGAGCCCGAACGTGGTGCACGAGTGCTTCCATCCCACGATGGCGCTCACCAACGAACCTCGCGGGAATCTCGTGCGGAACTCCTTTCCACACGCCGCGCGCGATCCCGGTTTTCTCTTCCGAACGGAAACGTCGTCTGGTTCGCCCTTCTCTAGGCAGCGGCAGGACGAAGCCGGGGGCGCGGTTTTCTTGTGCCCCTCCGGCACAGTGCTACCGTTGACTGGAACCTTGCGCGCGCGTAGCGGGATCAGCACTATGTTGCGAAAGGAGCGTCGGAGCGATGAGCGAGTTTGTCGCCGGGCAAGAGGAAAGCTGGAGGTCGGACCCGTACTTGGGTGTTCACGTCGCCAACCCGGAGTTCCGGGACAATCCCTACCCGTTTCTTGCGCGCCTGCGCACGTATGCCCCGGTGCATGAGACGCCTGAAGGGGTCTTCCGCCTCACACGGTACGACGACGTCATCCGCATGCTCAAAGAAGTTCCGTCGGCGGTACGCATGCGCGACGGTACGGTTTGGGGGTCGCTTCCCGAACTCACCGGCGGCCCGGGTCAATTCGTGTTGCGATTGGATCCACCGGACCACACGCGCATTCGCAAGCTCATGAACCAGGCGTTCCGGCCGCGCGCAGTCGAACGCTTGCGCCACCGTGTTCGGGCGCTGGTCGCCGAGCTGTTGGACGCTGCAATGGAGCGGGGCGAGATGGACATCATCGCGGACTTAGCCCTGCCTGTACCCAGCACAGTGATTTGCGAGATGATGGGTGTACCAACGGACGATCGCCCGATGTTCACGCAGTGGACTGCACTGGCGACGCATCTGTTAGCTTCGGCGATGCTGACACCCGAGCAACTGGAACAGTCGATCCGCGCGGTACAAGAACTCGTGGTGTATTTCGACAAGCTCATTGCCGACCGCCGCAAGCACCTGGGCGAGGACATTCTCAGCGACTTGATCCGCGCCGAAGAGGAAGGAGATCGATTGAGCGAGCCCGAGTTGATGGCCCAGTCCATTGGCTTGCTGATCGCTGGCTTCGAGACGACCATCGGACTGATCGGCAACGGACTCCGCGCTTTTGCCGAACACCCAGAGCAGTGGTGGCTTCTGCGGCAACGACCAGAACTCGTACCGAACGCCGTCGAGGAGTGCCTGCGCTACGATGGCCCAATCGTAGCGACCATGAGAGTCACCCGTGAACCCACGCGTTTCGGGGACGTCGTGATTCCGGACGACCGGCCAGTCATGTGTTTTCTGGCCGCGGCAAATCGCGATCCGGAACACTTCCCCCACCCAGATCGTTTCGACATCACCCGCGAGGACATCGATCATCTGGCTTTTGGGGGCGGGGTGCACTTTTGTCTTGGCGCCCATCTCGCCCGGATGGAAACGCAAGAGGCATTTGCCGGAATGGTAGAACGCTTCGCGGAAATCGAACCAAAGAGTCAGCAGTTAGTCTGGGGCCGGTCGTTGTTCCGCGTGCTCGGCGAGTATCCGGTGCAACTACGGCGGGCTAGCTGAGCGCAAGCCCCTTTCCGCCTTTACGCAAGGGTCAGTCCCCGGGTTTTCCGGCTTTTACCCGGTCGTCTTCCCGGCAGCGACGCTCCTCCAGAATGGCCTCCTCGGGGGCGCTGATGGTCACGATGCAACCGGTGGGGCCGGTAATGTCGATCTTGACGCGTTTTCCTTGCCAGGTGGCCGTCCAAAATGGTTTCTTGGTTCCCTCTTCGCCGAGCTTGGTGTTGTCTTCCCCGTACTGCTGCCGGAGCACCGCATAGAGGCGAGCGCAGTTCGCATCGCTTGCAAGAAGCGAAACGAGCGTGAATCGATCGTTTTGAAACGAGTACTCGATCCCCAAAAGAGGCACGCCGTGGAATTCGAGTTTGTCTCCGGCCCGCGCATAGGCCACCTCACATTCCCCACGCTCGCCGATTTTCTTCAGTCCCTTTACCCCATCCAAGTCGTCACCGAAGCCGATCCCCCGGAAGCCGTACTCGCGGTCCAACGCTGCCAGTCCGCTCTCCCCCGTGGCCGCTTCCGTGAAGATCCCCAACACCAGCACCAAAGCCGCAGTAGCTCGCCAAACAAAGCTCCTCATCCACTTTGCCTCCCCTTCGCAATGGCCCACCCACCAATTGCGGGCGGAACTGCGCCCCCTTGTAGCAACAAGCGTCCTACGGGCAACCCGGCAGATGGCACGAATTCGTCAACGCCGCGTTCAAAAATGACGCCTCACGTCCATTTACAGCCCTTCGTCTTGCAACCGTATAGCATCCCCTTTGGCCCATGCCTTGCTTAGCTGCAATCTCGCCCCCGCCGGGTCAAGCCGGATCGAAGGGGGTGGGGGAAGGAAGATGACGAGAGAGCAAAAAGTTCGAGCAAGCGTGGTGCTGTTGAGCGGATTGCTTTGCGCGGGTGCGGCGTTCGCGCAAATCGCCGAGGTACGGCGAAATTCCAACCTGCGGCCAGAACCATCCATGGCCCAGCCGCCGCTACGGCTCGTGGTGCCGCCCGAAAAAGTCGAAGTGCCGGGGCTCATCCGGCAAAACGGCTATTACAAGGTGCGCACCGAGCAGGGAGAAGAGGGATGGCTGTGGGCACGGAACTTACGCATCCTAAAAGCCGGTGCGGCAGCCGGAGGAACCGTGGAGTTGCTGCAAGCCACCAACCTTCGGCCGAGCCCGGGAACCAAAGAAGCACCCATCGAAGTGTTAGATGCCGGCACTCAACTCCAGTTAATTTCCCCCGAAGCCCGCAACGGCTACTACCAGGTGCGCACGCCCTCGGGGCAGGAAGGTTGGGTGTGGGGTCAGAACCTCGCCTTCGGAGTTGAGGCCCGCGCTCCCGTTCCGCCCCCTTCTGAGGGCGCTCCAGCCAAGGTAGCACCCCCACCCACTGCACCTGCAGCACCACCAGTGGAAGTGAAACGCCCGGAGGAACCAGCAACTCCTGCGCAACTAGCTTTGGCACCAACCACGGCACGTCCCGCTATGCCAACCGTCGAACAGGTCGCGCCTGCGACTGCGACCGCCACCGCGGTGCCGCCAACGGCAACCGTCCCGCCAGCAACGGTAGCGCCCGCCCCGCCGGCTACGCACAAAGCTCCGTCGACCACCGAAGGAGAGCGGTTGCGGCCGGGGATGACTCTCGACGCGAGCACAGCCGAACTCGCAAAGGACTTGCTGCCGCCAGAAATTTGGCAGCACTACGCGCGCGGAGAGTACGTGAGCAAGATCGTCGATTACCCGCTCGGCAATCCGAACTGGGAGAAGCCATTTGTCGAGGCCACCAAGGAGAATGCCGGTCGACTCACGGTCGACGAGCGCGGCACGATTATCGACAAGACGACGGGAAAAATGCCCGACTATTTGTATGGCCTGCCCTTCCCCAACATCGACCCGGCCGACCCGAACGCCGGTGTGAAAGTGGTGTGGAACTATTTTTTGGCCACCTGGTACGGCGGAAATTCCCATACCCGTACGCGTTTGGTGATGTTGAACAACAAGGGCGTGGAACGAGAACTTGGAGCGGAAGGTTGGTTCATGTTCTACGACGGACAAGCGCCGAAGTATCGCCATCCGAACCCCATGAACTTGCAGAGCCAGTTCTTGGCCGTCGCGCTTTCGCCGCTCGATACCCAAGGCACTGCTGTACTGTTCTGGCGCTATCGCGACCCCGAGGTGCGCGACTCCCAGTGGGCCTTCGTTCCCGCCCTCCGGCGAGTCCGCGCTGTGAGCCCAGCAAACCGGTCCGACGGCTATCTCGGGTCGGACATCTCGTCGGACGACGGGTACCTGTTCGACGGAAAACCCCAAGAGTTCCAATGGCGGCTTCTCGAAAAGCGCGAGGGCTTGCGTGTTGTCGACCCGGACGGAGTTCCCGCCAACGTGCTCAAGCCGCGCCCTGGGAAAGAGGGGGGATGGGACTCGCTTCTCGATCGCTCCGGGTACTACGGTTACGAGATTCCAAATTGGAAAGGAGCGCCATGGGCTTTACCCTACGGAGGGCTTGCAAAGAGGCCCATGTACTTGGTCGAAGCAATCCCACGTGACAAGTACTACCTCTACGGCCGCTTGGTCTTGTGGATCGACGCGGAAACGTACAACGGCGCGTACCATCAGAAGTTCAACTGGAAAGGCGAGCATGTGCTTACCTACGCCGTGCTTGGTCTGGCAAACCACTTGACGCCCGACGGGCAAGAAACCGTGCCGGTGTCCACGCAAACTTGGGCAGTAGCGGAAAACTTCAAGATGAAACGTGCTTCGTTGGCTGGAGCCCGGTACGACGCCAAGTCGCCGTTCGACCGGCGCGTTTCCATCGACCCTGCAATTTTCGATGCCGGGTCCCTCGTAAGGTTCGGTAAGTAATCGATCGTTGTCGGTCCGGCTTCCACGAAGGGTTGCACCGATGCTGGCGCGTTTGAGCATTCCGCAGAAGTTTATCCTGATGGGTGCCATCTTTGGCGTGGCCCTCGCCGTCGTCACCTACCGAATGGTCGCAGGCATGCGCGAGCTGGGCACCGAGTTCGCCCGGAAGGAGCTGCTGGGGCTGGACTATCAAGAGCCGCTCGTGTCTTTGCTCCGCGATCTACAAGCTCATCGTGGCTTGAGCTTGGCAGAACTGCAGGGCGAGGGGCAGTTCACCACAGAGCGACAAGCCGTGGCTGCCCGACTCCAAGAACGCCTCGCTGCCGTGGATGGAATCGACCGACGCGTGGGCACCGAACTTGGCGTCCACGAGTCCTGGACCAAAGTTCGGAGCGAAATCGAGGATCTGCTCAAGCACTGGCAACAACACGGCCGGGAATTGTTCGAACGTCATACCGCGGTGAACAACGACGTTCTTGCCCTACTTGCTCGTGTCGGCGACGCCTCCAACCTCGCCTTCGATCCGAACCCGGTGTCGTACTACCTCTCCGATGCAACGCGTGTGGCTGTACCGGAGTTGACCGAAATCATGGGCCAAGTTCGCGACTTGGCACTCCAACTTGCCGTACAAGCAAGCGCGATTCGGGAGGAAGAACTCAAGGCATTCAGCCGTCGGTACGCGACCGTTTATTACTTCACGGACCGCCTGCAAAACGACTTGAACAAAGTGTACGAAGCGGACGCAAGCCTACGTCCCCGGCTCGAAGAGAGGCGTGCTGCGGTGACTACTGCGGCGCAGAATTTCCTTGCTGCACTCGATCGCGAGTTCCTCAACGTAGAGTACAGCACGATTGCGCCTGCCGACTGGTGGAAGCTCTCCACGGAAGCCGTCCAAGCGGCGTACGAATTTCACGATTCGGCAGCCCCGGTCCTCCGCGAGGTCCTCCAAGCTCGCATGGCGAAACTCTCGCGGCAACTCACCCTCACGATCGGTTTGCTCGTCCTCGGCGGACTCGCGGTTGCGGCCCTTGCAGTGGCGATCATCCGCGACCTCGGACGCCCGCTTCAAGAAGCCGTGCAAGCCGCGGAACGGCTGGCAATCGGTGATTTAAGTGTTCGTCTCAGCGCGAACGGTCGTGGCGACGAAGTCGGGGCTCTGGCAAACGCCTTCGAGCACATGGTGCAATCGTTACGCCGCGTCGCCGAAGCAGCCGATCGCATCTCCCGCGGAGACCTCGCCGTGTCGATCCAACCGCAATCGGATCAAGACGTTCTTGGCCAAGCATTGACCCGGATGGTGGCAACGTTGCAGGAGCAAATCCGCTTGCTCCAAGAAGAAATCGAACAGCTCGGTACGACCAACCGCAATGTCACGCTGGCACTCAACCGCGTGATGACCGACGCGCATCGAGCCGTCCAGGCGGTACAGCAAGCGGCTCGGACCGTCGAGGAGGTCAAGGAAACAGCCGAATCTGCCAGCCGACGCGCAAGCGAGGTCGCGGCTGCGGGGGAACAGGCGGTGGCCATTTCCGAGATCGGAGAAAAGGCCGTGCACGATGCCATCACCGGTATCGAAAATGTACGCGAGCAAATGAAAGTCATCGCCAAGAAAATCGCCCACTTGAGCGAGCAAACCCGCGCCATCGCGCAGGTCACCGCCACGGTGAACGACCTCGCCGACCAAAGCGATCTCTTGTCGGTCAATGCCGGAATCGAGGCGGTACGAGCCGGCGTACATGGGAAAGGCTTCGCGGTCGTAGCGCAAGAAGTGAAAAATCTTTCCGATCGCTCCAAGCGTGCAACCGCGCAGATTACCAGCATCCTTTCCGATATCCAAAAGGCGGCGCAGGATGTGATTCTGGCAAGTGAACAGGCAACCAAGGCGGCGGAAGTTGGCATCCAGCAAACGTTGGACTCAGGGGAAGCGATCCGTACGCTGGCGCAAAGTTTGGCCGAGGCAACCACGGCCGTTGCATCCATCACCCAAACGAGTCAACGCCAGCTCGTCGACGTCGAGCAAGTCGCTACCGCCATGCGCCTGATCGACGAGGCAAGCCGAGCCAATCTCGACAGCGTGCAACAAATCGAGCAGTCGATTCAAAACTTGATGGAGGTCAGTAAGAGCCTCGAGCAGTTAGTACGCCGGTATCAGATTGCCGCGTAACCGCAGTTCCGCGTGTCGACGCGACACCCTCGTTGGGGCGGCACGTGGGTGCCCGGTCGAGCCCGCAATTCCGGCGATACCACTTCGCCTCCAGTTGAACAGGCAGAAACGCGCAACTCCGCAGCTTCAACACGCAGAACCGCGGGCGGCCCTTCTCCGAAACATGTGAAGACGAGCTTGGAACTCTCCCCTACACACCTGACCGGACATCGTAGTCCAGGGGGCCCGGCTTCATGGGAAGTCTTTACCAAGTCGGGGCTCCGGTTCCTTCGTCTCGAGTTTCCGTTGCGGCGCGCGCAGACGATTCACCTCCGCCAAGCAGAGGCGTCGGAGAATGCGCCGGTTTCCACCCAGCTATTCTGAGCGGAAGATTTCTTCCACCGTCTTACCTGCAAGCGTGTTTTGCAACTGCCGAAGCGCGTCGTCGACCGAACTCCCCAGAGCCATGTTGCCATGTGCTGCATGGGTGATCGGCACGCGGCACGGGACAGCAGTAAAAAATCCATTCGGCAAGGAAGCGACCATTACCAGAAACGGTTCGCCACTCTCCGTGCGAAACTGGAACCACTCCACCTTTTGTACCACGAAACCACCTTCGCTCATCGGATTGCCTCCTCCCATTGCCAACAACCCGCCGGCTCGCTCATCCCATTGGATACGGAATCTCCCGGCTGATGCGGTCGCAAGCCTGCAGCACATCCGCAGGCAGGGTGCAATCTGCGGCAGCGAGTGTGGGCTCCAGTTGATCCGGGCGCGTCGCACCAATAATGGCGCTTCCCACAAAGTCGCGCGACAGCACCCAAGCGATCGCTAAGGTCGCCGGCGCCATTCCCGCCTCTCGCGCCACCGTCGCAAATCGCTCGGCGGCTGCAAGGGTGCGCTCATTGACGAACCTGCGGGTCATCGCTTGCGACCGATCGTTATACGCGCGGTACAGCGTAAAGCGGGCTCCCGACGGCCACTGCCCACCACAATATTTGCCGCTCAACACGCCTCCAGCGAGCGGGCTGTAAGCAAGCAAGCTCACCTTTTCTCGCCGGCACACTTCGGCGAGTTCGTCTTCGAACCGGCGGTGCAAAAGGCTGAAGTTGTTTTGAATGGTCTCGTAGCGCACGAAGCCTTCTCGGTCGGAAACCCACAAGCTTTTCGTTAGCCCGTAGGCGGTTTCGTTCGAGCAACCGACGTAACGCACTTTACCCTCTTCCACCAAGCGTGTGAGCGCTTCGAGCGTCTCCTCCCATGGAAGGTCACGGTCCGGCCAATGTGTCTGGTACAAATCGATGTAGTCAGTACCCAGGCGACGCAAACTTCCTTCCACGGCTCGGCGAATGTGGTGGCGGTCGAGTGTTCCCTTGTTTTCCCGCACGGGGGTGACGAACCATCCGCCACCGGGACCAGCCACCTTTGTCGCCACAATCACCGCATCGCGCGGTTTGCTACGCAGCCACTTGCCCACAATTTCTTCGCTCCGCCCGGCCCAATGGCGTTCGGGGGGCACAGGATACACCTCGGCAACGTCGATAAAGTCCACGCCCGCATCGAACGCGCGATCCAAAATCGCCAAGCTGGTGGCCTCGTCGGCTTGGTTGCCAAACGTCATCGTTCCCAAACAAATCTCCGACACTACCAGTCCGGTGCGGCCTAATCGTCGTCGCCTCACGGTTTCCACCTCCTCCTACATGTTCTCTGTTTGGGAGACGTTCTTCCTCCGACGCAACAGCTCACGCGCGCGCGCAAACACACGGTCGAACATCTCCTCGGTTAAAAAGCCAGTTTGGGTATTGCGCTGGCTCGGGTGGTAGGAAGCAATCAAGGTTACTCGGCCCAACGACACGGTACCGCCATGCACAAATGTTGGTCGGGGCTGTAGCCGCTGGCGCTGCCACTCCTCCCACGTGTCCAACACCCCTCGAAACGCAAGCTGACCCAAGGCAACGATCACTTCCACGGGCAGGAGTTCGAGTTCCCGCCGGAGATACCGTCGGCACTGCGCAATCTCTTCCGGGGTTGGCTTGTTCTCAGGCGGTGCACAACGAACGATCGCCGTAACGTACGCGTCCCGCAGTTGGAGGCCATCCTCGCGATGCGTCGACGTAGGCTGATTCGCAAAGCCAAAGCGATGCAGTGTCCGGTAGAGCCAGTCGCCGCTGCGGTCACCGGTGAAAATCCTGCCTGTCCGGTTTCCACCGTGCGCAGCAGGCGCCAAACCAACAACCAAGAGTCGAGCCTGAGGATCACCGAACCCAGGCACTGGTTTGCCCCAGTACTCCCACTCACGAAACGCGCGGCGCTTCTGTCGCGCGACCGCCTCGCGGTACTCCACGAGCCGCGGGCACAATCGGCACCGGACAATTCGAGACTGCAGCCGTTCCAGGCTGGTGGCGGTCGCAACCATCGCAACAAACCTGCCCGCCGTAGCCCCGCTGAGGAAGCAAGTTGGAGCTGGCGGGAACTGTGCTCAGTGCGTGGTAACGGTACCGTCCGGGTTGGTTTGCACAATCTGGCTGAGCGACTCGTACGCGGGCGTCAAGGCGCCGTCGAGCAATTCCGTCAGCATGTGCTCCACGTCCGCCAAGTCGTCCGCCGTTAGCGCGTTCATGTCTTGATGCATTCCGTGGAGAGCCCAGATTGCCGTGCGCAACCGGCTGCGTGCCTCGTCGATGAGTCGCAACACCTCTTGTGGATCCAACACAACTGGGTCCTCGGGATTCTGAGCCATTCTGGTCTCCTCGTTCCTTGCTTCTCCTAGCCGAACGTCAGCTGTCTTCGCGCGTTTCGGCTGGCGATCGACATCTCTGTGGCGACTACCGAACCGCGACCCAAAATGCAAAGGGCCAGCGTCGCGCTGCCGCGCCTATCGATTTGCAGCGCAAGTAACGATGACGGTGGTAAGCCGTCCGGCATGCGAATGAGATGATTCACTTGCGGCGCCGTCCTTCGGGTTTGACTTTTCCCGGAGTCGGAGTAGGGCTCGCGGCCAAGGCCACAGCCGAATTCGCGCGGGCAAATTCCAAAAGTGCATTGCGTACTTTTTCGACCAGCCGTGGATTTTCTTGAATTCGCCGTTCGAGTAAGCGGAATTCCTCCAAGCTCACGCCGTGCGGCCGAATAGCCTCCTCGATGTTCAACCCGTGATCGGCTTGCATCGCCTTGTATACGGCGATGTAGCGCTCGAGTTCCGCATCGCTTACCGACGGAGTTGCAACGGCCGGGGCTTCTTCCGCTTGCGGGGGTTCTTGCCACACGACCAGCGGTGCCAACAAGGACAAGACTACCCCCAAGAGCAGCCATGGGTTGAGAATGTGCTGAGCAACCTTACGCGCCACGATGAGCACGTATCTTCGCGCCTGTTCTCGGTGTGGTCAAGGCCGAAGCGATTGCACGAACATCCGGCCTAGCTTACTTGGTGTCCCACCATGCCGGTGCGCAGCGACAAAGAGCGAGTGGCCGAAATCCTTCGCAGACTCGAACGTGCATACCCGGACGCGAAGCTTGCACTGGCCTATCGGAACCCCTTCGAACTCCTCGTCGCGCTGATTCTTGCCGCACAGTGTACGGACGAGAAGGTCAACCAGGTTACCAAAGAGTTGTTTCGCAAGTACAAAGGCCCCGAAGACTTTGCGCGTGCCCCGCAAGACGAACTCGAACGGGACATTTACGCCACCGGTTTTTATCGCCAGAAGGCCAAGACGCTGCGGGCATGTTGTGCTGCCTTGATCGAGCGCTTTGGAGGTCAGGTTCCTGATAACCTGGATGACTTGCTCACCCTCCCCGGAGTGGGCCGGAAAACCGCAAACATCTTGCTCGGCAACGCGTTTGGCAAACCGGCGATTGGCGTCGACACCCACGTTCTTCGCCTTGCCCAACGCATCGGCCTTACGACGCAAACGAATCCGGACAAGGTAGAGGCCGACCTGAACGCCCTCGTCCCGGTCCCGCAGCGCACCCGCTTTTGCATCTTGCTGCAAGCCCATGGCCGCCAGGTCTGCACCGCGCGTAAGCCAAAGTGTTACGAGTGCGTGATTGCGGACCTCTGCCGCTACCCCGAGAAAACGCCCGCGCCAACCATCCGGACCGGTCGACAGAAACCGCGCACGGCCCGTCAAATCATCGCAAAAGGAGGAAATCGCTAGCAATGTCTCACATGATCACCACCGACCCCCTCACCGCGAGCCCCAACTTCTTCGCCGACCCCCACGAGGTGGCGCCTGGAGTGCTCCTGTTCTCTAATTTTGTGAACAACTATGCAGTCACGCTCGACGATGAACTCGTGGTCATCGATCCTGGATTCGAACATTTGGCCTTGGTGTTTCACGAAGCCGTCCGGCACTGGACCCAAGCCCCGCTGAAAACAGTTGTTTACACCCACGGGCATGCGGATCATGCGTTCGGCGCGCAACCGTTCCTGGATCGAGGTGAACGACCAGACATCATTGCGCAAGAAAATTGCCTCGCACGATTTCGCAGGTACGAACGCACCCACGGCTGGAACGCGCGCATCAATCAACGGCAGTTTAGTTTGCCTCAACCAATGTTCCCCCGCCGGTTTGTTTGGCCGAACTTGACATTTCGCCACCGTCTCGTGCAGCGCGTGGGTGGGTGCACCCTGGAGTGCACTGCCGCACGGGGGGAAACGGACGACGCATGTTACGTGTTCATTCCCGAGCGTCGCTACTTGTTTTGCGGAGACTTGATCATCTGGATGTCCCCGAATTGCGGAAACCCACAAAAAGTGCAGCGATACCCGGAGGAGTGGGCAACCGCACTCGAGGAAATGGCCGGCCTGGAGGCCGAATACTTGTTCCCAGGGCACGGGCTGGTCGTCAAAGGGCGCGCTGCTGTACGCACCGTGTTGCTCGACACAGCCAAGTACCTACGAGTTCTGATCGACCAGGTGTTGGAACGCATGAATCGGGGCGAATCTCCGGAAGAGATTTTTCACGCGGTGGAGCCCGATCCGGAACTCAGCCGGCGTCCGTACTTGTTGCCGAATTACGACCACCCGAAGTTCATCGTGCGCAATCTGCTGCGCCTTTGGGGTGGCTGGTGGAATGGCAACGCTGCGGACCTCTTGCCTGCCCGCTGGGAACAGCAGGCAGCAGAAATCGTGCGGTTGGCGGGCGGCGTCGAGAGGATCGTTGCTCGCGCTCGCGAACTGCTCGCGGCTGGTGAAACCAAATTGGCTGCTCACCTGGCAGAGTGGGCCACTCGAGCCCACCCTGAAAGCCGGGCCGCGCAAGAGCTCAAGCGCGACGTGTACGCGCAGCGGCTGGCCGAGGAGCCTTCCCTCATGGCTCAAGGGATTTATCGTGCGGCGATGAACGATGCCCGCTGCGCGCTCGGCGAGGAGCCACTACCAGGGTTGCCGTCGGGGCTCGGACTCGTGCGTACCCCCTAGCCGGCAGCACCGCGACTGACCTCACGTCGCCTCGCCAACACTCGCACACGTCGGCCGCGTCATTGTAAACGTGCGGCTCCTTCGCGCTGCCAGCGCTGAAGTGATATGTTGCAAACTATGATTGCACCCTCGGTGCCGACAGCCACACCGATCGATGCACAAGCAGAGCAGCGCCTACGCATTACCGCAGGTTTGGTCTCGCTCGGCGTGGGCAGCGTGCTCCTTGTGTTCAAATTCGTCGCTTACCAGCTCACCGGTTCGGCGGCGGTGTTCTCGGACGCCCTCGAGAGCATCGTCAACGTGGTTGCAGCCCTTTTCGCACTTGGGGGCTTAGTGTTTGCAGGCCGGCCCGCGGACCGCAGCCATCCTTACGGCCACGGCAAGATCGAATTCTTCTCCGCGGCTTTCGAAGGAGGGCTGATCGCCTTCGCTGCAGTCATGATTTTCTACGAAGCAGGACATGCTTTGTGGCAAGGCATCCTTCCCCGGCAGCTCGATGTTGGCATTGCCATCACCGCCGGCGCCGGGGTGGCCAACCTGCTTCTCGGCATGTACCTGGTACGGACGGGCAAGCGCTGCCAATCGCTGACGTTGGTGGCCGATGGCCAACACGTGATTTCGGACTTCTGGACCAGCGCTGGCGTAGTGGTCGGTCTCGTCTTGGTGGAGCTTACTGGGTACGCATGGCTCGATCCGCTTGTCGCTGCCGCAGTGGCAGTACATTTGGGAATCACCGGCTTCGGACTTGTTCGCTACGCTGCCGGCGGTTTGCTTGACGAGGAAGACCGCGAACTCCTGGAAAAGCTCGTTCAAGCGATGAACACTGCCATGCGCCCTGGCATCGTGCGGGTGCACAACACCCGGGCCATTCGATCGGGGAGATTTACGCACGTCGACGCGCACTTGGTGGTTCCGGAGTTCTGGACCGTGAAGCACGCTCACGACGAAGCGGACGCCTTCGAGCGCGAA
This sequence comes from uncultured Binatia bacterium (SeqCode), assembly GCA_964534275.1. Taxonomy (GTDB): domain Bacteria; phylum Desulfobacterota; class Binatia; order HRBIN30; family HRBIN30; genus HRBIN30. Next base: position 127,690 of record CAZHQG010000004.1, on the reverse strand, counting down.
GTCATTGCTGCTGGCGCCCTTTCGGGCGAGATCGTCTTCCACACCGACCCGTGCCGTCGCCTGTACTGCTCGCAGTGCGAACTCCCCGCCTGCCCCATTCGTGCCGAACCTTTTCGCCAGCGGCAAGCGATGACCGTGGAGGAGATCATCCAACCCGACCGGCCATGGTGAACCTCCGTTGCGGCTCAGAGGCTTTGCAAGAAGTCTCCCCCCCACGGGCAAAACGGCGTCACGCGGATCGTGACGGACCGATCGCTTGCAGCTCGGATGCTTCCCACTCCCGCGTTGCGAACCGCCGCCGTGCGCCCGTCCCTGGATGGATCCGACGTCCGGCATTTGTCGGGCGGAAAAGTTCACCCTTTTGGCCTCGGCCCAAAGAGGCGTAACGTCGCCGAGAGAAATAGGTCGAAGGACACCAGGCCAGACCGGGGAAGTCGTTAGGCCACGGATTCGGCCGCTCCGTCCGCAGCCCGGCAAACACCCGATGGAAGCGGGAATTCCTCGCTGCCGGCGCGACCCTCTTTTCGGCGTGAACATTTACGTTACGGCTTCGCACGTTGTTCGTTCAAACTGCAGCTACGGCACTGATGCTCGCCCATAACTCGGTAGGACCAAAATCCTCGCTTCGGTTGCTTGACTTGCGTTTCGACCAAGCGTAAGAGTTGGTCCCTACGCCACTCCGGTAAGAATAGTTAGGGCGTTTGGCTCGGCATCCCCTTCATCGTGCCCCCTGTCCGCCCTGGCTGGAAAGGAAGGACGATCATGGATCAGGCGAAGCTCGACGCGTTCCTGGGCAGGGTGGTGAGCGACATCGGTGGTGCTGCGATGTGGGCCAGCGTGCTCGTCGGTGACGAGTTGGGGTTGTACCGGGCAATGGCCGGCAGCGGATTTCTCTCCGTAGCGGAACTTGCCAAGCGCACGAACTGCAACCCCCGGCTGCTTCGGGAATGGCTGTGTGCGCAAGCAGCTGCAGGTTACATCGAGGCCAGCGGCGAGCGGTTTCGTCTTCCGGACGAGCAAGCGATCGTTTTGGCAGATGAAAATTCGCCTGCGTATGTCGCGGGCGGGGCGCAAGTTCTTGCAAGCATGTTTTTGGACAAGGACAAGATTGTCGCCGCCATGCGTGGCGACGGTGCGCTCGCCTGGGGTGATCACCATCCGTGCCTGTTCAGGGGCGTCGAGCGCTTCTTCAGGCCCGGCTACCGTGCTCATCTGCTTGCGGAGTGGCTCCCCGCGCTGGAAGGTGTCGTTTCCAAGCTCGAAGCCGGCGCGACGGTGGCGGACATTGGCTGCGGGCATGGCGTTTCGACCATCATCATGGCTGAAGCCTACCCCAAGTCTCGTTTCTTTGGCTTCGACTTCCACGCCCCATCGATCGAAGCGGCGCGGGACCACGCCGCTTCGAGTGGCCTGGCCGACCGCGTTACCTTCGAGGTGAGGACAGCCAAAGACTACCCGGCACACGGATACGACCTCATTTGTTTTTTCGACTGCCTCCATGACCTGGGCGACCCGGTCGGTGCAGCCCGCCACGCCCACGAGGCTTTAGCGCCGGACGGAACCGTACTGTTAGTGGAACCGTTCGCCAACGATCGGCTCGAAGACAACTGCACGCCCGCGGGGCGATTGTACTACGCCGCTTCCACCTTCATTTGTACGCCGAACTCACTTTCCCAGGAGGTCAAACTGGCTCTGGGCGCGCAGGCGGGAGAAGCACGGTTGCGCGACGTGTTCGCCGAAGCCGGCTTCGGACACTTCCGCCGTGTCGCAGAAACCCCGTTCAATCTGATTCTAGAGGCCAAGAAATAGCCGCCTCTGCAAGAACCCCGGGGGCTGGAACATCCTACCCAACGAACGGCTGTAGCCAACGAACCCGTCCGTCGGCTGAGCCCCAATACATCGACCCGCGGAAGGCGGCGGCGCCCAAAACGCCCCGAACCAACTTGAGAAAAATCCGTGTGTCCGTGGAGACCAAGTTCGCCGGCTCTTACTGAAACTCCCGGAGGGACTTCAGTTTCGCGCACAAGAGCCTGCAAATGCAGAAAGCCTCGTCAGTTGCCGTAGGCCGCCTCGGGAAACTCGTTTCACCAGACACGACTTCGCGCTGCCACTGAGCCAGTACATGCGGCTCCGCGCAGTTGCATCTCCACAACTCTTGCAAGCACAGAGAGGATCGTTCGATGGCCATTACGAACAGACAGTCGGGAACGAACGTGCACGAAGTTGCTGACGGGATCTACCGCATCCATACGCCGGTAGCCGTCGCAGGCACCGACGGTTTCTCCTTCAACCAATACCTAGTCGTCGATGACGAATCCTTGCTTTTCCACACGGGCCCGAGAAAGATGTTCCCACTAGTGTACGAAGCCCTGGCGACCGTTCTGCCCCCCGACCGGCTGCGGTATGTTGCGTTTTCGCACGTCGAAGCCGACGAGTGCGGCTCGCTGAACGACTGGCTCCGCGCCGCTCCGCAAGCGGTACCGTTGTGTGGTTCCGTCGCGGCGCTGGTATCAGTTGGCGACCTTGCCGATCGGCCGCCGCGCGCCCTCGCCGACGAAGAGCTCGTGTGTCTCGGTAAGCACTCCGTGCGCTGGCTCGATATGCCTCATTTGCCCCACGCGTGGGACTGCGGCCTTTTGGTGGAAGAGACCACGCGGACACTGTTTTGCGGCGACCTGTTCACGCAGGGAGGAGCCGACCTCCCGCCCATTACGGAGACGGACATTCTCGCCCCGACCGAAGCGTTTCGTCAAGGAATGGACTACTTCTCCCATACGAAGAATGCACGCGTCATGCTCGAGAAGCTCGCATCGACCAACCCAACAACGCTCGCGTGCATGCATGGCAGCGCATGGCGAGGTGACGGCGCAAAACTCTTACGCGCCCTCGCGGACGCACTCTCGGTGTAACCCTGATCCTTGTCCTTCGTTTGGCCGTGCGGCGAGAACAGAAACAACCGACACCCGATCCAATCACACGCCCAACCGCCGCATTGAACGTCGCTTCGCGGCCGCCCACGTGTAGATGGAATCGCAAGCGGGCGGCTGGCGAGAGTCCAGGTCACAGTGATGCACATAATTCCAACGAGCGGTCTACCTTGGGGTTCGGCTTTCCTCACCGCATCGAGGTGTGGGACGTTGCTCCCCAAGATTCCCGGACTGGGACGGGCGAACGGTGCCAAGAGGAACGTGGAAACCGAGTACGCGGAGAAACGTGGCTGAGCGTGGCGGCAGCGTGCAAGCTGGCTCGTACTGGTCACCAGAGCCGGCCGCGCGCATCGATCCTGGCCAAACTCTACCGCCAGCGCCAAGCGATGACCGTGGAGGCGACCCCATCCAGCCCCGCTGGCCATCGTCGGCCCTCGTTCACGAGCTTTGCAAGAATTCTCGCACTACGCGCAAAAACGCGTCGAGCTGATCGTGATGCACCCAGTGCCCCGCATTTGGGATGTTCACCACGCGCGCGTTGCGAAAGGCTGCGGCACGGCCATCTTTCGCTGGATCCGACGCCCAGGACTCTTCACCCCGAATCAGCAACACGGGACAGGTAATTTCCCCCCAAAGCTCCCGGGCATCGCGCATGCTGCCCAAATAGGGGGACGTAGCCCGCACGTAGTTGTCGAACTTCCAGAGATAGGTTCCGTCCTCCGCGCGGTAACAACCGTGGATCGTCAGGTGCCGCGCTTGTTCTTCGGACAAGTGCGGGTTGGCCTCGCGCATGCGTGCCATGGCTTGCTCGAGCGACGGATATCGGCGCGGGTGGCGGCGGGCAAGCGCCTGCATTTCGGCAATCCACTCGCGCATCCGCGTTTGCGCGGGGCGCTCTTGCAGCAACCAAGGTGGAGGGCCGAGCCCCTCGATCGCGACAACCTTCGTGACCCTTTCGGGATACGTGCCGGCGTATTGCAGAGCCACCGAACCACCGAGGGAGTGGCCGATCAGGATGACTGGATCCAACTGCAACGCTTCCAGAAGCTGTGCGAGGTCGAGCGTGTAGTCCGCCAGCGCGTACGAGCCACCAATGGCCCATTGGGAATCCCCGTGACCGCGCAGATCCGGAGCGATCACATGGTAGTCGCGCCGCAAATCGAGAGCCACCCAGTCCCAGTTCCGAGCGTGGTCGCGTCCACCATGAACCAGCACCATTGCGGGCTTGTCCGCGTTGCCCCAGTCCACGTAGTGCAGCCGCAAGCGCTGCGAGTAAAAATAGTGAGACGTGGGACCAATAATATCGCTCGACACGTCCAGCCCTCTCCGGCGCCGTTAGTATCCGACCTCGCGGCGGCACTCACGAGCTACATTTCGAAACTGTCAGGGAAGGGACAGCCCTTTTTTTCGATGTGCGCCTCGAAGTCGGCGCGGAACCGCCGCAAGAAATTCCCAGCTGCCCATGCGGCGGCATCCGAGAGAGCGCAAATCGTTTGCCCTTCCATGTAGCCGCACACTTCGTCGATGGTCTGCAAATCCGCGAGAGTCGCGGCCCCGCTCTCCACGCGCTTGAGGAGCTTGTAGAGAAACCCTGTGCCCTCTCGGCACTGAGTGCATTGTCCGCAGCTTTCATGGCGGAAAAAGCGGGCAATCACTCCAGCGGCCCGCACGGGGCAAATCGAATCGTCGAGAACGACGATCCCTGCCGTGCCCAGCAAGCTACCGGCGCGTTGCAAGGAATCGTGGTCCATGGGGGTATCGAGTTTGTCGGCCGTAAGGACCGGCATGGAAACGCCACCGGGAATGATCGCTTTTACGGGCCGGCCGTTTGCCATACCACCGGCGTACTTCTCGATAATCTCACGCAACGTGGTGCCGAGCGGCAGCTCGTACACTCCCGGCCGCTTCACATGCCCGCTCACGCCAAACAGGGTGTTTCCAGTGCTTCGCTCGGTTCCGCGCTTGCGAAACCACTCGGGCCCATGGCGCAAAATGGCCGGGACATGCGTGATCGTTTCGAGGTTGTTCACCGTGGTTGGACAACCCCACAACCCATAGGCTGCCGGGAACGGCGGTCGTTTCCGCGGCTGGCCTTTTTTGCCCTCCATAGACTCGATCATGCCGGTTTCTTCTCCACAAATGTATGCGCCAGCTCCCCGCTGGACAAACACGTGGAAGGACCGGCCCGAGCCAAAGACGTTGTCACCCAGGAAGCCACGCTCGTAGGCCTGGCGAACTGCGTGCATGAGCTTCAGGTACGGAACCGTGTACTCCCCGCGCAGGTATACGTACGCGGCAACGGCCCGAATTGCTCGTCCTGCGATGAGCGCACCCTCGAGGAACTGATGCGGGTTGCGCTCGAGGATCTGGCGGTCCTTGAACGTTCCCGGCTCGCTCTCGTCGCCGTTCACCGCCAGGTAGCACGGTTTGTCCGTATTCTTGGGCATAAAGCCCCATTTCACTCCCGTCACGAAGCCAGCACCCCCTCGCCCACGCAAGCCCGATTCTTTCACCGCTTCGATGATGGTCTCCGGCTCGAGCTCGCACCACGCACGCCGCGCTTGCTCGTAGCCTCCTACGGCGAGGTAGTCGTCGATCTCGACGCGATCGACCCCGTTGGGCGGAAGTAGGTAGCCTTCCACGCCTTCGGGAATGAGCGAAATCATCGGGCTCGGCCGCTCCACCCGCTCGCCGCGCAAAATCGCAGCGACATCGGCACTGGTCGCGCGCTCGATGTACGGGTCGTTGTTCACCTGTACCACCGGGGCGGTCCCGCACGACCCTAGGCACTCCACCTCGGCAAGCGAAAACGCTCCGTCCGCTGTCGTTTCGCCCACACGGATGCCAAGCGTGTCTTCCACCTGGCGCACCAGCGTACGTGCTCCTGCCACGGCACACGCGATGTTCGTGCAAATTTGGATGTGGCAGCGCCCGCGCGGACGCGTATGGAACATCGGGTAGAAGGAAGCCACCTCTTGTACTTGAATTGGCTGGACCCCCAGGAGCTCGGCAACCTCACGCACAACCGCGGGAGAAATCCAGCCATGCTCCGCCTGCGCCAGATGCAAGGCGGCCAACAATGCCGAGCGTGGCTGTGGGTAATTGCTCGCTTCCGCCAAGATTTTTGCCCGTACCGTGGCGGACAGCACGCCTCCCTCGCGCGCGGGGGGTGGAACAACTTGCTTGGCGGCAGGATGGTCAACGATCACACTCGCCTCCGATCATGTTGATCATGTCGAACGTTGGCACCATGTCCGCGAGCAGCCGCCCGCGCACCATTTCTGCCAGCGGCTGCGTGTTCGAGAAACTCGGCGTGCGTGCACGGCACTTGTATGGCTTCCCAGTGCCATCGCTCACCAGGTAGAAGCCAAGTTCGCCGTTCGCCGATTCGACCGCGAAGTACACCTCGCCGGGCGGCGGCTTCGGTCCTTCGGTCACCAGTTTAAACTGATTGATCATGTCTTCCATGCGAGTGAACACACGGCCCTTCGGCGGGAACCGCAAGGACGGGTCGTCTACGTCCACCGGACCAGGAGGCAGCATTTGCAGGCACTGCTCGACAATCCGCACGCTCTGACGGAGTTCGGTCAGCCGAATCAAAAAGCGGTCGAGATTGTCGCCTTGCGATCCGACCGGAACGTCGAAGTCCAACTGGTCGTACACCAGGTACGGCTGCGTGCGGCGCAAGTCGAGATCCACACCAGCGGCACGAAGCAACGGGCCGGTGACGCCGTAGGCAATGAGCCGTTCTGCGGACATGACGGACACGCCTTCCATGCGGGCGCGGAAAATCGGATTTTCCAACAACATGCCCTCGGCGTCGGCCACCAACTCCAAGACACGCTTGAAGTTGTGCTTGCACATGTCGGCAAAGCCTTCAGGAAGGTCCGCGCTCACGCCTCCGATCCGCACGAAATTACTGGTCACCCGCGCCCCGCACAGCGCATTGATCAGATCCCACACAAGCTCGCGCGCCTCCAGGGCGTACAAGAACGGGGTAAACGCGTTCAGTTCCAAGGCGGTCGCGCCGATGCACAGCAAATGATCGGCAATGCGGGAAAGCTCCCCGCCAATGACACGCACGAACTGCCCGCGCAAAGGCACCTCCACGCCAAAGAGTTTCTCGACCGCCAAGCAGTAACCGACATTGCATAAAATGGCCGAGCTGTAGTTCAGGCGGTCGGTGTACGGGATGGCCTGATAATAAAAGCCGCTCTCGCACTCTTTCTCGAAACCACGGTGCAAGTAACCGATCTCCACATCGGCGTTCACGATGGTTTCACCGTCCAAATCGAGAACGATCCGAACCGTGCCGTGGGTTGCGGGATGCGAAGGTCCCAACTGCACGCGCATCAGTTCAGCCCCGAGCATGCCTTCGACACGACTCGCATGCGGAATCTCCGGCACGCGGGGCTTGTAATCCCCTTTGGCGCCCGGACCGATGAGTGGCTGCCGCTTTTCTTTCGGGTAGTCTTTGCGCAGAGGGTGACCTTCGAACTCCTCGTACAGGTAAATGCGGCGCAAATCCGGGTGCCCCCGAAAGCGGATGCCGTACATGTCGTACGTTTCCCGCTCGAGCCAATTTGCCCCGACCCATAGAGGCACCAAGCTGTCGATGGTCGGGTCGCTCTCCGGCACACGCGCCTTCAGACGTACCCGATGGTGGTGCCGGGTGGAGTAAAAATGGTACACCACTTCGAAGCGCGGCTCCTGCCCCAGGTAATCCACACAGGTCACGTCCAACAAAAGGTCGAACGCGAGCTCTCGATCGTCGCGCAGCACACGGGCCACTTCGAGCAAGCGCTCCGGACGGATGACCACACTGGCGTCCCCGCGGTAGGTATCCGTGGAAAGCACTGCTCCGGAACACTGCTCCTGGATCCGCGCCAAGATTTTCTGGTTATCGGCCATGGCGTCCTTCCACTGGCTAACGGTCGTACGTGCGCCGAATGTGCCGGAAGCGAGTTTTCTCCAACTCCCGCGCTGGCACCAACAAGTCTTCCTTGTGCCACACCGTGCCGCGGCGCGAGAACGCGGCGATCTCTACGTTGTGGCTCATCACAATGGCTTCTTCCGGGCACGCTTCTTCGCACAAGCCGCAAAACATGCACCGCGACATGTCGATATCGAACACGCGCGGGTAGCGCTCGATTTCATCCTCGGTCTCGGCCGGGTAAATGGTGATGCAGTCCGTGGGGCAGGCCCACTCGCATAAGCCACACGCCACGCAGCGTTCCTTGCCGTTGTCCATTTGCACGAGGACCGGCATGCCACGAAATGCGGGAGGATGTTCCAACCTCTCCTCAGGGTACTGCACCGTGAACACCGTGGGTTTTCCGCGCAGAAAGCCCCACAGGTTCCGCCAAAAGTGGCGGTTTGCAATCCACATCCCCTTGAGTACTGCCGCGCCGCTACGCACGACGCCTTGGGGTTTCGCCATCGGCGCCGGACGACTCACGGTTACCGTGCGTGTGGCCATTCCTTTACACCTCCACCCCAGCCAGGGTTTTGCCCTGCAGTCCGAGCCCGGCAAACGAAAGGCCTGTGTACGCCGGATATTTCCGGGTGATTTCCTCGAAGACCGCCGCTGGCTCGAACTCCCATCGCCCCTCGCTCAAATGAGCAAGCATCCGGGTGAAGATTTCTCCGTCGCTCCACTGGCCCTCGACCGGAGCGAGCGCCCGATGGATTTGCTGCACCCTGCGTTTGCGGTTGGTGAACGTGCCAGTTTTCTCCGCCCAACTGAGTGACGGCAGGGCAACCGTCGCGAACGCCGCGATCGGCTCCAAGAACAAATCTTGCACGATCAGTTGCGGAACCGCCCGCAACGCAGCTTTCCAGACTGCCTCGTCGAAGATCCGGGCAATGTCCGAACCGCACACGTACAACACATCCAAGCTGCCTTGCCTCGCGAGTTCGAGAATCCCTGCGGCGTCGCGCCCGCCATTGCGAGGGACGAGGCCCAATTCGCGCGCACCAGCGATGTTTGCCGCCTTCTCTGGCTGGATGAGGAAATCGTCGCCCTGCCCCACCACGACCGGCGTGTCCACGTGGCGGAGCTGCAGCACGTCGGCCAGTTGTGCCAAACGAAACAGCTCCTCGTTCGTGAGGTGCGGCGAAGCTAACAGGGCCACCCGTTCGGGTCCCGACCGTTTTACGCCGTCGCGGAGGATCCGGCTCGCCTCGGCGACCGCATCGTCCCATGTGCTGGCCACGAGCTGTTCTCCGCGCCGCACCATGGGCAATCGCAGACGATTCGTGTCGTGCGCGAATGCATACTGCAACCGGCCGTGGTCGCACATCCAGGTGTCGTTCACTGCATCGTTGCGACGTGGCATCAAACGCCAAATCTGATTGCGGTAATGCTGGATGGTGATGTTGCAGCCATTGCTGCAACTCGGACAAATGCTGGGCGTCTTCTTCAGAAACCATACGCGCAGCTTGTGGTGAAAATCTTTCGTCTCCAAAGCACCCACCGGGCAAATGTCGGCGGTGTTCATCGAGTAGTCGTTCGCCAGCGGCGCATCGGGCAACACATCGAGAACCGACCGGTCGCCCATATTGAACACACCGAGCTCGTTCGTCTTGGTGATCTCTCGGCAAAACCGGACACAGCGACGGCACAAGATGCAGCGCTCTTGATCCAGAATCATCCGCGGACCGATTTCTTTGCGCTTTTCGAGCTTGCGCCGTGGCTCTTCCGTGCGGGTGAAGCGCGTGCCGAAGTTGTACGAGTAATCTTGGAGCAAACACTCGCCCGCCTTGTCGCAAATCGGGCAGTCGATGGGGTGATTGACCAGCAACAGCTCCATCACACCACGGCGGGCATTGGCCACACGGGGCGTATCCGTCCGCACCACCATTCCGTCCCGCACGGGAGTGTTACATGCGATGACCAACTTCGGGCTGCCCTCGACCTCCACCTGGCACATGCGGCAGCTTCCATCGATGGAAAGCTTGGGATGCCAGCAATAGTGAGGCACGTGGATCCCGGCTTCGATGAGCGCCGGGAGCAACATCGTGTCCGCAGCAACTTCGATCTCGCGCCCGTCTACCGTGATTTTCGGCATGCCCGTCCTCTCAATCCCTCGCGGACCAGCCAATCAGAGCGGCCGCCCACTCCCGTGGCGCTCCGGTACGCGCTGGCCCCCGCGCTCTCGCTGCACGCGCTCTTGCAGCTTGATCAGCCCGTCCAGCACTGCCTCCGGGCGCGGCGGGCAGCCGGGGATGTACAGGTGCACTGGAATGATCGTATCGATCCCTTGCACAACCGCGTAATTGTTGTACGGGCCGCCCGACGAAGTGCAGGCGCCGAATGACACGACCCACTTCGGTTCTGCCATTTGCTCCCACACGCGCCGCAAGACCGGCGCGATGCGGTGCGTAATCGTGCCCACTACCATGAGCAGGTCCGCCTGACGAGGCGTAAACCGAGGGAGCGCGGCACCGAAGCGGTCGATGTCGAAGCGCGGCCCGGCAGTGGACATGTATTCCATGCCGCAGCAAGCAGTCACGAATGGGTAAGGGAAGAAGGAATACTTGCGCGCCCACTGCACAGCCTCCGCAAGCTTGGTCAAAATAAAGCTCTCTCCGAAGGCATCTGCCGCCGCTAAGGGCTGCCCTGTAGCAGCACGCAAGCGTGCCAAAAAACCTTCTGCAACTTGACCTCGTGCATCGGTTACGGTTGCCATACACGTTCTCCCATCGAGTCGAGCAGGTTGCTTCTCCTAACGAACTCGGCTCCGCCTAACAACGTGCCACGCAGCACCCTTCGAGGCAACGCGCAGCAACACGACTTCGACTAATCGCATCGAACAGCACGACTGTTGGCAACACCCAAGCTAGGCAGGTGGTTACCACGCGTCCGCGAGTGCTTCGCCCCCCAAGGCGGCTCGCCTCGAGCTGGGAGGCACAACGTGGAGGCGTCGTCCCGTCGCAGTCCCAAGCGTGACGTGCTCGGATCGTCCGCACATCAGCAAACCGACACGGTGGTACAACGGGCGAAAAAGTTGTCGGCCTTGCCACTGCTTTGGCTCATCGCGAGGAGTTTCGCGCCTCGGGATGGGAAAGTTTTCGCACGTTGCGACTCGTGACGCTCCCGTTTGTCTCGTGCGGGGCAGCGGTCCTCTTGCGTTGATTGCGCCAAAGGGGAACAAGAGCACCGATGATGGACAGCGCCTCCCTGCGGCCTCAGAATCGTTTCGCGTTCGTACGTACCGGCTGCGTCGTCTTCGCACTCGGCATCACGCTCGCTCTCGCACTGTGCGGCTGCGGGGACGACGGCGAACCCTCCGTCCGCCAACCTCAGGCAGTGCGCGTGGCCTCTCTCCAGGTCAAAAGTGCGGCGGAAGCCGGGCCGAACGACCTCGCCAACGCGCACCTCACTCGGGGGCGCTCATTCCGGGTGGACTTGTACGAAGTCCCGGATTTCCCCTGCGTGCGCACCGACAGCGACGACTTTCTGCACATTCCAGAGTCGACGCAAACTCCAGGTGCCCCTGCGGTATTTTTTACCGTGCCTCCGCAAGACCCCGGCGCGCCAGTACTGATGATGTTCCATGGTAACGGCCTGGACTTCATCGAAGCCCTCGCGTCCTTGTTCGTGCACGCTGCGCCGCGAACTGCCGAACAGCTCCTTCGCGACCAACCGGGCTTCGCCGGATTTATCGAGATTTTGAACCGTGGCGGAGCGATGAGGGGCTTGCGCGGAGAACTCAGTGGTCCGGTGGCTGCAGCAGCTTTGGAGCGCGGCTGGGGGATCGTCGTTCCGGGAAACTGCTGGGGTGACGGCGGGCATCACCGTGGCGAAGTGATCGATTACTACATCCGCGCGCCCCGTTTTGGTCGCAGCATGGATGACTTCGTTTGGCAGTGGTTCCGAAGCCGCTTTCCGCACGACTCCAACCGCGAGTATTCCTTCGGCTGCAGCGGCGGCGGGCAACGCACGGCACAACTGCTTCTCGCCGATCCGACGGCAGTGGCCGCAGCAGCGATCGATAGCCCTGCGGACTACTTGCCAGGATTCAAAGACGATCCGCCGGGTTTGTTTTCTCTTCTGCGCGGGATCCCTGGTTACATCGATGTGCTCGACCGTTTTTACCTCGCCCACTACGGCTCGTGGGAAAACGCGGCCGCTCAGAGCTTGGGCACGCAACTCTTGCCGCGCCACATTGCCACCCCAATGTACTTTGCGTATTCGGTGAACGACCCGCTAGTCACCAGCGGCATCACCCGCTTCCTGGCAACAGCGCTCGCCGAGCGGACCCCGGCTACCCAGCAAGTGGTGTGGAACACCGGCGAAGCAGTGCACTGCCAAATCAACAACCGCGACCGAGCGGAAGCGGTGCTCGACTGGCTCCTGCAGTGGCAGCGATGAGCACGCCAAGCTCGCGCTCGAGCTGTTTTCGCCCCAAGACCCTGCTTCTGCCGAACGACGCGCGTAGGTGAAAGGGCAGCCATGGAGTTCGGCATCGATTGCTTATTGCACGAACCGGCGGTGCAGCGACGGCTCCGGGGCCGGCGTATTGGCGTGCTCGCGCATCCAGCGTCGGTCACCCGCGACCTCGTTCACACTGTCGACGCTCTCGCAAACACCCCGGGTTTGCAATTGGTTGCCGGGTTCGGTCCCCAACACGGGCTTCGCGGCGACAAGCAAGACAACATGGTGGAGTCGCAAGATTACATCGATCCGAAATGGAAGGTCCCCATCTTCAGCCTCTACGGTGACACTCGTCGGCCAACCCCAGCAATGCTGGACCTGTGCGACGTCATCGTGGTGGATCTTCAAGACCTTGGCTGCCGCGTATACACGTTCGAAACCACGCTGCGGTACATGCTGGAAGCCGCTAGTGCCTGCGGGAAGTCCGTCTGGGTGCTCGATCGACCGAACCCCATTGGCCGCAACGTCGAGGGGCTGCGGCGAAAGCCCGAATGGGAAAGCTTTGTCGCTGCCGGCGACTTCCCACTGCGCCACGGACTCACGCTGGGGGAGCTGGGCCTGTTCTTCATTCGCGCCCAGCGTCTCGACGTCGACTACGAGGTGGTACGGATCCAGGGATGGGAACCAAACGAGCCACCGGGCTACGGATGGCCGTTGTACGAACGCTGCTGGGTCAACCCCAGCCCGAATGCGCCCAATTTGTGGATGGCGCGCTGTTATCCTGGCACCGTCATGCTCGAAGGCACCGAGCTTTCCGAAGGACGCGGCACGACGCGGCCGCTCGAAGTTTTCGGCGCACCCGACTTGGACGTGGCCGCGATTTGCCGGCGAATGGAGAGCCTCGCCGCTCACTGGATGCAAGGGTGCCGCCTGCGCTCGTGCTGGTTCGAGCCGACCTTTCACAAGCATGCCGGGCGGCTGTGCGCCGGACTTCACATCCATACGGAGCCTCCAGTGTACGACCCAACAACGTTTCGCCCGTGGCGGCTCTTGGCCTTGTTTTTCAAGGCTCTCCGCCTCACCTACCCCGACTACCCACTCTGGAGAGCGTTTCCGTACGAGTACGAATTCGAGCGGTTGCCGATCGACCTCATCAACGGTGGCGACGCCTTGCGGCGGTGGGTGGACGATCCGGCAGCCACGCCCGATGACCTCGAGGCGCTCGCTCGCGCCGACGAGTCGAGTTGGGTCGAAGAGCGGGAACAATTTTTCCTGTACCCTTGATTCCTTCTTCGGTTGTGGCAGCAAAAATCAGCACGAACGTACGGAGGACGAGCTATGGCCATTCAAGAAGGCAAACCCGCACCCGACTTCACCCTTACCGACGCCGAGGGGCGTGAGGTGTCGCTACACGATTTCGCCGGCAAAGATCTTGTCCTGTACTTCTACCCGAAAGACGATACCCCGGGGTGCACCAAGGAAGCGTGCGGGTTTCGCGATGCATGGAAGGAATTGCAAAAGCTCGGCGTGGCTGTTGTCGGTGTGTCTGCCGACGATGCCGAATCGCACCAAAAGTTTATCCGCAAGTACAAGCTGCCGTTCCCCTTGCTCAGCGACCCTGGGTTTAAGGTGATGAAAAAGTACGGTGCGTACGGGGAGAAAACGATGTACGGCAAAAAAACCGTTGGCGTTATCCGCTCGACGGTGTGGATTGGTCCGGACGGCAAGGTCAAGAAACATTGGGCCAAAGTTGCCAACGCCGAGAAACATCCCGCACAAGTACTGGCTGCCATCCAGGCAGCACGCGAAGCGTAACCGTGACGCCGAGCGTTTCGTCTCCGCGCACGACACTCAGGGCTTTTCACTCCGGCGGTAACAAATGCCGAAAGAGTTCTACCAGGTTCGGACCACGCCGTAACGTGTGGCCGCCATCCACCGCGATACACTGCCCAGTGATCCAGCTTGCCTCTTCGCTCAGCAGGAACGCTACAAGGTTGGCCACGTCGTCTGGCCTCCCAATGCGAGCCACGGGCATGCACCGCAAGTAATCTTCGCGTGCTTCCGGCGTGTGCACGAGAGGCGCGGCCAGGTCGGTATCGACCAAGCTCGGCAGCACCGCGTTCACCCGAATGCCAAACTCTCCCAGGTCATCCGCTGCGCAACGCGTCAACATATTGACCGCGGCCTTGGAGACGCAGTACGCGGTCATGCTGCGATGGGTGAGCACGCTCGCGATGGAGCTGATGTTGACGATGCTCCCGCCGCCCGCTGCCTTCATCGCTCGCGCTTCCGCCCGCATACACCGGTAGACTCCAAACAAATTGGTATCGACTGTGTGGTGAAATTCTTCCGGCCGCGCGTTCAGCACCGAACCAATTGTGGCTGAGCCTGCGGAGTTGACCGCCAATCGAACCGGCCCAAGCTCCTCTTGAGCGGCTGCTACTGCGGCTTCGACCTCCTCGAGCGAGGTTACATCGCACCGCCGCCAACGGGCGGAAGGACCGATCGCCTCCCCAGCCTCCCGTAGCACCTCTTCGCGGCGGCCCGCCAGCATGACCAATCCGCCGTCTCGAGCAATTGCCTTCGCGCACGCCAAACCAATGCCGCTTCCTCCGCCAGTCACAAACGCAACTTTCCCATCGAACCGACCCATGAACATCTCCTTTCACGACGAGCTTTCTCCAGCGACGAAAAAGTTGCGGGGAAGTCAAGGGGCCCGACGCGTCGCTCTGTCAACCGCACGTTTACGCTTGCAAAACTTCGTTCCGAGCGGACATGATCGTCGCCAACGGGCACACTTTATGACCGCGGAGACGCTGGCCAACGAATCGGATGCTTTACGGGTATTCCGAGCCAAGTTGGCATTGCTGCTTGGCATTATTGGAATCCTCTGGGTGCTCAAACTGTGGGTTTCGCCCAGTACTTTGGCAGCCGAGATTAGTATCGCGATGAGCTTATCCATTGCGCCCACCGCATGGATTGCGCTGCAAAATCAGCCACCATCCCACTCGTGGATGTTCGCGTCGCTGGCGGTCGACGTGATCGTGCTCACAGTTGCCATCCACCTGGGTGGGGGTGCCGACCAAACGAGCGGGCCGATTTTGTACAGCGTGTTGATTTTACTGGGCGGATTGCTGGTATCCGAGCGTGCGGCGGTTCTCCTGACGATGCTGGCCATTCTCTCGTACACCGGCATGGTCGTGGGGGAATACTGGGAGTGGCTTCCTCACCATGTTGCCTACCGGCGCCCCCCTGATCGCCAGATGGCCACCGCACTCATGGTGAGCGTGTATCTCGCGGTGGTTTGCGCCTTGCTGAGCTTCCTCCTCAGCCTCGTGCGAAGGAGGCTCCGCCAGGCCCACGCTCTCCGCGTGGAAGCCCTCGCCGCGCTGTCGCACGATCTGAAGAACCCGTTGAACGCGATCTACGGGTACGCCGACTTTATCGCCGCGGAGGCAGATTCCTCGAGCAAGACACATGCGCACCGCATTCGCTTTCTGGCGCGCAAGAGCTCCGATTTGATTGCGGACGTCCTGGACACTGCGGCTGGAGAGGCTCGGCCTCTCGTCTCGCGAGCCGAAAAGGTCGTTCCCGCAGAGCTGCTCCGCCTGTTGATGGATTGGTTTGCCGACGCGGCAGCCAGCCAAGGCGTTGTTTTGGAGCTCGACACCACCGCCCCTCCGCCCGACTGCCTCGCAGACAGTCATTTGCTCGAGCGGGCCTTGGCAAATTTGCTCCACAACGCGCTGCGCCACACCCCACGAGGTGGCCGCGTAGTCTTGGGCTGCGAGCAGCGGGGCGATCAAGTGGTGTGGTCCGTGACCGACAACGGCGAGGGGGTCCCGAGTTCGCTGCTTCCCCACTTGTTTGACGCTTTCCTGAGTGGGGCAGCACCATCGGAACAGCAAAACCGATCCGGGCTCGGGCTGTACATTGTTCGACGTATTGCGCGAGCCCATGGCGGTGAGGTGACCGTCCACTCGCAGCCGGGCCAAGGCAGCCGCTTCGAGGTGTCCATTCCGTTAAAACGGGCAGACTCCTCTTCGGGACACCACAAGTGATTTTGGGCTGTGGCCGTCTGCGCACTCGGATGGTCGCATACCCCGCGGAAGCGCAGCGGCGCTGCCCACCTTGTGCCACTGAAACGTAACCGAGCAGGAGAAGTATCTACGCACCCAGCGTAGCCGCCCGGTCCGGTGTGACTTTCGGCGGCAAACCACAGCCCAAGATGCCCAGCACGGCCCTCGAAGACCGGCTTTCCCGGTTTTACAGGCGTCTTTCCAGCGAACCGCCCTTACCGACCCTTGACCGCCCCACAAACTGCGTCGGTTACAAACCCCGGCTAGCTCCTTCCGCAGGCCGTACTGCAATGCAACATCAGGGGTCGGGAGCCACTGCGCTTAGCGCCGTATGCCGCGGAACAACAACGAGCCATTGGCAAATACGTGCTCCCCGGCAAACGTGTCCGCAAAACACACCGGCGTGGTGTCGTTGCGCCGCTGCGCTCGCTGACCATGCACGCTCACGGGCACCTGGGGGCGACGCGGTGCGTCGTCCTGGCGCTGCGGCCGCAGAACGCACCATTTCTGCAGGCCTCGTTCGCCGCTGAGCTGCGGCCTTCCTATCCTTCAACGCCATGCAAACTGCATCGGTGAGAAATCTCCGGGCTAGCCGCACCGCCTCTCCGCAGTTATGAGCGCGAGCCATGCACAAACTGGAGCTGGTGCCGTGCGCAGAAAGCAATCGCTGGGAAGAGCTGCTGCGCCAGCAGGAGTCGGCCACGGTATTTCATCGACAAGCGTGGCTGCACTTAGTGGCGGCGCTCAGCCACAGCGAGTTGCGCCTGTACGAAGTGCACCAGCGCGGAAACGTTGTCGGCGTGTGTCCGCTGTTTTTCTTCCGGCGGGGGCCCGTCAGGATTGCCGCCTGCCCGCCTCCACAAGCCGCCGCGCCCTATCTCGGCCCAGCAGTGTCCCGAGATTTGCTCCCAGCGGCGCTCGCGGCGGCCGCATCCGAAGCCCGTCGCCAAGGAGCCGCGTACGTCGAGTTTCGCTGTCAGGCACACGTGCCCCCATCCGAGCTTTCCGAGCCCGCCTTTTCTTTCGAGCCCCGCAGTACGTTCATCCTCGACCTGCAAAGCGGGCCCGACGACTTGTGGTCGAATCGCCTGGAGCCCGCTTGTCGACGAGCGGTGCGCAAAGCTCAAAATAGTGGCGTCGTGGTGGAAGAAGTCGCGCTGCGAGACATTGTGGACGACTATTTCGCGATGGCCGAACAGGTGTTTGCAAAGTACCACCGCCCGCCACCTCTCAGCCGGGAGGATTACGAACAAATGGCGCGTGCGCTCGAGGGCGCCGACCTGGCCAAGGTCCTGGTGGCTCGGCACGACGGAACAATCCTGGCGGCGGGGATTTTCCCCTACGACCAGCGCACGGTGTACTACCTCGATGGCGTGAGCCTTTCGGAAGGCCAGGCTTTGCGACCGAACAACTTGTTGCACTGGGAAGTGATCCGCTGGGCCTGCCAGGCGGGGCTGGTACAGTACGACATGGTCGGCGCTGGGATCGCCGGAGTTGCCCGCTTCAAGCGCACCTTTGGGCCCGAAGAGGCGCCTTACACGTACTGCTACCGAGCGCTGTCGCCCTGGGTAGCTCTCGCTCGGCGAGCCTACGCTTTACTGGCGCCTGCAGGTCGTGCCATTCGGTATGTTCTGAGCAAAAGGAGCTAAGTCGTGACGGAGCAGGAGCACACCCAGGCGGCGGCGCGAGAAGAGCCACCAACAACAAGCGATCCCCTGAGCGCCCCACTAGCAGCCCACGCGCTCTCGATTGCAGAATTACTCATCCTGCTCGGAACCGACAGCAGGTACGGTCTCGACCCCGCCGAGGTTCGTCAACGACTCTCCCGATTCGGGCGCAACGTTTTGCCACCACCACGCCGACTGGAGCCATGGCAACGCTTCCTGCTCCAGTTCCACAATCCGCTCATTTACGTCCTGCTCGCCGCTGGCGCGGTTGCATTGCTGCTAGGTGAGTTTCCGGACGCAACCGTGATCTTTGGTGTCATCCTCGTCAACGCCATCGTCGGCTTCGTCCAGGAGTCCCGCGCGGAAAAAGCCCTCGAAGCCTTACAACAGTACCTGCACGTGGAAGCCACGGTCGTGCGAGGAGGCCAGAAACAGCGCGTGAGCGCCGAGGAAGTCGTGCCGGGCGATCTGGTTTTGCTCGAGCCGGGCGACAAAGTACCCGCGGACCTCCGCATCGTCGCCACGCAAGAGCTTCGGGTCGACGAGTCGCTGCTCACGGGCGAGTCGCTGCCAGTGCTCAAACACGCCGCTACAGTCGATGCCGCCTCGGCGCTGGCCGATCGTGCCAACATGGCGTACTGCGGCACCTTGGTCGTGGCCGGGCGTGCTACCGGAATCGTGGTTGCTACCGGAGCGAGCACGGAACTGGGACGGATTCACCAGCTGGTCGCCGCGACCGAAGAGATGGAAACGCCCCTCCTGCGGAGAATCCGCTCTTTTAGCCGAACACTCACCGTTGCCATCCTCGCCCTTGCCGGGTTGACCTTTGCGGTCGGCTTGTGGCGCGAGCAACCTGTCGGAGAGGTTTTCCTTGCGGCCGTGGCCCTTGCGGTCGCTGTGATCCCAGAAGGTCTTCCTGCGGCAGTGACGATCACTCTGGCCTTAGGGGTGAGCCGGATGGCCCGGCGGAACGCGATCATTCGCCGGATGCCTGCGGTGGAAGCTCTCGGCAGCACCACGGTGATTTGCTCGGACAAAACGGGCACCCTCACGGAAAACCAAATGACCGTCGCCGCTATTTGGGCGGGTGGGGAACAGTTCGAGGTTTTGGGCAGCGGGTACGACCCCGAAGGCGCGATTCTTAGCACGCTTGGAGTGCCTCCCCCGCAACTTTCGGACGCCGTGGTCGAGTGCTTGCGAGCCGGGGTCCTGTGCAACGATAGCCGTCTAGAAAAGCGCAAAGACCGATGGGTGGTCATTGGCGACCCCACCGAGGCTGCACTGCTGGTGAGTGCGCGCAAGGCAGGGTTCGACGCGGAGGGGTTACAAGGCGCCTATCCGCGCCTCGATACGGTGCCCTTCGAGTCGGAGCGGCAATTCATGGCAACACTGCACCGGCTGCCCACGGGCGGAACGGTTCTATACGTGAAAGGTGCGGTGGAAAAACTCCTCGAGCTGTCGCCAACGATGCTCGATGCACACGGCAACGAGGTGCCCACGGATCGCGAAGAGATTCTTCGGGCCACCGAACGCCTCGCTGCTGAAGGACTCCGCGTCTTGGCGTTCGCCCGGCGTGTCTGGCCCGAGGCCCTACCATCGCTGCATGGAATTCCAGTGGACCAGCTCGTTTTTCTCGGCTTGCAAGGCATGTTCGACCCGCCGCGCGTGGAAGCGTTGGCGTCGGTACGTTCGTGTCTCGACGCGGGGATTGCCGTGAAAATGGTGACCGGAGACCATGCGGCCACCGCCGCTGCGATTGCCAAGAGGTTACAGCTGACGGGGGCACCTGATGTCGAGCCGACGGTCGTCACCGGCAAGGAACTCGCGGCCACGAGCGACTCCGAGTTACCCCAACTCGTGGATCGGGCACACGTATTCGCGCGGGTGACGCCAGAACAAAAGCTCCTGTTAGTTCGCGGGCTTCAAGCCCGGAGGCACGTCGTCGCCATGACTGGCGATGGCGTGAATGACGCTCCGGCACTGAAACAAGCGGACATTGGCGTTGCCATGGGAAGCGGCACCGAAGTGGCCAAAGAAGCCGCGGCCATGGTGCTAGCGGACGACAACTTTCGCTCGATCGTGGCCGCTGTGGAGGAAGGCCGGGCAGTGTTCGACAACCTGACGAAGTTCCTCGTGTGGACCCTTCCGACCAATTTGGGCGAGGGACTCGTGCTCCTTGCCGCCTTGGCGGCAGGCACGTTGCTGCCAATCCTGCCGGTGCAGGTGCTGTGGATCAACATGGTCACCGCCGTGTGCCTTGGCATGATGCTCGCCTTCGAACCGAAAGAACGAGATATCATGCATCGGCCACCACGCTCTCCGGATGCTCCGATCCTGTCGCCGCTGCTGCTCGCACGAATGGTTCTCGTCTCCACGCTGATGCTCGCCGGTGCCTTCGGCTTGTTCCTTTGGGAGCTAGGAGCCGGAGCATCGATCGCAGAAGCCCGCACCGCGGCGGTCAATGTCTTCGTCCTCGCGGAAATGTTCTACCTTTACAACTGCCGCTCGCTCACCGACTCCCCCCTGACGCAAGGGTTGTTCACGAATAACTGGGTGAACGCTGGCGTGCTGACCATGATCGCGTTGCAAATTGCTTTCACCTACGAGCCCCACATGCAGCAGTTCTTCCACACTGCTGCCATTCCCCTGGAAACATGGTTACGAGCATGCGGGGCCGGATTCGCGATCGGAGTCGTTGTGGAGCTGGAAAAAGGCTTGCGCCGCTTGCTCCGGCGCCGGCGTCTGGCTCGTCTACCCTCCGCGCCCGCCAGAGCCACCGCGTGAAGCGCTGCATTTTTTTGCGGGATCCACAGGGCTCCCTAAAGCGCCTCGGTGCCTTCGCGGCTTGCCGCCGCTTGAGCAGAAAGCGCCCACTCGAGAGCGAAAGGCCAAGGACCATACCCGGCATCGATGTTGATGTGGCCAGCGCCCGGCAACACGCGCACACTGAGCCCTAGACCCTGGCCGATGGATTCCAGCTCCGATGCGTCGATGTATGGATCGTTGTCCGAACCAACGAGCAAACTCCGGTGCGCAATGGGCTGCCACGCCAAAGCCGACTGTGGCGGCGGGAAAAAACTTTGCACCGGCTCGAACAACAAGTACGGCGAGGGCGGTGCCACCAACAAGGCCGCGTGAATCTTCCTGGCACCCCATCTCGCGAGAAAGTGGTCGACCGCCCAGCAACCCAAGGAGTGCGCGACGAACACCACCGGACCAGGTGCCCTCTCCACAAGACTACGGAGTTCGCTTACCCAAACGTCGCACCGCGGCGACGAAGGATCTGGCAGCTCGGGAAAACTGACCGGCACGCCGCGCTTCTGCAATTCTCCGTACAGCCAGCGCTGCCAATGCCCAGCGCCCGAGCCTTCGTACCCGTACACGATGACAATCACGCCAGTGGAAAAAGCACGGGGTGCTCGGCCACTCAACCGTACTGTCGCTGCCAGTTCGGACAGCCGTGCTCGCACCTCGCCACCGGCCAGCGGCACCGCACCCGGAAGGGGAGCGCCCCGAAGGTTACGACCTTACCAACGAGTGCACGCGAATGCATGCCCGCATGGACCCGCAGGAGAAGTCTGGCAAGCTGCAAACACCCGGCTCCGAGAAGCCGGGGGAGCAAATGCCGCTAGACCACGACACCGATTTTCCCCCGCCCGTGGCCCGCCTCGTGGCCGGGATTCTTGCACGAGGCCACGGTTCGTGACTATCGACACACCCACGACAAAAACGAAAGGATCTTGCCCATGGACTTGCGCTTTGCATCGGCTGCGGACCTGGCTCGTGCGATTCAGCGGGGAGACCTCTCCCCGACCCAGTTGATGGAATTTACGCTTCAGCAACTCGAGCAAGTAAACCCGAAACTAAACGCGTTTGTCGCTACCCACCCTGCAGATCGCCTCATGGAACAAGCGCGTGCGGTCGAGCAGCGGCTCGCCCGCAAGGAAGAAGTCGGACCGCTTGCCGGGCTGCCTCTCGGTGTCAAGGACCTGGAAGATACCGTGGGTTTGCCTACGACACACGGCTCCCTGCTGTTTCGCGACCGCGTAGCCACTCGCGACACCATTCAAGTGGCACGTTTGAAGCAAGCTGGCGCGATCGTCGTGGGCAAGACGAACACGCCTGAGTTTGGCTACACCGCGTTTACCCACAATCGGGTTTTTGGACCCACGCGAAACCCTTGGAATCTCGAGCGCACGCCGGGCGGCTCCAGTGGCGGTTCTTCCGCCGCCATTGCAGGCGGCATCGTTCCACTGGCAACTGCCTCCGATGGCGGCGGCTCTGTGCGCATTCCAGCCGCCTTCACGGGCCTTGTGGGTCTGAAACCTTCGCAAGGACGAATCCCGTGGGGTCCTGAGGATGCATTACGGTTTTCCCACTGCATCGTGAGCGGGCCGCTGACCCGGTCGGTCGAAGACGCTGCGTTGTGGCTCGATGTCACGGTCGGCCCTCACCCGGAAGACCCCTTTTCCTTGCCGCATCCTGGATACTCGTACCGCGAGGTGATCCGCCAGCAGCCGCCCCGGCTGCGGATCGCGTACTCGCCCACGCTCGGGTACGCGCGGCCAGCCAAGTCGGTGCAGGCTGCCGTGGAATCTGCCCTCACGGCTCTCGAGAAAGCAGGCCACCGGATCGAATGGATCGAACTCACGCTCGAGGACATCGTGTTCGACTGGGCTCGGCTCATGGCCGTGGAGGATTACGCCTTTCATGGGGCGCATTTTCACGACGAAGACCTGCTGGACCCCGGCTACCGCATTGGCGTCGAGCTAGCCAAGCAACTTCGACCGGCTGACCTTGGCGACGTCTTGCGTTTACGGCAGCGGCTGGTTGCGAGCTTCGAAAACGTGCTTGCTCGTTTCGATCTTCTGGCGACACCGACCACTGCTGCAGAACCGTTTGCCGCTGAGGGGCCGATTCCACTCGAGGTCGATGGCGAGCCTGTGGCCACACCCGGCGGAGCCATTGCGTACACCTATCCTTTCAACTTCTCCGGGCATCCGGCCATTTCGCTTCGCGCTGGGCGGAGCCCTTCCGGCCTCCCTGTCGGCATTCAGTTTGTCGGGCCGCGGTTCCGCGAGGACTTGCTCCTGCAGCTTGCAGCAGAGTTCGAACAGTTGCTTCCGTGGGCTCACGATTGGCCAAGGTTGTGAACGACACTGCTAACTCTCCGACCTTGCGACACGTCGGAACCTACCGCGTCTTGTTTGCCGACTGCGACCCGATGCGCATCATGTACTACGGCAGCTACCTTCGCTTGTTCGAGTTGGGCCGCGCCGAGTTGTTTCGATCTCTTGGTCACCCCTTTACGGAATACATCTCCCGCGGCCTGTACCTTGCGGTCATCGAAGCGCACTGCGAGTACCTGCGCCCCGCCCGCTACGACGACGTGCTGGACATTTTCGCTGGCCTCGCTGAGGTCGGCAAAGCGCGATTGCGCATCGACTACGAAGTACGTCTGAGCAACGCGAGCAGCACCCTTGCCCGGGGTTACACTTGTCACGCGGTGGTCAACGAGCTCGGTCGGCCAGTGCGCATTCCGGAAGAGTTTCGTGCTCTCGTAGCGCAGGTCGCTGTCGGGGTTAGCCACACCCCATCATCCAGCAGCGGATAGGGGGGCCGTATTGGCCCCTCGAACCATCAGAGCAAGCACCATCAGACTGCGCTCCCGACAAACCGCGGAGGTGCAGGTTGCCTCCCTACTGGGACGGTGAGTGCGTCCGGAAGGTGTACTTTACCGAAAATTTGCGACGGCCTAAAAGAACCGCAGCTTTTCGAAACCGGAGGGCGAGGCGATGTCGCAAGGAAATCGGGTGTTCGTGATCGGGGTCGGAATGACGAAGTTCGAGCGTTGCGAGCGCGACGCGCGCGAACTGGCGCAAGAGGCAGTGACCGAGGCGCTAAAGGACGCTGCAATCGATTACGAAAAAATCGAACAAGCCTTTTGCGGCTACATCAACGGCATGAGCTGCCTTGGCCAGATCAGTTTGTACGGGATCGGCATGACGGGCATTCCGGTTTACAACGTCAACAACAACTGCGCCACTGGCTCCACTGCTCTGTACTTGGCGTACAACGCTGTCCGTTCCGGTCAAAACCAAGCGGTGCTGGCGCTCGGATTCGAGAAAATGCAAAAGGGCCCGCTCGAAAACCAGCTCAAAGGTTTGGAACAACTGAAGGAAGAAGCCGAGCGCGAGCAGAAGCCACCCATTGCGGCGCGCATGTTCGGTGATGCTGGCCGCGACCACATGGAGAAGTACGGTACCCGTCCGGAAACGTTTGCAAAGATTGCAGTGAAAAATCATCGCCACTCGGTGAACAACCCGCGAGCCCAGTACCAGCAGGCATTTTCCCTCGAGGAAATTCTGGCTTCGCGGATGGTTTACGAGCCGCTCACTCTGTTGCAGTGCTGCCCCACGAGCGATGGTGCCGCCGCTGCGGTGGTTGTGTCCGAGGAGTTCTTGCGCCGCCATCCGCACCCGGGAGCAGTGGAAATTTGCGGCATGGCGATGGCGACCGACCGCATGGAGGACTGGTCGCGCGGCCGCATTGGCATGGTTGGCATGGGCATGACCGAGCGAGCTGCCCGTGCAGTGTACGAACAAACCGGCATTGGCATCGAGGACGTGCAAGTCATCGAACTGCACGACTGCTTCAGCACCAACGAGCTCATTACCTACGAAGGCTTGGGGATGTGCAAGGAAGGCGAGGGGGAAAAGCTGGTCGAGGACGAAGCCACGACTTACGGCGGCAAGTGGGTGGTCAATCCGTCCGGCGGCCTTCTCTCGAAGGGGCACCCACTTGGCGCTACCGGCCTCGCTCAGTGTGCCGAACTCGTGTGGCAACTGCGCGGACAAGCAGAACGCCGCCAAGTCGAAGGCGCCCGCATCGGGCTACAACACAATCTGGGCCTGGGCGGCGCCTGCGTCGTGGCGATGTACAAGCGCCCGTGAGTCGTGTTGCCGCCCGTGGCATCGCGGGCGCTGCTTTCTGCTCGGCACCGGCCGCCGTCTAGCGGCGCGACTCGGCCTCGGCACTTCGAAGGGGCCGAGCGGCCACGCCCAACGCTCGCCAGCAGTCCGACGCCAATGTTCTCGCCAGCAGTGGTGCATCGCGTCCCCTGACGGAAGTTCCCGAAGCATGGCATCGCGCCGGTGCCTCGTATATTCGATCCTTGCCGCGGGCGACCGCGTGGGTGGGCCCCCAGGGTCCTGGCCGCGTGGTGTCGTGCTGCACTACGCCAAAAGCCTAGGCATCGTGCCCGTACGACCAATTGGAGCGATCGCGTTCCGGCGCCAGTGTCGTCGTCTGTAACGAGCTCCGTTCAAGTGCGGCCCGGGGTTGCAACGCGGTCCCATCCGTTTGGAAGCGAACGCGTGGGAGTTGGGTCAAGCTGCCGGGCCCCAACCTAGGCTGATCGCGACGCGATACGTGACAAAGCTCGCAATCCAGGCCAACGCCAGCATGTAGCTGAAGGCAAAGGCTGGCCAGCGCCAGCCACCGGTCTCTCGAGCCATCACCACCATCGTGGACGTGCACTGCAGCGCGAACACAAAAAACACCAGCAGGCTCAGCGCGGTCGCCAAGGTGAAGTGGTGGCGTCCGGTCACCGGGTCGACGTCTCGCTGGAGGGCCTCACGCAAGCCTTCGTAATCGTCCGGGTTTCCCACCGCGTGGATTTGCGCCAAGGTGGCCACAATCACCTCGCGAGCAGCCAAGCTGGCAATCAAGCCGACCCCGATTTTCCAGTCGAACCCCAGTGGTGCAATCGCCGGTTCGATGGTGTGCCCAATGCGCCCGGCAATGCTGGCTTCGAGGTTGACTCGCGCTTGTTCGCTTGGCAACGCACCCGGAATTTCAGGAGCTTTCGGGAAGGAAAGCAATGCCCACATGACGATGCTCACGCACAAAATGATTGTGCCTGCACGCTTGAGAAACGCGTACGCGCTGCCCCAAACCTGCCGGACGAGCAACTTCGCTGTCGGCCAACGGTAGGGTGGCAACTCCATGTAAAAGACCGACGGTGTTCCGCGAAGCAGCGTGGAACTCAGCACCGCGGCAGCCACCAACGCTGTGGCCGCGCCAAGCACGTACAAGCCAAGCATCACCAACCCTTGGAGCCCGAGCGGGCCCAGGACCGGTCGAGCCGGCACGAATGCAGCAATGAGCAGTGTGTACACGGGAAGCCGTGCCGAGCAGGTCATGAACGGCGCCACCAGGATGGTCGCTAACCGCTCTCGAGGCGAGGCAATCGTGCGCGCCGCCATGATCCCGGGAACAGCGCAGGCGAAGCACGAGAGCAGAGGCAAGAAGCTGCGGCCTTGCAGCCCCACCCAGCCCATCACACGGTCCACCACGAACGCTGCGCGCGCCATGTAGCCGACGTCGTTCAGCAAGTGAATAAACGTGAAAAGGATCACGATTTGCGGCAGAAATACCAGCACGGAGCCCACACCCGCGAGCACCCCACCGGCCCAGAGTTCTGTGAGCCATCCTGGAGGCAGGACCGCGCGGGAGACGCTGGCCAGAGTGGTGAACAAGCTGTCGATGGCATCCATTGCCGGCGCTGCCCACGTGAAAATGCTCTGGAAAAATACCAGGAGAACGAGAGCCAAGATGGCAATCCCGTACACTGGGTGGAGGAGCCACTGATCGATCCAGTCCGTACGGCGATCCGGCGGGAGTTCGTCAGCACCAATGGCCTTGCACACTTCGTCGACCCACGCAAAACGGCGCACCGGGTCTTCGTCCAGCGGTGGCACCGTCTTCGGGCACGGCCACTTCCACGGCTCGCGTACAAGGCGAACCACTTGATCGATGCCAACCCCCCGATGGCCCACGACGCCAACGACCGGAATTCCAAGTTCGCGCGACAACCGGCCGACGTCGATCCGTCCCCCGCGTGCGCGAACTTCGTCGATCATTGTCAGGACCAGAATCATCGGCCGGCGATGTGCCAACAACTGCCGCACCAACCCGAGCCCCCGTCGCAACGTGGTGGCGTCAGCTACAGCCACCACACCGTCGAGCTCTGGTTCGCCAGCGAGCTTGCCGTCGAGCACCTTTTCCACGATGCGCTCGTCCGGCGACTCGCCCCGCAGCGCGTACGTGCCAGGCAAATCGAGGACCAGCACCCGGCCTTCGCTACCGCGCAAAATGCCTTCGCGTCGCTCGACGGTCACTCCCGCGTAGTTCCCGATGCGCGCACTGGCACCAGTCAGGGCATTGAACAACGTCGTCTTTCCAGCATTTGGCGAGCCCACCAACGCCACGCGTACAGGCCGCTCCGGTGCCAACGCTGGTGCTGTAGCGCTCATGATCGGTGCTCCTCTTCGAGGACCACGCGGAACCCACGCAGCTGCGAGCGCCGGAAGCACATGCGGCTGCCGCGAATCTCAATTTCGATCGGGTCCCCCAGGGGGGCCCGCCGCACAATTTTCAGGCGTGTGCCGGGAACGAAACCCAGATCGAGCAGGCGTTGCGAAACGTTGTGGGGAACCGCACCCACCAGCCGTGCCCAGCGCCCTTCTGGCAGCCTTTGCAAAGGAATCGGGCCGTCAAGAGAGACACGACCATGGTTACGCTTCGCCACTGCGATTTACTCCGGTTGCCTTGCGTGTATGAGTCCACCGCTCACTCATCGGTGCCAACACACGCGCAACCGTAGCGTGTCGGCCTCAGGCTAGCCACCGATGGGCATCACGCATCTTTTCCTGAATCGGCACCCCTAACGGGCACTGCCCCGCACATGGCGCCGCGCAATCGGTGCATAGGGAAGCGTTCCGTTCGAGCCGAGCGTACAAGCGGCGGCCTTCGTACTCCCAGTGGTAGTCCTTAGCGTACATCCGGTACCTCAGAATGTCGTTGATCGGCAATCCGTACTCGCAAGAGTCCAAGCACGCACCACAATGCGGCTGGCAGTAATCGCCGGCAACGAGCTGGTCATAGCGGCGCAACAACGCGACATCTTCGTCACGCAGGCTCGTACCAGAAGCGTACAAGTACTCGTCTACTTGCCGCCGCTCGTAAATCGAGATCACCAAACACGACACCGCCGGATTGGAGAGCACCCAGCGAAATGCGGCTTGGGCGTAGGAATCCGCCTCGCGCCGGAACTCCGCAAGGTTCGTGTGCTTGGCCCCTTTGAGCGTTTTCATCGCCACGACCCCAACGTCGCGAGCCTTCGCTTTGGCCAAAATGTGGTCGAACCCCGGCCACATGCCGAAGTGGTAGGCCAACATGAGCACGTCGAAGCGACCCGAGTCGATCGCCGCGTTGGCAATCTCTTCTAAGTTCGGTGTGTGCGTACTGACGCCGAGGAACCGGACTTTTCCCTGTTCTTTCAGACGGTCGAAGGCTTCATGAATGTTTGGGGCGAACAAGCGGTCGAGCCGGTCGCACGAATGGATGTGGATGAGATCGACATAATCCGTCTGTAGACGGCGCAAGCTTGCTTCCACAGCGGCAATGATTTTCGGCACCGGAGTGTCGTTCGGCAGGTGGCCGTCGGCCACGCAGAACTTTGTGGCCAAGAAGATCTTGTCTCGTTGGCCCTTCATCGCCTCTCCGAGCACACGTTCGGAGTTCGTATCCGAGTAATCCGGCGCAGTGTCGAAATAATTAATGCCGCGCTCGATGGCATACCGGGCCACGCTTACGTCATTGATGCGTGCAGACCCTAGGGAAATATCCGAGACCATTGCCCCGGTTCGCCCCAAGCGGCGATAAGCGCGCACGCGGGCTTCTTGCCACTCGGGTCGAGCCTGCGGAGCAATGTTCTCCACCTTGGCGGCAAAGAAGTCTCTCCCGACAGAAATCCACCCGCGATTGCGGCCCACCGCAACACCTACACCACCGACAATCGCTGCAACTTCCGTCCCTGCAGCAGCCACCACTCGCAACGCTTGCCGCCGTCCGAGTTGTTCGGAGCTGGCAGTATCGAGCGATTTCGCGATCTCGATCCACGCTGCCGCAGGCCCCAGCCCGCAAGCGGTGCACATCGGCTTTTTCCAGCTCAAGAATTGCAGCGACATGGCCGCGCTGAACAACACGAGCGGGATGCCCAGGTGCCACCAAGGCAGGAGGCTTCGCTGCACCCCTTCCACCAAATCGTGCAGGAGTTGGCCTCCAAACCACCACGACGCCAGCAACCCCAGGAGATAAAGCCCCCAGACATAGCCGCGTTTCACCTGGACGAACTGCTCTCGACAACTTGCTCCGCACCGCGAACATGTCTGGTCCATCACCTTCCCTCCTTGCGTCCGCCGCTTCCTTCACGGTCTCGTCGCGGTCCAATCTACACGCGTGTTTAGAATCAACGCAACGGAGCCCGGCTCGGAGGTTGCCCCAATCGGGACGCCCGATGTTCCCCTACGCCGCGTCGCGCATTTGATGCAGCGAAACCAGAACTGCTCGCAACTGCTCCGCAGAACATGGCTTGGCAAGCGTGGGTTGCGGGGGAAGTGGATTTTGCCAGCTCGCGTTCGGTGAGCGCCATAAACCTCCAGTTACGAACACCACGCGGCGGGCAAGCCCCGGCCGCTTTTGTTGTAACCAGGCGTAAACTTCTGGTCCGCTGAGGTCCGGTAAACGCACATCGAGCAGGACAGCATCCCAGGTCGCCCGCTCGCACTGATCCATCGCCTCGCGTCCGCTGCGCGCGCGTTCTACGAAAATCCCTTCTCGCTCCAACATCCCGCCAATTGCAGCCGCAACCCCATCATCGTCGTCTACCAACAACACCCGCCGAATCTGCTCTCTCTCGGCGAGCCCTTCTAGCGCCGACGCACCGCATGCAGTGGCCGCAGGGAGTTCCAAGCAAAAGGTCGTACCCCGGCCCGAAGTGGTGTGCACTTTCAGGGTTCCACCATGTGCACGTGCAATCGCATAGCTCACAGAGAGGCCGAGCCCAGTTCCTTTGGGCTTGGTCGTGAAAAAGGGGTCAAAGATCCGCGGGAGGACTTCCTTATCGATGCCCGGCCCATTGTCCTCCACCTCGACCACTCCACAAGCACCCTGCACTTTTCCCCGTACAGTGATTCGCCCACCGCTCACGTTCGCCAGTGCCTGCGTGGCATTGGTCAGCAAATTCACCAGTACCTGCTGGATCTGCCCAGGGTCAGCGAGCACGGCAGCTCCTTCGGTGCGATCTTCGCACAGCAGAACGATGTCCCGACGGGCACACTCCGGGGCCACGAGGGCCACCGACGACCGCAGGAGAGCGCCAAGGCTCACGCGTTCCAGCCGGGGAGTCGCTGGGCGCGCAAAACCTAACAAGTTTTGAGTGAGCCGCGCTACCTGTTGGGCTTGTTCTTCGATCCGATCGAGCGCCACGCGGAGCGAGTCGGTACCATCACGATCTCGGGCAAACGAGATCTGACCCAAAATTGCCGTCAAGGCATTGTTCAACTCATGGGCAAGCCCGGCAGCAAGCTCACCAGCAGCGGCCAAGCGGTTGGAACGCGCCAGTTGTTCCTGCAACTCCTTTTCGCCGCGAATGTCTTCGAGGATGGCCACCACACCCTCGGCAGTTCCAGCCTCGTCTACGACCACGTTGGCGTGCAAGCGGACCGGAATCACCGAACCGTCGCGATGGCGAGCTTCGATCTCTCCACGCCAGTGCTGCTCGTTCGCAACGCAGCGAAACACCTCCGCCCAGCCTTCCGTTGGTTCTACCGCAAAGTCGGTTGCCAAGCGGCCCGCTATCTCGTGCCACTGGTAACCCAACAAGCGGGCAAACGCAGGGTTTGCGAGGCGGATGCGCGCCCGAGCATCCAGAATCAATAACCCTTCCTCGGTGCTCTCCACCGCACGCAACAAGCGGTAACTTTGTTCCACCAGTCGGGCGCGCTCGAGCGCGAGGGCGAGCTGGTTCGCGATCCCATCGGCGAGGCGGATGTGGTGCTGCACAAACGGCCGCTCGCTGCGCCGCACGTACTGCAACACGCCGAAGTATTGTTTCTCCAACTTCAGCGGCACCAACAGCGCCCTATGGTTTGGGGAAGATTCCGTCGCGCCGACCGGACTACCGACCACCACACAGTGCCCGAGGCTTCGCGCCCACTCGAGATCTGGCACATCCGTCGGCACGAGTTCGAGCTTTAAAAATTTCTCCCGTTCGGGGTCTGGCACGCCTGCAATTGCGGTCCCGAAGTATCGTTGCTCCACGTCGTTCCACAAGAACGCGCAACATATATCCGCCTCGAGTAGCGGTGCACTCACATCGACGACTTTCTGGATTACGTCCGCCGGACTCGCCAACTGCCCGAGCGCCTGGTTCACCCGAAGCAAGGCGTTGGTCGTCTCCAACGCCCTTCTCTCCCGCTCCGCGGCATGCCGCGCCTGTGCCTGCTCCGCACTGGTAGTCGCTTCACGACGCCCCAGCTGCACGAGCAGCCAACTAAAGGAGACTAAGCCAACGCCGTACACGAAGAAGTACGCGACCTGGGGATGCGCTGGACTCGCGTACGCGCTTTCCAAGGCCGCCGATGCCACTCCCAGCGACTCGGCGATCGCGAGAAAACTTGCCAGCGCCACTCCAGTAAAGCCGGCGGCCGCGATGCCTACCGGGACACCGCACACGAGCCCGTAGGTAGCAACCTTCACGAACACTAACAGCAGCGCGGGGCTCATGAGCAGCCCGGTGCCTGCAGCCACCGCAAGGAGGAACCCCAAGTTCAACACCAACTCGAGGCTGAGAAAGCGATAGCCAAACTTTCCGCTTCGGTAACGAAGGTACGCAACCGCATTCACGGCTATGTACAACCAAAACAACGCTTGCGTGAATCCCACGAAGACCGGAGACGCAGCGCCAAGTTCGCCGCGCCACTGTGCAAAGAGCATCCATGCTGCAAGTCCCTCGCTCACCCGCAGCCAGAACAGCACTCCCGCGCTCCGCTCCAGAAGGGCGCGGTACGGCAACGAAATCAGCCGCTCGGAAAATGGAGCTTTCGAGGGCATGGCGTAACGCCAGTGTACGCCCTCGAAGAGACCCCAAGCAAGCGAGAACCTACCGCGTCTTCGTCATGTCCGTTGGACGAGACGAAGGACCAACAGCCATGCAAACCGGAGTGGCCTCAACAACCGAAAAACCGCGCGCACAAAAAACCCGACCGCAACCGTAGCGGCACCGCAACTTCTGCCGTCGCAAAACGAGAGGACCAATCAATCGGCCAGCATTGCGGCTCACTGCCAGGTGTTCATTTCAGAATACCGGCTTGCTGGCAGCCTTCCGCCACAGAGAGGTCAGCTCCCACTAAGGCAACTGGCCCAAGGATGTTGGCTCAGGGAGCTGGACAAGGAGTGTGATCGGGGGCGAGCAGGAACAGCGCGAAGTAACGGTCCTCCGCGTTCTTTTGCTGGTCTACCAGTTTCCCAACATCGACTACGATCGGATCCGACGACTTTCGGTCCCCTGTGGCTCCGGTCATGATGCGAAATTGGCCATTGTTCTGGGTGCGCGTGCGATGGCCCCATCCGTTTTGAACGAACAGCTTCACGAAGCGATCCTTCACGGGCTCGCCTTTATCGTCCACCAGCGTGCCGACAATTTGCAAGTCGTAGGGAATCATCACCACCTTGCCGAAATTCTTATCCACGAAACACTTGCCGCAGGGGCGCCCATTCAACCACCCATTCTCGGCACCTTCGTAACAGCCACTCTGACCTGGGGATTGGCAGTCGTTGCACACGACCACCTCGGCCCACACTTTGCCATCCTTGTCGCGCACCGGTACCGGATCACGTGCCCACACCGGGCCAACCAACGCAGCCACGCCTGCACACATCGCAACCACGATCCGCCAGCGTACGTCCATCGTCTTCCTCCACCTTGGCTTTCGAAGCTTGTGCGTATAGTGCACATTCGGTAAGCGCTCAATCCAGGGGAGCTGGATGCGATGATCAGCGAGCATCTGTTGGAACAAGCGGCACAACTTCTTCTCGAAGCACGCTATGTGGTCGCGTTGACCGGCGCAGGACTGTCCGTGGAAAGCGGAATTCCGCCTTTTCGAGGTCCTGGGGGATTATGGACCAAGTACGGAGAGCCACCCCTAAACGGTTTCCAACGGTTCCTTGCCGATCCGAAAAAGGCTTGGGAGGAACGGCTGAACCCCACCGGACCCATGCGCGAGTTGTGGGACACACTTTTGCGGGCGAAACCCAACCCTGGCCACTTGGGTCTCGTAGAGCTCGAACGCATGGGAATTCTCCGCTGCACGATCACCCAAAACATCGACAATTTGCACCGCCGTGCCGGCAGCGAATTCCTTGCAGAGATTCACGGCAACGCCTTGCTCGTGCGCTGCCTGGGTTGCATGCGCCGGACACCAAAAGACGAAGTCGACTTGAGCCAGTTACCTCCCCTTTGCCCGGAGTGCGGCGGCTTGCTCAAAAGCGACACCGTGTCCTTTGGCGAGCCGATCCCCGCGGACGTCCTCGCTCGCTGCCAGGCAGAAGCAGCGCGCGCAGATTGCATGCTTGTGATTGGCACCTCGGCCACCGTGTATCCTGCGGCTGGTTTTGCTTTCGAAGTACATCAGCGCGGCGGCCGACTGGTGGAGGTCAATCCCTACGAAACCGAACTAACCCCTTACTGCCACGTTGTGCTGCGGGCTCCAGCCGGTGAAGCGGTGCCGGCGCTCGTGGAGAGGGTCCGACGTCTGCGCAGCACACAAGCACATTAGATTTTTGCGCTTGCGCTACGCTGCTCTCCCCCCAAATCGGCAAACCGCATCGCCGGTCGGACCACCAACCACACCGAGCACAAGGCCGAGCGATCGTGCGGCTTCATCGGTTTCAGTCGACGCCACCGAGCGAAACGCCAAGACACACCCCGCAACTCCCTGGGGCACTCACGCACCCACTCCCGGC
>CAZHQG010000004.1:27461-93668 GCA_964534275.1 uncultured Binatia bacterium (SeqCode) | reverse complement strand
AAACGCCAAGACACACCCCGCAACTCCCTGGGGCACTCACGCACCCACTCCCGGCGGACAGGACCTAGCCCGTTGAAAGAGGGGGCATCGCGGGTGGGGCCGTGATGCGGAGATGGGGGCCTTTACGGGGGTTTTCACTCTCCTTGGCTACAGACAGCGATAAGGGCGAAAAATTTTTCGCCCTTGCCGCGCAACCTCGGGTGCATCAGTGAGCCACTTCTTCAACGGGCTGCTCGGGGAGCGCGCAAGGGAGGTCACCGGCGCGGTATTCCGAAGTGAACCGATATTCTAGAGACCACTGTGACAACCCTCGGCTGGAGTCGAACCGGCTGGCGAGTCCGGTTTGGAAAATCTCGTGGTTCTCGCTAGACGGGGCGTTTTAGTTTCGAGACGGGCATGAGTTCCAGGAAAGATTCCCTGATTGGTCGTGTCGGCGCGACACTCTTCGCTGGCATTCGGTTCGGATCCCTGTGGCCAGTGCTGGGTGCGCTCACAGTGTTGGCCGTCAGCGGCTGGGCCTTCACGCATCGCTTAGGCAGCTTTCCCCTGCTGGACGACCCTAACGAGGCACAGTACGCGGAAGTCGCGCGGGAAATGACCGAGTCTGGCGACTGGCTGAGCCCGCAACTGAACTACGTGCTGTTCTTGAACAAACCCCCGTTTTCTTACTGGGCAATTGCCACGGTCTACGAATTTTGGGGCATTCATGAGGCAGCCGCCAGGCTTCCGGGTGCGATTGCCGGCTGGCTTACGGTGCTGGCGATCGTCGTGTGGGGATGGAAGGCGCTCGGGCCCCTCGGTGGCTGCTTGGCAGGCGGAATCCTCGCGTCCATGGGGGGATTTTTCGTGGAAACACACGAGGTGCGCCCAGACCTGTGGCTCGTGCTCGGCCTGACTCTCTCCATGTTCGCGTTATGGCTTCTCTTCCAAAACCCTGAGCAGCGGCTCAAACGTTGGTCGCCCCCGTTGGCGCTGTGGCAGGTCGGGTTGTCCTTGGGGCTTCTCTCGAAGGGCATGCTGGGCCTGGTGTTCCCAGGGTTTTCCCTCCTGGTGTTGCTCGCGAGCCGACGCCAGCTTTCGGAGCTTCGATTCTTTTTTCATCCCCGAGCTTGGTGGCTTTTGCTTGCGCTGGTCGGACCGTGGCACGTGGCAATGAGCCTAATTCACGAGGGCTTCCTGTGGGATTACGTGATCAATCAGCATCTCTTGTTTTTCTTCGACAAGAAGTTCCCGCGCGACTCCAATCCGATCTCCCTGCCAATGTTTTGGGCGGCTTTCGCGATGCGTGTGTTTCCTTGGACTGTCTTCGCTCCGTTGGCGTTTGTCGGCGGAGTAGTCCGATGGCGAGAAGCGCAAAGCCGGGAAGCTAGGGGCGTCTTTGCGTTGACAGTGTCGTGGCTGGTAGCCGTGCTGGCCCTCTTTTCTGCCGCAACCTCGCGGCTGGAGCACTACTCCCTGCCGGCATTACCCCCGCTCGCAATGCTGATTGCAGCCCACCTAAGCAGCAGCGATCGATTTAGCGTGGGTCGCTGGCAGCAAATCACCTGGGCGCACTGGGTCTTTCTGGCCTTTGTGTTTGCAAACGGCTTGTGGGTCGTACCGCGACTCATCCACGAACAAGAGTGGTTGTCGCCTAATACCGCGTTCGTCGATCTGGCAGTTCGTGTTTTCGGGGGTTTCAGTTTGGCAGGCGTTCTCGCCCTCCTGTTGTGGTGGCGCGGGGCGGGGAAGTGGGCGCCGGTGCCAATCATGGCGACATTTGCCGCTATCGTACCGTTGTTTTGCGAAGGGCTCGTCCTAATGGCACCAAACAATTCGAGCTTCTCTCTGGCCTTGCAGATCGAGCGTTACGTTCGCGAACAGCGAGCAACCGTGGTGTACCAAGCTCCCGAAGAGTACCAAACTTGCGCCGGGCTGAATTATTACCTCCGCAAGCGCGTGGAGATTCTGCCGCCCGGCGGGTACGTGTTGCCGACTTACTTGCAGCCACATGCAGAGCGCTTGTTCATCGACGATGCCACCTTGCGCCGCTGGTGGCACGAGCGCCCCGTGGTTTGGGTCTCCGACCCGCTTTCGCCCCCGGAGGACTTAGATCGAGCACTGCCTGGACCGTACGAGATCATCGCCCGTGATGCGACCCGTGTGGCCGTGCGCAATGTGCGCCCGACTCCGGCAACGTCGCCCTCTGACGCAGTGCTCCCGAATACCGGCGCCTCGCCCTCCGGATGATTCGTCACGCGGGTGATTCTGAGGCGCATCCGGTACATGTCTCAGGCGCCACGACTTCACGCGCGGATCCCAGGGCGACGCCCCCACTTCGAACCTGTGCCTCAAGGCAGCCACAAAGACTTTCCCGAAGTGGTTGCGCCCTCTACCTCCTCCGTGGCGATTTCGCCGCGTGGTGCGTGGAGAGAGCGCATCAGGGAGGCCCTCCAGAGACAAACGGCAACTACTTCCCTTCCTCGAGGGTGAAGTAAAAACAGGCACCTTTTGCGGGGGCGCCCTCGGCCCACAGAGTCCCGCCCAATCGCGTGACGATGCGGCGTGCCAAGGTCAAACCGAGCCCCGTCCCCTCGAATCCGATGCCGGCGTGCAGCCTAGAAAACGGCTTGAACAACTCTTCCGCACGGTCTGAAGGAAAGCCCACCCCGTTGTCTCGTGCATAGAAGACACGGGTGCTGCGTAACTGCTCTTCGCCCAGTTCGATGATCGTTGGCGAAGTAGCACGCGAGTACTTCCACGCATTCTCCAAAAGCGTCCGAAGTAGTAAGTACAATAGATTCCGGTCGGTCGCGACGATCAAC
Source organism: uncultured Binatia bacterium (SeqCode) (assembly GCA_964534275.1). Classification (GTDB taxonomy): domain Bacteria; phylum Desulfobacterota; class Binatia; order HRBIN30; family HRBIN30; genus HRBIN30. The sequence continues at coordinate 90,864 of CAZHQG010000004.1, read as the reverse complement.
CGCCCCCGAAACACGACGCGGACTTGTCGGCCGGGCGACCGCTTTTGCAATTCGCCAACGACCCTCTGCACCAAGGGGATCATTTCTACTGGTTCGCGCGTCAAGGGCATTTGGGTGACGCGGCACATCTGGAGAAGAGCCTCCAAGAGTTCCCGCATGCCATGCGCCGCAGCCAATAGTCCATCGACAAACGGGACGAGGTCGGCGTCCCTGGGGGACACTCGGCTTTTGATTAACTGCCCAAAACCTTCGATATGGCGCAAAGGAGCACGCAGGTCGTGTGCTACCGCGCAAAGAAAAAAGTCGAACTCCTCCTGGAGTCGACGGAGTTCTTCTTGCGGGTCTGACAGAGGGAGGGGCTGCTGCTCGGACATTGTCGCGGAACCTGCGCCTGAATGCGCTTCTTGAGCTTGTTCGGCCCTGTTCGTACCGTCCTGTAAGCCCGGTCGATCGGTGGAGCTTCCGTCGTTGGTCACTTGCTCCTCCGCTTTCGTTGTTTTCGTTTCGGCTCCACTGGCGCTTTCGGACGCCGCTTAGGCTTCGGAAGCCAAGCAGCGAGGATCTCGACACTAACGGGTTTCACGAACACTCGGCGTGCACCCAGCGCGAGCGCCCGAGATTCCACTCCGGGGTCGTCGATGGCGGTCACCACTACCACCACTGGCCTGCGCGCGCGGGGCAGGCGCCCAAGTTCCTGGAGGACACGTTCCCCTTCGTTCCCGAAGGGTGTCAGGGACCAATCGAGAACCATGCCGTCGTATTTTGCGCTCGCCAGCAACTCCAGGGTTTCAGTTAGGGTCGTAGCCTCGTCCACGACGTAGCCCATGTCGTGCAATGCCCGTCTCACGCCGAACCGCGCAGCAAAGGAGTCGTCGACGAGGAGAAGGCGACTCACGAAGAGACCGCCTTCCCGGCTCCGCTTTTGTCAGTGGTTGAAGTGCCGTCGTTCTCGCTCAGTGCCGCGACAATCAGTCGACAAACCGCTTCGCCAGCAGGGGAGTTCGGCCCCGATGAGTCGCCCACGAGTCGAACGCGAAGCTCCGAGGAATCGCAAGGATTCTCTTCGGGAGGTACTGGACAACCCGCGACTTCCACCAATGCGGCTTTCGGTCGCCGCCGTCTCACGAAATTAACGAGCTCCCCGAACGCAGCCGGCCGGTCGCGGTCGATGCGCCGGTGTCCGACGATCACGTTGTACGGGTGCAAGTCGATCCGAGCAAATGCCTGCTGAACTGAGTACGCTACGGATACTTTGAGCCCGTTCCGAACCAGATTCCGCGTCAACTCCCCTGTGACACTACAAGGCGGGGCCGCAATTAGGACTGTGTACTGTTCGCTGAATGCTTCCATATTCGCGGCGATGGAAAAGCGACAACCGTGCCACACGAGCGTCCAGTCAGTGGGGCGCCCGATCCCCGGGTTCGATCGCTTTCGCGTTCTCGATTCTGGAATCCAGACCGAAGCCTCAGCTGCTTCTGGACGACCCGCCCGCAGAGTCTAGCGAGCTTCCCCGCTTTTTAGACCCACCCAATTTCTTTCCGGCCGAACGCACACCGTACCTTTGCAAGCGCTGATAAAGAGTGCTCCGAGGCACACCAAGCCACTCCGCGGCTCGCGCAACATCACCATCGACGGCTTCGAGCACGCGCAGAATGTGTCGCTTTTCCACTTCGGCAAGGGGCAACGGTAACTCGATCTCGCCTGTTCTTTTCGAAGCCGGCTCATTTGCCCGAGTTGTAAACGCCAGGTGCTGAGCGGTCACGGTCGAACCCTCGGCCAGCAGAGTCGCGCGTTCCAATACGTTGCGAAGTTCGCGAATGTTCCCCGGCCAATCGTAAGCCACCAACGCGTCGATGCCGTCGGGAGAAAGTTGCCAAGAACCGCCCCTCGGTCCCGGCGGCAGCTGCCTAAGCAACGCGGCTGCTAGTAGCGGGATATCTTCTTTTCTTTCTCGCAATGGCGGCAATCGCAGCACCACTGTGGCGATGCGGTAGTACAGATCGGAACGAAATGCCCTTCGCTCCACGGCTTGCTCGAGGTCGTGATGGGTGGCGCTGATCACCCGGACATCGACCTTCAAATCCACAACTCCGCCCAGGCGGCGGAAGCGCTGCTCCTCGACGACTTTGAGTAACTTCGCTTGCACTGGAATCTCCATGTCGCCGATTTCGTCGAGGAACAGCGTTCCTCCATGCGCCAACTCGAGCAAACCTGGCTTGCGTTCCAGTGCTCCCGTGAACGCCCCTTTTTCGTGGCCGAACAGCTCGGATTGCAGCAGTTCTCCGCCCAGCGCCGCACAGTTCACATCTACGAACGGCTGGCTCGCACGGCGGCTGTGATTGTGAAGCCACCGAGCCAGGACACCCTTGCCCGTTCCTGTCTCTCCGCACAGCAACACTGGCAAATCCGCGGCAGCGACTCTTCGCGCTTGGGTCTCGAGTTGCCGGACCACTCGACTTTGGCCGAGAAAAGGATCCGGCGAAGATCGCTTTTCCTTTTGTTGCGTAGCCAGCCACGCGCGCGACACGCGTTGTTCCTGATCGATGCGTTCGATCAAGTCGGCAAGGGCTGGAAGATTGACCGGCTTCGTCAAAAATTGACTAGCGCCACACTGCATTGCGCGAACGGCAAGGTCGATGGAACCGAACCCAGTGAGGATGATCGCTGGCAGGTGCGGGAATCGTTCGCGAAGCGGAGGTAGGAGATCCAGTGCGGTTGCATCAGGCAGGCGGTAGTCGAGGACAACCACGTCTGGCCGGAAGTCTTCGAGTCGCTCCCAGAATTCTGCTGCCGAACTTGCCTCCAGCACCGTCCACCCGCGTGCCGCGAAGAACTCGCGCACTCCGAAACGCGTGCTGGGCTCGTCGTCGACCACCAGCAACCTGAGGCTCATGAGACCGCAGCTTTCCTCTGTGCGCTAGACTGGCCGGGAAGAACGATTCGCACCCACGCCCCACCCCGGGCACGGTTCCCGGCTTGGATGCTACCACCGTGGTCGGTCACGATCCGGAATGCAATGGCGAGCCCGAGCCCAGTGCCTCCGGGACGCCGAGAATAAAAAGGCTCGAAAATGTGAGGGAGCTCTTCTCGCTGAAAGCCGGGACCCGAGTCCCACACCTCACATACGACCTTCGGTTGACCAGTCCGCTGTCTGCGCTGAAGATGCACGACCACTTCGCTCGAAGGAGGTGCATGCTGAACCGCATTTTGGATTACGTTCTGCAACGCCTCGGTTAACCGCGTGACGTCGGCTCGTACCCATAGGTCCGGATCGTGTTCCGCAACCACCAAGCGAACGCCGCGCTCAGACGCCCGCTGCTGACATTCGAGAATTGCCTGGTCGACGATCGTCCGCAGTCGTTCTCGCACTTTTCGGTGCACACTCCCCGGGCGAGCATATTCCATTAATTCCGCCAACAGACGAGAAAGTCGCTCACCCTCCGAACGAATCACGGAGAAATACTCTTCCGTCTCCCTGTTCCCGAATTTGCTTTCTAAAGCCTCCGCCGTCGCAAGAATCCCAAAGAGCGGGTTACGGATATCGTGCGCCACTCGAGCCACGAGTGTCCCGAGGTCCGCCCACAGTGCCTGCTGCCGGCGTTGTGCCTGAATACGCTGGCGGGCAGCACGTTCCTTACGCGACTCCTCGGAAAGCTGTTGGATGGCCGGGGTAGGACGGGCTAAAAACAAAGTTGTCTGGGAGGACCCAGGTAGGGGAGCAAAGAAGATCTCTAAGTTTACTGTTGCTCCTCCCTTCGTCCGAGCTTGTGCGTACGCGGAGCAGGGCACCGTGTCCGCCTGATCTCCAGTTGCCGCCAACCCGCCGCTACGGGCTGGACGAGAAGGCCGAAGCTGCTTCCAAACGCGCTGCAAAGCAGCCACCGACCTCGATCCAAACAACGACAAGGCGGCACGATTCGCATACGCGAGTTGGTTTGCGCGTTCCACCCACGCTGGCAGAGGTAAAAATTCGAACCAACGTCGCCAGGCCCGCGGCGCAACGATTCCCTGCTTCGCTCCGATCACGATTCCCTTGGCTCCGAGCCTCGCTTGGCGAGCCCCCTTTACCATGACGATTGCATGTTAAAGGCGGAATCGTGCCGGAGTCAAACAGTGTCTTGCCACCAACCGGACCCGCTCAAAATTCGCCGCTCACCGGACTGAAAGCTAGCATGCGTAGGAGTCGAACCGCTTTCTCCGTCGTGCCCGTCCAGAGAATCGTGAAGTGCGACCCAGCGCCGATGTCTTCAAGACGGCGCCTCTACTGCCCCATGGACGGAATAGGAATCGCGTGCCCCAAGGTCGTTGCCCGTGTAGAAGCGGCGCACTGGCGGCTACTCAGTCGCGGGAGGCGGTGAATCGAAGAACCAAGTGCGCATGGCGCCGTACTTTCCCGCGCGTCCCGCCTCCGTAAGACTGCGATGCGCCACGGTTGCGTTGTTGCCGACGATCCTGGCTCACTGCCCGCGGTCGTCCTTTGGAGCTGCCGCCATCGGCCTGTGCGGAGACAGCTTCGCAATCAGATGCTTCCGAATCCAACCCTCGTCCCACCACTCCACAGGATCGACGTGCACCCCATGGAGCATGACGGAAAAATGTAGGTGGTCGCCTGCGGCTAAGCCTGTTTCTCCGGTCAAGCCCAGTGTTTGTCCGCGCTTGACCGTGGCTCCGACCGGTACGTCGATTGACCGCAAGTGGCCGTACAGGGTGAACAGGCCCATGCCGTGGTCGAGGATCACGGTGTTTCCGTAGATCCCTAGGTTGCCAGCGAACACCACCCTACCCTCCTGCGCTGCCTCGACCGGGCTGGCCTTGATGGAGGCAAGGTCGAAGCCAAGGTGAACTTGGCGGTCGATCTCTTGCCCGCGGTAAACGTACGTCCGCCGGTCTGCAAACGAACTCAGCGGCGCAGCGTTCGACTGTCGGTGAAACGCCGAGAGCCACTTGGGGCTCGGGTCGCTCGTGCGCGTGAGCTCGCGCAAGGTGGCCTCGTTTTGGTGCCGAAGTTCGCGGTTGATCCGCAGGTACCGGTCGATCAGGCTTCCCGTCGCCGGCAGTTGATTTGCCGCCTCGATCTCCGGAACTTTGCGGACGAGAAACTCGTCGTCCACAAGGAGCGTGCGCTCCGCGAAGCGCCGCGGCAGTACGCGCACCGGTAGCTGCACCACCGTGCGGTTCCCGGCACGGTCCTCCGCGATGACTCGAGCCTGCACACTCGGGTCGAGGTCCTGCGGAACGGCAAACAGCGCCAACGCCAGCTGTGGATCCGAGAAGTATCCGAGGTAACCGGGGAAAAAGTATCGCTCGACCTCGACGCCACACCGTACCGCGTCGGGCGATTGTCGCCAAATTGCGAGTTCCACGCCCCCAAGCCGCACGTTGTGTTGTGTGGTGAGCACTTCCACCCGTGGTGGCGTCAAGTCCAGCTCCACGGTGTGCTGCCAAAGGGGTGCACGGTCGTGGCCGCGTAAATGCCACCCATACGTCGCAGCCCAAATTTGCAATACGAGCGGCCCTTCCGGAATTCCCATCCCGGGCCAGTCCGGAGCGACCTCCAAGTCGAAGCGTTCTACACCGCTGCCACGCCACGTTTGGCGCTCGAAGCGCTGTTCGTACACTTGCCAACTGTTTTGTCCGCCCTGAGCCACGACCCACACGCGTTCCAAGCCGGGACCAGGGCTGCGAACCGTAAAACGCAGCGGCACGTTCCGCCCGATGGTGGGGGGAAGCGCCGATGCTTCCACTGCTGGTGGGCGGTCGACCTGCACCCAGACCAGGGCGGCCACCGCAACGAGCAGCAGAAACGACGTTAGCCAAACGACTCGGCGCATCGACAAAGGACCAACAAAACGAAGAGCCGCTTTTCGAATTCCGGTTCCGCCGTGTCAAGTTCTGGGTTCGAGTTTCCTTCTTCACCAGCACTCGCTACCAAAGGGGGACCGTATGCCGATCGAAGACGTTGCCGCCGAAGCTCTTCGGCTGCTCGAGCACCGTGGCTTGTTGCGTGACCTGCGCACCGTGAGCAGCGCCACCGACTGCTGGGTGGATCTGGGCGGTCGACGCACCCTCCTGTTGTGCTCGAATAACTATCTTGGACTTGCCAACCACCCGACGCTTGTCGCCGCTGCCGCGGACGCAGCCGCGCGTTGGGGGGTTGGAGCAGGAGCGTCGCGATTAATATCGGGATCGCTGGCACTTCACCATCAGCTCGAAACCGAGATTGCTTCCTGGAAACGCGCGGAAGCGGTCGTGCTCTTCAATTCCGGGTATCATGCAAATGTAGGCACCATTGCCGCACTCGTCGGTGAGGGCGACGCCATTTTCAGCGACGCCCTCAACCATGCGAGCATTATCGACGGATGCCGACTGTCCCGCGCGCGAGTGGTCGTGTATCCACATAACGACGTCAACGCTCTGGAGTCGGAACTTGCGCGGGTTCCGGCACGGCACCGGTTGATCGTAACCGATTCCGTTTTCAGCATGGACGGCGACATGGCCCCGCTGCGTGAGATTTGCGAACTGGCAGAGCGCTACGATGCGTGGGTGATGGTCGACGAAGCTCACGCTACGGGAGTTCTCGGGCCCACAGGAGCCGGCTTGGTAGAACAGTTGGGACTCCACGAACGGGTAGCCGTGCAAATGGGAACCTTAGGGAAGGCTCTAGGCTGCTTCGGAGCGTTCGTAGCGGCCCGGCGCGACGTGGTTCGATTGCTCGTCAATCGGGCCCGCTCGCTCGTGTTTACGACTGCCCTGCCACCGCCCGTGGTCGGCGCTGCCCTCGCTGCAGTCCGGTTGGTGCGTGCCGAGCCGGAACGACGCGCTCGGCTGCAAGCGAATGCCCAGACACTGCACGCGGCGTTACGACGCATGGGAGCTCCCGTGCCTGCCGCGCCGAGCCACATCCTTCCCGTCGTGCTTGGCAACGAGGCGCGGACAATGGAGTGTTCCGCGCGCCTGCTCGAGCGGGGCGTGTGGGTCCAAGGCATCCGGCCGCCCACTGTGCCTCCCGGAACCGCAAGGCTACGTGCGACGGTAATGGCCACCCATAGCGAAGACGACCTGCGCTTTGCCGCAAGCGCGTTTGCTTCCGTATTTTGCGAGGAGGCTCATGAACGATCTTGATGATCGCCTTTTGGCTGAATGGGACCACCAATTCCTTTGGCACCCGTTTACCCAAATGCAGGAGTGGCTGAGAGAAGTTCCGCTCGTCATCGAACGTGGCGAGGGAGCGTATCTCTACGACATCCACGGTCACCGTTACCTCGACGGTGTCGCCTCGCTGTGGTGCAACGTTCATGGCCACCGCCACCCGGCGTTGGATCGCGCACTTCGCGAACAGCTGGATCGTGTTGCACACTCCACCTTGTTAGGGTTGACCAACGTGCCTGCCATCGTGCTCGCGAAGAAGCTCGTCGAGCGCGCACCCGCGTCTCTCTCGCGGGTGTTTTACTCCGACTCCGGAGCCACGGCGGTGGAAATCGCGCTGAAAATCGCGGCCCAGTATTGGCAGCTCGTGGGCGAGCCTCAGCGCACGGAATTCGTCTCGCTCACCGAGGCCTACCACGGCGACACGATTGGCGCGATGAGCGTTGGTTATTCCGAGGCCTTTCATCGGTTCCACAAGCCGTTGCTGTTTCCCTGTCACAAGCTGGATCCGCCGCACGTGTTCCGCTGGTTCCGCAAGCTCGACGCCGCTGACGCACTGCATGCGGCTGTGGCAGAAGCCCGGGAATTCTTTCGGCGTCGGGGAAGCCAGCTCGCTGCGCTGGTGGTCGAGCCGCTCATGCAAGGCGCAGCGGGCATGTGGCGCCACGACGTGGAGTACTTGCAAGAGCTGCGTGCACTCACACGCGAACATGGGGTCCTGTTGATTTGCGACGAAGTGGCCACGGGCTTCGGCCGCACTGGACGGCTGTTTGCCGTGGAGCACGCAGGTGTGGAGCCCGACCTGATGTGCCTCGGCAAGGGAATTTCCGGAGGGTACTTGCCCCTAGCGGCCACGTTGGTGCGCGAGGAGATTTTTTCCGCCTTTCTCGCCCCGTATGACGCCTTTCGGGCTTTCTTTCATGGCCACACCTACACCGGCAATCCCCTCGCCTGTGCGGTCGGGGTAGCCAGCCTGGAACTATTCGAACACGAGCAAGTACTCGAGAACGTGCAAGCGCGAGCCCGCGAGCTGGCCGAGCACCTCGCTGTGGAGATTGCTCCCCTAAAACACGTGGGCGACATCCGGCAATGGGGCCTTATGGCCGGCATCGAGTTGGTCGCAGACACAGCCACCCGCGAACCGTATCCTCCGGGGTTGCGCATCGGGCACCGAGTGATTCTGGCAGCGCGCCGGCGCAACGTGATCCTGCGTCCGCTCGGGAACGTGATTGTGCTCATGCCCCCGCTGTGCGTCACCGCCGCACAAATCGAAGAGTTGTGCCGGGTCACGCGGGCAGCGATCCGTGAAGTGACCGAAGGCGAGTCCGGATGATTTTGACGAAGGGAGGCATTGGCAAACATGGGCGCCCCCATTCTGTTCGTCACTGGGACCGACACAGGTGTCGGCAAGACCGCGGTAAGCTGCCTGCTTGCGGCAGGGCTCCGACACCGGGGTCTGAACGTGGGAGTTTTTAAACCGGCGGAAACCGGCTGTGCGGTGGACCCAGACGGCAACCTGATCCCCGCTGACGCCGTTTTGCTGCGTACATACGCGGGAAGCGGACAGCTGATCGACGAAGTATGCCCTTACCGCCTACCCGAACCGCTGGCACCAGCGGTCGCCGCCCAGCGTGCCGGCGTCCACATCGACTTCCGGTCGTTGTGCGAGCGCATCCAGTCGGCGGCAAAGCGACACGACGTCGTCTTGGTCGAAGGGGCTGGTGGATGGCTCGTGCCACTCACCTCGCAACTGCTGTTCGCTGACCTTGCAGTGGCGTTGCAAGCCAAGGTTCTCGTGGTCGTGGCAAACCGCTTAGGTGCACTCAATCACGCTTTGCTCACCGCGCAGAACGTGCGCATGCATGGAGCGTTCTTGAGCGGAATCGTATGGAATCATCCGGCACCAGCAGCGGACGTTGCACAGACCACCAATCTCGAGGTGCTCCGCACTTGGCTCGGCGAACCTCTTGGCAACGTTCCTCACTGGAGCGAGGGGCTCCCGCCGCCCGAAACGGCGGCGGCCCAAGCCGGTGCATGGCTCGACTTCGACCGCATCCTCCCTCTAGAAGTGCCCTGACCACTGGCCCAGCTTGGCCAATCTCGCTGGTCGTCCCAAGCGGTTGCACGGCTTCTGGCTTCGGCGGCCCGTGACCATCGCGACCCGTGGAACTGTCGTTCCACAGCGCGCGAGCGAACGATCGGCCTCGGCAAACTAGAGCCTTGGCGGCACGGCCGCACACTCCTCAGCCGCGCAACGCGTGACTTTCCCACTGGGCTTTGCCATACAGCTCCCGTGATGGCCGAGGGCGAACTGAACGTACCGCTAAAAGTCGGGGTCGCCTTGAGTGGCGGGGGGGCGGCCGGCATGGCGCACGTTGGAGTTCTGGAAGAACTCTTGGCGGCAGGGATGGAAATTTCGTGCGTCGCGGGCACAAGTGCGGGTGCCATGGTGGGCGCCGCGTTTGCCAACGGGCAGCTGACGTCGTTTCGTGACACGATGTGTGCGCTGACTCGGAGCCGCGTATTGCGGCTATTCGATCCCATCTGGCCGCAAAGTGGTTTGCTCGAAGGGCGGCGTGCTCTCGAGCTGGTGCGGCCGCATCTCGGGTACACGATCGAGTCGCTTCCCATTCCGTTTGCGGCAGTCGCCACCGATCTCCACAGTGGGGAGGAAGTTGTCTTGCGCTCGGGTTCGGTCATCGAAGCGGTTCGCGCGAGCATTGCGATCCCTGGGTTGTTCACGCCCCAGCGTTGGGGCGGTCGAGTGCTGGTAGACGGTGGCTTGGTCAACCCGATTCCAGCCGACGTCGCCCGTGCATTAGGCGCAGAGTTCGTGATCGCCGTGAGTGTTTTGAACGTGCATCCCAGCGTTTTGCCGCGCAGCCGCGCGCGTGGGGGACTCACGCAGCAATGGAGCGAGCGCTTGCGCAGGCGCATGGAAAAGAGCGTCGCAAAAGCCGCTCGGCTGCTTCCCGAAGCGAATGGAACGCCGGCTACGGAGCTTGGACTTGTCGAGATTCTCTCCCGTGCAAGCACAGTCGTGCAAGCCCACATTGCGGCCGCTCGCCTGCGCGAGCAGCCACCGGACTTTCTCGTTCAAGTTCCCGTGCGCTTGGGACTCTTTGATTTTCATCAAAGTCGCGAAGCGGTCCAGGCTGGGCGGGCTGCGGCCCGAGAAGTCCTCCCCGACCTTCGCCGGGCGCTCGCGGAAGCACTGCCACTCATAGACCGCCTCTCGCGCTGGTTCGACGTCACTGCGTCGCGCTGGTCGGCACGCCGCACCGCGGAGCGGTCGTGACCACACGGCACCTTGCTTTTCGGTTGCGCAATCTTGCGACCAGCACTCCTCCTGGGCCAGCCCTGTTCAGCGCGACCACCACGAAACTTCAGAGATCGCTTGCTCCTAGTACCGGCTAACTAAGATTGGGGAGTGAGCTGCCTCGCCTCGGGCCACTAAAAAATTCCGAGTTCGAGCTTTGCCGCTTCGGACATCATGTCGTGGTGCCACGGAGGATCGAACACCACTTGGACGTCGGCTTCGCGCACGCCCGGCACGCTCGCAATTTTGTTGCGGATGTCCTGTGCGAGCCAGTCGCCCATGCCGCAACCCGGTGCGGTCAGCGTGAATCGCACTTCCACACGGTATCCGCCCTGTTCAAGCGGCTGAACCGCGCAGGAGTACACGAGCCCCAAGTCGACGATGTTCACCGGAATTTCCGGGTCGTAACATGTGCGGAGCTGCTCCCACACCGCCTTCTCCACTTCCTCCGCGGAGGCTGGAGGCGGAGCCTCCGTTGCCGGTGCGGACGTCTGAGGAGTCAACCCGAGGGCGTCGGCATCCTTGCCGTCGATCCGTGCCAGCCCCCAAGGGGTCAGCACGGTGTACGAGCCGCCGAGAGACTGCGTAATGCGGACTTCGGTCCCTTTCGGCAACGTGAGTGGTGCCCCGCTCGGGATTTGCACTGCTTCCACATCTCGCGAAAGAGCAATGAGTTGGTTCGCGTCGAACATCTGTGTTGCACCTTCCACTGTTTACTCCGTGGATACTGGCTCCCGCTCGCCCGCGAGGGCAGCTTTGAGCGTGTGCCACGCCAACACGGCGCATTTCACCCTCGAGGGAAACTCGCGCACACCTGCAAACACCTTGAGCTTGCCCAATTCGGCGGGCGCTTCGGCATTTTCCTCCGTCAGCAAGCGGTGGAAAGCGTCGAACATGCGCTCCACTTCTTCCCGTTTCTTTCCCTTGATGGCTTCGGTCATCATGGAGGCCGAAGCCATGGAAATCGCGCAGCCTTGACCTTCGAACGTCGCCTCGCGGATCACGCCGTCGTTACAGTCGAGGTACACCGTGACCCGGTCGCCGCACAACGGGTTGAACCCTTCCGCCCGGCAGGTCGCGCGCTCCAGGCGGCGTAAGTTCCGTGGCCTACGTCCATGGTCTACGATCATTTCCTGGTACAGCTCGCGCAGCTCGGGTGCCACCTTCATGCAAAAACCTCGATCACCTTGGCGACTCCGGCAACTAGGGCGTCGGCTTCCTCCACGGTGTTGTACAGTGCAAACGAAGCGCGTGCGGTGGCAACCAGGCCCAACCGCTGCATGAGAGGCTGAGCACAGTGGTGCCCGGCGCGGATGGCAATTCCCTCGCGATCGAGAATCGTCCCGACGTCGTGCGGGTGAATGCCGTCGAGGACGAACGACACGACGGCTGCCTTGTGCTTCGCAGTACCGACGATCCTCACTCCCGGGACTGCACTCAGCCCCTGGATCGCGCGAGCAAGGAGGCCGTGCTCGTGCTGGCTGATCGCTTCGCGGCCGACCTGCTCGACGTAGTCGATTGCGGCGCCGAGGCCGATGACCTCGGCAATGGGTGGCGTGCCAGCTTCGAATTTATGCGGAATATGGTTCCACGTGGATCGTTCGAAGGTGACCGTGCGGATCATTTCTCCACCACCCTGGTACGGAGGCATCGCATCCAACAACTCCGCACGCCCCCACAGAACACCCACACCGGTCGGCCCAAACAACTTGTGGCCGGAGAAAGCGTAAAAGTCGCAACCCAGAGCTTGCACGTTGACCGGAAGATGGGGAACCGCTTGGGCCCCATCCACGAGGACCCGTGCGCCAACCGCTTTCGCTGCAGCCACAATTTTTTGCACGGGGTTCACGGTGCCCAGCGCATTGGAAACGTGGGTGATGGCGACCAGTTTCGTACGCGGGCCGAGGAGCTTCTCGTATTCTTCCAGTTGCAGCTCCCCCGAGTCGTCCATCGGGATCACCCGAATTTTTGCGCCTGTTGCCTCGCACACGAGTTGCCAAGGAACGATATTCGAGTGGTGTTCCATGGCGGAGAGAACGATTTCATCTCCGGGCCGGAGCTGCCACCGCCCCCAACTTGCGGCCACCAGATTGATTGCCTCGGTCGTGCCCCGGGTAAAAACGATTTCGCGATCGTCGCCCGCTCCCAAAAAAGCCCGCACCTTCCTGCGTACGGATTCGTATTGCTCGGTGGCTCGCTCCGACAAAAAGTGCAAGCCGCGGTGGATATTGGCGTTCGTTTCCTCGTAAAATCGTCGGATCGCATCGATCACCACGCGCGGCTTCTGGGTCGTGGCAGCGTTGTCCAAGTACACCAGCGGCTTGCCGTACACCTCGCGCGCCAGGATGGGAAAGTCTGCACGGATGCGTGCGACATCGTAGTGCGGAGCGGCACGCAGTCGGGTCGCTGCCAAAGCGTCCATCACGAGGCGTCCTCCTCTGGGCTCCCCGCCACATGTGCGCGCACGAGTTCGCGGATCCGTGGCTGCCACTCCGGGATTGGCAGCCGCTCCACGATCTCGTTCGCAAAGGCAAAAATGAGCAGTCGTCGCGCCTCGTCAGCGCCGATCCCGCGCGCACGGAGGTAAAACAGCGCGTCTTCGTCGAGGCGGCCAATCGCAGCTCCATGGCTGCATTTGACGTCATCCGCAAAGATCTCCAACTGCGGCTTGGTGTCGATCTCTGCGTCGTCAGACAGAAGCAAATTCTTGTTCATCTGCTGCGCATCGCTCTTGAAGGCTTTCGGCCGCACGTACACTTTACCGTTGAACACGCCGCGCGACGCCCCGTCGAGAATCCCTTTGTAGAGCTCGCGGCTGGTGGTGTTCCGGGCCACATGATCGATCGTCGTGTGGTGATCCACCAACGACGTGTTAGCGGCAATGTAGAGGCCATCGAACACGGCTTGGCTCCCCTCTTCCGCCAAGCGAGTTTCCGTCTCCACTCGAGCCCAGCGCCCGCCAAACGTGAGCACGCGCGACGTGTAGCTGGAGCCAGCGCTTTGCCGAACAGCGGTTCGTGCCATATGGAGCATCGCGCCTTGCTCGCTGGTGATGCGAATGTGGTCGATGCGTGCACCAGGTGCCAACACGATTTCGGTGACCGCGTTCGTCAGATACGGTACCGCGCTCTCTCCATACCACCATTCCACGAGCGTCACGTTTGCCCGCTCGCCGACCACGACGACATTTCTGGGCGACACCAGCGTCGGCTGTGTCACTCCACCACCTGCAAACAGAAGCTGCACCGGCGTCGCCAGGTCGGCTCCGGGAGGGATCCAGAGAAAGGCACCGTCCTCTAGGAAGGCCAGATTGAGAGCGGTGAAACTGGCATCGTGCTCTGTTGCACAGGTGCCGAGCGCATCCTGAACGAGTCGTTCCTCCTGGACCCATGCTTGACGAAGTGAAAGGAACCGCGAGCCACTCGGCAAACGCTGTCCGCTCGGAGTTGCCTCGAGCGCGCGCCCGTGGACAAAGCACAAGACCGCCGTGCCCGGAAGCATCCGAGCACTTTGCTCCGCAAGGATGGCATCAGCCGCGAGCGGCTCCCGCAACGTAAAGGCTTCACGCGCAATGACCGAGGTGTCCGTGTACTTCCAGTCTTCCACCCGCGTGGTGGGAAAGCCGAGCTTCTGGAATTCCTCCATACCGCGCGTGCGCAGCGCACGCACCCAGTTCGGCACATTTGCATCCAGCTTGCGCTGCGCTTCGAGATACGGAGCAAAGCCGTGCGCTGGAGGCACGAAGCGACGATTGCGCCCTGCAGGACCGGTCATGGGTGCTCGAGAGGCTTCAGCGCCTGGGGCAAGCGATGTCATAGCGGTGCAGACGCGGCAGCCTGCTCGTAGGGGGCATAGCCGCGAAGTTCCAATTCCCGCGCCAGCTCCGGGCCACCGGAACGTACGATCCTGCCGGCGACGAGCACGTGCACAACGTCGGGAACCAAGTACTCGAGCAGTCGCTGGTAATGAGTGATTGCGAGCACCGCATGCTGTTCGTTGCGCAACGCGTTCACTCCATCGGCAACGATGCGCAAAGCATCGATATCGAGCCCGGAATCGGTTTCGTCCAGAATCGCCAGCGTTGGTTCGAGCAAGGCCATTTGCAGAACCTCGTTGCGCTTCTTCTCGCCGCCAGAAAACCCCTCGTTCACCGAGCGCTTGAGCAGCCGCTCATCGATCCCAACCAGGCGCGCCTTTTCCCGCACGAGTTGCAGAAAATCCATCGCGTCGATTGGTTCGAGTCCGCGGGACTTGCGCACGGCGTTCAACGCGGTGCGCAAAAAGTACATGTTGCCCACCCCCGGAATCTCCACGGGATACTGAAAGGCCAAGAACACTCCCGCCCGCGCCCTCTCCTCCGGGCTCATCGCGAGCAAGTTCCGACCTTCGTACAGAACTTCTCCCTGCGTTACCTCGTATCCTTCTCGGCCGGCCAGCACGTAACAAAGCGTCGACTTCCCCGAACCGTTCGGCCCCATGATGGCGTGCACTTCGCCGCGATGCACCACCAAATCGATCCCACGCAAAATGGGGGTGCCGTCGACACGCACGTGCAAATTCCGAATTTCCAACAGCGGCTGCTTCGTCATCGTTCAACCAATGGCTCCTTCCAAACTCACGCCCATTAGCTTGTGGGCTTCCACGGCAAACTCCATCGGCAACTCTTGGAATACGGCCCGGCAAAAACCGCTCACGATCATCGAGACCGCGTCTTCCAGGGAGATACCGCGGCTTTGGCAGTAAAAAAGCTGATCCTCGCTGATTTTCGACGTGGTCGCCTCATGCTCCACGATGGCCGAGGAATTTCGGACTTCCATGTACGGGAAGGTGTGTGCCCCGCAGTGCTCGCCAATCAGCAGCGAATCGCACTGCGTGTAGTTTCGTGCGTGTTCCGCGCCGCGCATCACCTTCACCAGCCCCCGATAGCTGTTTTGCCCGTGCCCGGCGGAAATGGCCTTCGACAAAATCGTCGATCGCGTGTTTCGGCCGAGGTGAATCATCTTCGTGCCCGTGTCCGCTTGCTGGTAATGGTTGGTAAGGGCCACGGAGTAAAACTCGCCTACCGACTCGTCGCCGCGCAAAATCACGCTTGGGTACTTCCACGTAATCGCCGAACCAGTCTCCACTTGGGTCCAGGAAATCTTGGAGCGCCGACCGAGGCAAATGCCGCGCTTGGTAACGAAGTTGTAAATCCCTCCGCGTCCTTCCTTGTCGCCGGGATACCAGTTCTGCACTGTCGAATACTTGATTTCCGCCCCTTCCAGAGCGACGAGCTCCACGACCGCCGCGTGCAACTGGTGTTCGTCGCGCATTGGAGCCGTGCAACCCTCCAGGTAGGAAACGTACGCGCCTTCGTCAGCAATAATGAGCGTGCGCTCGAACTGGCCCGTTTTCGCGGCATTGATGCGGAAATAGGTGGACAGCTCCATCGGGCAGCGCACTCCCTTCGGAACGTAACAAAACGACCCGTCGCTAAAGACTGCGGAATTCAGTGCCGCGAAAAAATTATCGTTGTATGGAACGACCGTGCCCAAGTAGCGGCGCACCAAGTCAGGATACTGCTGCACCGCTTCTGAAAAAGAACAGAAAATCACCCCGTGTTCCGCAAGCTTTTCTTTGAACGTCGTCGCTACGGAAACGGAATCGAACACCGCATCCACAGCGACACCCGCAAGCATTTCCTGCTCGCGCAAGGGAATCCCCAACTTCTCGTAGGTGCGGAGCAGCTCGGGATCGACCTCGTCGAGGCTCTTCGGCCGCTCCTTCATCTTCGGGGCGGAGTAATAACAAATCGCGTTGTAATCGATCGGCTGGTAGCGTACGTTCTGCCAGGTCGGCTCCTGCATCGTGAGCCAGTGGCGGTACGCTTTGAGGCGCCACTCGGTGAGCCACGCCGGCTCTTGTTTCTTCGCCGAAATGATACGGATGATCTCCTCGTTCAAACCCGGCGGTACGGTTTCTTCTTCGATCGGCGTGTAGAACCCGTGCTGGTACTCCCGGCTGACGAGTTCTTCGATTTTCGCTGTGTTTGCGGGCATACAAACCCTCCTAGAAATTTCCGCTCAACAATGCACCCTCGATCCGCGGGCACCCGCGGCTTCCATAGAGACGGGGTTCCGAACAAACTCCGAGCCTCGCACCAGGTCGGCGAGCGTGACCCCATTTAAGGCAGAGACCAGCGCACGATTGATTTGCTGCCAATGACCTTGCGCCGGGCAGAGCACCTGCTGCCGGCACGTAGGGCCGCCTTCGGAGTGGGTACAAACCGTAAGCCCCAGCGGGCCCTCGAAACTCGCAATCACGCGGGCCAAAGAAATCTCCTCGGGCTTGCCCGCCAGTTGGTAACCGCCATGCACCCCACGATGCGAATGCAAAAAGCCCTTGCGCGTGAGTGCGCGCAGCAATTTGCCTACGGTGGCTGGCGGCACATTCGTGCTGGCACTCAGTTCCGCAGCACGAAAAACACGCTTCGGCTCGGCACCTAGCCGTGCCAGCAGAACGATGGCGTAATCTGTAAGTCTGTTGATCCGAAGCATGTTCGTGCACGCGAGAGCGAATGAAGACCTAACTGGTCTACTTTCTAGCTTCTTCAAGTGATGACGCAACCCTAAAAGCAGGGAATCTCTCTTCGCGCGCTCAGTTGCCGGTGCCGGTACAGGTGAGATCAGCCGCCGGTCCGTTACCCGAGCCCGCCAGCGACGTCGGCCGGGCCAGCACCAATTTGTCGCGCTCGCCCTGCCACACCACCACGAGCGGCGCACCGACCGCAGCACAGATCTCCGGTAAGGCGCCCTGCTTGGCAAGCAACACAACGGGCCGACCTTCCTGTAAGGCTGCCGCAGCCTCCGCGACCGTTCGAACACGCCGCACTGGCTTGCCCAAGTAAAATAGGAGCGAGTGATCGCCCGTACGGAAGCTGACGATCTCCGCGGTCGGGGCCCAGCTCTGAATTGTCCACGCTGCATCTCGCAAGCTGTATCGCCTCCCGATCACTGGCCCAGCCAAACCGTAGAACGTCAGGAGGCCAAGGCTGGTCGCGTGCCACTTCGGCATGGCGTCCCTCGTTCGGATCCAACAACGGCATGCGCCCTAAACAACACGTGTACAGGAGCAGCACCAGGCCGCCCAGTACCAGACCACTTGCTACCCGTTGACGCCAGACGACGTGCATTCACCCGGAGGTCGTCGGCTCGCGGTCCTCGTTTGGCGACGGCAACTGCTCGAACATCCGACCCACTCGATAGAATCCTGGTTCCGCCACGTTCAAGTTGCCTGCATGCACATGGCTCACGGCTTCATCGGCGCGGGCCAACTTGCTCGCTGCCCGTGAATCCGTGTAGCCTGCGCTAGCCCACCCCAGAAAGAACAACTCTTGCGGAAGCGTTTCCACCCGGGCCCACCGGGCCAATCGTTCGAAAACGAAGGAGGAAATCGTGAGCGTAGCGTGGATCATCATCGGTCGGGTAGAAAACTGGGAAACAGCATTGAACCAACCCTTGCCGTTGTGGGGGCTCAAACCGAGCTACGAGGGCGAATTTCGCCTGCTGCCTGAAGGTAGCCTTGCGTGGCTTTACGCAACCAATCCGGTCGGTGGAGTGATTGGCCTCGCATTGATCCGCAACAAGTACGTCGACGAACGAACTCCACTGTGGCCAGACGAGAAGAGAACTGGCCGGGTCATCTGGCCGCTGCGCTTTCGGCTGGAGATCGTGAAACTGCTTCCGGAGGAACGCTGGAGGACGTCCGCAATTGGAATCTCCGACTTCAAGCTGTTCATGCAAAAGGGCTTCCAACCGTTGTCATCGCAGCAACACGATGAACTGCTGCGCCGTTTCCGCGAGCGGTTTGGCTTCCTTTCGACCGAAACGTTGCATCAAGGTTCAACGATCGTCTCTCCCGAACTCGTCTACGATCGAGCCGCAAACGCGTCGCGTTCGCTCCACGAACAGCTCCAAGAACTCGTTGCCGAAGTCGGCCGGCTCCAGCACTACCACTCGCAAATGGGTTTTCCGACCGACAATGGTCGAATCGATGTGGTATGGAAACGTGAGATCAACGGCGCCCCGACCATTGCCTTCGAGGTGGAACTCACGCCCTCGGTCGACGAAGCTCTTCAGCGCTTGCACTGGGCACATGAGCGCTGGAGCGCACGCCCTTGCGTGGTCACCCCGCCGGAAGCCCGCGACAGCATTGTGGCGAGCCTCGACCAATGGCCGCGCGGCTTTGCTCAGCTTGTACGTGTGTGTTCCGACATCGAAATGCGAGAGGTGCACAAACTCAAGCGAGACTTGCGCTCGCTGGAGGAACGCCTGGGCATTTATTGACGCGACGTTTTTTTCGGCCCCGGCACACCCTGCGCCCCTAGCGTCGTTTCCGTGTTTTGCGGCGCGAGCCGAGGCGGAGTGATATTGCCTGAAGCCTCCTTCGAGTCCGGGAATCAAAAGGAGATCGCATGGACACGACCGAGTCCTGCGTCGTACAAATCGCACTTGCGGGCGCACTGATTGCGACTGCGGGCGACGTGTGTTTGCTCGTGGCTGGGAACGGTCACATCCCTGTTCCCTCCGCAGCATTTTCGCCCGTTGTGTTCTTCGGCACACTTCTAGGCGTTGCCGGGATCCCGTTGTATCAGCTCGGTTCCTGAGTACTGCTCTTACTCGACCGTCACTCACCTGACGTGCAGCCACGCGTAGGAGCGGAGTTGTAGGGGCGGTTCGCGAACCGCCCCTACAACTACCAGGTTGCACCGGAACGAGTGGTGCCATGGCCTGGGAAAGCAGGCGTCTCGCCCCCACGAAATTGCCCCACCCGACGGGCGACCCACCGGGTCGCCCCTACATTGCCGGCGGGGGCAGGTTCGTGTGCGCTACGCGCATCTCCGTGCGGTGTCCGGGCACGGCAGCGCCGTGCCCCGACCGGGCCCCCATGTTGCGGAACAACGCGTGAACCACGTGCCTACGGAGCACATTGGCCAGGATGTATTCGCGGAAGCGTTCCAGCGTGGGGTCGCAAGGCTGCGTACTGCGATGCGTTGGTCGCGAGCAGGCGTGGAAAAGCCGTTCGCGCAGCGACTGGAAAAAAAACGGCCAACGGAGAACCGTTGGCCGTGGGCAAATGGAGGCGGGGGGAATCGAACCCCCGTCCGGAGGCGGTCGGCGGCAGGGTCTACATGCGTAGCCTCGTGTTTTGCTCTCGCTGCCAGGTCTCCCACGGGCAGGATCCCTGGTAGCCAGCTCGTGGGTTTTCGTCGCTAACGGCCGAGCTACCGCTAGCGCTTAGCCCGAAGTTCGTCGCCTCAGCCAGCCCTACGGGCGCAGGCTTGGTGAGACGTGACTGCGCTTAGGCAGCCAAAGCAAGTGGTTCGTCTGCGTTTAAGCAGCCCTGGGGTTGTTGACCGGTACCCAGGATCCCGGGCATGCACCTGCAACCTTCCTTACCCCCGTCGAACCCAAATCGCCCCCATGTCAAAGAACTTTTGTGCCGCTGAAAACTGCGGCACAACCTGTGGGCGAACAATATACGCGTAAGCGAGCTAACTGCAACCCACGCTGCGTCGGTCGCACACAAGTTGCTCGGCAGGGCATTTTCCTTCCGCCGCAGCAAGCTCAAGTCGCCAGTTCTGTCCAGGGAAGCTCGCGTGACGTTCAAGGGCGAGGAACCGGCGGCCTGGTGCCGCACGGTGCCTGAAAGCCCCCGGGGCAGGGCGAGGCATTCCACCAACGATGCTGTGCCGTCGCCCACCAACGGCACCACGCTGCGTTGCATGTACCGGCGACCCTCGCGTGGGCGAATCGGGATGTCCTGGCCGCCACCCAGTGCAGACCAGGTGGGTGGTCCTAGCTCACTTGGTCCAGGTACTCCGACCAGCCAAAGCCCACCTGGTTGCCCACCCGCCATTGCGTAAGGCCTTCGGCGATCCGGGTGACTTTTCCATCTTTCCGGTTCCGTAGCGGCAACATGCTCAGCACCTCGCCGGTCACTTGCAAAACCCCCGAAGCGGTGTGGATGCGTGCTTGGATCCGGCGGTGATATCCAGACGACGGGTCGTGCTCCGTGTCGATCTCTACGTGATGAACGAGTTCGTTGCGGCCGTCGCGAAACACGAAACCCGAGCGCAGGTCCGCCCCGCTTTGCAAATGAATGTGAGAGGCCATGAAACCAAAGTCCTCGTCGAACTCGGCCGTGAGCCATCTGTAGTAGGCGGGAGATTGCCACGAACGCGGCCCCCACGAGTGGTCACGCAAGCCAAGGCCATGCAAAGGAACGGTTTCCGTCCCGACTGTGAGCGTTCCCACAGCTCGTACATGCTGCTCAGTATGACCGCGCGCAAACACCAGGTCTGAACTCGCCGTGGCCTCTGGGTTCTCTCCGCCGTACATCGGGCTCAAACCGTAGTAGTCCAGCGCAAGCTCCACGTCGTGGAAAGGATTGGAGGTGAACGCTCGACGGGGGTCCTCCAGCTCGAGGGGACGAGCAAGGTACAGCGCCGGCCCCTTGTACGTCACCCGCAAATGACGCCCTGGTTCCAGAATCTCGAACGTCATGCCACCGGCCGCGAGTTCCTTGTGTTCGCTCAGCGGCGGACGCTGGTATTGAAACAACGCGGTGCCATCGGGGCGGTACAAGGCCAGGGTCACTTCTGCGTATCCTTCGTTCGGGCGGTTGCCGATGCGAGCAAACCCACCCCAACGGCAGGAACGATCGTAAAAGTTGAAATACATGCTTTCGTTGAAGTTGCTCTCCCCCGTGTTCGGATGAATGTAATCGTGGTGATTTTCTGCGTGCATCAAAGCCTCCAAAACCGAACCCAAGTTTTCAGCGGATCCGTCGCCTCTCGCACTCGCCTGCACAAGCCTTATCCGAGTTCCAAAACGGTCCGCGCCGTAGTTTCGGCGTGCGCTGACCGCTGCTCTTGCACCGGCACTGCCCCCGACGCCGCCGCCAAAAATTTCGGTCGCACGATGAGACTCAGCGCTGGAATGATCGTTACCGCCCCCAATGCGCTCACCGCCACAATCGTGGCCGTCAAAGCACCCAGCCGAATCCATAGACTGAACCCCGAAAACGGCAGGACCATGTACCCCAGGGCGACGGCTGAGGAGACGAAAAAGATCGCTTTGCCCGAAGTCAGCAGGCTCGCGCGCACAGCTTCTTGCAGGTTCCCCGCTTTTTTCAGTTCCTCGCGAATCCGAAAAATAAGGTAGATGGCAAAGTCGGCGCCGATGCTCACCCCCATGGCAGTGATGGCAGCGGTCGTCATGTCCAGCCAAATTCCAGCCCATCCCATCAGGCCAAGGTTGAAGGCCACTGCCAGACTGAGCGGCAGTAAAACAAAAACCCCGCCAATCGGCGATCGTAACACCAGGCTTGAAAGCACGAAAATGATTGTCGCGATTTGCAATACGTTGACAATCTTGTCGTGCACGACGGTATCGTTCATCGCCGTTTGCACACCAAGCGTGCCACCGACCAAACCTACCGTAACCGGCAGCCCACGGAAGCGTTGCGAGACAAAGTCGCTCAGCCGCGCAATGAGCTCGCGCGAGTACACCGCGCTGTCGGTTTTGCTCAACGCGCGGATGACGGCGCGCTGAAAGTTCGCGTCCACAAAAGCGCTCAGGCTGTCGGGGCCGGCAGACATGCTGTACAGCAGCAGATACTGGCTGATCAGTCTCGGGTTATCGGGAATGCGGTAGAAAGCGGGGTCGTCACGGTTCATCGCTTGGTGCATGCGCTTGACGTGCCCGGCAATGGAGTTGATGCCGCCCAAAGTAGGGTCGGCAGCAAGGAAGTCTTCCAAGTCAGAGATCGCTTGGAGCACATCGGGCCGTTTCAAAACGCCCTCTTCGTGCCCGTCGATCAGAATGCGCAACGAAGCGGTTCCGGGAAGCTTTTCGTTCAGGAAGGCGTCGTCCAGCCGCACTTGAGTTGTGGGGGCAAACCAATAACGAAAGCTGTTGTCCACTTTCACTCGCAGGGCGCCCAAAAGGGCGACCACGAACAACGCACAGGCCGTTATGAGGATTTGGCGTGGTCGGCTAGCGACCAAGGTTGCCAGTCGTTCGAGCAAGCGGTCGAGCCAGCCGTGGGCCTTTTCACGGGTGGTTTCGCGCACCTTCGGGGCGGGCAGCAACGCGCGACACGCCGGCGTGAACGTCAGCTCGATCACCAGGGCACTGAGAATACCGCTGGCCATGAGCATACCGAACACGCGTACGCTGGTGATGCCGAACGTGGTCAGCGAGGCAAACCCGGCCGCGGCAATTACGCTGGCAATGACCATCACCGGACCGACAGCCACGATCGAACGCACGATGGCCTCGTGGCTGTCCCGAACAATGTCGAACTCTTCGTAGTAGCGTTTCAGGATCTGGACGGCGTGCCCGGCAGCAACGGCCAAGATCACCACGGGGGTCATGGCGCTCCAGGTATCCATCGGGTACCCGCTCAGGCCCATGATGCCGAGCGACCACACCACGCTCAAAATTGCTGTTACCAACGGCAGCACCATGCCTTGGACGGTGCGGAATGCCTCGAAGTGGACCAGGCCAATGACGACCACGGCCAGCGGCAAGAGGATCCCGATCAAGGCCGTGTACTTGGCCAACCAAGCGCGTAGGACCGGAGCGCCGGCTAGGGCAAACCGAACCGAAGCATCGCGTTCGGGCTGCAAAATTTCCTCGAGGACGGCAAAGATTTGCTTGTCGTTCAGCCGATCGTCGAACTCCACGACGATCACGGTCGCTGTGCCGTCGCGGGAAACCAGGTTCTCTTTCAGCAATCGATCGGCCTCGACTTTACGCCGGACCTCATCCGCTTCTGCTTGGGTACGGGGCGGCGCCTCCATCAGCGGGCGCACCTCCATGGATTCGTCGGCACCGAACTGCACGGTTTTCACATACGGTGCACCCATGCAAAACAGGCTGGTTTGGATGACTCCTGGAGTGTCGCGGAGCCGTTCGCACACCCGGAAGACTTTGCCCAGAAACTCCGGGGTATAAATCGTGCCGCTCGTGGCGGCCGCGCCAATGATCACGATGGCTTCGCCGCCAAACAAGTCCGTGATGCGGTTTTGCACCTGGACGTACGGATGTGCTTCCGGCAAGTTGGCGCGGCGGCGGATCTCCAGGTGCAGTTTCGTTAGCTGCGAGGCAAAAAAAGCAGTGACCACCACCGACGCCAAGAGCACCCAAACCCGGTGCGCAACAATCCAGCGTATGTACCGTTCCATCCCGCCCTTGTCCTTTCCGAAACTACGGCTCGATCAGCCGATCCTCGGTTGTGCTCCACGGCGCTTGTGCTTGTCAAGCTGGATGCTCGTCGGAGCACGACCGTCAGCTTCCCGGAACCCGCGGGAAGCCCAGTCCGGAGCAGACAGCAGGAACTCTATTCTCGATCTCCAGCCGAAGGCGAGATGGCCAGGCTGACCGGTCGTGTTCAGGGATACCGCGCGCGGAAGCTCTGATTTGTGTGTCGGCCCGGGGTGGTAAATGTTCCTTCCCAACACTCGCCCGTGTTTTTCACGAACTGCACGCGGACCTCCGGGTCCGCGTTGAAATACCGTGTCGAGCTCACTGGTCCTGGCAGAGGGAGACTCGGCCCGCTTGCACGCAATGTAATTTTCCCGCGACCCAGACCTTTCCCTTGCAAGGACACTCGGCGAATCCCCTGCGTCGCACCCGTGCGGTCACCGTACCGGTACGTCGTGCCTCGCACCAACCGCCACGCAGGGCCCGTCGGCGGAGCGAGCTGCAAAGCAAGAGTGGGCGTGCCAGAGAGGAAATCGTACACGCAAAGCGCGTACGACGCGCTTCCATCGATCGGGCTCGCAAACTCCGAAACCGTCGCGTCCCCGGCAACCCACTGCCAGGAAATGCTGCGACGGTTCGAGTTGGTCGCGCTTTGGAAGAGAGCCAAGCTCCCCCTCGGTGCCGCGGCGCAGCCGCTAAGCGGCGTTGTTCCGCAGGTCGGTGGAGGAGGCGAGCTGAACGGGGTCGTGGTCACATACACCGGGCCTGCAGGGCTACTGCCGCCATACTGGCACTGGCCGTCACTGGGTCCGCCTGGCGCTCCGGAGGTATCCAGGACGGTTCCGGTACAAGGACCGGCCGGGCCCTCGTCGAAGTGATACAACGCCACGGTGTTTGCATCCGTCACGAACGGCGCTGAGGGGCGGGTGAAGTTACTGTTGTAACGAAGCGTGTTGGACAAGCGGACCTCGTCCACGAATCCACTGAACGAGGGATACGCCGCACCGGCATCGTGCTTCTCCGCTCCGATCACGAGGAACGGATCGCTATTCGTGCAGGGGCCGCTGCAGTAGTTCCCCGGAACTCCATCATCGGGGTAGGAGATGTCCCCGTCGGGTCCGTCAGCACTCGCCTCGAGCGTACCATCCACATAGATCCACAAGTACCCGTCGCTCCGGCGACGCTGTACGGCGACGTGGTGCCATGCATGATCCAAGACGTTCGATGTGCCACAAAGGGTGAAGTCCCCTGTACCATCCCCGCTCACACCGAACACCAGCCGCCCGTTCCCGAACGAAAGGCCAAACTTGCGGTCTTGGTTAAAGCGATCGCGATCGAAAAGGATATTGCCGTAGATCCAGTTCACGTTATTGCCGCACGAGATCGCGGGAGCACTGTTCTCCGTGGTGGACCCGCGCACCCAAAACTCCAAAGTAAAATCCGTGGCTCCGATATCTGCTGGTGGACCCGGATCGTTTGTATTGGGGTCGTCCACCCGGATTTTGACGCGGTCTAAGTCCGGCGCGCTTACTCCGTGACCATAAAATCGCAGCGCATAATCGGTGGCTTCCACAGGCCCGCTCATGTTCAGCACGGCGAAAAAACTCAAGATGCATAGACCCATTCTGCGCACGAGAACCTCCACGAAATGGTACGCCCACAATGGTGCTTGGCCGACGCGCCTCAGGCAAATGAAATTTTCGGTTGCCGAGAGGTCTAGGCCGCAGCCAAGAAATGTGCGAGCGAAGGCTTTATGGCTCCCCGCGTCCCCCAATCACGAAGCGAAACCATCCGACTGGCAATTCGCGTTCAGCCCGGAGCGGCAAAGAACGAGGTTACCGGATACCATGGCGACGCGTTGAAAGTCCGCCTCCGAGCCCGCGCCCAGGAAGGCGCTGCCAACGACGCGCTCCTCCGGTTCCTCGCCGAACTTTTCCGTCTGCCGCGCAGCGCCATCGAAATCCTGCACGGACACACCTCGCGGGACAAGCTGATTGCTATCCACACCCAGGACCCTGAGAGGGTCCTGGAGACTCTCCAACGACTTCTCCCCGAATCCCAGCCTCTTCGAGTAGCGCCTGCGGCGAGGCCACCGAAGCCATAAGTGACGGCAGGTAAACCCAGGGCCGCTTCAAGCCACTTCTCGGAAGGCGCAGCGGTCCATTTCAATCTCGGATCGGACCTCCCCCGGCAGGGAACATCATCTTCGCTTCCTCGCGGGTGCCAGGTGAACTTCTGTGCCGTTATCGCTGGAACAGCTTGCCAAACCCTCGATTTTCCTGTACTTATGGCCGACGCGCTTCGGCGCTCATCCTGATATGTCAGGAGCCAGGGAGGAACCGATGACGTTCAAAGTTGGCGAAAAAGTGGTTTACCCGGCTCACGGCGTGGGGATCATCGACAGCATCCAAACGAGGGTGATCCAAGGAAAGGCGCAAACATTCTATATGCTCCGCATCTTGGACAATGACATGACCATCATGATCCCCACGGACAACGTCGCCGCCGTCGGACTCCGCCGGGTTATTGGCAAGGACATGGTAAACAAGGTCTACCAGATTCTGCGTGAGCGCAAGAAGAAGAAACCGGTAGACCAGCAAACTTGGAACCGCCGCTACCGTGAGTACACCGAGAAGATCAAAACGGGTTCGGTGTTAGAAATCGCCACGGTACTGCGCGACCTGAGCGTCCTCAAGGCTGACAAGGAGCTTTCTTTCGGCGAGCGCAAAATGCTCGACCTAGCCCGCAACCTCCTGGTAAAAGAACTCTCCATCGCGAAAGCTCACCCCGAGGAGAAGATCAAACAGGAGCTGGAACAAATTTTCTCCCAGTGACTTTATGGTTTCCGACTCCTGGTACTGGGTAACTCCCTTGCGGCCGCGTACCTGAGGCTGCAGCGTGATGCTTGCAGCGATTTTGGCTGCTGCCGGCCGGGGGTCGAGGCTGGGAGGCGAGGTTGCCAAAGGCCTCAGGGAGCTGGCTGGCCGTCCTCTTTACGCTTACAGTCTCGAGCCGTTGTGTGCGTTGCCCCAACTCGCGGGTGTGTGGCTCGTCGTCCCACAGGCCGCCGTTGATCAGGTTGCTTGTGCCGTGCAAGCTGCGAGATCGACCGGGGTTCAGGTGCATGTCGTAGCCGGGGGAGAAGAGCGCCAAGACTCCGTCGCTTTAGCCCTCCGGAAGATTCCGCCAAGCGTACCCCTCGTGCTGGTCCACGATGCTGCTCGTCCCTTTGCCTCTGCCCAACTCTTTCAGTCCTGCGCCGCTGCCGCCCGGGCCCATGGAGCAGCCATTGCCGCAGTGCCCGCTACGGACACCGTCAAATGGGTCGAGGACCACGTGGTGGTTCGCACTCTCGACCGCACTCGCACTTGGCTAGCGCAAACCCCCCAAGTCGCCCGGGCCGATTGGCTTCGTGACGCAATTGCGCGTGCCCAAGAATTGCGCCTGTCCTTTACCGACGAGGCCTCGCTGTTGGAGTACTTTGGGTACCCTGTGCATGTCGTTCGCGGAGAGGAGCGCAATCGAAAACTCACCACCCCGGAGGACTGGACCTGGGCAGAGTGGGCTGTCACCCAGATGCAACTAGAACAGCCCAAGTGACCATCACCCGAAACGATGTGCCAGGATTACGTGTGAACCACTGGTTCCGGAGCCAACGCTTCGACTCAAAAGGGGGTGTCACAGGGTGGCACTACAGCCGGCAAAAGCCCGCGAGCCTCAAGCCTGCCACCTCGGGGTGGACCCATCGTGCTGCGTCCCGTCGACGATAATCTTTGGGTCGCTGAACAACCGCTGCAGTTGCTCGTAGGCAACCTCGAAGCGCGGATGACGGTCGTTCGACTGCGAACCGGTGGCCTTTTCGTGCATTCCCCAATCGCCCCCGACAACGCTCTCGTTGCCGCCCTGGAAAACATCGGCTCCGTCGTCGTTGTCGTAGCCCCGAACAAGACACATCACTTCTTTGCACGCCGCTTCTGCGATGCATTCCCAAAAGCGGAGTTCTGGAGAGCCCCTGGCCTAGCCACCAAACGGCCGGATCTCGGGTTTGCCAACGTCATCGGCACGAGCGGCCGCGAGCCACCGTGGGCCGGTGACTTGGAACACATCCACGTTCGCGGCATACCCGTGCTTGAAGAAGTGGCGTTCTTTCACCCCCGGTCGCGTACGCTCATCCTGACCGATCTCGTGTTCAACATACCGGCCGACATCCATGCCGATTGGCGACTGCGGCTTTTTCTTCGCTTGAACGGCGCCCGAGGGCGTTTCGGTCCCACCCGTTTGGTGCGGATGCTCGTACGCGATTCGGAGGCACTCACTGCCTCGCTCCGCAAGATCCTCGAGTGGGATTTCGACCGTGTGATCATGAGTCACGGCGAGATCCTCGACCACGGCGGCCGGGCGGCACTGGCGCAAGCGTTCGCGCTGGGAAGTACCAACCAAACGAAGCCGTCGGGGTCCTACTAGGCCGCAGGATTCTTGCGCTCCGCCAGCGCTTCGTTGAGGCTACCGCTGCGAAAGCCTTGCAGATCCACCGTAACGTGGAGGAAGCCAAGTTCACGCAGTCCAGCGACCACTCGCGTACGGACGTCGGGTTCCAGCAAACGCTCGAGGTGCTCGACTGGCACTTCGATCCGCGCCAGCCGGTCGTGATAGCGAACACGACACTCGCGAAAACCAAGCCCCCGCAGTAATCGCTCGGCGCTGGCTACCCGCTCAAGCGCCTCGTGCGTGATGGGCGTTCCATAAGGAAAACGCGATGACAAACACGGGCTTGCGGGCTTGTCCCACGTTGGCAACCCCAGTTGGCGACTGAGCACGCGCACCTCCGCTTTGGTTAGCCCTGCTTCCACCAGTGGGTGCCGCACTCCGCGTTCGTGAGCGGCAGTCAAGCCTGGCCGGTAGTCGCGGAGATCATCGGCGTTTGCTCCATCGACCACAACCGGAATTCCTCTCCGACCTGCTTCCTGCGCGCACAGCTCGAACAGGTGGCTTTTGCAAAAGTAACAGCGATTCGTCGGGTTGGCCGCGTATTCTGGCATGGCGAGCTCGTCCGCCTCGATCACGACGTGCTCCACGGCAAGAGCCTGAGCCAAACCCACAGCAGTGAGGTGATCTTCCTCAGGCACAGTTGGCGAGTGCACTGTGAGCGCCACCACGTTCCCCGGCAAAACCTCGCTTGCCACCCGGAGCAAAAAGGACGAATCCACCCCACCCGAAAAGGCCACCAGCACGCGCCCGTACTCGGCTAGCACGGAGCGTAAGCGTTGGTACTTGAGGTCCACTTCTGTCATCGCGCCTCGGCAGCTTGGAACAGGTCTGTACTGAGATACCGCTGACCGGTATCGCAAAGAATGGTCACCACTGTTTTTCCGGGACCAAGCGCACGCGCCACACGGGCCGCCGCACACACGTTGGCTCCGGAGGAAATTCCTAAGAGCAACCCCTCCTCGCGGGCTAGGCGCCGCGTGTATTCTGCAGCTTCCGCGTCGGACACACGGAGGACCTCGTCATAAATCGACGTATCCAAAATTTCGGGCACAAAGCCCGCACCAATTCCCTGAATTCCATGGTAACCAGGCTCGCCGCCTGACAGCACGGGCGACGCTTCGGGCTCCACCGCGAAAATTTTCACTCCGGGCATGCGCTCGCGGAGCACACGGCCAACGCCTGTAATCGTACCCCCAGTACCCACACCAGCCACAAAGGCATCGATGCGGTCGAAGGCCTCGAGGAGTTCGATGGCAGTCGTTCGCCGGTGAGCCTCAGGGTTTGCCGGGTTGCGGAACTGCTGGGGCATGAAATAACGCGGGTGCGAGCGGACGATCTCTTCAGCACGCTGAACGGCAGCGTGCATACCTTTGGTATCTGGCGTGAGCTCCAAGTACGCCCCGTACGCCGTCAGCAAACTGCGTCGCTCTTCGCTCATCGTATCCGGCATGGTGAGCACGCAACGGTACCCTTTCACAGCAGCGACCAAAGCGAGCCCGATGCCGGTGTTGCCGCTGGTCGGCTCGACGATGGTGCCTCCGGGCTCGAGCTGCCCGGCTCGCTCGGCAGCCTCGACCATCGCAAGGCAAATGCGGTCTTTCACGCTGCCGCCAGGATTTAGCGCTTCCAGTTTGCCCCACACCTCCGCACCATCCGGATCGACCACCCGGCGAAGTTTGACCACTGGCGTATCTCCAATTAAGTCGAGTACGGTCCGAGCTGGAGCGGTTTCCATCAGCGTGAACACCGAATACTCGGAAACTACAGAGGCGGTTCCAGTGAGTCAATCGAACGAACGGGCCCTGGTTGTTTTTCCCGGAGCTCTTGGCGACTTTTTGTGTTTCCTCCCTGCGCTGGTCGCCTTCGCCCAGCGTGTACGAGAGACAATCCTGCTCGCACGCTCCGATTGGACCGTCATACTCGACCATCCCAGGATCGTAAGCTGGTCGATCGAACATCCTGCGCTCACCTGGCTTTACCGTAACGATTTTTGTCGGGAAGAATGGATTGAACGATTTGGCCGCTTTGACGTGGCTTACTCCTGGAGTGGGTTCGGAGATCGACAGTTTACGAACAACCTGGATGCAGCCGTGGCGACGCGGGCATTTGTATTCCCCTTCCGTGCCTTCGAGGAAGGCGAGCACGCTTCCGAATACTATGCCCGCTGCTTGGCATTGGAGCCCGCAAGTCGGGAAACAGTGCAACAATATTTGCGGGTCGCTTCGCCACGAAATGCTTTGGAGAAAGGCCAACGGCTTGCGCCCACGCTTTTCATCCACCCGGGAAGTGGGGCGGAACGGAAAAATTGGCGTGGCTTTCCGAACCTCGCTCGGCTCTGGCGGGAGAGAACCGGCGGGCGCATTGTGGTTGCATTGGGCCCAACGGAACTCGAGCGCGGCGTAGCCGCCATCGACGCCGACGAGGGCCTAGTGGCCCGGCCCCTCCCTGAAGTTGCTGGATTCCTCCAAGATGCGACCTTGTTTGTCGGCAACGACAGCGGAATCAGCCACTTGGCGGCCCTGCTCGGCATCCCTGGCTTGGTGCTCCTGAGCTGTCATACCCGCGCGGAACATTGGCATCCGCGGAGCCCAACAATCGAGTGGGTGCAAGCCAATCACCAGTGCGACCTCTGCGGCCCCGAGGTGTTTTGTGACCACGTGCTACCGGCAGAGCAAGTTTGGTGTCACCTGGAAGCGCTGTACGAAAGGATCCGCTCACCAAAGGTTTAACTGACCGGTGGCGACTGGACGGCGGAACACACTCGTGTCGAGCTCCGGCAGCGGTCGGTCGAGACCCAGCCGGCGCGCAGTCAAGGTAAAGAGTTCACGGATGTGGTTTGCGTACGGACCCGTACCTGTCTTTCGTTTTCCGAACTCGGCGTTGTACAAACGCCCTTCGCGGCACTGGCGAATCCGACCGAGCACGCGTTGCCGGCGCTCCGGAAAATGTTCTTCCAACCAAGCTGTGAACAAATCATCCACGGGCCGGGGAAGCCGCAAAAGAACGTAGCTCGCGCCAACGGCGCCAGCCTCGCGCGCGGCTCGCAAAATCTGAGGGATTTCCTCGTCGTTGAGCCCAGGAATCACGGGCGCAATCATGACCACCACCGGTACACCCGCACTCGTTAGCTTGGCCACGGCTTCCAGCCGGCGCTCCGGTTGCGCTGCCCTGGGCTCGAGACGGCGAGCAAGAGCACCGTCCAGTGTCGTAATCGAAATAGCAACCCGAACCAGTTTCTGGGTTGCCAGCTCGGCCAGCAGGTCCACATCCCGCAACACGAGGCTGCTCTTCGTCACCACAGCCACGGGGTTACGAAATTCGGCAAACACTTCCAGGCAGCGGCGGGTCAGTTCGAAGTGCTTCTCCAGCGGCTGGTAACAGTCGGTGTTTCCGGATAGCGCAACGACCTCGGGCGACCACTTTGGCGAGCGGAAGTGCGCCCGCAGCAACTCTGGAGCATCGAGCTTCACGAAAATGCGCTGTTCGAAGTCGAGCCCGGCACTGAACCCCAAGTACTCGTGGGTGGGCCGCGCATAGCAGTAAATACAGCCGTGCTCGCAGCCACGATAGGGATTCAGACTAAAGCGGAATGGGACATCGGGGCTTTCGTTCTCCGCCAAGATCGTCCGGCTCGTGTCGCGATACACTTGGGTACGCTGCGAGCGGAGATCCCTCGCGAACTCTTCGTCCCACTCGACGTCCAGCCGTTCGTAACGGTTGGGAGGGTTCGATGCCGCGCCACGACCGGGAAGTTTTTCGTTCGCCATCGTTTCGCCTGCCGATCGCTGATTTGGACCATCGCTCGATGCAACGCAAGTCGCCGCGCGGCACTGTCAACCGAGTCCGCCACCAACGACCGTGCGGGGTGGCCGACAGCCTGAATTGGATGCATCGCGGCTTCGAATGCACGGCGAGCTTGCGTGGGCGCCGACACCGCGGGAAGGCCCTCGAAAAGCCCGGCCTAGGAATTGGAAAGCATGCTGGTTCTTCGCTCGGCTCGTTCATGTTGACCGAGGCAATGCGCGGTGGATATCTAGGCGCCCATGAAGCAAGCGCGTGCAGTCATAGGGTGGTGTGTCGCTGTCCTCCTGCTTTCGAGCCTAAGTCTGGGCTGCGGCTCTGACGGGGAGCCGGCGACGCCACCGGCGGAGCCGCTGACCACGGCACAACTTTTAGAACCCGGCATTTACGGTGTGGGTTATGTCGAGACGACGCTGGAAGATCGCACGCGCCCCACGATGCCCAATCGGTCGTTCCCGGGTTCGCCAAGCCGCACTCTGCCCGCAGCCATCTGGTACCCCAGCGCACAATTGGCAGCTCCTTCGCTGGAACAGCGAGATGCCCCGTTTGCAGAATCCGCAGCGCCAGCACCGTTGGTGGTCTACAGTCACGGTTTTCTCGGCAACCGCCGAGGCGGTGCCTACCTGGCGCAACACCTTGCGAGTCACGGATATGTTGTGGCTGCCGTGGATTTCCCACTAAGTTCCTTCAATGCCCCAGGGGGAGCCACGTTAGGGGATCTCGCCAACCAACCAGGTGACGTGCGTTTCCTGATCGATAGCGTCCTCGAGCCATCGACCCTGGCGCTGCAGCGATTCTCCGGCAAGGTGGACAGCCGAAGGATCGGCGCGACGGGGCTCTCGCTTGGCGGCGCCACGACCTTGTTGGTTTCCTTCCACCCGACGCTACGCGACCCGCGAATCCGTGCAGCGCTCGCGTATGCACCTCCGGCATGCTTCTTCGGCCGCGCGTTTTACGCGACCGCCAAAGTACCTCTCGCGCTCGCACACGGAGACATTGACGCCATCGTTCCCTACGAGGCCAATGCGCTGTTCGCATTCCAGCAAGCCCAGGGACCCAAGTATTTGTTTGCTTTACGGGCCGGTAGCCACACAGCGTTCACCGACGGAGCAGACATTTTGTTCGGACAAATGGCGAACGCCGACGATTTAGGCTGCGCCGCTCTCGGTTCGGCACTGGGGAACGATCCCGCAGGGGCGACGTTCCCAGAGAGTCTCGGTGGTGCAGCGGCCGGAATTGTTGCTGGGCGTTGCCCGCTTCCCTGTGCGCTCGGCACTCGCAATCCTCCGGCCATGTCTCCAAGACGCCAACATGCGCTCGCCGTTGCTGTAGCGCTGGCGCACTTCGAGGCTTGGCTCCGGGGAAACGATGCCGCGCGAGCGTGGGCTGAGGAACGCGCCCAGCAAGAAAATGCCGACCTTCTGGTCATGTGGCAACGATGAGAGTCTAGATCCCTGGCCTATGACAGCAGAGCACGTCCAACTGCCAGTGAACGGCGAAGAGCAGTTGCTCGTTCGCGCCCGGTCGGGAGATCGCGCTGCCCTGGAGGATCTCATTCGGCTCTATCAGGGGCGGGTATACCGGTTCGGGATGAAGATGTGTGGGAACGCGGAGGACGCCCGCGACGTCGTGCAAGACACGTTTCTGTCGGTGGCAAAGTCCATCGGCAACTTTCGCGGCGAAGGTGCGCTAGCCACCTGGCTTTACAAAATTGCCCGCAGCTTTTGCACGAAAAAACGGCGGCGCAGTAAATTTGCGCCAGAAAAGACCGAACCTATCGAGGAGCCAGGGCGCCAGGCCATCGAGCCAGCGGATTCACGCCTATCCCCAGAGCACGAGATCGCTCGCCGAGAACTCGAGTTGGCGCTCAACAAAGCCATTGCTGGTTTGCCTCCCGCGTTTCGGGAAGTCTTTTTGCTTCGCGACCTCGAGGGCCTTTCGACAGAGCAAACAGCGCAAGTGCTCGGTTTGCAGGTGGCAACGGTGAAAACACGCTTGCATCGGGCTCGGCTGGCAGTGCGAAAGGCACTGGCTCCGTTGCTGGGCCTCGAAGAATCATCGCAGGGGCCGCGCACGCAATGTCCGGATGTTGCGCTTCTGCTGTCGCGATATCTCGAAGGGGAACTCTCCCCATCAGTATGTGCGGAAATGGAGCGGCACTTAGACGCGTGTGGCCGTTGTCGCGACACGTGTGCGTCACTGAAGCAAGTTCTGGCCCTTTGCCGTTCTAGTCCCGAACCCGAAGTTCCAGCGGAATTGCAAGAGACCATTCGGAGGCGGATTGCGGAACTTGTGAACCGGTGAATTGTTTGCGCGGTTTCTCCGCCGCGAGCGTTTGACATCGGCTTGTCCGCAAGCGACATCGTTCCCCATGATTCGCACCGTCGAATGGCGCAAAGGCACAGTGGTGTTGCTCGACCAACGTCTTTTGCCACATCAGGAAGTTTATCGCGTGTACCGCGACTATCGGCGGCTCGCCCAAGCAATCCGCGACATGGTCGTGCGTGGGGCACCAGCCATTGGCGTCACTGCTGCCTTCGGCATCGCGTTAGGAATGCAGCGGGTACGCCGGCACCCTGCGGAAGCGTTTGAACGAATCTGCACGACCTTCGCCCGCAGTCGACCGACGGCGGTGAACTTGTTTTGGGCCATCGAGCGTATGCGCCGCACCTTCGAGTCGTTGCGCGACCGACCGCTCGAGGAAATCAAGGAAGGGCTGCTCGCCGAGGCACGGGCGATTCACGACGAAGACATCGAGGCCAATCGTTCGCTCGGAATGTACGGGGCACGTTTGCTTCCCCAGCGAGTGCGCATCCTCACGCACTGCAACGCCGGTGCACTGGCCACGGCCGGCTACGGCACCGCACTCGGTGTCGTGCGCGCAGCGTGCGAACTGGGAAAACAAGTTCGCGTGTTTGCCACGGAAACTCGTCCGTTTTTGCAAGGTGCGCGGCTCACGTGTTGGGAGCTGCTCCGCGACGGGATTCCCACGACCTTGCTCACCGACAACATGGCCGGCGACCTGATGCGGCAAGGTGGAGTCGATTGTGTCATCGTCGGGGCGGACCGAATTGCTGCCAACGGCGACGTGGCCAACAAAATTGGAACGTACAGTCTGGCGGTCTTAGCCCACGTCCACCGCATCCCTTTCTTCGTTGCGGCGCCGCTTGCAACGGTCGACCTTGCTTGCCCAACCGGCCAGCAGATCCCCATCGAACAACGGTCCCCAAAAGAAGTGACGCACGTGGCAGGCCGGCCTGTAGCTCCCTCCGGCGTCGACGTGCTGAACCCGGCCTTCGACGTCACGCCAGCCCGTTACATTACCGCGATCATTACGGAGCGCGGTGTCGCGAGCCCACCTTACCGCGCTTCTTTACGTCGGCTCGCTTCCTCGCCTGCCGCCGCCACTCCGCAACGGAAAAAGGGCTAACGGCCTGTCGAGGAACTGGCTACCGCGTGTACAGCCAACTTCGCGGGGGTTGTCCGCGCTCCGGCATCGCCCACCTGTCGTGCGAAGATCGAGGTAGGGCAAAAATTTTTCCGCCATGCTTCCCCTCGCGCGGGCGAGCGAGGTCAGGGTGTGCTGCCACCCAAAGGACCGTTGTCCCGATTGGGCTCGGTTACCGACACCCGCCAACTAGCTTGTACCTCGAACGCTTGGACGAACACGTTGTCTTGATCGCAGGCCCTCGACCGAGACCTACCTTGTCAACAGGCTGTTAGCGTCCTCCGGTCACTGTTTTGAGAATGGTGCCACGGAAGCCTACGGCCCAGCCGACATTTGCGTCTGCGAAAAACACGCCGTTGAGGGTATCCGTGGTTGGGCTCACTTGCGGCTCCCACCGTGTCCCGTCGCGGGTAGCAAGGATGGTCCCTAAGTCACCGACTGCCCACGCCGTCCGTGCATCGCGGGCGTAAACGCCAAACAGCGGATCGGGGCAGCCGGAGTTGTCCGGCACCTGTGGGTTCTGGCCACAGAACACGGGTTGCGGCGCCCACGACTGGCCACCATTCGTGGTCTTCAGCAGCACCTGCACCGGCGGTGTCGTCGAGGTTTCCACAGCACCGCCAACGGCCCAGCATGTATTCGTGTCCACACACGTAATGGCGAACAAATCTTCTGTCGTGCCGCTGTTTTGCGTCGACCAAGTGCGGCCGCCATCAGCGGTGTGCAGAATCGTGCCCGTACTGCCGGCTACCCATCCAACGTTCGTATTCACGAACACGACCGAGTTCAAATCTTCGGTGGTCCCGCTCGCTTGAGGGAACCAGCTTGCTCCGCCATCGGCTGTAGCGCGAATCGTTCCGTTGGTACCAACCGCCCAACCTTGCAACGCGGTAACGAACCGGATGCCAAAAAACGTCTCTGTTGTCTGAGTATTTTGCACCGACCACGTGTTGCCGCGGTCGCGCGAGGCGACAATGACCCCGTTCCCGCCTGCAGCCCAGACCAGTTGGGGATCGACCGTCGTCACGGCAAACAAGCCGTCCGTGATTCCTACGTCACGGCCGCTCCAGGTGGCACCACCGTCCTCCGTAATGGCAATCGCACCCCAGTCGCCCACGGCGAACCCCACACTGGACTCGCCGGGCGGAAAAGCCACCGCGTACAGATCGTTCGTTGGTGCTGGATTGCGGAGCGACCACCTTGCACCATCGTCCGCGCCCAGCAACGTTCCCGCTCCACCGACAGCGCGAGCTGTTCGGCCATCGAGGGCACGGACACCGTACAACGGATTCGTATTTGCGCTTTGCTGCTGGGTCCAGGTGAGA
Organism: uncultured Binatia bacterium (SeqCode); assembly: GCA_964534275.1. Taxonomy (GTDB): domain Bacteria; phylum Desulfobacterota; class Binatia; order HRBIN30; family HRBIN30; genus HRBIN30. The sequence continues at coordinate 54,087 of CAZHQG010000004.1, read as the reverse complement.
CCACCGTCCTCCGACTTGAGGATCAGCGCCTGAAATTCGTCCGTCAGATCCCCGACGATCCACACGGTTTGCGCATCGCCCCAGGCGACACCGTATAGAGGAGTCACCACAGGACTCACCGATGCGATCCACTGTTGGCCACCGTTTTCGGTGCGTAGGATCGTGCCGTTGTCCCCTACTGCAATCCCGCGATTCGCGTCCCGAAACGCCACCGCATACAAAGCGTTTCCGGTGTTGCTTGTTTGTGGGAGCCAGGACGCGCCACCGTCTTGAGTATGCAGGACGGTTCCCGCGTCACCCACGATCCATCCGTGCTGACTGTCCGCGAAGGTCACGGCAAACAAATCCCGCGTGGTGCCTGCAGATTGTGCCCCCCATGTATTCCCACCCGTGTCGGTGCGCAAAATGGTTCCAGTGTTGCCCACGGCCCAACCGTGGGCAACGTCCGTGAACCAAACTCCGTTCAGGTCTTCTTGGGTCCCGCTCGCTTGCGGGTTCCAATTCTCTCCCCCATCGAGCGTAAGGTAGATCTTTCCAGCCTCGCCCACCGCCCATCCGCGACTCGCATTGATGAAGTGCACCCCGTACAAGTTTGCGAAGTCGGCGATGAATAGAGACTCCCAGCTCTGCCCGCCATCGGTGGTGCGGAGAACCTCCGAGAAACTTCCCACGGCAAAGCCGTGGTCTCGGTCCGGGAACGACACGGCGAACAGGTCTTCTCCGCTAGGAGCTGGATTTTGGAAAGACCATGCATCTTCGCCTGGAGTCGGAGTCGGAGTTGGGGAACACCCGCCCAGGGCGTTGTTGACGGCCTGGATAATTTCGTCCACCGTCACCTGCTGATCTCCATTGCGATCGAACACAGGGCAACCACTCAGCGCAGCACTGCCGAGGGCGATATTCACGCCAAGGATAATCTCGTCAATGGTCACTTCCCCGTCGCCACTGCAATCTCCCACGCAGCCTTGAGCGTACGTCTGTACAGCGGTACTCGCCAAGATCGCCGCCAAAACTACCATCACCCGAGCGATTGTTTGCATCCTCGTCCTTCCCTTCCCTTGCCTTTCCTCGTTGTTCGCCGATCTCACAGCCCCCAGGCGAAGGTCTTCTCTGGCGTCACTGCGACGATTACGGACTCCCCTTCCACGATGGGCTCCAATTTTCGGTACTGCTTGTATTTGCGGTACAGTGCCAAGCGGGCCCGGTGGAATGCCGGCCCTCGTTCTATGATGGTTGCCTCCCCAACGACCATGACGCCGCGCAATTTCTTCCAGTCCTCGTCGTACTCGTCGAACACCAGAGCAACACGGGGAGAGTAAAAGAGGTTCCGAATTTTGCGCGCATTCGCTTCCGAGGCAAAGTACAGTTTGCCCCCGATCGCCACCGTGCACACGGGCACGTTGTGGGGTTCGAAGTCTCTGCCGACGGTTGCCACCCGCGCCACCCGTTGCGCTCGAATAAACGCCAGCTCCTTCCCCGGAATGGGCTTGGGTGTTCGCGCTCGCTTTCTCGCCATACGTGCCAAACTCCTCGGATTGCCTGACTGACGATTTGCCGTCGTTGACGCTACCCCATGGAACCAGTTTGCTCAAGGCAAACCACGTACGATGAATCGCACGGCGCCCATCGAATGCGGAAGCACTGCGCCGGCGTGGCAAAAGATGCACGCTCGTATCGTTTGCTTCTGCACACGGCTTGGGGGCGCCCTGAACAGCCAGTTGAAAAAGCGGGCATGGCTGGTGGGTCTCTGATGCAGAGAGCGTGTGCTTTGAAGCGCCGAACGGGCAGTCGAGGTGGGGGTGTCGACGAAGCGGCGCCAGCCCGAACAACCGTGCATATGAGTGCCGATACGGCGGTTTTGGCTCTCCTTGGTTGTAGACAGGGGTAGGGGCGAAAAAGTTTTCGCCCCTACCGCGCAACACCGGGTGCGTCTGGCAGCCACTTCGTCAACAGGCTCTTAAAGGGGTCGCCTCTCCAAAGCGCAATGTTATGAGGAACGTGTGCGCGTTTTGTTCGTCCTCGACCCTCTCGAGCAACTGCAGCTTGAAACTGAAACCTCTTTGCTGCTCGCTGCGGAGTTTCGGCGTCGCGGTCATGAAACGTGGTACTCCCTGGAGGAGGACTTTACGGTCACCGACCACGGCGTGTACACCACCGCGCATGAGCTGAACGTTCTTCCTACCGGAGCTCCCCAAGCCGGTGAAGCGCAAGTGGAGGACGCAAGCGAGTTCTCGCTGATTCTCATGCGCCAGGACCCGCCTGTGGATGCTGCCTACCGGTTCGTGGCGCAGGCACTGACCTCCGTGGGCGAGCGAACCGTCGTGGTCAACAAGCCGGAGAGCGTGCTTGCTTGGAACGAAAAGCTCCTGCCGCTGCATTTCCCCGATCTGTGCCCGCCGACACTTGTGAGCCGGCACGTGGAAGCCCTCGAGGAGTTTGTGCGTGCGCAAGGGACGGCAGTCGTCAAACCGATTTCTGAATGCAGCGGGCGAGGGATTCATGTCGTAACCGCCGAAACAGCGCCACCGGTCATTCGGGCAACCCTCCAACGCTACCCGGGCGATCCGGTCATCGTGCAGCGATACCTTCCCGAAGTGTTGTCTGGCGACAAGCGACTTTTTCTAGTCGGAGGAGAATGTATTGGCGCTGTCAATCGAGTGCCTGCTGCCCCCGACAAACTCGCCAACATCCATCAAGGAGCACGCGTGGAGGCAACCGCCTTGAACGCACGCGACCGCTACATCGCCGAGCGCGTCGGTCCGTTTCTTCGGCAGCATGGACTTTGGCTTGCGGGCCTGGATGTCATCGGTGGTTTCCTGACCGAAGTGAATGTCACGAGCCCCTCGGCCCTCCGGCAAATCAACGCTGTCACCGGGAAACGGCACGAACCGCGCGTCGTAGACTTTCTCGAAGGTCTCGTCGCGTAACGGTGCACACAACCCTCGCTTGACAGCACGGCGGTAGCGGCCGACAACCGCGCCCGTGTTCGAGGTTAGCGTGTTCGTGATTTTCCCGGATCGCGGTTTTGGCAAGTTGGGCAGTTTCGAGCTTGCAAGGCCACGAGGGGAACGGCTTACGAGTCGTTGCGGGGTGCGCCGCGCATGGACCTGCTCGCGCTTCGGCGCTTAGTCTGCTTGGGCCGAGGAGAGCAAAACCGGTGAGCCGTCCCTCGCCACCTGCTTCGCGCGTTCTGTCGCCCGTACAACGGGCCATTTATGCAAGCGGTGACTTCACCATCAACGCGGCGTTAAACGCATTGGCCTTCGTATTCACGGCCTACTTCCTCATTCACGTGGCCGAGTTGCGGCCAGCGCTTGCGGGGCTCGTGCCGTTAATCGGGCGCGCGGTAGACGCGTTTACCGACCCACTCATGGGGAGAATTTCCGACCGCACCCGCTGGCAATGGGGCCGACGGCGCCCGTATTTTCTCATCGGGGCCGTACCGTTCGGCCTGTGTTTTGCCCTGCTTTGGGTCCCAGTGCCCTTCACACACGAGCTTTTGCGGTTCGCGTACTACGCGTTTGTGTACTGCTTGCTCACGACGGCGATGACCGTGCTCTCGATTCCCTACCTCGCGCTCCAGCCAGAGATGGCTTTGAGCTACGACGACCGCACTTCGCTCAATACCTATCGCTCCGCGGGCGCGATGCTCGGAGTCTTTGCCGCCGTGTCGGTCCGCCCCTTGGCGGAAAGCTTCGGTGGCGGCCCCACGGGCTTTCAGTTTGCAGGGTTCGTCCTAGGCTGTCTGTTCGCGCTGCCGTGGTTTTTTGTGTACCGCGTCAGCTTCGAAAGGCCGGAGTGGCGGGAGCGAGAAGTCAGCACCACGCCATTTTTCCGCGGCCTTGTCGAAGTACTCGCCCATCCCAACTTTCGACGGCTCCTCGCCTTGTTCCTCTTCAGCCGCATGGCCATCGACGTCATCAGCACTTTGCTCATCCTCTACTTCACGCACTGGTTGCTGCGCTCGGAGGACTTCGAGCGCGGGATGGTGATTTTCCTCGTTGCTGTCGTCAGTGCGCTTCCAGTGTGGCTGTGGGTTGCCCGTCGTACGGAAAAGACGCAACTGTTCGCCTACGGCACGGTCCTTTGGAGCGCCGTTCAATGCGTGTTGTTCTTCGTGCAGCCCGATTGGTCCAGGTGGACCTTATTTTTGCTGATGGCGGTTGCGGGCGCTGGGTATGCTGCCGTGGACGTGATGCCCTGGTCGATGCTTGGCGACGTCATCGATGAAGACGAGCTACGCACCGGGCAGCGACGCGAAGGCGTTTACAACGGAGTGTTTACGTTCGTACGGAAGCTAGCGGGTGCAGTCGGCGTGTCGCTCGTGCTGGGCGTTCTCGACTTGCTTGGCTTTCAGGCCAACGAGCCAACGAGTGACACCGTGCGCAACAGCATCCGCTTGCTGGCGGCCTTCGCCCCGCTTGCGTTCCTGGCTGCCGCCGTAATCAGCGCCGGCCGCTACCCGATCACGCGCGCGGCACATGCGCAAATCGTTGCCGAACTTTGGCGCCGCCGGGCTCACTCAGCCACCCGAGCCACTTCCTCTACCCAGTCGAACTCTTAGAAGTAGCCTGGCGGCGTTTCCGTAGTTTTCGGTCCTTGATCACGGCTCGGGATAAACTTCCCGGTAATCATGTCTTTGTAGCCCATCCCCGGACCCACCATCGGGTACACGTGGGCATTGGGATCCACCATGACCTCGAGCAACGCGGGGCCTTGAAAGTCAAGGAATTCCTCGAGTGCGGGACGCACCTCCGCGATTTCCGTGATGCGCTTGGCAAACTGGAAGCCGTCTGCTTCTGCAGCGCGCACGAAGTCCTTCTTGTGCAAGCTCTTGTCCGAACCGGAGTAACGGTTTGCATAAAACAAGTCTTGCCACTGCCGAACCATCCCGTCGCCAAGGTTGTTGAGCAACAGCACTTTCACCGGAATGTCGTAGGTGGTCAACGTTTCCAGCTCGCCTAGGTTCATGCGCAAGCTGCCGTCCCCATCGACGTCGATCACCAGTGCTCCCGGATTGGCGAGCTGCGCACCGATCGCGGCGGGCAAGCCAAATCCCATCGTGCCCATACTGCCGGAGGTCAACCACGTGCGCGGGCGGTGGAAGTCCAAATATTGGGCGGCCCACATCTGGTGCTGCCCCACGCCGGTCGTGACAATCGCTTCGCCGCGCGTGATTTCGTTCAGGGTGGACAACACGTATTCCGCTTGAATGCGCGAAGACTCGCGATTCCAATTCAACGGATACTTCCGCTTCAACTCGAGCACGTAGGCGCGCCAACGGCTGAAGTCCTTTTTAAAGTCGCGCCCTGCTTCGAGCAGTTGCTGCAGTCCGCGCTTGGCATCGGCAACGTGCGCCCAATCCACGGCTTTCACCTTGCCAATTTCGGAAGCATCGATGTCCAGATGGGCAATCTTGGCGTGCGGCGCGAACTCCTTCACTTTGCCGGCGACTCGGTCATCGAAGCGGGAACCGATGGCAAAGAGGAAGTCACAATCTTCCACGGCGTAGTTGGCGTAGGCAGTTCCGTGCATGCCCAACATCCGCAGAGACAGCTCTGCGGAAGTGTCGTACGCACCAATGCCCATGAGTGTGGTCACCACCGGAATTCCAAAACGGTCGGCAAACGCGCGCAGTTCCGGTGCGGCATTCGCATGAATCACTCCGCCACCGACGTACAGGAGCGGCCGCTCGCAGCTTCCCAACAAGCGGAAAAAGGCTTCGGCATCTCGAGGCGACAAGGTCGCGCGCTCGAGCGCCGCCAACCGCTCATCGTACCCGCGCAGCCGCAAACTTCCGCTACCGCGGAAGGTGCATTTGGCCAGTTGCACGTCGCGTGGAATATCCACCACGACCGGCCCCGGGCGTCCGCTTCGGGCAATACGAAACGCAGTGCGGATCGTTGCCTCGACTTTGGATTCGTCGGTGACCAGGAAAACGTGTTTCGCGCACGAGGACATGATGTTGAAGACCGGCGCCTCCTGAAACGCATCCGTCCCCATCGCCACGCGCGGTACCTGCCCGGTAATCAGCACCACTGGAACAGAGTCTGCCTGGCAGTCGCGAATTGGCGTTACGGAGTTCGTCGCTCCGGGGCCCGAAGTCACGATGAACACACCCACGCGGCCACTCGAGCGGGCATAACCAGCAGCCATGAAACCAGCGCCTTGCTCGGTGGCCGGAACGACGAGGCGGATTTCCTGGTCTCGGTGCTGTTCGTTGTACCGGAAAATCGCATCGTACGTTGGCAAAATCGCGCCGCCGCTGTATCCGAACACCGTGTCCACACCTTCGTCGGCCAGCACTTGTACGATCGCGTCGGCGTTGGTCATTTCGACTCCAGCCCGCGGATGTACAGGCTGGGAGACTTCCGCCAAGTGGGAGGTCTCGCCACGCGATCGTTGCACTGTCCGAGAGGGTTTCGGTGCTGCCATTCTGTTCGCTCCTTGCATCACTTCAAGAAAAAACTGGCGCCTATGCTAGCGCACATTGCAAGCGGTTGCGACAGCGTTCTCATCGTTTGACCAAAAACACAACGGGCCCACCGGCCGAAGCAGCCGGCGAGCCCGTTGCGGGGGTCGGGGGACAGGGAGGGGGAGGGACGGGAGTGCAGGCTCAAGCAAGACCGATCGCGCGATCTTCCGCCTCTGGGTCGACGTTCTCGAACTGCAGGATTCCGATCTCGTCGAAGGCCTTGCGAACGTACGGGGTGAGCAAGCCGAGTTTCTTCAAATTTGGAACGATCCGGGAGAACAACGACTCCCGAAACATCCGCATCACGGGCGACTGCAGCACGATCTCTCGCACCTCGTGTTTGTTGAACCCGATGTACTCGGAGACTTCCTCGGCCAAGAGCCGATCGCGCATGAGCCTACAAGCCTCGATGACAAAGTCTTCGCGGTCGCGAAGCTCCGACTCGGGCATGTCCAAGTAGTACCCCTTCAGCGACAGCACGCCAAAAGCCACGTGTCGCGACTCGTCGCGCATGACGTAGTGCACGAGATCCTTCACCAACGGCTCCCGCGCAAGTTGATACATGCTGGAGAACGCAGCCATCGCTAGCCCCTCGACGAGGATCTGCATGCCCAGGTACTTCATGTCCCACCGGCGATCGCAAATGATCAGGTCGAGCAAGTGCTTGAGGTTCGGGTTGATGGGCCACTGCCACTCGAGTTTTTCCTGCAAATAACGGCTGAACACCTCGACGTGACGTGCCTCGTCCATCGTTTGGGTCGCCGCGTACAGCTTGGCGTCCATCCACGGAGCCGCGCCGGCCAGCTCGGAAGCGACGATCAACGCCCCCTGTTCCCCGTGCATGAATTGCGACAACTGCCAGGCAAGCTGTGCGTGCCGGAAGTGGGCTACTTGCCGTGGGGTCAGCTTTTTGTACGGACCATAATCTTCAAGCGGGTTGTACGCTTGGGGAATGATCTCCGATTCCGGGTCTACCGGAGTGTCCCACTTCAGCTGCGTGGTGCCGTTCCATTGCTCCCGCTTGGCTTTTTCGTACAAATCCCGTAAGCCTTCCTTGACGCTGCCATAGTTCCAAACGTATGTGATGTCGTATGCGGCAAGCAGCGTTTCGTTTGGCCTTTCCTCACTTACTGGCCGAGCAGTTTCCTTTACGGCAGCTTGAGCCATGTTCGTCCTCCCGATGCGTTCCTTGCAAAAGTGTTTCTACGCGCGAGAACATACGGCACGAGCAATTCAGAGTCAATAGGAATGTGAACTCAAGTTCGCTTCTTGGCCCCTGTTGAGAAATCGAACCGATGGCGTCCAAGACTCGTACTCGCCGCCCCACCATTCGCACACCGCAGCAAGCCCGCAGCCGGCGCACGCGGGAGCAAATCCTCAAGGCGGCAGTAAGTTGTTTCGAATCGAAGGGCTACGATGAAACGACCACGGCAGCGATCGCTCGCAAAGCGAGAGTCGCGGTTGGCACCTTGTATGGGTACTTTCCGGACAAGCGCGCAATTTTGTTGGAACTGCTGGAAGGCACAACGAAGGAAATCAGCGACTACGTCGTACAGAATCTCGACCCGGCATTGTGGGTCGGCGGCAATCTAAGGCAAAGCGTACGCACCCTCATCGACGCGCTCTTCCACACCCGGCGCATCCAGCCTGGAATCCAGCGGATTTTGTGGGAGCGCTATTTTAAGGACCCCGAGTTTCGCAGCGCCGTCGAAGCAATCGAAGAACGCATCAAGGCGGCGATGCTCCGTTTGTTTCAGGCCCTGGCCGAGAAGGGCAAACTCCGGGTGACCGACCTTGCGACGGCCGCGTTCGTGATCCACGCCGCCGTTGAGTGGACCACTTCGCGAGTGATGCTGAGTGGAAGCGAGGCGCTTGTCGGCCCCACCGTGGAGGCCCTCACCGACATGGTCTGCCGCTTCCTCTTTTACGACGAGGTGCTGATCTCGGACGTCGCACAGGAACCAGTGCCGGCATCAACGGCTGGACCTGCGGGTCCCGTGGACTCCGCCTGAACGTCTGAAAAAGCGCTCTTGCCGGCATCCGGTAAGTGTGCCAGCCAAGAGAACGTCATGACTGGCCTTGTCCGCCGGTGTCGCATTCCGACTGATTTGCACGAGGTCATGGAAATCGGCGAGGAGGTTTCGCCGCGCGACGCTGGACTCACGAGCAGCCAAGTGACCGCCATCTGGGACGCCGTACAAGCATTCTTCTCCACGGGGATGCACCCCGCATTGCAAATTTGCCTCCGGCGGCATGGCCAGGTGTTTTTACACCGTGCACTCGGTTATGCCCGTGGCAACGCACCTGAGGATCCGCCAGACGCACCCAAGGTTCGCTGCACGGTGCACACACCGTTTACGATCTTCTCCGCTTCCAAAGCCGTTACTGCGATGGTGATCCACCTGCTCGACCAGCGGCGGTTGTTGCACCTCGATGACCCGGTTTGCGAGTACATCCCGGAGTTCGGACGGCACGGCAAAGAATGGATTACCATTAGGCACGTTCTTTCCCACCGCGCCGGCATTCCGAACGTGCCCCCCGAAGCGATGGACCTCGAGCACCTCGAGCATCCGGAGCGCATTTTGGAAATCCTCTGCGACCTGGAGCCCACCTGGCCAGCAGGCCGCGTGGTGGCCTATCACGCGCTCACTGGCGGCTTCTTGCTGGGAGAGGTTGTCCGCCGAATCACCGGAAACGACATTCGCGTCTTTTTGACGCACACCATACGCGAACCCCTTGGCTGGCGCTGGATGAACTATGGCGTAGAGGAAACAGACATTTCCAAGGTAGCCCACAACGCCTTTACTGGCCCGCCGCCGATTCCCCCACTCTCCACGCTGTTGCACAAGGCGATCGGAATGGACATCCGCACCGCCGCCGAGGTTTCTAACGATCCTCGCTTCCTTCGCGCCATTATCCCGGCAGGAAACATCGTGACCACAGCGGACGAACTGAGCCAGTTCTACCAGTTATTGCTGAACGGGGGCGAACTTTACGGAGTCCGCATCTTCGATCCACGTACCGTGCGTCGAGCCACCTTGGAGCAAACCAACTGGGAGATCGACCTGAGTTTCGGTTTACCGCTACGGTACTCGCTGGGGTTCATGCTCGGCGCAGATTACCTGAGCTTGTACGGACCCGACACTCGAGAGGCGTTCGGACATCTTGGCTTCACCAACATCGTTGGTTGGGCCGACCCGGAGCGACAAATCGCGGGAGCGATTCTCACGAGCGGGAAGCCGCTCCTGTACCCGGAGATCTACTACGCTTGGAATGTGATGCGGGTGATCGCCAACCAGTGCCCCAAGGAGCCGAAGCGACAAGCAGGTGGGGCGCCCGTGGCGGCTCGCCGGAGCCCACGACTCCGACAAGAACCGCGCAGCCCACGCCGGCAGCGAAAACCACGCAAGGAAGCGTGAACGATCCCTACCCAAAGTCGCTCTTTCGCGACAAGGTTCATTTTTTCTCGTGACTGCGGCTCGCGCATTCCTCAAAATACAACTTGTGCCCACGCAGGATACTGCGCGACAGCGACGAACAAGGGAATCACCACCATCGGTGCTGCTCGTCTTCCCGCTCCCGAGTGGCCCCGCGTCGCCCCACGCATGGGCGCACATCGTGGAGGTTGGCACAAGCTGGGCAGAGAAAACCGGCGGTGCCTTTCATCTGGTGGCAGTGGAAACCAGCGAAGTTGCCCCAGAGGCGCCGGTCAAACGATTCGGGCCCGTCGTTTTGATTCGGCGACGGCCGCGCGAATCCTGGGTCTCGGTGCTTCGCCGCGCCTTCACGATCGCGCCGAGCGAGTGGGTCGTGGTCGCGTCGGACCTCGCCGCAATTCGGCCCGACTGGATCGCGACCGCACTCGAGGCTTTGCCAGAGTGCCAGGCGCCCTTGCTGCTGGTGCGGGAACACAGCTCGGGGCCCGCACCCGAAGCAAGCAACTGCCATCCCATCGCTTTTGCGAGCACTCGCGAGCTCGCAGAGCGTGCGCTCTGGCGTGTCGCACGCGAGTCGGCTTCTTTCCCGTTCGCAAACTGGCTCGCAGAAGCAACGAGCAGCGTTCCTCCGGAACATCAACCGACCGTGATCTGGATGCCACGCCCTCCAGATGTTTCGCCCGTTCCCGCTGCTCGTGAGGCACTGCCGTCGATAATTGACTCGCCTCCAAGGCCTTCGCGTACGTCAGCCACGATGGTCGTGCAGCGCTATATTCGTGCCCTGCTTGCACTCCCCGCAGCCAGTGCCCTGCTGCTCTTCGCCTCGATCCCGAGATGGCTCGCGTTGTTGGCAGCTTGGACGGTCTTCTGCACTGTGGTTGCGGCAACCACACTTTGGCTTTTCGCCGGGCTTGTTTTGCACCACGCACCGGTCGTAACCGTGCTGCGCTCGATCGAGCCTGGCGACGGAGTCGCCTCGCGGCTCCGCTGGGGCGCTTTTCTCTGCTTGGGGATCGGGGTCGGCCTGGCAGCAGCCTGCCTGCCGTGGGCGGACACTGCTGCCTTCGAAGCCTGGCAAGTTGCCGGGCTTGCGGGTGCCGCCACATTCACGGTTCTCGGCACCCACGCGATCGCTTGGAGCCAAATATTCAGCACCCTGCATCCGGAGCCCTCGGAGTCCCTTTCAAACAACGGAGCCAAATTCCCCGCCCGAATCTCGCACGCCCGCATCCACTCAAAGCCCAAAGAACGCTAAATCGCGTCTCTCAAAGATGGAGTTCGCGACACGATGCGGGACGCGAGAGCAGCCGCAGGGCATCTGCGACGTGCACCGAGGACCAAGACCGGACACCGGACACAGCGCCCGAGCTTACTGCCTGCCCTCGGCCCAGAAACGAGCGGCCCACGCATCCACAGGCAGTGCGCGAACATTCTCTTCGGTCACCACGTTTGACCCTCGTACGGGCTCCTGACATTGACGACCGTAAGCGCCCCGACACCACACCAGCATTCCATGAGGCACTCCGTCCACCCAAACCAGCGGTGTAGAACAAGGCAGTTACAACAATGCGCGAACCGACCCCTGGCCACACCGGAATCGGCAGACTACCCCGGGACAACTCGTAGCGCCTCAGGCCACTGAGACCAGAAAAGCGCCGCCCCGGCCCACCCCCCGATTGGCAGGGTCGGTTTGTTTGCGAGTTTCGGGATCCACCGAGCCCGCCCTATTGGGGCAAGCAAACTCGACGCAAGGGAAGGCTGGCTGCGAGTCGGAAGCGCCGCCCGACCGCATCGCCAAGAACCAAAATGCTACTGGCGCTGCCAGCGGTCGGGCGGCTTGTTGAAATCCCAGCCCTATGCCAGCAAGCCCGGCATGACGAACGTGTTGTTCCGCAGCATCGAACCGAGCGAACGCGACCAGGTCCTCGACCTTTTGGCGGAGTGGTACGGCGATCGCGACTTTTTCGCGCGCTACTTGGAACACGATCCGACTTTCTCGCCGGACCTATGCTTCGTTGCGGAACACGAGGGAAGGCTTGTGAGCACGTTTCAGGTGTTCCGCAAACGCGTGCGCGTCGGTGCAACGGCGCTAGACGTTGCAGGCGTGGGCAACGTGTTCACTTCTGAAGCGTATCGTGGGCGGGGAATCGCCTCGGAACTCCTGCGCTACGGGCTGGGCCGCTTGCGGGACCGCGACTTCGACGTATCGCTATTGTTCGCGGTGCGCCTCGCTTTTTACGGCCAACTGGGCTACCGGAGTCACCTACGCTACCTCGTGTTTCTCGCTCCGGGCGCGGCAGCCCAGCCGAGCCGCCGGTACACGGTGCGCCCGTTTGCACCCGAGGACCTTCCTTCCGTGCAGGGAATTTACAACGTGTATTCCGGTCGTTTCCCAGGTACGACCCTGCGGGACGAACTCTACTGGCGGGCACAACTCCGTTACGCCGGCAATCCAAACGAGCAGTTTCTGGTCGCTACAGTCGACTCCCAGGTGGTCGCCTACGCCCGCGCGACAAACTTGTGGGACTTTTACGTCGTGATGGAACACGGGTATCTGCCTGGGCACGACCAAGCACTCGTGGAACTGCTCGTCACCCACTACCACCACGGAATCCAAGCCTACCCAGGCGTCATCTCGCAACTAGCTGTAGAGCCGAGGATCCTCGCAGCTCTCGAAGCACAAGGAATAAAGTGCACGAGGATCGACGATGTATTTTGGATGTGGCGCGTCGTCGACCCCGACCGACTTGCTGGAAAACTCGGCGTCTCACGAAACGAGGTGCTGGCCGAAGACGTGTGGGCCAAGCTCTTGCCGCCGGAGTCAAGCGTGTATTGGATTTCGGACCGGTTTTAAGCCGTGTACGGGCCCGCTCACGCCCTCGCCTGTTTCCACTTGATATTGCACCCGAGGCTCGGCTTTTGGTTCGTTGGCACGGGGCGCCCTTCGAGAAGGGCGTCGACCGCCTCGCGTAGGTCCGCACCCGTCGGCGGAAGCGCCGTCCCAGGCCTGCTGTCGTCGAACTGGCCGTGGTAAACGAGCTTTCGCTCTTTGTCGAACAAGAAAAATTCTGGCGTACACGCAGCCCCGTACGCCTTGGCTACCTCCTGGGTTTCATCGAACAAGTACGGGAAGATGTACCCCGCCTCGCGCGCTTCCTCGGCCATCTTTTCGGGGCTGTCCTCAGGATACTGCGAAATGTCGTTGGAATTGATGGCCACGATTGCCAGCCCCTTGGGGATGTACTCGCGTGCGAACTGAGCAAGGGCAGAGCGAATGTGCTTCACGTACGGGCAGTGATTGCAAATGAACATGACCAACAAAGCTGGCTTGTCGGCAAAATCGTCGAGCGAGTACACCTTGCCGCTAGGGTCCGGCAACCGGAAGTGTGGAGCCTTCGTGCCAAGCGGAATCATTTTCGATGCGGTTGCAGCCATGGCCAGTTTCCTCCTTGTCGGACGTGGTGTAGCCAAAACCAACGTTGCTTTTATAGAAGAAACGCAAGCGCTCGCGCCACACAAAGGCCCTCAGGGGTAGCGCACCCGGCCCCCGCTGCACGTCTCCCGATCGACTGCGTCGCGGCGCCGCCTCCGTCAGTTGAAGCAAACAATGAACTTTCTTCGATCGCGCATCTCCGTTCCGGAGGGTCCGCTGCACTTGCACACAAATGTGTTGACTCAATCGATGTTTCCTACGATGCTCGCGGCCACGCGAGGAGCCGGCACATGAAGCACTGCAAATATTCTCTCCCGACCGAGTGGTTCGTGATTGCGTTCTTGGTGCTCCTAACCGGGCCAGCTGCCGCTCAGCGCCTGTGTTCCGCAGGTAGCCGTGACGGGCAGCCGTGCAGCCGCGTCGAAGATTGCCCAGGTGGCGCGTGTGTCGTCGCGCAAGGAGTTTGTGACGGAGGAACGGACGACGGTTACGACTGCGACTGCCCCCTTTCCACTTGCGCCGCTACACCGGCATGCTCCACGGACCCTGCGCTTGGTACTTGTGCGGATGGCTTGTTCGCGGGGTACTGCTGCGACCCGACCTTCAATTGTACCGACGGGAGCCCCTGCCAGCCCACGCAAAAGGTTTGCCTGAGCGGCGAACTCAAGGGATTTTCCTGCCTGAACGACACGCATTGTCTGGGGGCACTATGCTGGGCGACCGGCAGGGTGTGCGACGACGGCTTCGCCTGCGTGGACGATAACGACTGCATCGTTGGTACGTGCCAGGGAACTGGCAGTTTCCCGACGCCTACCCCCACTCCTACTCCCAGCGCGCAGGGCTGCATCGGTGACTGTGACGGAGACGGCACCGTGACCATCGACAACATTCTCGTTCTGGTCAACATTGCGCTCGAACAGGCGGCTCTCAGTGCTTGCCCCAGTGGCGACCGCGACGGCGACGGATCCGTTACGGTGAGCGAAATTATCGCCGCCGTGGGTGCAGCCTTGGCTGGCTGCCAATAACGCTGCGGTCCTTCAGCTTTGTTCGTTCCGCACGTCGGTCTTCCGTTGATCCGCCAAGGTCAGTTCCAGGAACACGTCTTCCAACGACGGCTCCCGTACCCGCCACGAGCGCACCTCCACGCCCAGACGCTCAGCAGCACGCACCCACAACTCGGGATTCTGATCGTGTCGCGGAATCGCAACGTGGAGATGTTCCCCAAATGGCGCAACCTCAGGAAAACGCAGGTCCTGCGCAAGCTTTCTCCGCGCACGGCGCGTATCCCGACAGTGCAGGTCGAGAATCACCGTGGGCGAGGCGGCACGTAACTCTGCCGGCGAGCCGCTAGCAATGAGTCGCCCCCCGAGCAAAAAGGCCACGCGATTGCAGCGCTCGGCTTCGTCCATGTACGGCGTGGAGAGAAAGATTGTCGAGCCCGCCTGCAAGAGCTCGTAAAGAATCAACCAGAACTCACGCCGCGATATGGGATCGACGCCGATCGTCGGCTCGTCCAGAAGCAAGATTTCCGGCTGGTGAATCAACGCGGCGCATAGGCTCAGCTTTTGTTTCATCCCGCCGGACAAATTGCGCGCGAGCCGATCTTGAAACGGCTCGAGCCGGCTGAACCGTAAGAGCCTGGTCACACGCTCGCGGCGCTGCCCCGGAGGAACGTGCCAAATCTCAGCAACGTAGAGCAGGTTCTCGGCGACCGTCAGCGTCTCTGACAAGCTAAACCGCTGCGACATGTAGCCGATGCGACTTTTTGCCGTCGCCGGGTCCGCTACAGCATCGATCCCATCGATCCAAACCCGCCCCTCGGTGGGAGCGATGAGCCCAGCCAGGGTTCGGAGCAGCGTTGTTTTGCCTGCACCGTCCGGCCCCACCAGTGCAAAGAGTTCCCCACGCCGCACCTGTAAGCTCACGCCTTTCAGCGCCTGGGTTCCTTGCGGGTAGGTCTTACTGAGCCCTTCCACTTCGATGGCAAATTCGGCCGGCATTGCTGCGCGACTCAATCCTGCGCTGGTGGCGTACCGTCTAGCGGAATTACCGCGTCCGCCGGCATTCCAGGTTTGAGAATTCCCTCCGGATTCTCGAGTTCGATTTTTACCCGATACACGAGCTTCACCCGCTCGTCTTGCGTTTGGATGTTTTTGGGCGTGAATTCCGATTTGTCGGCAACGTACGCCACCCTGCCCTCGAACGCTCGTCCCGGGTACGCATCCACATAGATCGAAGCTTTCATCCCAAGGCGAATGCGCCCGAGGTCGCGCTCGCTCACGTACACGTTCAGCCACGGCCGGGCCAAGTCACCCATGGTCACCACCGGCGTGCCCGGAGCGACCGTTTCACCCACCTCGCGGTTCTTCGAAAGCACGCGACCCGTAATCGGAGCGAAGAGCCGACACCGCGACAAATTGAGCTCCGCAACTTCCAGCGCTTTTTCCGCCTCGCGCAAACGCGCCCGCCCTTCTTCGATTTCCTCGGTTCGGAAGCCTTCCTTGAGCATGTTTAGGCGGGCGCGCGCAGCGTCGCGGGCAGCTTGGGCCGCACTGAGCGCTGTCCGCGCGCGGTCGAAATCCGCTTGCGCTGCAATCCCTCGGCGAAACAACTCCTCGATGCGGGCAAAGTCTCGTTGGCGGAGCTGGAAATCCGCTTCCGCCGACTCGAGCACGGCCAGCGCTTGATCGACTTCTTGTTCCCTTGCCCCCCGCGTTAGCAACGCGTAACGCGCTTCCGCTGCGGCCTTCGCTGCCCGCGCCCGTTCCACCTGGAGCCGATACTCACGTTCATCCAACTGAGCGATGGGCTCTCCCTTGTCCACCGCGGCTCCCTCGTCGACAAATCGTGCCACGATGGTGCCCGGAACCTCGAACGCCACGTCGACCTCGGTCACCTCGACAATGCCCGACCCGCGAATGGCCCATTGCCTCTCTTGCTCTCGCTCCTGCCACCACCACCAGGCTCCCGCGGCGACGACGGCAATCAAGATCGCCACCCACACTAGGCGTCGCATGGTACTTTCTAAGCACAGTCCCCGAATTCATGTAACCGGACTCCACAGCAAGGCGACGGATGTGTCGATTGAGGGCCCGAGCCACGGGGATTATAGTACACCACCGTGTCCGAACCTTTCTTGGAGTCCAAAACTTTGCAGTCTGTGCTCGAAGAGCTGAGCACCCCCCGCAGCGAGTTGGCTCAGCCGCTTCCCGAAGGAGCGCTTCGTTGTGTGGCGTGCGGTCACCGCTGCTACTTGCCGGACGGCAAGGTGGGGATTTGCAAGGTACGGTGGAACCGGAAAGGGAAGCTTTATGTGCCGTGGGGGTACGTGGCGGCACTCCAATGCGACCCCGTGGAAAAAAAGCCTTTCTTTCATGCCTACCCCGGTTCGCTGGCGCTGAGTTTCGGAATGCTCGGCTGCGACTATCACTGCGCGTACTGCCAGAACTGGCTCACCTCACAGGCGCTGCGTGATCCGGTTGCTGGGGTGGCCCCGAGACGGATCTCCCCCGAAGAGATTGTTCACCTGGCGCAGCGCTACGGGGCACGCATCGTCACCAGCACTTACAACGAGCCGCTGATCACTTCCGAGTGGGCCGTGGACGTGTTTCGCCAGGCCCGAGCGGCCGGGCTCGTGACGTCGTACGTGTCCAACGGCAACGCGACCCCGGAAGTGCTGGAGTTTTTGCGCCCATGGGTCGACTTGTACAAGGTCGATCTGAAGGGATTCGATGACCGCCGTTACCGCAAGCTCGGTGGTTTGCTCGAGACGGTAAAGCAAACGATTCGACAGTTAGTACGCCTGGGCTTTTGGGTGGAAGTGGTGACTTTGTTGGTTCCTGGGTTCAACGACTCGGAAAGCGAGCTTCGTGCCCTGACCGAATTTCTTGCGGGGGTTTCCCCGGACATCCCCTGGCACGTCACGGCTTTTCACCCGGACTACAAAATGACCGATCGCGACGCCACGACCGTCGACCGCCTCCTGTTCGCCGCCCGTTTGGGGGAGGAGGCCGGACTGAGATACGTGTACATTGGCAATGTTCCGGGCGCCGTGGGCGAATACGAGAACACACGCTGCCCCGGCTGCCATACGACCGTTGTCGAACGCCGAGGCTACCGTATCCTGCGCATCGACCTCCAGCAGGGACGATGCCCCCGATGCCAAACAGTCATTGCTGGCCGCTGGGGGGACCCAAGTGCGGCTGAAGGACTCGTCTCTACGGCTCGGTGGCCTCGCCCCGTAGTGCTGTGAGGAACCGACTCAAGCGGCGAGATTTTTACGGCCCCACTGAAGAAGTCGCCAAGCGGCTCCTCGGCTGCTTTCTGTGCCACCGTATCCACAATCACGTATATCGGGGACGAATCGTCGAAACCGAGGCCTATACGCAGGATGCAGCCTCGCATGCTGCCAACGGCAAGCGCACACCCCGTAATGCAGTGATGTTCGCCCGCCCCGGGCTTTTGTATGTTTACTTCACCTACGGCATGCATCACTGCGTGAACATTGTCACGGAACCAGAAGGCACGGCTGGAGCTGTGCTGCTGCGGGGGCTCGATGGAATCGAGCGAGCCAATGGCCCCGCATTGCTCGCGCGTGCTTTGCATCTAACCCGCGCGGACAACGGCCGTGACTTGGTCACCGACCCGCACATCTGGATCGAGCCTGGTTCACTGAGGCCAGAGGAACAAATTGTCACCAGCACGCGGATCGGCGTGCGTTTGGCCGCAGATCTGCCCCTGCGGTTTTATGTACTCGGCAGCCCGGGTGTGTCCAAGCGTGACCGCGTGGCGGAAGAACGCCTCCTAAGACCTTGACGCTGCCAGCAGCATCTTCCATACAAACACGAGGTTTGCATCATGGCTGAAGCACGTCGCTCCGCGGTGGTCACGAACGCCGCAAAGAAAGAAAAGTCGCGTCTGCGACAAAATATCGAGTCCCTCCTGATCGCCCTGCTGGTTGCGCTGGCCATCCGCGCTACCGTGGTAGAAGCGTTTTGGGTACCGTCGGGCTCGATGCTCCCAACCATCCAGATCGGCGATCATTTGTTCGTCAACAAGCTCGCCTACGGCTTCCACATCGACATTCCGTTCACCGGCATCGTCATTCCAGTGGCCCAGTGGGCGCACCCGCAACGCGGCGACATCGTGGTATTCGTCTCGCCCAACGACGGCAAAACGGACCTCATCAAGCGTGTCGTTGCCGTCGCGGGGGATACTGTCGAGATTCGACAAAAGAAACTGTACATCAACGGCCAGCCCGCCCCCGATCCGTACGCCCACTTTAAATACCCGCAGGACACCAATGGCATTCCGCGCGACAACTTTGGTCCCGTGGTAGTGCCGCCCGGGAAATTCTTCGTGATGGGCGACAATCGCGACGAAAGCCTCGATAGCCGCTACTGGGGCTTCGCGGACGAAAAAGCAATCAAGGGGAAGGCAACGTTTATTTACTGGTCGGGCTGGAAATTCGATCGCCTGGGCAAATTTCTCCACTAAGGCCAGTCAAGGAGATCGCCAACACATCCTCGGTCGCCCGCTTTCCAAGCACCGCGCGACCGGCTTGGGGTGCCACTGAAGGCCGACTTCCGGTAGTCGTCCGCCGCACCTAGAGCGAACGCTCCAGCACAAACCCAACCAAGCGGTACGTGTCCGACCCGGTTAGCGATCTACGAGCGTTGTCGACCGTGCGCCGTCGTCGCGATGTGCGCGGCAGCGATGTCGCGAGCATGCTCGACGACTACCTCGCTGGGACAAAGCGACAAGAACAACTTCCAAGCGAAAACGAGCAACAACACGTCATCGACTTGGCCGAGCAGCGGTAAAGCGTCAGGCAAGAAGTCGACCGGCAAAATTACGTAAGCCACCGCGCCCAGCAGCACAGCTTTCGCCCCCCAGGAAATCCGACGGTCGCGAAAGAGCCGCCAAGCCAGACGCGCATTGTTCCAAAGCTGCCATAGGTACTTGAGGTCCACGTTTCGACTCCCTCCTCTGCCTATGCTCGCCAAACGCCACCTGCTTAACACCACTTCTCTCACACCCACAAGGAGCGCGTGTGTCGCAGTTGCTTTGTGCTCGAGTGGAACCGCCAAACGATGGCGCGCGCGTAGTCACCGGTAGCAATGGCTGTAGCGGTCCCTGCTAGCTGCCACTGCCGCCCGTTGGGCACCCGGCGAGCGCGTTCCCAACGGCTACAAGGATTTCGTCGATGGTGACGGCTCCGTCCTGGTTGCGGTCGAACGTCGCGCACTCGCGCACTTCTCTAAGGTCCAAGGCAATGTTTACGCCGAGAAGCAGTTCGTCGATGGTCACGTCGCCACTGCGGTCGCAGTCACCGACGCACGGCACGGTCGTCTCTTCTGGCGCGACAACGACCTCGGCCGCGGGGGCCGACTCGGACTCAGCGCGATCCACTGTGGTCACACGATACGCAACTTCGGTCCCATTCCACGCCCCCGCGTCGCGAAAACCGGTGGTCGTCGTTGCGCCAACAAGCTCGAATGGCACCGAACTGCCGGAGCGCCGGTAGATCCGGTACTGATAAGCTCCCGGCACCCACGGCCACTGCAACACCAAGTCGCCAACGAACTCATCCAACGTTACCGCAAGCCGATTTGGCGCCGGCGGCCGCAGGGTCACGCGAAGTGCGTTGTTTTCCTTGTTCGATTCTTCCACCCGGTTCTCAGGATCCACCACGATTGTCAGGACACCTTGCAAAACTTGCCCCGAACTAGGCGTGAAAAGCACATCGGTGCTATTGCCAGGCCCGAGCGGCGGCTCCACACGCATTTCTCCGACGACTGTGGGTCCGGAAAGTACACGCACCCGAAAGCTCGTGAGAACAGCCCCAAGTCCGCGGTTCTGTACCCGCACTGCCAGTGCGGGCTCCTCCAAAGAAGCAGACGGATCCTCCCCGGAAGCGTACTGCCAGGTCACAGTGTCGACCACCAAATCCGGGAGCAGGTCGAACCGATGCACGCCAACGACTGGCGGATCAACCGGCGTTTGCCGGTGCACATCGGCGATCCAAATGGATCCGCCGCGCTGTGAAGCTCCCACGAGGTTTCCGTGTCCCCATCCATCGGTGCTCAGAGCCACCGCCGGCGACGCGGACCCACCGCCCAGAGAAATTGCCCAAAGGTCACCGTTGCCCTCCTCGGCGGATCCGCTGCCAATCTTGCGGTACACCACCCAAGCGGGTGTCGCGCTGCCTTTGGTGACCCACGCTCGGTCGACCCCTTCGGTCCCCGGCAAAGCCCGAACCGACCATCCGGACATTCCTCGCTCAGCAAGGTACAGTCGCCCGCCTGGGCCGCCACCACTAGTGGCATCCACTCCGCGGAACAAAAGCCGTGGCGATTCTGCCTCGTCCCAGAATTGCAGCCCGCTCGGCCACAACCCGGCGGGTAGTGCCAGCACCGACGCTCCGGACCACCCCTCGGGCCCCAAACTCCGAACCCATAGTCGCGGTTCCCCGGTCGGGAGAACCTCCGTCCACGCAACGTGCACGGCTCCGCCGCTGAACCCTGCGGCAAGCTCGCGCACAAGTTCCGCCGGCGGGGATAAACGCCCATCCATTTGCCAGCCAGAATCTGTGACGAAGCGGGCTCCGTAAACGGACATCCCCTCGCCTGGGGCTTCGGCGCGCAACCAGAACAACCTTGCCCCTTCCTCTGTAGCCACCAAAACCGGGGATCCGTCTGCGACTGAGTCATCTGTGAGCGCCACCGGTTCCTGCCAGGTTCCGTCGCGCCTCAACACAGCCTTTAGTTCCGCACTCTCGAGCAAAGCCCCTTGGCTCGCTTCACGAGCGGTTTCGAGGGGCAGCCGACTTTGGACCCAGACGGCCAGACTGGTGCCCGGACCGACAAACGCAACCGCCGGACTCCCAACGTACCCCGACACGAGAGTTTCCACCCGATCTGCCGGCGCACCGGCTCCACCTGCGAACTCCCGGAACCGCAACGTCGGGGGCACGTCGGCTCCGCGACCAGGCTCGACCCACAGCAACAAGCCGTCACCGGCTTCGCTCATTGCCAGGGCGAGTTCCGGTTCAGGCACCGGCAGAGCCGGAAGTGAGGGAGCCGGGGGCGGAGAACATTCCGTCTGCGTGAGCACGTCCGTGCTGGCCCCAAGAAAGCTCCGACCTAAGCAACTCACCGTGGCTTGCCAACGCTCCCTGACAGAGAAGCAAGGTCGCACCGGGGTCCACCACGACGGAGACCGAGCCGCATCGAGCTCGATTCGCATCTGTCCGTCGAGTTCAGCCTTGCCCCACCAAGTTTCCTGACAAAAACCCAAACGCTCGCTCCATCCCCGCGGAACAGAGGGCAGGAATCGCCCCTCCACTGTGCCCCGAAGGACGAAAGCGGAGTCGACGGTTCCCTCGAAGCCCATGTGGGGCTCCAAACAGAGTGCCGACGAAAGCGCCCGCCGAAGAGAGACGGGACCGCAAGCTGCGCACAACTCGACCGATGAGGTCGCGGTTGCAGCCGGAAGCTGAAGGGGCACACATTCATGCGCCGCGGCTCGGGTGTTCAGACGATACTCGGCCGCCGGCAAGCTGTTCCCTCTCAACTCGGAGCGCGAGTCCTGTGTTTGGAGCACCTGACCCCCGAGTTTCCCGGCCAAGTCAGTCCAGACCGCACCGTTCCACGCCCCATCGGTAGTCCAACTCTCTTCGACATGTCCGCCCACCTCGCCGGTCCACTCCACTACCTTTCCAGCATCGTACTCGACGGAGGTGCTCCATCTTGTGGAGCGACCACCCAGCGTGCCACGCGCAAGGGCTCGCAAGTTGCCGCCGCTTTCCTTTGCCTCGGTGAACAGCGGCTCTTCGCCACCAACAAGTGCTGCCCACCGCACCCCAAGCGCCTCCCCTCGCAGGGGGTAAGTCTGCCGAACACGGCCGGCCACCTCGATTTCCAATGTCGCTTCCCCAGGCGCCAGTTGACTGACATTCACATCGGCTACGTACGCCGGAAAGTTCCATGCTGGGGTTCGAGCGAACACCGGCTGCTGCTCGGTTGCTGTGACCGACGCCACGACCTTCGTGCCCTCCCACAGGCGGAACACCACCACGCCATCCTGGTCCCGTGGCCAACTCGGCGCGGCCCAAAACCGCACGATGACCGGCGGCAATCCCAACCCGCGCAGGCTCGGAAACCTGCCCCCATTCTCCGACAGCAGCGTCACGGCGAAAGGCCAGTCTTCGCCTACGAGGCCATCGGGCAACACGAGCGCGCCCGCCCAGTCCAAACGCGGTTCTCGCGGGGGCACAACACCGCGCACAACGAGCGACCGCTGCGAACCCGGTCCGAGCACAACTTCCGCAGGGGGAAAGTACAAGCTGCGAGCACAGTCTGTTCCTGCACGACAAACAGCACGCACGCGGTATATGCCCGGAGGCAAGGAACCGAAACTAGCCAGTCCCGCTTCGTCCGTACGCGCGAACGCCGCTGGGGCACCAGCGTCGCGAAACAAGTATACCTCCGCACCCGCTTCGCCACCCACGTTACCCAACACTCTTACCTCCAATGCAGCACTGGGCAGCGAAACCACGGTCACCCCCGCACACACCACTTCCCCCGTCGCCACTCCCGCCGCGCAAACGCGGGCCGCACCCGCTTCTAATTCGGGAATTTGCACTGTCGCCCGGAAGCTTCCGTCGTCGTCGACAGGCAGAGACTCCCCGCTCCGCCACTCGCCACGAACATCGAACCAGATCCGGATGGCGGTCTCCCCCGGCGCAACGCGCCCGTAGACCACCGTGCGCCCACCCGGAACGAGCTCGACGGGATCGACTTGCAACCATGCTTGCGGCGTGTGTGTTGCGGTCACAGTGGGAAGGGGCGTCAATGTCGGTCGCGGTGTTGGCGTACCGCTTACCGTCGCTGTTGCAGTGCCTGTGGCTGTAGCCATCGAGGGCAACGTTGGCGTGCCGGTAAGCTGCAACGTAACAGTGGCGGAGGCAGTGGCGGTGGCAGTCGGCGTTGGCGGCGGCACCGTGGCAGTTGCAGTCTCGCTCGAGGTGGCAGTCGGCGACCGGGTTGCAATCGAGCGCGGACTCTGCGTGGCAGTTCGAGTGCGAGAAGCGGTGGGTGTTGCGGTTGCCGTGGCACTCGCTGTCGGTGTTCGTGTAGGGCTCGGTGTGACGGAGGCAGTGGGCGTCGCACTCGCCGCAGACGTTGGTGTATGCGTCGGGGTTCGCGTGCGTGTCCTCGTGGGCGATGCGGTCGGTGTAAATGGCTGGCCCACTGCACTCAGGAGGAAGCTCCCTCGGGACCCGGCCTTCCCGGCAACCGCGATCACCACCGTTTGCCCAGCACCTAACTCGACGGCTGCGCGCGACTGCACCAATGAGCCGGCAAGCACGTCGTCGTTGCAGGCAAGTTCTGCACCCGAGCAAGCACCCAGACGCACAGAAAGGATTGTATCGACTATGGAATCCTCGGTGCTGAACTCGTAGCGCCCAGCAAATGGAGCCGTGTAAGTGAAGGCCGTGCCGGGGCCGAGAGGGTCCGCTGCACAATCAGAGTCCATTGCAAGCAGCGGAGCGCAGTCCAAGGAGCCCGCAACATTCCACGTTGCGCCGCTGCCCAAATCGCGGGCGTCTGCACGGAATGGCAAGGGGCACTCCGCATTGACGCGGAGCACGAACGAGCCACTTTGATTGGCGTAGCCGTCTACCACCGCGCGCACGCTCTGGTTCGCTGCCAGCAAGACGCGCACGCGCGACCAAGCGTGTACCCCCGTTTCCACGTCATCGTTGCAGGCAAGCTCGGCCCCGTTGGCGCCCCGAATGTACAGGACCGTGTCGTAGTCCGATCCAAGAGTATCGAATGTGTACCAGCCCGCTCGCGGAGCGGTGAACTCCACTACCCGTTCCGGCGCTTCCGAACCGCCGCACGAACCAGCGTCTGCGCTCGCACCGGAGGTTGCGGCCGTGACGGTTGCCGCAAAGTGTCCATCGATCACCTCGCAGGCAGACGGAGCGTCCGAGGCTGTCGCTAACGCCCGCTGCCCCGCAAGGAACGTGAAACACAGAACCAAGGCTACCGTCTGGCCGGTACCTTTCTTCTGTGCGCTCTTTGCCATGCCCCCTGGCCCAACTACTTCTCGCGCAGCTCCACTTCGCAGTAGTCCCCCAGCAAAAGCCGCATTCCTGGCTCCTGCCCGTGTCCCCTCAACACCACGCGGCGTCCGATCAAGCTATCGCGCAGCGGAAGCTCGACGTGATCAATCGTGGTGTCTTCCATCACCACGCAGTTGGACAAGCGGCTATTCCGCACGTGCACCCGATCGCCAAGGGAGACATACGGGCCCAGTGTGGCACCAAAGATTCGCGCGTCGCGGCCAATAATCACTGGACCTTGAATCCGACAATGGACCACCTCCGCCCCCGCGGAAACGATCACCGTGCCGCGGAGTTCGGAAGCTTCATCGACAGTCCCTTCGATCGCGCTGCGCATGCCGTCCAACACCACTCGGTTCGCATCCAAAATGTCTTCTGGCTTGCCGGTGTCCTTCCACCAACCCGGGACGACATACGGAAGAACGGTAAACCCACGATCGACAAGATCCTGAATGGCATCGGTAATTTCGTACTCGCCCCGCCACGATGGCGAGATGCGGCGGATGGAATCGAAGATGTTGCGGTCGAAGATGTACCCGCCCACAATGGCCAAATTCGATCGTGGCTCCTTCGGCTTTTCCACCAAGCGAACGATGCGGTTCCCTTCGATCTCGGCAATTCCGAAGCGGCTCGGGTCGTCGACTTCTTTCAAGAGCACGACAGCGTTCGCCCCGGTACTGCGGAACAACTCGACCGGCGCACGGAGCCCGTCCGGCAGCAAGTTGTCTCCGAGATACATGATGAACGGTTCCCCACCGACGAATTCTTCCGCACACGCGCAAGCATGAGCAAGACCTCGCGGGTGATGTTGCTCGATGTAGGTCACGACCGCACCCCACCGGCTGCCATCGTCCACCGCATTTTGGATCACCGGGCGACTTTCTCTACTCACGACGATGCCAATCTCGCGGGCCCCGACCTCGACGAGGCTCTCGATGCCGTAAAACAGCACCGGCTTGTTGGCCACGGGGATCAAATGCTTGGCCGTGCTGAACGTGAGAGGGCGCAAACGCGTCCCCAACCCAGCGCATAACACCACCGCTTTCATCGCAAGCGCTGCCTTCTAGCTGCATTTGCAGCAAAGAGAAACATGGTTCCCCAAAAACTCACGCACATCCGCACTACCATGGTCCGAAGCCCAGCGCTGCCCTCCCTCCCGAAGGGGGGCTAAGAGAGGGAGGGCAAGCACCGAGCCTCGCGGGGCGAAGCCCGCGAGCCCTTCACGCACTGGTCAGCAGCACCAAGCGGGCACGAGATTACCAGCGCCTAGAGCCTTTGACAACAAATTTTCGTGGAGCGCCGAGGGTCTCGAGCAGTGGCCGACTGTGGCAGCCTCCCGGCGGAGGGACCCTGCCACAGCCGGCCAGCTTCTCAGTAGCAAGTGAGCAACGTGGACAATGTCGTGTTCCGCCACCCGCAATTGTAGAACGTCAGCTCAACCTCGTAGCCGCCCTGGTCGGAGATTCGGACCGTGATGGGGGTCTCGAAGCTCGGCAAGACTGGCGGGTCGATCCGGAAGTGCAACTTGCCGCGGATGTTGGTGACGCCGTCACGACCGTAGCTGAAGTGGATTCGGTCGATGTGAAATTCGACGTCGCTCGAGTGGCAGAAACTATCGACGCCACCCGGGCAACGGCCCTGACTCGTGGGGACTGCTTCCATCACGCTTTCGATGGATCGAGCGCCAGGGTCGCTCACCGACATGACCACCGGTGGCACTAAAACAGAGCTTCCTTCCGGTGCGGTAAAGCAACGAGGAGGCGGAGAACAACGGCTTGCCGACACCCACACGGTCGCTTCACCCGGCTGACGGGGCGACCAGCGAATGCGCAGTCGCTTGTTTCCGCTGCACTCGATTGCGGTGGTTGGAACGCGGCTTGGTGCAGGAGTCGGAGTTAGCACCGGGGTCGGCGTCCTCGTTGGCGTGCGTGTCGATGTGCCGGTTCGCGTGGGCGTCGGCGTGGGCACCGATGTTTGCGTGCGGGTCACTGTCGGCGTGCGCGTGGGGCTGAACGTCCCCGTCGGCGTGCGTGTGGGGCTGAACGTCCGGGTCGGCGTACCTGCAACTACGGTCGGTGTACGTGTGGGCGTCAGAGTACGTGTCGGGGTCCCTGCTGCCCCAGTTGGCGTGCCACTGACTCCCGTTGGAG
>CAZHQG010000004.1:0-27361 GCA_964534275.1 uncultured Binatia bacterium (SeqCode) | reverse complement strand
GTACGTGTCGGGGTCCCTGCTGCCCCAGTTGGCGTGCCACTGACTCCCGTTGGAGTAGGGGTACGCGTCGCGGTGCGCGTCGGTGTGTTCGTCGCTGCACCGCTCATACGGATCGTGGTCGGGTCGCTGGCCGTATTGTTGGAAGCAACAGAATCCCCAATCGTCGACACCACCGCCGTATTGGTCACCGTGGGATAAGCGGCGGATCCCACCAGCACGGTGAGGGTAAAACTGGCGGTGGCGCTGGAGGGCAACGAGGCGGAATACGTGCACGTGACCGTTTGCCCGCTGGCACCACAACTCCAGCCGGGCCCGCTTGCCGACACATAGCTTAGACCGTTCGGCAGCGTATCCGTCACAGTGATCGGCCCTGTGGTACCAAGGCTCCCACTGTTCCGCACGGTGAGAACGTACGATGCCGTTTGCCCGACGGTAAACGCATCGGTGTGCGACTTGGAAATGGCTACGTCGATGCTGCTCGACTGCACACTAAACGACTCGCTCGCGGCAGCGTTGTCCCCTTGAGCGTCCCGTGCTGTTGCGGTGTTCGTGATCACGCTGCCCGGGGAGGCGGTATCGACGATGACATCGTAACGTACTGTGGCCACGGCACCCGGGGCGAGTATTCCCAAGTTCACCAAGAGGGGATCCTCGGTCACCACCGCGCCTTGGCTCGGAACGACGGTTCCCGGAATCACGGAGACTCCGCTAGGAACCGGATCGTCGAGCAACACATTCGTCGCGTTGCCACTACCGCGGTTGGTCACGGCCACCGTGTAGCGAACGATCTCTCCAACGTTGATTCGCCCGTTTCCATTCGTGTCCGCCAACAAGATGTAGTTCTTGTCGATCACGAGCGACGGAATTCCAGCAGCCGCAGCCGCCTCGGCGGTAAAGCACGTGCTCTGGCTGCCGTCGGTGGCGTCCCCGTTGCTGTCGGTGGAACGCGGTGCCGTTTCGTTGCTGTCAGCGATGCCCTGATTACAAACGACACCTGCACCATTGACTGTGCCGGTGATGGTCACGGTCACCGTCGCGCCCGGAGCGATCGTGCCGATGTCCGAAATGACCACGTTATTCGAGGGCGGCGGAGCTGTTCCCTGGGTCGTCGTGACAGCCGTAACCAGTACCCCGGGCGGACCAAGTGGAACCACATCGGTGAAGGTCACACCGGTGAGCGGCGCGCTGCCCGTGTTCTGCAGCACAATCGTGAACTGCACCGTGTCGCCATCGTTGATCGTTCCCGTTGGCGGCACCGTATCTGCAATCAAAGCCACGGACTTGGTTGCGCGCAGTTGGCCCGCGTACCTCGCGTCGACAACCACATCCGTCGGTTGGTCGCCGTTCCTGTCGTCGCCATCCCAATCGGTTGGCTCGGGGGAGGTCTGACTCGAATCGACCGTTCCTTGGTTGGAAATGAGCGCCCCTTGCGGAGTGCCCGCGTTCACCGTGGCCTCGAAGGTAATCGTCACGGTTTGATTCGGTGCGAGGGTCGGGATGGTGACCGTGAGCGTATTTCCGGAGGCACTACCCGTACCGGCAGAGGTCGTGAGCGTCCCCGGAGTGTAGGTGAGGTACATCGGCAAGACGTCCGTGAACACCACATTGTTGACAGTCGTGCTGCCGTTGATGAGCGTGACGGTATAGAGCAAGCTATCGCCCGGCAGCACGGTGCCTCCGTCGAGGTCCTGGACGGTCTTCACCGCATCGATGAACGCGAGGGACTGCGGTGTTACCGTCGCTTGACTTGCGGCCGAGTAATCGTTGACCCCTCCACTCCCAGTGCGGCCACTCGTGGGCGCACCCGTGGCCCCGGGCAAGCTCGCCCACACCATTGTCAGGTTGTTCGTCAACGGCTGCCCGACCACCGCAGAAGGCTCCACACGCGCCCGGTACGTGAACGTACGCGCACCTGCCGCGACGGTCAGCGAGGCAATGCGGAACGTCAAGTTCTGACCGCTGACGGTTACATCCCCGGCCGGTAGGGACGCCGAGCCAGCCACGTAACTGAGCCCGGCGGGCAAGGTGTCGGAAATGACGATGTCATACGCTGTGGCAGTGCTTGTCGGCAGGTGCTGCACGGTGACCGTAAACGTGACTTCATCGCCAAGCGATTGTTGCGTGGGGCTCACGGTCTTCTGAACGCTCAACTCGGGTTCGACAATCGTGATCGGAAGCCCTTGCAGTCCGGGAGTACCCGCGTCGTCGTCGAAGAAGATCACGGTCGGCGTACCCGTCCCGTACTGCAACGAAACGGTCGAGCCGTCGGCTTGCTCCCCGTTGCGCAGCACCGTGTTGTTCTGGTTGCTCGCGACGTTGTCCACACGAGCGCGGATTTCGATAACGACGAAATCGTCCAGGAGCGAGCCGC
Source organism: uncultured Binatia bacterium (SeqCode) (assembly GCA_964534275.1). Taxonomy (GTDB): domain Bacteria; phylum Desulfobacterota; class Binatia; order HRBIN30; family HRBIN30; genus HRBIN30. Next base: position 24,990 of record CAZHQG010000004.1, on the reverse strand, counting down.
TCGCGGGATTGACGAGGTCCCCAAAGTTGAACTGCACGGTTTGGCCCGTGCCAAGACGCGTATTGTACGCCGGGTTCGTCGCAACCATCCCCATGTGCCCGAACGTGATCGTATGTCCGACATAAGTGAGTCCCGCCGGCAGAACATCAGTGACGATCAGACTCGGGATCGAACCCTCGATCACGTCAATTCGGATTCGCCAAGCCACCGTCTCACCGATCGTGTATGTGCTCGGCAACACGGACTTGTCGATGGCCACACTCGAGGCCACGGTGATTGCCTGGCTGGTGGACTCCTCGTAGTTGTTCAAGTCGGCGTTGTTGTCGTCGTCCACCGCGCCGGGGTTGGTGGAATTGTCGCGCCCACCCGTCGGCAAGCTCGTGTAGTTCGCACGGATCGCGTTGTTCAGAACTTGCCCAGGAACGACGGTATTCATCACCACCGAATCGAATTCCACGAACAGCACCGCTCCTGGCCACAATTCCAGCAAGGGTAAGCTGATGGTGTCGTTGGTATTCAGCGTGGTGCTGACCACGGCGTGTGCAGACGTAACCGTGGTGGTCGTACCGTTCAGGTACACGTTCCCACCCGTGGGCGTCACTACAATATTGGAAATCTGGTAGAGCCCGTTCGGGAGCACGTCTTGCCAGTTCAGTCGGTACGCCGGTGTGTGGCCCGAGTTCTGTAAAACCACGCGCCACCGAACCGTGTCCCCTGCGTCCGAACCAACCGCACCAGAGATAGCGAACTTGTACAACGTTAGGTTCGGTTCGCCCACACGTACCGGATCGGGCGTGGCAACCGGTCCGACGGTAATCGTACCCGGAGTGTTGGGATCCGAGAACTGCATCAGCGCGGAGTTGCCGAGAATCACCCCGTCCTGATTCGCCAAGATGTTTCGCACCCGGACGTCGTAAGTGATCTGGATCGCTCCCGCCGTGGGCACGACAAGCGTGCCAAAGTTGAAGGTGAGTGTAGTGCCGCTCTGGGTGAAGAACGCTGGGTTCGAGTCGGTAAACGGGCTGTTCGAGCTCGTCGCCCCAGGAGGCAAGCTGACAGTGAGCGAGCCCGGCACATACTCGAGCCCGCTCGCGAGCGTATCGGTGAAAACCAAGTTGTTGGTGGTACCCACGGGCGCTGCCGCCGTGATTCGGAACGTGGCCGTGCCGAGAACCGGCGTGTAGCTTTGCGGGTTCACCGTCACTTTCGTCAACGAAGGCGCGTCCACAGTCACCTGAGCCGAATCTTGCGCCGTCAGGTCATTGACACCTCCACTACCCGTCCGTTCCCCGGTCGAGGATCCCGGTGCCCCTGGAGTCACCCCTCCCGTCCCGTTTGGACCAGGCAAGCTGGTAGCCACCGCGTTTGCCGTATTCGTAATCACTTGAGCGTAAGACACGCCTGGGTCCACGGTGGCCGTGTAGGTGATCGTAATAGACTCCCCAGGATCGAGTTGGTCGATGGTGGCGTTCAACGTGTTCCCCACAAACCCGGCAGCCACTACGGCGCCTGTACCGCCGGTGTTCACCGAAGACACACTCGGGCTCAAGTACTGCACCGGTAAGGTGTCGGTAATGGTCCAGTCGAACGCACTCGCCGCATTGGCGCCCGAAGCCGTGTTGCTAATCACCAGCGTAAACGTCACCGTATCCCCACCAGCCGCGGTCGTCGGACTCACGCTCTTGTCGACCGAGAGCTGCGGTTCGGCCACGTGAACGGTGCGCGGAGCGGTATCGACTTGCTGGGTCACATTATTGAAATTGTTGTACCGAATGCGGCCGACATCGACCAAACTAGTTCCCGCATTGTTCGTGGCAACGTTCTGAACCACGACGCCCAGGATCAAGTCGTATGTCTCGGTCGTCGAGTTGTTGTTGTCGCTGTTGGTCACATCGCCCAGTGCAAGCGACACCTCGCCTGTAGTCCCCGAGAGAGTGACCGGAACTGGGACGCCTGGGGCGCTCGCGTTGATGTTGCCAGGATTGTTCGCGGCAGCCAGCGCGGTACTGTTGCGCACCAGGAAGGCAGTGCCCGGAACATGCTCGAGCCCGGACGGCAACACGTCCGCCAGGGTTACGTTTCTTGTCACTCCTTCCGGCAGAGAAAACGACAACCGGAACGTGATGACTTCCCCGATCGCCACCGGTGGGTTCGTGTTGGCGTTCGCATCGCCCGGATCGGTGGAGTTCTCCGAAGTCGCGGCCACAACCTTGTTTGCCGTCGTGCTCGGCACGCTTGCGGTAGCGCTCGCGTTTGCAGTCGTGGTGCGCTGCTCCGGCACGGCGCCTGACTGCGAATCGCCAGTCACTGAAGCAGGGTTGACGTACGAAGAGCCCGTCACCACATCCGCGCGCACTCGTGCGGTGAACGTGAAGGTACGCGACGCTCCCGCAGGAATCGGACCGCCACTGTAGGTCACGGTGGGCGGGACGTATGCGTAGACAAACCCGCTCGGCGTAGTCCCTTCGTTCACGGAAATGAGTGGCGTGGTGTCAAAGAGATCCGTGGGCAAGGTATCCGTCAAAACGACATCGTGGGCCTGGGATGTTCCGTTGTTCGTCACCACGAGCGTGATCGTCACCAGGTCCCCAGCGTCCGGCGTGTTCGGGCTCATGGTCTTGCTCAACACGAGCCGCGGCTCTCGGAACGTCGTGCTCACGGTAGCAGTGATCCCGCTTCCTGGGTTACCGGTGAAATTGAGGGTCACGCGGTTGGTTTTCGTTTGCGGCGAGGACGCGCCACTGTTCTGGGCAATGTTCAGCACCTGCGCTTGGAGCGTGACGACAAAGCTGTTGTTGGTTGCGTTGTTGTCGTCGTTCACGGTTACCGTGCCGAACGACATGTTGACGGTTTGCCCCGTTGCCGGCGATCCCGAAGTCGTCACTGTCGGAGAAGTGGTCACGGTTCCGTTGAACGTCCCTGGAACCACGGTGACGCTCCCGGCGACGTACTGGAATCCGGTCGGCAACAGGTCCGTCAGCGTCAGGCCTGGTGTCGTTCCTTCTGGCAACGTCACCGTGATCGCGTAGGTAACGATATCCCCAGCGGTGACGCTGCTCGCCCCCGTTCCGTTTGGCACGATGCTTTGAATCACCTTTGCAACCGTCGGAGACGCGATCGTGGTGGTCGCCGAGTCGGTCGAGGGGGTGACGACATGGTTCGGTCCACCCTCGGCGCCCGCGTAGTTCAACAACGTGGCCGTATTGGTCAGCGTTTGTCGCGGTGTGACCGGTGAGGGATCGCCGGGACCATCTAGTTCGAGATCATAGGTGATGATGGCGATGTTCCGGCCGCTGGTCGGGCTGTAAGGGTCCAGTGCACCCTCAGGGGTCGATGTGGGCCCAGGATCGACCAGCTCGATGCCTCCTGCGGGGTCGAACAACCCGGAACCGAGGTTCACGTAGGAAATCGGGGCTCCGGTGCCGTCCGTCACGCACAAATTGAGTCCACCGCTTGGGATCGAAAAACCGGGGGGCATTGTGTCCCGCAGGCGGACGTCGAACGCACCGGTCAATCCGGTGCCGCGGTTCTCCACTACGATGGCGAACGTGACCCGATCGCCCGCATCTACGTTGGATACGTCGCTACGAATCGGGTTGGTCGCCAGACCGTTCGAATGAATCGTGCTGGTAAACCGCGGGCAGCCGCCGCCCGGGGCACTGAACGTCACTGGACCCACAGGAGATGGGCTGAACACCGCAGACGGATTCGAAGAAGCCACCGCCCCCTTGATGTTGCTCCACCGAATCACCGGCTCGGTCAGTTGGAACTGCACAATCGCATCGCTCTGCGACTGCTCGATCACCGTGTTTTGCTCGAGTGCCCGCACCTGGTTCGTTAGGAACAAGCCATCCGCAAACGGATCCGCGGACACAGTTACGGTGAACAGAATGTCCACCACCGCCGGGTTGTTCGCGGCGTTTTGAAAGGTGCCGTAAGTGAACTGCACCATGTTGGCGACGGCGTCGGTGCTGATGGTGGGCACGATCCCGGAAAGCGAACGGAATGTGTCCGCCGGCCCAAACTGGGCGGAGCCCGCCGGCGGAGCAATTGCAGACACCGTATCGAGGAACGTGGTCAGTTCCGTAGCGTGCAACACCGGCAAAGGCAGAAAGTCCTGGAAGCGAAAATTCTCGATGTCTCCGGTGGGAATCGTATACTGGAAGCGAAACGTAATCGTGTCGCCCGGAGCTACCTGGGTAAACGGCCCCACAATTCCGTTGCGGGCATACAGCGATTTGGACAGTGTGCCAATGGGCATAGTAAGCCCGGCGCCGCTCCCATCGTTTTCGTCAAATCCAGTCGGCGTGAGCGTGGTGTTGTCGAGAACATCGCCCACGATGTTCACGGAGTTGCTGACGCTGTCGCCGCTGTTGAGGCTCGGGTCGCCAGAGGGATGGTTGTCGGTGTATTGGTCCAAGATGTACGCGCGGTAGCGAACAAACCCGGTTGTCGGGCCATCGTTCGTCGGCGGACCATCTGGCACGAGCCCACCGAGTAGGATTCCGCTGAATCCCCGCGTCACGAGTTCAGATGAGATATCGAAAAATAACGTCGACGTCCCCGTGCCCGGACTGTCCACGGTTACCGAGTAGTTCGAAAGCGAGAACGGCCCGGTCGAAGTGGCACCATTTTCGGTCACCGAGAGAATCGGAGCGAACGTCGTGTCGAACCTCTGGCCATCGGAAAGGACGTCGTTCTGGATGCGGATGTTCTGGAAGGCAAAGAAGTCCGAAATTTGAAAGCTCAACGTGTATTCCACCACGTCCCCTGGCGACATGCCGGGAGGACCCACATCGGTCACGATCGTTGCCGACTTTTGGATCGCGATGGCTTTGTCCGTCAGGGTGTGCTCGGGCCCAGCTGGATCGACCACCGGATGCGCACTGGGGTCACGCGTATCGATCGGGGTCCAATCGCCCTCAGTACGGGCATTGTCCAACGACAACGCGTCGTCTCCAGTATTGGCGGGCAGCACCCGCGCTCCATTCGCGTCGAACTCCGGAACGAAAAACTCGAATGTCACCGAAGCATCCGCAGAGCCCGTGCCACCGGTCACGCTAGGAAAGCGCACTTGCAACACGTTGTTCGGTGCGTTGCTTGCAACCCCGGAAGGGGGACTTTGCACGACCACGCCTCCGGCCGGCGAACTCGAAACCAAGGAAAGGTAGGCGAGATTGTTTGGGAGAAAGTCAAAGACATCGAGGTTCGTAATTGTCTGCCCGTTCGCGATGTCGACGGTAATCGTATATCGTCGAGGGAAGTTGGGCCCCGTGGCAGTTTCGTCTTCGGGGCCATTGTACGACTTCGCAAGGCGCATCAACGTCGGCGTGGCGCTTGCGCTTTGGGTAGAACCAAAAATCGGCGGGTCGGTTCCAGGGTTATCCAGTGGGTCCGCGCCGTAGCGGAATGCCGGTGTCGCCCGGATCGTCAACGGAGTTCCGACATCGGCGAGGTTGCTCAAGTTCACATTGACGGTGATCGTGGCCGGTGGTTGCGTGTTGGTAAAGCTCCCAAACGGCAACTGCAGCACGACGAGCTGATTGCCCGCTGTGCAGGAAACCGGCAGTCCTGTGTACGGATGCGAAGCAACGGGGCAAGTCAGCACCGTCGAGGTCACCGGGACCCCAAGAAACGTCGCAGAAACAAAAGAAATGCCGTCGTCCGTGGCCGGACCAGCCCCGTCCGCACCGATGGTCGGCAGTTCCACGTCCACGTACGGTCCGTAGCCCACATCGGTGGGCGAGGTGTTGTCGAACTCGACCGTGAACGAAAATGGCTCCCCCACCATTGGGGAGCTTGGAACATTCAAGGTAACCGAAGGAACCGGTGCTGCTGTTACGGCGTTCGCCCACGTCACCAGTAGTGTCCCAATCAACGCTAGCGCCCTAACAACAGGCCTCTCGAAGCTCAGATTCATTGCAACTCCTTCACGCACGTTCGCCCGCCCGTTCGGCCCCGCTCGTTCGGCCCGTAAGTAGGCGCCGCCATACTAAGGGCAGTGGATCTTGCGCGCAACTGAAATTTTTCTCGGTCGATTCGGTTTGGCGCGAGGATGCACCGCTGGACCGATCGAGCGCCGATCCCGGCGACCCTTTTCAAGCGTAAGAAGCAAAGACACCCGGACGCACGTTTTCTTGAGCGAACGCGATATGGCGCAGGAGTTGCGTTCGACCCCTTGCGCATCGTCCTGTGCGGACAAATCTTGGTCGACGCGAAAGGAGGTAGGAGCGATGGCGAAAGCAAAAGCAACGAAGAAAAAAGCGACGCGATCCGCTGAAGTCGTTCCCGTGCGGGCGGCGCCCGTGGAGCGGGTGGTAGTCGACCCGTTCGAGCGGTTCATGGAGAGGTTTTTTACAGATTTTCCCCGCCTCCCATGGCCACGCATCGAATGGCCGGAAGTATGGCGTCCGCTACGTGAACTCGAGCTGAAGGTTCCTGCAGTGGACGTGTACGAAGAGGGTGACGACGTGGTCGTGAAGGCCGAGTTGCCGGGGATGACCAAGGATCAAATCGACGTCAGTCTGACGGACAAGACGCTGACGATCAAAGGCGAGAAACGGCGAACCGAAGAAGTCAAAGAGAAAGACTATTACCGCAGTGAACGGACCTTCGGTGCTTTTACTCGCACGATTACGCTTCCCGTCGAGGTGAAGGCTGACGCCGCTACCGCGACTTTCAAGGACGGCGTGCTCGAAATTCGGCTGCCGAAAACGGAGGAACCCGGGAAACGGCCACGGAAAATCGAGATCCAAGCTGCCTGAACGGTCGACCGAGCGTTGGGGGAAACCGCCACAAGGCGTTTCCCCCGACATCGAGTTGTGCCACAATGCCCACCGCTCGCATCCCCATCGGATTTGACAGAGTCGTCACAAGTGTCAGGTGAACCATGGTCCCTCGCTCAACTCCGGGCCGGCCAAAGTTTGGAGGGCATCGATGAGACAAAGCGAACTACTGGAACTTACGAAGGAACTCCGCCGGCAGCGCGCCCTACTGTTGCACACGGTGGCTGAAACAGAAGCCGACCTTGCCGACATTGCGGCGGAACGAGAATCCGAGTTGGAGGAGCTCGCTCAAGAAGAGCGGGCGGCGCGCTTGTACGATCGACTGGAGGAACACGAGCGCCGCGAACTGGCCGCCATCGACGCTGCACTGCAGCGCATTGCCGACGGAACGTACGGCATCTGCGTGGACTGCGGCACCGAAATCCCAGTGGCTCGCCTGCGCGCCCTGCCAGCGACCCCATACTGCGTCGAGTGTGCCGAGCAGCACGAGCGTGCGGCTCGAGAAACCCCTGGGGAAGAAGAAGAGGTCCCCCACCGCGGCGAGTTACCAGGCGACTTGGAGGTTCTGTCGGACCGCGAACTCGAAGAGCTTCTCCGCGAGACCGTGCGCGAAGACGGCCGCGTGGACATGGAAGAACTCCGGATCGTCGCTCGGCACGGCGTCGCGTATCTCGATGGCGCGGTACCGAGCGAGCTGGAACACCAAATTTTGCTCAAGCTCGTCACCGATGTCGTGGGAGTGAAGGACGTGGTCGACCGTCTGCAAGTCAACGAGCTCCTTTGGGAGCGTGAAGACCGCGACAAACCCCCTGTTCCCCCGGTAGCGGAGGTTCGCCCGGAGCCACCGCAAACGGAAGACGTTGTCGAGGCCATCGAGGAAGGAAAGGAGTACGTGCCGCCAGCGGAGCCGTTGCCCGACGAGGATTGACCGTCTGCGCTGACCATACCTTGTGGCGAATTGATTGCCCTCGTGGAGCCTTCGGTTTAGACTGTGCGGCATGAACCCGTACCGAAGCCGCACGACCACCCAAGGACGTCACATGGCCGGGGCACGTGCTTTGTGGCGAGCCACCGGCATGCAAGATGCCGATTTCCACAAGCCGATCATTGCCATCGCGAACAGCTTTACCCAGTTCGTTCCGGGCCATGTTCACCTGCACGACGTCGGTCAACGTTTGAAGCAAGTCATCGATGCCGCGGGAGGCTGGGGCGTGGAGTTCAACACCATCGCCATCGACGACGGCATCGCGATGGGCCATGGCGGCATGCTGTACTCCTTGCCAAGCCGCGACCTGATTGCCGACAGCGTGGAATATATGGTTCAGGCTCATGTCGCCGACGCCTTGGTGTGCATTTCCAACTGCGACAAAATCACCCCGGGGATGTTGATGGCGGCCATGCGGCTGAACATCCCAACCGTTTTCGTGTCGGGAGGGCCGATGGAGGCGGGCACTTCTGCGGGCACCCATGACGCCGAAGGCAAGCCACTGCCCCCACGGAAACTCGATCTCATCGATCCGATGATCGCCGCTGGCGACGAACACGTAAGCGACAGCGAATTACTGGAAATGGAACGTTCCGCCTGCCCTACCTGCGGCTCGTGCTCAGGCATGTTTACGGCCAACAGCATGAACTGCCTCAACGAAGCCTTGGGCCTCGCGCTCCCCGGCAACGGCACCATCGTGGCCACTCACGCCGCTCGGTGGAAACTGTTCGAACAGGCCGGCCGTTTGATCGTAGAACTCGCCCGCCGATACTACGAGCAAGGGGACTCCAGCGTCCTTCCCCGCAGTATCGCTACTTTCGAGGCATTCGAGAATGCCATGACCCTGGACATTGCCATGGGCGGTTCCACGAACACCGTGTTGCACATCCTGGCAATTGCCCACGAGGCTGGCGTGCCGTTCACCATGAAGGACGTCGACCGTCTTTCCCGTCGCGTCCCCAATATCTGCAAGGTGGCACCCTCTTCGCACTACCATGTCGAAGACGTCAACCGAGCCGGTGGCATTTTTACCATCCTCGGGGAACTTGATCGGGCGGGGCTGATTCATCGCGATGTGCCGACTGTCCATAGCCGTACGATGGGAGAAGCGATCGACGCCAACGACGTACGCCGCCCAACAGCGACCCCCGAAGCTCGCCAACGCTCGCTCGCTGCTCCCGGCGGGGTGCGAACGACCGTCGCGTTCTCTCAGTCCACATACTACGCCGAACTCGACACCGACCGAGTCGGAGGCTGCATTCGCAGTGTCGAGCACGCGTACAGCCAGGACGGCGGCCTTGCTGTCTTGTACGGCAACCTCGCCAAAGACGGCTGCATCGTAAAAACCGCTGGCGTGGACGAGTCGATTTGGACGTTCGAAGGACCCGCCCGTGTGTTCGAGTCGCAAGAGGAAGCCTGCCACGCCATCTTGAACGACCGCATTCGCCCCGGCGACGTCGTGGTCATCCGCTACGAAGGCCCGAAAGGCGGGCCCGGCATGCAGGAGATGCTCTATCCCACGTCCTACATCAAAGCCAAACAATTGGGGAAAGCCTGCGCCCTCGTCACCGACGGCCGCTTCAGTGGCGGAACCTCGGGGTTGAGCATCGGACACGTCTCTCCCGAAGCAGCGGAAGGCGGCACGATTGCACTGGTACGCGACGGCGATCGCATTCGCATCGACATCCCCAAGCGAAAAATCGAGTTGCTCGTCGACAATGCCGAACTGAAACGGCGCCGGATCGCGGAGCTGGAGCGCGGCCCACAAGCGTGGACGCCACAGAAGCGCGAGCGGACCGTTTCGCTCGCGTTGCAAGCGTACGCCTTGCTGACCACCAGTGCTGCTCGGGGAGCCGTGCGCGACCTCTCACAAGTGCGCCGCAACGGCCGTCGGAGCAACGGGAACGGACGCAAGTCGTCTCGCTAACGCACTCGTTGGCCTCGTCGAGCGCCGCATCCGATCCGGAGAGTCAGAACATGAACGACCGGACTTCCGACACACAGTGGTGGAAAGAGTTTCCTTTGTATGCTCCGACAGAGGAGCACCGCTTGCTCGCACGCACCGTGGAGGCGTTCGTCCGCGATGAGGTGGAACCCCAGGCCCAGGCATTCAACCGCGAGGAACGCTTCAACCGCGCACTGTTCCAGCGAGCTGGCGAACTCGGCTTGCTCGGGCTCACCGTTCCTGCGGAAGATGGCGGCAGTGGCCTAGACGCCACTGCGGCGGTGATCGTCCACGAAGCGCTGTCGTGGTCCGATCCCGGCTTTTGCCTTGCCTACCTCGCTCACGCAGTGTTGTTCGTGCACAACTTTTCCACGAACGCGAGCGTCGCCCAAAAACGCCGCGTCCTACCCAAGGTTCTTTCCGGTGAATGGATCGGGGGAATGTGCATGACCGAACCAGAAGCAGGCACCGATGTGCTCGGCATGCGCAGCACGGCCGAGCGCCGTGGCGACCATTACATCCTCAATGGACGGAAAATGTTCATCACCAATGGCGCGCTCGACGACTCCACCTTGGGCGACGTGTTCTTGGTGTACGCAAAGACCGGGGGCAAAATCAGCACGTTTTTGGTCGAGAAAGGATTTCCTGGCTTTTCCTTGGGTCAGCGCCTGCACGACAAGTTAGGCATGCGAAGTTCCATGACCGCCGAGTTGGTCTTCGAGAACTGCATCGTGCCCGCCGAAAACTTGATCGGAAACGAAGGCGAAAGCCTGCACCACATGATGCGGAATTTGGAAATCGAGCGTGTTGCTCTGGCAGCCATGTCCCTTGGCATCGCCATGCGCTGTCTAGAAACGATGGTCCGGTACGCCAACGAGCGGCACGCCTTCGGTGTGCCGTTGCGCGACCACGGCCAAATTCAGCGGTACATCGGCGATTCGTTTGCCGAGTTTCGCGCGGCGCGGAGCTACGTGTACGATGTCGCACGCCGGCTCGACCTGCGATCGTTAGGCAACCGGGCCGATGCCGATGGAGCCAAGCTCTTTGCCGCGCGGGTCGGGAAAGACATTGCCGACCGCGCGATCCAGGTTCTCGGTGGATACGGCTACATGGGCGAGTACGTTGTCGAACGGCTGTGGCGCGACGCCAAGCTCATCGAAATCGGCGGGGGTACGCTCGAAGCCCATCAGAAAAACATCACCAAGGACCTCTGCCGTGATCCTGAGTGGATTCGCCGCTAGCAGGCGAAGCTGCCCGAATCGCTCGTTTGCGGCGCTCGGCGTGGGCGCGCTGCTCCTGGGGCTTGCAACGCTGCGCGCCGGAACCGGCCTCGCTCGCGAAGCGTCCGCCGAGACTTCGAGGACAACGGCCCAAGTGCGCTTCTTTTTCGCCGGGAACGGTCGACTCCAACTGCGGCACGGCCACTTCGAGGAAACACTCGATGTCCGCTACCGGCAGCCGAACGGGGCATACGACGAGGAGGCGTTACAACGCATTGCGCACTTCTTCCGCTCTCGTGGGGACGGCCGTTCGGAAGCCGTGTCGCTTCGCCTCGTCGAGCTGCTCGCTTATATCCAAGAGCGATACCGGGCCCGCCCGATGATCCTGCTTTCGGGATACCGGAGCCCCGAGTTCAACAGTGCACTCGGCGCGCAAGGACAAGCCGTGGCCTTTGCCTCGCTGCACACTCAGGCGCTTGCCGCCGACATTGCCCTCCCGCAGCTCGACTTGCAGAAACTTTGGTTGCGCCTACGCGAAGAACGGGTGGGCGGAGTAGGCTTCTACCGTCGCCAGCGTTTTCTCCACATCGATGTCGGCCCGCCGCGTTTCTGGGAAGAAGCCACATCGCGGGTTGGTGAAAATCTTTCCGCTGGCAACGCACGCATCTTCGCCCGAACCGACTTCGATCGGTACGACACGCTTTCCGGCGCGCGCATCCGGTTGCACAGCGTCACGGCCCTTCCTCTTCGCGTCCATGCAATCGTACGCGCCGAGGGCGAGGACCAAGCCGTGCTCGGCCGCTTACGTCCACTGAGCGTGCCTGCCTTGGCTGACGGAGACTGCTGGCTCATTCGCGAGCCGGCCGCTGCCTACGAATTCGAGATTCAAGCAGACGATCATCGGCCACAAGGTTGGCAGCGGCGGCGTTTGGCGCTCGAAATCACCTTTTGCCCACCGCTCGTGGAGCGCACTCCGGGGATGGTCCGCACCAACCTCGTCGAGCTACGCTAGTTGCTGGCCAACACAATTGGTCCGAGCATCGCGAGTACTGCGGACACAATGGCGATTCCTGCCAGGTCCAACAGCGCCCCGTAGCGCATCATGAAACGCAAGGGCACGCGCCCCGACGCATACACAATCGCATTGGTGGGGGTGGACACCGGCAACAAAAACCCGAGCGACGCGGCCATCGTCGCTGCGAGTGCGGGCAGCACTGGGTCCATGCCCGCAGACCTGGCCAGTGCAATGACCACGGGAACCACCATGTTTGCTGCACTGGTGTTGCTGGTCGCCTCTGACAAGGCTGTGGCTGATACCGTTGCTGCCAGCACTAAACTGAAGGGTCGGTCGATTCCCAACGCAGCCGTCAGCGCTTGCCCGGCCGCTTCCGCCAAACCGGTTTGAAACGTCAGTGTGCCCAATGCGAGTCCGCCTCCGTACAGGAACACGATCCACCAGTCGATCTGAACAGCCTCCGCCCAGGTGAGTGTGAAGCGGTGCTGCCGCCAATCGACCGGCAAAACGAACAACAGGCTCGCACCCAACAATGCCACCACGCCCTCAGGCAGCGTTCCCGAGAGCCACGCGTACCACGGGTGCTCCCGACCGGCCACCAGCGCTACCACGCCTGGGGCGACCCACAATCCCACGGTGATCGCAAAGGCCACCACCGTGTTGCGCTGGCCTGCGGTCCATGCGCCCAACGCCCGTCGTTCTTCGGCGAGGTGTTCGCGCAGCGCACGCAAGGCTTCCTCCAGCCCTCGCCCCACCCTCCGAAACCGCACCACCATCCATACCCACAAGCCACTGGCAATCGGCAAGGCCAACGCCATCCATGTAAAGAAGGGAATTTCCGCAGCACCCGTGCGGCGCAAAAAGCCGAGCCCAATCAAGTTTGGCGGTGTTCCCACCGGCGTGGCCAACCCGCCGATCGACGCACCGAAAGCGCAGGAGAGTAACAGGGCCGCTCCAAACGGACGCAGCGCACGTCGCCGATTTTGCGCGCGCTGATCCACAACCGCCAAAATCGACAGCCCAATCGGATACATCATCGCCACAGTGGCTGTATTGCTGATCCACATCGAGAGCAGCGCTGCCGTGCCCGAGTATGCCATCAAGAGCGCCCAGGGGCTCTTTCCCGCAATGCGCCATGAGAGGATGGCCAAGGCGATGCGACGGTCGAGCCCGTGCACGAAAATGGCGCGTGCCAAAAGGAAGGACCCGACAAAGAGAAAAATCAACGGATCGGCAAACGGTGCGAAAGCCTGCTGCGCAGGAGCGACACCGAGAACCACGGCCACCGCCACCCCGAGAAACGCCGTGATCGCCATCGGGATCGCCTCCGTAACCCATAAAATTCCCACACCGGCCAGAATCGCCGCTAGGCGATGTGCCTGCAGAGAAAGTTCGAGCGGAAGCACAAGCACGCTCGCGAAGGCTAGCGGCGCAAGCACCAAACCCACGCGTGCGCGCCACAAATCGAACCGCGACCATTCCCTCCCTACGGGTAGCCTGGGCCCAGTGGTGTCGTGGCTCACCATTCAAAACAAACACCAAAGACCTTCGCCCCATGCAAGCCACGGCCGTCGTCTCAGAGCAGCGGACCTGCGCAAGAGCCTGGGGAGCCTCGAACTCGCGCCATCCATTGGTGCTCGCTATGGTGCGCATGCATGGTCACGCCCCAGCAGGTTTTGGAAGTACTGAAGCAGGTGAAATACCCTGGCCTCGGCCGCGACATCGTGAGCTTCGGATTCGTGCGAGATATCGAGGTTGGATCGCTGGGGATCAAAGTGGTCCTGGCCCCGACCACGCGCGACGAACGCATCCTCGCGCAGCTTCGCGCGGCAGTGGAGTCTGCCGTGCGAGGCATGCCAGGAGTTCCTGCGGTGGAAGTCGAGCTCACCCAGCCCGCGCCTCCAGCTCGGCAGGGGGTAGGACCCGCACCAATTCCCGGGGTGGAACACGTTTTAGCGGTCGCCAGTGGTAAAGGCGGCGTAGGCAAATCGACGGTGGCCGTGCACCTTGCCTATGCATTTGCCGCCAGTGGGCGGCGCGTCGGCTTGCTCGACGCCGACATTTACGGGCCGAGTGTGCCGCAAATGGTCCGGACCGCCGGAGCTCCGGCAACGACGCGGGATCAACGAATCGTGCCAGTGGAGGCGCACGGCGTGCGGACAATGTCCCTCGGTTACCTCATCGATCCTGGTATGCCCGTGATCTGGCGAGGCCCGATGATCACCAAAGTCCTCACGCAATTTTTTCGCGACGTCGCGTGGGGCGAGCTCGACCTGTTAGTGCTGGACCTGCCGCCTGGCACCGGCGATGCCCAGCTCACGATTGCGCAGCAACTGGCCCTCACCGGCGGTGTCATTGTCACCACTCCGCAAGCCATGGCCTTGGAGGACGTTCGCCGAGGGGTCGCCATGTTTCGCGAACTCAAAGCGCCCGTTCTCGGCGTGGTCGAAAACATGAGCGGGTACGTTTGCCACGCCTGTGGTGGCCAAAGCGAACCGTTCGGGAGCGGCGGCGGGCGGCGGATGGCCGAGGAGTTCGGCATCCCGTTTCTCGGCACCCTGCCCTTGTCTCGCGATTTGCTCGTAGCAGGCGAGAACGGCGTACCGCTCTTGCTCTCTGCACCAGAACACCCAGTTAGCCAGCGTTTTCAAGAGATTGCCGAGGCCCTATGGCAAAGCCTCGAAGCGCGCGGACGCGTTCCGTTACCGCAAATCCTCTGAATCTCCGCCTGAGATTCCGCAACGCAGCAAAGCGACGACTGCGTTTCTCGCAGTGCGTACGAACCGCCGTGGTAGCTCTCGCCGTACTTGGTGGGATCCAGCCCGGCTTGGCACTCGAGCTCACTGGAGTGCTGTTGCACGCGGCGGGACCGAACGGTGAACTTGCAGGACCAGTGTGGCACACCGCGAGCGGGTATGGAGGCCGACCCCTCGGCTTCACGCGCTGGCCGCCCCCAGGCACGCGTGGGATCCCGTTTCCGCTGGCACCGGACGGCCGCTTGGCGGGCCCTGATGGTCGCCCCGGCCTGATCCTCTGGCCGGTGAGCAACGTTACGCACTTGTTCTGGCAGTTCCGCCCAGGTGAGTTCCCCGCCGCACTTGTGTTGAACCTGTATTTCAACGGCGACACCACCACTCCGGGCATCAGCGCCCTGGTTTTCGATCGGTATGGTTTCACGCACTTCGTCCCGAACCCTGCCCCTTCGACCCTCTCGCTGTACCTCGACCTCGCCCCCAACCCGGCCTCGACAGAGTACGCCGACGGTACCGCGTTTGCCCGCCTGACAGCCGCGTTTTTCTTCTCCAGCTCGCCTTCGATGCCCGACCGCCAGCAATGGCGTCCCAGCGATTTCGTGAATCTGGACCGCGTTGGGGTCGACCGGATCGGTCCAGACGGCTTGCCGGACGGAATTCTCATTTTCCAGCTCGACGTTCTCCCTGCTTCTGCAGGCAGTGGCGCGCCAACGCGCCGACCATGGAGCCCGCCGTCTCAAGGGCTGCCTGCGGCTCGCTCGGCAGGAACGATTGCGGAGACTGCTCCAGCATTCGGGCCGAATCCTGCACCGGCGCCCTCACGCGCTGGCGCGAACACGCCCGTCGCTCGCAACACGAGTGCCCCGAGCGAAGAGCCTTCCCCCGGCAAGAGCCCACCGGCGACAGCAGAAAGCCCGGAAACGGTGGGAACACCGTCGCCACAAGAAGGCACTCCGGCACAAACTCCGGAGAAAGAGCCTACGACTCAGGAATCGCGGCCGACCACGGCCCGCCCCCGCACGACCCCGACGCCCAAAGCGCCCACGCGCGCGGCAACCGTTGGCACCACCACGCCCGCGCCTCGAGGCACGGACCCGCCGAAATCGGACACTCCAGCTTCAACCATCTCGGCGGACGACCTTCACGACGTGCCCCATTTGCCTGCCGCCGCGGTGGCACCAGACAATCCAATCCAATAAAAGATGGTCCCATGTCCGAAGCAGAATCGGGCCTGGTGCCCCCGGATGTACTGGCCGAGCGTTATGCAAGCCCGGAGATGACGGCGATCTGGTCGCCCCGGGGCAAGGTGATTTTGGAGCGGGAACTATGGATCGCGGTTCTCAAGGCGCAACGGACGCTCGGCCTCGACATTCCCCCCGAAGCCATTGCTGCCTACGAACGCGTGAAGGACCACGTCGACCTTGACAGCATTCGAGCGCGCGAGCGCGTCACCAAGCATGATGTAAAGGCCCGCATCGAGGAGTTCTGTGCCCTTGCGGGGTACGAGCACGTCCACAAGGGACTCACGAGCCGGGACCTGACCGAAAACGTGGAGCAACTCCAAGTCCTCCGCTCCGCCAAATTGCTGTTGGAAAAAGGCATTGCCAGCGTGCAGTTCCTCGCAGAGCGGGCGCGCGAGTACCGCCACGTGGTTTTGCCCGCGCGTACGCACAACGTCCCTGCACAGCCGACAACGTTTGGCCGGAGGCTGGCCATGTACGGGGAGGAACTCGTGCTCGCGCTCGAGCACCTGGAATGGTGGATCCAGCGGTACCCGCTGCGCGGCATCAAAGGGCCCGTGGGTACACAGCTCGATCTCCTCACGTTGTTCCAGGGCGACCGAACAAAAGTGGAGCAGCTCGAACGCGCGGTGCTCGACTTCCTCGGCTTTGGCCGCTCGCTGCGAGCAGTGGGGCAGGTTTACCCACGAAGCCTGGATGCGGCGGTGGCTGCCATCTTGGTGCAGCTCGGAGCGGCGCCAAGCAACTTTGCCAAAACTCTCCGCCTCATGGCGGGCCTGGAGCTCGCTAGCGAAGGGTTCGCTCCTGGTCAGGTGGGTTCTTCTGCAATGCCGCACAAGATGAACGCACGCAGTTGCGAGCGCTTGAATGGATTGCACGTTGTGGTTCGCGGCTACGCCCACATGTTGGCAGCTCTCGCTGGCGACCAGTGGAACGAAGGAGACGTATCGTGCTCCGTGGTCCGACGGGTGGCCCTTCCGGGAGTGTTTCTCGCGAGCGACGGACTCTTCGAGACGTTCCTTGCGGTCCTGGCAAATTTTCACTTGTTCCCAGCCGTGGTGGAAGCGGAATGGCGCCGGTACGCCCCGTTCTTGGTCACGACGACGTTACTCATGGAAGCGGTGCGCCGAGGCGCCGGACGCGAACAGGCCCATGCGATCATCCAACAGGAAACGCAGGCAGCCGCGGCCTCCCTACGCTCCGGCGCACCCGGGGTCGATTTGGTTGAGCGGCTGCTTGCGCACCCGGAACTAAGGCTCGACCGCGAGGTGGTCGAGAATATCCTTCGCTCCGCCGGCGACCTCGTCGGAGCAGCGGACCAGCAAACGGAAACTTTCCTCGATGCCGCTCGGGAGCTGCTCGCTCGCTACCCGCAAGCGCAACGCCATCGCCCGCGGGACATCTTGTAAGCAAGAAGAGCGCAGGACTCTCCGGCACGCGCGGTAAAATGGGGAGCAGCGCTGAAGCTCAAGAAGGTCAAGGCTGTAACGATACCATTGCAGGACGTAAGCTTGGCGGCAGGGCAGCTACGACGACGTCGGGAACCACCGGTGGGGTCGGGCGCACGAGAACCGAAATTTGCCGCAGCAGAACTTGTTTCGCCTGTGCGAACCGTTGCAGGTCCTTGACTTCTCGACGCAGCTCCACACGGGCGGTCAATGGGTTTTGATACTCACCGTTCCGGAATAGGCCAAAGTGCAAATGGGGGCCGGTGGCCAAACCGGTTTGCCCGACCCAACCGATAATCTCGCCTTGGCGTACCGTGCGCCCCGGGCGCATCCCTGGGGCGATCGCCTTCAGGTGCGCGTACGTGGTCGTCCATCCGTTCTCGTGGCGGATCTCCACTTGGTTGCCGTAGTCGCCTTCCCATCCCGCGGAGGCGACCACGCCGTCACCCGCTGCCCGCACGGGCGTGCCAGCGGGAGCGGCAAAGTCGACGCCGTGGTGCGGGCGTTGCACTTGCAGCACCGGGTGAAAGCGCTGGCGAGAGAAATGCGAGGTGATCCGGCTGAACTCCACCGGGAAGCGCAGGAAGCCGTTGCCAATCGTGCGCCCCTTGCCATCGACATACACTCCGTCGTCACCGTCGTTGTAAAAGAACGCCTGAGCTACCCGTTTTCCACTACGAATTTCTGCAGCCAAGAGTTTTCCCGGAGCGAGTGGGCGTCCGTCGATGCTCGTACGCTCTTCGTACAGCACCCGGAAGCGGTCCCCGGGGCGCACCCGGCGAAAATCAAATTCCCACCCGAGAACGTCCGCCATCTTGGAAACAATGGCGTCAGGAATGTTCGCCTGCCGCGCCGCCAGCGAGAAGGTCTTCGTGACCACTCCTTCTCGTGCCACCATCCGCACACGCGCTTGCAGCGGTTCCGTTTTTCCGCGCAGGCTCCGCCCGTGCCGTTCCACCACCACGCGTACGCAGTCGTCCACCTCGTAGCTCAAACGCTGCAGGCTTCCCCCCCGAAACTCGAGTCGCACCACGTGCCCTGGACTGAGCACGAAATCCCCGGCTGCCGTGCGCATCGCATCGTCCCACCGAATAATCTCCCCGGACTGGAGCCCCCGAGCGCTCAAGATGCTGGTGAGCGTCTCGCCCGGCATCACGACATGGCGCTCGCTCTTCGAACTCGCCTGAATGCTTGCACGTCCCCCGGAACGTTTGGCGGCCCACCCAGTAGACGGCGCAGCCAAGCACAGGAGCAATACGAGTAAGGCCACCCACTCCTTTCGTTGTGCATGGTACATCGTCGACCTCTCCTTTCCGCGACATACCGGGAGAGGCCACATCCCACCGCACAACGGCTTGGTACCGGATCCGACGATGCACCTTCCGCGCACCGCGTCACCGGCGCCTCTCCTTGAAGGCCTACGAGGTTAGCTGCCGGGTTCGGGCTCAAAGAGTTACCCTACCCTCGTTCGAGCTTCGCTCTCCCTCGGGATTCACCCCAATTTCTTGGTTCCCCCGCTCCCTGTCTCCAGGGATTCGGCCTATGTCGCGGCGAGCCCTGTACCTAGAATTGCTGCGTTGGTCAACCCGATGCCCACAAAAAGTTTCCCTCGTGACCACGCCGTGCCATGGAGCGAGCACCCAAGCCGCCCCACTCGCAATCCAGGTCCGTTTCGCCTGCCAAGTAGCGGTTACGGCCGGTTTCTGGCGGAAAGGCGGTCGATCGTTTTGCGCGGCACCGGCACGTCGAACTCCTCGAGCGTTTGCGATTCGCCTGTAGCGCTCCACAACTGGCGCCACTTCCCCTACCCTTGGGCCCATCCAATGGTAGTTTGAAGGCGTATGTCTGGTGAACCAGCCAAGCCTGAGGAGTACTCGGTAGAGTTCGTCCCAGCAGCACACGTACGTCTTTGCCGGGAACGCATCGCGCAGGCCCGCGAACGGGCGGGCGAGCGCGTCGGTGTGGCCCCGCAACATTTCGATTCGGGGTACTGGGAAGCCTGGTTCGAAGCAAATGCGGAGGAGACCCTTGCACGATTTCCAGACATCACGCTCGCGCCCGGTTACCAGGTACGTTACCGGTGTTTCGGTCAAGCCGGCAACGATCTGCATGTCCGGCCGTTCGTGGCGCGGTCTGGCACCCCCGTCGATCACGTGCGTCGCTTGTTGCAGTGGCACCCACCGCCGGACTCGATGAAGGTGCAAGAACGTGCAGCACCCACACAAGACGTGGAGCTTCTTTACAACCGATTTTCCTTTCCCCGTACCGCCGAAGGGTACTTCCAGTACTGGGTGGTCATGCAGGAACTATGGGCCAGCGCGCGCTGGGCGTACTCGCACGTGGTCGCGAGTGCCGAGGAACTCACGCAACTCCTCCAGGGGCAGGGCTGGCAGCTCCACCGGGAGGTCGAGCGGTGCGAGCCCGCGGTTGTTCGTCACGGCAACGGCGCCAGCTTGGCGGTGTTGGTCCACTGCCCCCTGCAGCGCTTCGAGGTCGCCCTCCATCGCATCGAGATCGATCCACAACAAGCAATCCATTATGAGGATTCCATTCTCGTGGCATCGGGGCCGCGTGGTTATATCCTCTGACTGCGCGCAGAACCGAACGAGGAGGGAAGGGATGAAGGGAACACATTCAGGTCGCTCTGCGATTCGCAACCTTGCCATCGCGGCAGCTCTCGGACTTAGCGTGACCGGGTGCGTAATGGGCCGGGTATATCGCGACCACCCTCTGAACGAGGCGAATATCGCTCGCTTGCAACGCGGCGTGACCACGAAAGCCGAAGTGCTCGCCATGTTCGGTCCGCCGCAAGAAATCGATGCCCGGGAACTGACGGCGATCGGAATCCCGTTCGAGCCGTTTTTGAACCGGCGCGGGGACAAGCCCCCGGAGGAACGCATCGTGAGCGCGCGGTGGTTCCGGTACACGTACTCCCGGGCAAACGCGATGGCACTACTGCTGTTGCTGTTCAACTATGCCGAGTTCGACCAAAAGAACGACTCGCTGGTCATCTTTTTCGATGGGGACAACCGCGTGGAAGATTTTGCGTTTCGCAAAGGCACTGAAGAATTGCCCCGCTTTGGTTTCCTTTCTCGCCGAAACGCGGAGCACCCGTAATCCACGACAAGCCATGCGGTCGGCACTGTCGTCGGGTCTCGTCGCCGTTGTTCTCGCCTTCGTGGCGTGCGGGTGCACCGTGGCACGCACCTACAACGGCTCGCCGCTACGCGGCGATCCGAACAGGATCGTGCCCGGACAGTCCACGCGTACAGATGTTTTGCGCGAGTTCGGGCCGCCCACACAAATCTTCCACCAAACCAACGGCGACGCTTTCGTGTACACCTTCGAACGGCTCAATTATTCCTCCTTTCGGCTACGCGACCCGATCACGGGAACCAACTGGTTCACGTACACGCGCAGTTTTCAAAGCCGCGATCGCCTCCTCGTGGTCTTCGACTTCACTGGTGTCGTGCGCGACATCGCCTTTGACCGTCACACCCAGGAGCTTCCTCCACTGTAGGATTCCATGCACAAGTTGCGTGTTTCCCTCGCTTGGGTCGCAACCGCGTGCGCCGCGTTGTACGGCTGCCATGCATATCGCCCCCTGTTCCCAGGGACTACGCCAAGCACTCCAGCCGGGGTTGTTTTGCTCGTTGGCGACGGCATGGGCGATGCGGAAATCACTGCCGCGAGGAATTATCTCGCTGGATCCCGAGGGCAGTTCCGTTGGGAGCGGCTGCCGGCAATCGCCCGCGTTGGAACGTCTTCCGTAGTCGAGAACGCACCGCACCTGCCGGATTATGTTGTCGATTCGGCCGCCAGCGCGACGGCGTGGTCCACTGGATCCAAAACCAGCAACGGCCGCATTTCGACGGAACCGCAGACCGATACGATCCTGCCTACACTTGCCGAACGGTGCCGTGATGCGGGAATCCCAGTCGGCGTGGTCACCACGGCAGAGGTCACCGATGCCACCCCTGCAGCGATGATGGCCCATGTGAACTTGCGCGTTTGCCAGGGTCCGGCGGACATGAAACTCTGCCCTCGGTTCCAGCGCGACCGAGGTGGCCTTGGCTCCATTGCCGAGCAGATTCTCGCCCAGCGATTCGAGGTGGTCCTCGGCGGCGGCCGACAAAGGTTCGAGCAACCTGCGCAATGGGAAGGCGAGCTTCTATCCCTTTGGGAAATCGCTCGACGACAAGGGTTCGCGACGCTCGAGCGCGCCGAACAACTACACGCTCGACTCGATCCGCCCGTGTTGGGTCTCTTCGCTGTTGGCGATTTCGACCGCCTGTGGGAAGGCGAACCAGCCCGGCCGTATCCGGGCAGTGGTCCACAACGATGCTCTGTTCGCGGCCGCCCAGCCGAACAGCCGAGCCTGGAAACGATGGCACGCACGGCGCTTGCAATTCTGCAGCGCGAGGCAGCCAACCGGCAGCGACCTTTTTTCTTGCTCATCGAGGGAGCCAACATCGACAAGGCAGCCCATGCGGCCGACCCGTGCGGCCAAATCGGCGAAACCGAAGAGTTCGACCGGACTGTGCATACGGTGCTCGAGCTTGCCGAGCAGCAAGGGAACATCCTCGTGATCGTGACCGCCGACCATGCGCACTCCACGCAAATCGTGCCGCACCCCTTGGCTGTTGGTCGGAGCCCAGGGCTCCTGAGCACACTCGTGACTCGTGAAGGAGCCTTGATGACGCTGCAGTATGCCACCGCCGCAATCGGCGCATCACAAGCACACACGGGCACCGACGTTCCGATTTATGCCTCCGGCCCTGGAAGCGAAGCCATTCGCGGAAGGATCGACCAAACCGAACTGTTTCGAATCATGGCAACAGCGCTAGGGCTCGCACCCGCCGCAGCGCAGCCGCATCCGAACCGTCCACACTAAGGCAGCTGGCACACCAGCACGTGCGGATCGAAGATCGATCCCAGCACCATCGTTTGCCCGAGCACAGCCGCGGTGCTTGCTGCTGACAACGGATCCCCGGCGCTCAGATACACTTCTTCGACACGGCCGCCCTGCGGATCGATACGAAACACCTGCGACGGGGCCCGCTTGTGGGGATCCTCTGCGTGCGCAACCAAATCAAACAACCGTGGGTGCGTAGCAACCCAGAGCTTGCCGTGCTCGTCGACCTCGATGTTGTCCGGACAAGCGGGCAGCGAAATCCGTTGCCGTTCGGCCAGCTCCCCAGAGATCGGATTTCGCGCGTAGACATGCACGGCTCGTCCGAGGCACTCCGCAACGTAGATGGTGTGGCCGTCGGCGCTCCTCGCGATCCCGTTCGCCATCGCAAAGCCCCGCGCCGCGAAGTGCCCCTGCCGGCCGTCGAAGTACGAGACGGTCGACCACGGCAACGCGAGGTACAGTTCCAACGTTTGCCTCAAACCAGGTTCGGCAACGCCCCGATCGTTCGTGGCGTAAAATCGGTCGCCATCCACGGCGACCAGATCGTTCGGCGAGACCAGTTCGCTGTAATGCACGGTGCGCGTGTGGCTCAGGGCGGCTTTCGCGATGTCGAACACCTCCACGGTGTGGCGTCCGTCAGATCGATGATTGATCACGAACAACCGACGCAACCCGTCCGCCCCTCGCCACAGAGAAACTCCGTGCGGGTGAAAGTCGCGCGGGTGGCCGCCCGTCAGCGGCACCGGCGCTGCGCGCTCGTCATCGAGTGGCAGCAAATAAATCTCCCCTCGGGGGCCCTCCTTTCCGCGCAACGCACGACGGTCTTGCGCGGAGAGATAGGCCACTCGCTGATCAGGGTCGATCGTCACATCTTCGGCGCCGACCACCCCAGGAACCACACGACAGGTGCCGGCAAAGTGCGGCTCGATGCGCGCGAACATTCCCGACCGCGTGACAATCCGGTAAGCGATGGCAAGTACTGCTACCAGGAACACAGCCACGGCCACCCGCACGATGCGCATTGTTTGTCCCTCGCTTTCCGTCGACCTTCCTCGCTGTCGTTGCACTCGGTACGGCCCGTCTTCCTCCGCTTACGCCGTTCGACGTCACTAAGCTACAAGGCGGCGGAGCAAATCAGTCGCTTCCTCGCAACATCCTTGGCGCCAGGACACAGCAGTGCCGCCCTCCCTTCATGCTTGCAACTGCCGGCGCGCATCTTGTTCCGTGATCGTCGACACTGCCGATCCCGGTGTTTGCCGAGCCACGCCGCGCCATTCCCAGCCACGGACTACCCACTTGGTTGCCCTTCGATGACGATCCGTGGCAGCCCAACCGGGAAACATCGCGGTACCAATTCCGCGGGGGATTGCAGCGAAAAACAAGTTGCACCGCAACGACCCTTGCCGCTATAGCCGCTCCCCCAGACCAAGGAGTGCGCATGGGAGTGGAGTCGATCGGAACGCCGGCATTGTGGATCGGGTTCAGCGCGATCGTGCTTTCGATGCTGGCGTTGGACCTCGGCGTGTTTCACCGCCAGGCCCATGTGGTCACGATTCCCGAGGCGCTGACTTGGAGTTTGGTTTGGATCGCGGTTTCGCTGCTTTTCAACTTGGGCGTTTACCATTGGTTCGGTACGCAACGCGCGCTCGAGTTTCTCACCGGCTACCTGATCGAGAAGGCCCTTTCGGTCGACAACATCTTCGTCTTCGTGGTCATTTTCTCGTACTTTGCAGTGCCCCCTGCTCTCCATCATCGCGTGCTGTTTTGGGGCATTTTCGGGGCCCTCGTGATGAGGGCAATCTTCATCGGACTCGGAACCGCCCTGCTCCAACGGTTTCACTGGATCATGTACGTATTCGGGGCATTCCTCGTCTTCACCGGCTTCAAACTCCTGGTGCAAAAGGACACCGAAGTCGAACCAGAACGCAATCTATTGTTCCGCTTGTTCCGGCGACTCGTCCCCACGGTTCCCGACTACCAAGGGGCGCACTTTTTCGTGGTACGGGATGGCCGCCGCTACGCGACGCCGTTGCTGCTGGTGCTCGTGGCTGTAGAAACCACCGACCTCGTGTTCGCGGTCGATTCCATTCCAGCAATTTTCGCGGTTACCTCCGATCCCTTCATCGTCTACACGTCGAACATCTTTGCCATTCTCGGATTACGAGCGCTTTACTTCCTGCTTGCCGGTGTGATCGATCGCTTCCATTACCTCAAGGTCGGGCTTGCACTCGTGCTCGCGTTCGTAGGTGTGAAGATGCTGATTGCCGAGGTGTACAAGATTCCGATCGGCGTGTCCCTTGCCGTGGTGGCCACGCTCATTGGCATCTCGGTGCTTGTTTCCCTCCTACGCCCACGCAAGGAACCAGAGGCGCAGGGGCCTTCCGAAACAGGGTCATGTGCTCCCGAGAGTCATTGATTCCCTCCGCATCGATCAGGCATCGTGAACTGCTCTGCAGCTCGACGGGGAAGAGACCTACAAGGAACGAGAACAATGAGAATTTTGGTTGGCTATGACGGCTCTTCGGTAAGCGACGCCGCGCTCGAAGACTTGCAGTGGGCGGGACTGCCGGCGCAAGCCGAGGCTATGGTCCTGACCGTCGCTGACGTGTGGGTGCCACCCCCGCCGCCACCGAGCCCTGGGCAGGTAGACCGCGCCTTTGCGGAGCGCGTCGCCGCCGCTCGG